>JAEWMY010000011.1 GCA_023393015.1 Spirochaetota bacterium
CCGCCGCCAAGAAGGCCGTCGCGAAGAAGCCCGCCGCGAAGAAGGCTGTCGCGAAGAAGCCCGCCGCCAAGAAGGCCGGCGCGAAGAAGCCCGCCGCGAAGAAGGCTGGCGCGAAGAAGGCCGTCGCGAAGAAGCCCGCCGCCAAGAAGGCCGTCGCGAAGAAGCCCGCCGCCAAAAAGGCTGTCGCGAAGAAGCCCGCAGCCAAGAAGGCCGTCGCGAAGAAGCCCGCAGCCAAGAAGGCTGTCGCGAAGAAGCCCGTCGCCGCGCCGAAGCCGGCTCCGGTCGCTCCCGCGGCACCCGAGGTTTCTCCGTTCGCGCCCATCAATCCTTATTTCCAGAAATAAGTGCGAACCGGGTCATGTTCGTCGAACATGACCCGGAGCGCGGGTTTACCGTTTTTTTCCCGTCCTGAGAACCGCGGGAAGACTGATATCCGCGGGATTTGAAGCCGCCGAGATAAACCCGTCGGCCTTCGGAGCGAACGAGTCCATAAAGTCCGCGCGCGCGGATACCGGGATGCCGGGATCGAATGAAATCACGTAATACCAACGTCCTCTTCCGCCCGAATCGCGCCGTATTACCGCCGCGCTCTCGGTGACGAGTACGATCGCGTCGCCCTCGGCGCCTTCCCGTACCGCGCGCGAGTATCCGTCCGCGTCCTTCCAGAGGCCTTCGCGAAACACGAGCGGCTCGCGCGTTATCCTCGCCGTTACCTCAAGCCCGCTTTCCAGTCGATATACGCCCATAAGACAGGGAATCGCGTTTTTTCCGAATCCCGGAATGCCGACGGACGGAAGCGTTCCCTCCACGAGTATTGCAAGACCCGCCGGGGTCGCGGGCGCGTCCGTCGATTGGGCGCAAACCGAATAAATCATTGAGAAAAGGATGATAATACTGTACACTGTCCTCATGGCGGCCCCAACAGAACTGTCCGTTCTCCTTAGAATATACACCGGCAAGCAGAATTCTCCCAGCGTAATACTCCAGGACTTTTGCGACTATCTGCAAAAATACGCGCGCCATTATCTCCAGGAAGCCCCGGATTTGTCGGTCTATCTGGAGGATACCGCGGCCGTCGTGCTGAAGGAACTCGAGGAGCTCGAGGTCAAGGGCAAGGTCTTCGTATCGTCCGACCTGAAAAACCGCAAGATTATCTTCGTTCCGCAGTACTACATAGACAGGATGCTCCAACGGTATCGCGACATCGACGAGCGGCCCGAGGTTCCCTTTCCGCTTTCATCGGAGCTTCCCTCGGGCTTTCCGTCGGCCTTTTTGAAGCCGATATACATCACGACGGACTTCGCCGGCTTGCTCGAGGGCGGGGAACGGACCAACGCGTATCTCTATCAGCTCACCTTCCCCGACGAAACCCCGCCGATGATATACCCGGCATCGATATCGCCGGAAAAACTCCTTGACCTCGCGCTGTCGAAGATCCGTTTCTTTCTCCGAAAGGACGAGTCGAAGGACTATATCCAGAAGCGCATGATGGTCGCGAACCCCGGCAAGGAACTGACCATCAAAAACGCCCTCATCCAGTTTCAGACTCGCCCGTCGGAATCCCTGCGGGCGCTCAAGCATTCCGGGGAGACCTTCCTCTTCTGGAGCTATATGTGCTCCTTTATCCGCCAGGATTACACCAAAAAAACCGAGAAGACCCCCGAGGAGAACTCGCTGATACAGGCCGTTTTCATCGTGGAATATCTCAACAACTTTTACCGCAACAAGGCCCAACAGGACCTCCAGCGCGAAACCGCGCTCAAAAACCTCGAACTCTGCTTCCAGAAGCCGCCGTATTACTTCGACATGGAGACCGTCACCCGTTTCGCCGACTCGCGCGGGGTGCCCCTGCTCGGACAGTACAAGAACACCGATCTCGAGGCCTTCATCAAGGAGAAAACGGGGGAGTCGAACCCGGATTCCCTGCCCGTTCTCCTCGTATTCCGCACGGAGACGCAAACCAGGTATTTCCTGCTCAAGGAAAAGGTCATTCCCCTGTCGATCAGGCTGTGCAACGAGGCGCGCAAGATCATCAAGGAACAGGTGACGAGGGACTGGTATCAACTGCTCAGGTCCTATCGGCAGGAAAACGCGATGAAGACGCAGGCGGATTTCGAGGCGAAGCTCAACTCGCTGTGCAAGTCGTCGGCACCGATCCTCCACGCCCTGCTCAACGCCTCGTTCATGTCCCTGCTCGCCATGGAAGGCGCCGTCGACGAGACGCACAGCGGTTTCAAGCTCTTCGAACGGGGCCGCGTTCTGCCCCTCAGCGTCCTTCTCCTGCTCGACCGGCAGGAGCTCCTCACCGACACCAGGATCATGCTTCCCTTCTGGTACACGATACCCGTCATCTCGGCGATCATCGCCTTCTTCAACCGCCCGAGAACGCCGAAGGCGAAAACGTCACGGAAAACCGAAGAGAGGCGGGACGAGCGGAAGGAAAGCGACGACGGGCGCGCGGATCGGGACCGCAAGAAGGCCGAGCTCAAGGCGGCGGCCGAGGCGGTGCAACGGAGGCTCATCCCCGAGGGATCGACGCTCGAGGCCGAAATGGCCGCGCAGCTCGAGTTGTGGAACCGCACGCTCGACCCGCAGATCAAGACGAACCTCACCGAGGACGTCAATTCCCTCGTCAGGGATTACATGCGTAGGATTATCCGGAGCATCAAGGCCTCGAGTTTCAACCGGGCCCGGGTGGAAAACCTCGCGACTACCCTCGTCGACACGCCCGGACTCATGAAAATCAAGAACCGCGACGCCCTGCTCGCCTACGTACAGCTCTACATCGTCGAGCTCGTCCGCGCCCTCAACTAGCGGCGGGGCGGGCAAGCGCCCACCGTCATGTCCCGACGACAATCCGGCGATATCCTAACGATCCGGCCTCGGCCTCTTGCCGGCCCGCGCTCCCGGGCGCGCGGGATTCTTGCGTCCGCGAGGCGCGCTTTTTCCCTCGCCGCGGTCGGAAGGCTTCCCCTCTCCGCGCGCGGCCGGCTTTCCCCCGGCACGGTTCGCGGGTTTCCCCTCCCCTCGAGTCGGCGCCTTTCCCTCGGCGCGGTTCGCGCTCGTACGGGTCGGACGGGCGCGGGCGGACGCCCGGGCCGTTTCGGCGCGCTCGTTCATGCCGCGAAGCTCCTCCATCCGGTCGGGATCGTAGAAACCGTCCTTCCAGTTGAACCGCGAAAACTCCGCGAGCTGCGCTCCCTTCCGGTACGAGTCCATGACCGCGCGGAAGTCCTGCTTGCGTATCGAGGAACGTGAGAGGTCGACGATATGCCGCCTGAAGCCCGCCTTGTCGAGGGCGGCGGCCTTCTCGATAATCGAGAAGGGAATATCGGGCACGACGAAGGAGCCGTCCTCTCCGGAGATGGCGCGGAACACGCCGCCCTGCCGGTCGGAAAACAAGGTGAAGTCGTACGACGAGGGAAGCTTGAAGCGCATCCGGAAGAGAGCCGGATACGCGAAGACCGTCACGAACAGCTGGGAGCGGAAACCGGGATCGACGGTCGCCTCGAGGTTGTCGCGCGAGTTCTCGATCGGCGTCACGAACGAAGAAAGGCCCTGCTTGCCGAGCCAGTCGACGGCCCAACGATTGAACGTGTAGAGATACGGTCCCGCTATGAGCTTGAGCCCGCGATTCCGCAACATGCCGATGTGTCCGGGATTGTTCACGACAAACTGCGAATACCCGTTCTCGACGAGATCGTCGAGGGTCGTGGAAAGGCCGTCCTCGAGGGATTGCGGAAGGAAGGGGTCGAGGGAGACGATCGTCTCGCGCTTCGAAAAGGGCAAAACGGACGATTGTCCCTTGGCCGCCTTGTTCGCGGGCGGTTCCTGGATGCCGAGGAGAACGGGGGCGGTCGACTGGTTGAGCTCGACGATAACCCTGACGGGCCGGTCGGTAAGGATCATGAATAGTTCGTCGATGGTCGACACTTGCACGTACACGCCTTCGGGGAAGTCGGGGTCGCCGTGGCCCTTGACTCCGGCCTTCGGGGCCGCGGGCGCGGCCGGGCTCAGCTTGAGCTCGGGCAGGCGCTCCGCGCCCGGCTGGCCGCGAAAAGCGGCGAGGTCGCCGGGAAGCACGCGCGGGTACCGTCTCGACATTGCCTTCGTCTGGATGAGGTATACCGGGTCGCCGGGTCCGAATCCGTCAGGCACGTCTATCCAGCGCGTCGCCCCCTCGAGGGATACGCGGTTTACCTTGTGGCTTTCGCGCGCGGAATCGTCCTTTCGGTGCAGGCGGAGCGAATCTCCCTCGTCGGGCTCGTAGGAGCCTCCCGTCAGGGTAGCCATGCGCTCCCCGTCGTCGCCGCGCACGCGCGCGACGCGCCCGAGGGAGATGCCGGTGCCGCCCGCCTGGTCGGGATTGAGCACGCCCTCGGCGCTCGAGGAATCGTACCAATACCGCGTCTTCGCGCGCGCGAAGTCGTTCGCGAGGATTCTCCGCGCGGTCTCGAGCGCGCCCTTGCGGTCCGTCTCCCAGTGGTCGAGCACGTGACGATACGCCGAGACGACCGTTCCGACGTAATCGGCGCTCTTCATGCGTCCCTCTATCTTGAAGGAGTTGACTCCCGCGGCGACGAGGTCCGGGATGCGGTCCACGAGCTGGAGGTCGTGGGGCGAGAAGAAATACCCCTGTCGGCCCGTCTTTTCGACGCTGGCCGAATAGAGGCGCCGGCACGCCTGGGCGCACATGCCGCGGTTAGCGGACTTTCCGCCGAGATAACTCGAGAAGAGGCAGAGCCCCGACTCGCTGACGCAGAGGGCGCCGTGGACGAAGACCTCGAGCTCGCAGGAGGTTCGCGCGCGTATGTCCTGAATCTCGGGCAAGCCAAGCTCGCGGGCGAGTACCACGCGGGAAACGCCGGCGCGGCTCATCGCGTTCGCGGCGCGGGCGCTCGCGACGTTCATCTGGGTGGAGGCGTGGACGCGAAGCGACGGAAAATGCTCCCGCGCCATGTTCATGACGCCGAAATCCTGGACGATGATCCCGTCGGGACCGACCTTGGCGAGATAGGCGAGAAAGCGGAACATCCGTTCGGCTTCGGACTCCTGCAGGACCGTATTCACGGTTACCAGGATCTTCTTGCCCTTCTTGTGCAGGGTATCGACGGCCGCCTCGAACTGCGACCAGGCGAAGTTGGACGATCGGAGACGCGCGTTGAAGCTTTTAAGCCCGAGATAGACCGCGTCGGCTCCTTCGTTGACCGCCGCGTCGAGGGCCTCCGGATTTCCCGCCGGAGCCAGTAATTCTGCCATGAACGCCTCCCGTTTCCGGTTCAATACTACCCTTAAAACGGGTAATATGCAAACGAGGGCCGTCAGGGGACCTTCAGGGCACCGTCGCGTTCGCCGATCCGGGACTGTTTCCGCCAGTCTTGCACACGCGCCAATCGGTAGCCGCGTTCGCGTCGCCCGACGCCGGATTCCGTCCGAGGGTGCGCGTCGTCGTCATGGTTTCGGGATAGGCCGCGCTCGCCGCGTCGCCGACAAGGGCGGTCGGGCCCCACGCGCCGCACGCGACGGCCTCCGCCGCGGCGCGGGAAAGCCGGTCGTTCGGCCAATCCTCCTGTCCCGGCTCCGCGACGAGCAGGGCGTCGAGTATTTCCCCGCCCGCCCGCGCGCGTACCGTTATCACGTTCGTCGCCTTCAGCGGCGCGCGCGTTTGCGTGTCCCAAAAATCGCGGGCGGTCGGCCGCGCGTCGACCCCGCCGGACTCGTCGGGGGCTCCCGTCTCGTCGACGAGACCCTCCTCGACCGATCGCAAGTGAAGCACGATAAAATCCCCAGCGCGCACTTCCGCCGCCGGAAAGACGTACCGCGGGACGGTTTCGTTCATGGCGTTGTGGATTTCGACTCCCGCGAGGTTTCCGTCATCGAGGGAGACGAGTTCGACATACTCGACCTTGGGCTTGTCGTATCCCGTCCTGATCTCGTTGACGAGGAGCCGGGGGACGCGGGAGTTGTACCCGATGAAGGGAACGGCGAACGCCAGGGTGTTTCCGCGCGCGTCCTCGACCGTGCCGGAAAGGACGGCGCGCGCGCCCGTCGCGAGCGGGACCGGGAGGATGAACCGCACCTCCCGCGCGGGCGCGGGATCCGCGATGGTGACGGACGACGGCTCACCGCCTCCGGTTTCGGGAACGCACCGCGCCTCGCGAACGCTCACCGGAGAAGAAAACGTCCCCACGAGCTCGCAAGGTCCTACCGGGGACAGTGACGCGAGTTTCGGCGTCTCGGCCGACGCCCCCCATACCGACACCATCTCCCGCTCGAGCGCGCAGGACGCGCCCGTTATCGCGACCGCGAGCGAAATCGCGATCGCCGCCGGGATCGCGGGCATTGACGAAACGCGAACGGCGTTCTTTTTCGACGATATATCCATTTCGTGCCTCCGGATATACATCGCCGTCATGTCGCTTTTTGCCCGCGTTTTTGCTATTATCCCCCGCATGAAACGAATCTTTCACGTACTCGAGCTCAAGCGACCCGTACGCGCGCCGGTTCGCGATCGGGACGGAAACGCCGCTCCCGCGGCCGACGGGACCGTGGCGATCCGGGAATACCGCTCGCTCGTCGGCCCGAAGGAGCTGGAGCCGGAGCGCGCGCGGCACCTGTCCGGCGGCGCCGACGCCGAATCGATCGAGCCGGGCTTGTACCTGTTCGTTCAGGGTTCTGTTAACGGGGGGGCGGCCCCGGACGACGCGACGCTCAGGGACGACGCGGAGGCACTGTGGCTCGAGTCCCTCTGGCGCGACCTGAAATTCAAGAACGACAGGATCCTGGCGCGGATCCTGTCGGAAGACGGGGCTTTCGTGTATCAGCTTTTCAGGGAGATTTCCGGTTCGGTCGACGATGCGCTTACAGCCGCAGCGTCTCGACCATGAAGCGAAGCGAATTCCCCCGCGTTTCCGCGAGTTCCTTCTCGATCACGAACACGACGGATTTCCCGGACTGGTCGGTCAAGATCCGGCGTATCTGATAGTCCTTTACGCCGCTTCTCTTGAATCCGGGCAGACCGACGGTATGCCGGCGCTCGGCGCCGTTCGCGTCCTTTATGACTACCAGGAGATAAAACGAGGATCGAACCGCCGGCCCCGTGCCCTCGGAGAGGGACTTCAGGGTTACCGAGAATTCCCTTCCGAGTTCGAAATCGCGGAATGACAGTTCCTTGACGGAAGGCGCGTCCTCGGCCTGCACGAAGAGAGGCCGTCCCACGGACGAGCTGTCGACGCGAAGGGTAGAGAGGAACGACGACGCCTTGTTCTGCAGCGAGGCGAAGGTACCGCGACCGTCCTTTCCGGCGGTTCCGGACGACGGCGGAACCGAGAATTTGCCGCCTTTCACGAAGTCGTTTTTGGCGACGTCGACGAAATAGATATCCGCGTACGCGCGATAGTCGCCGTCGGTTAATCCGTACTGGCCGAACGCGAAGGTCCCGCCGTCCGCGGAAAACCCGAGGTTCACGAACGTGGCGACGTCCCCGGCGTACAACGCGAGGGCCACGAAGGCCATGAATATACTTGTCGCAATCTTTCGCATTCCCGTCTCCCTCATGCTTACTACCACAAGTATCGACAGCAAGCCCGGCCTACTTGAGATTCCCTTAACGCCATTTTGATGGTATCATTCGCGCATGACCATTGCCGCACGAAACCGCTTCATCAGGATCGGCGCACTCGTTTCCCTCTTTCTGGTCATTGCCACGTCCGCGAGCATCGCGTATATGACGCTGAAGGGAACGCTTCCCTCGGTCCGACCCGGTCCGAGGGGCTTCGCGTTTCTCGACACGTTCTCCCTGGCGCCCTTCAGCCCCGCGGCGGTAGCGCTTTCGGCGGGCTTGTTCCCGCTCTTTTCCCTTCTTTGCCTCGTTTACGTGCTGTTCGCCTTCGAAAAAACGCAGACTATCGAGATTACTTTTTTCGCGGCGGCGGCCTGTTCCGTGTCCCTCGAGGCGCTCCGCATCCTGGTTCCGCTCGGCGAAACGCTCGCGATCGCGGTGGCGTCGCCCGTCGCCGTATCGCGCGCGATCCTCTTCTGCCGGGTATTCTCGGCCCTGTCCCTGCTCGCGAGCGTGATATTCACGACCGGACAGACGGCGCAGCAGCTCGGCGCGAGCGTGTTTCTGATCGGATTCGTGTCGTTCAGTCTCGTGTCGGCGGTCCCGTTCAACGCGACGCGTCTTTTCTCCAATTACCTCGTGCGCCCCGGCTTTTCGGTCACCATCACGGCATTCCTGTCGGCTATCGGGCTTCTCGCGGTGGCCTCGTACCTCATCCAGGGCAAGACGCGCGCCTCGTCGGACTATACGGCCGCCGGCCTCGCGCTTCTGTCCTTCCTGTCGGGATACGCGATCCTCTCGTACTGCGATTCATGGGCCTTTCTCGGGGCGGGCGGCTTCTTGTTGTTCGCGGGGGGATGGCAATACCTGAACCGGATCCACCGCTACTACCTGTGGCAATGACCTCCGCGGACCGAAAGGCGGACGGGTCTCAGCCCAGCAGGTACGCGATCGACCCGATCGCGAGCGGGATGATCATGTTGTCGTAATCCTTCAGCGGAAACATCTCGATGAGCATCGCGGCGAGGGCGACCTCGAGCGATCGCAGCGGATTATGCAGTACCGCGAACGAGGATGCGTATACTGCGAGAAAACAGGCGGCGCTGCCCTCGAACGTCTTGCCGCGCGCGCCGGGAATCTTGATCCGCCCGTAGAGCTTTCCGGCGAGGCTCGCGATGCCGTCGCCGAAGGCGAGGGCGAATATCCCGACTCGCGCCGCGTCGGGCGGCAGGACGAGCAGGGCGAACAGGACGCCGAGTCCCATCGTGACCGGGCCGAGCACGAAACGGCCCTCGTCGCGCTTTCGGGACGCGTAGGCGGTAATCCTCGAAATGACGGGAATGGGCGAGCCGGCCATGCGAAGGTATTCGCATACGATGTACGCGGCGATGACGAATGACAGGGTCGTGACGGTCCAAGAGTGACTGCGGACGGCGAATACCGGAACGATCGACGAACAGATATGGATGGATTTCCGGAAGAATTCCTTCAGAAGGTCGTTCACCGTGGCCGTATGAGAAATCTTCCGATACCTGAAATCCGAGAGTAAGCCCATGAACTCGCCTTTCATCGACGACGAGTATACCACAGTAACGGATGTTCCGCACCGGGTCCTGGCGACCCGTTTCCCGGGTCGCTACCGTGTGAAGCGCGGAAGCCGGCTGTATCGGGTTATGCGAGAAGGAATGACGCGGCGATCTTTTTTTGGACGTTACTGGATTTGAACCAGTGACTGGCGACCCGTTTCCCGGGTCGCTACCGTGTGAAGCGCGGAAGCCGGCTGTATCGGGTTATGCGAGAAGGAATGACGCGGCGATCTTTTTTTGGACGTTACTGGATTTGAACCAGTGACTTCTACCGTGTGAAGGTAGCACTCTACCGCTGAGTTAAACGTCCAAAAAAAGATCGCGTCAGTCGGTCAGGCGGCTTCCGCCGCACTCTACCGCCGAGGTAAACGTCCAAAAAAGACCGCGGGGGGGCCGCCGGACGAACCGTAGATGGCTACTATAACAACAGTGGGCGAAAAGTGCAAGACGGACGCCGGCGACCCGGCACGGTCCGTCAGCGGTCGTCAGCGGTCGTCAGCGGTCGTCAGCGGTCGTCTCGTTGGCGTAAAACTCGCTCGTTTTCCATGGTCCGCGGGATATCGGTGAATATCTCGCTCGAATACGCCTCGCCTGACTTGGTGATATACCGCACGTTCATGAACGGAAGGTTCTTGTCGTGCGGAGGTTTGAGGCGAATCATGGTATCCGGGTTTCTCGTGAGGGTATCCCATGCCCGTGCCGCGTCGGAAATCAGCACGAGGGCGCGCGCGTTCTTGCGGGAATCGCCGGTTCGTTCGGACAGGCGGCTCAGGGTAACCCCGAGGTTATTCGCCGTCTTCATGTAAAGCTCGACGAACTCGCCGTGATCTATCCGGGCTTGCGGGAAGATGATTCCCTTGCGGATCCGCTCGGCCTCGAGCGTCTCCATGAGCCGCTCGTAATGGCCCTGCGCGGCGAAGACGTCGCCCCGGCGGAAGAGGGCGTTCGCGTACCCGAACGCGAGATTCCGGTCGGCGGGACTACGCGCGTACGCGATACCGAAGGCGTCCATGGCCCCGAGATAGTCCTGCCCCTGATAGCGGATATAACCGATCCGGTAGCGGATCGACGGGGTGTCGTTGAGTTCGGCGACGGCCCGCTCGTAGAGCGCGAGCGCCTCGTCGAGGCGGTTCGAGACGAAGTACGCGATGTCGGCGTAGTCAGCGTAGAGGACGCCCACGCGGGGGGCCTGCCGCACGGCGCGGTTCGCCCGTTGCTCCTCGTAGAGACTGATTCCCTCGGCGTAGAGAGTCCCCGCCTTGAGATACTCCATGTCCTCGGCGCGGATCTCGCCGAGAAGACGGTAGGCGTCGATCCTGGTAAGCATCCGCCGGGGATTCATGGGCTCGGCGGTCTCGAAGAGTCGCAGGGACTCGCTGAGCGCGGTCGAGGCGAGATCGTTTTTATAGTTGAACACGAAGAACCGGCCCATGTTGTAATGAGCCTCGGGGACGGTTCCCGCGACCTTGATCGCGCGCTCGAGCAGGGCTCGGACGTCCTCGATGGCGGCGCGCAGGGCCTCGCTTTCGCCGGGTTTCGGAAGATACCGTTTCTCGAGGAGGTATCCGCCGAGCTCCACGAGATCGGCGGGCTCGAGCCCGGAGCCGCGCCTCGTCAGCCGTTCCTTCAGGGGCAGGACCTCGGCGAGGTTGTCTATCCGGATGAAATACCGCATCATCCGGGAGAGGTAGAGATCCTTGTCGCCGTATAACTCGATGAGAACCGCGTACGTCGCGCGGGCGCTCTCGTACTTCGACGGGTCTTCGTCGGCCCATTCGAGGAAGTTGTCGCCGAGAAGCAGGAGCCCGTCGCGGTTGTTGACGTGATGGTCGAGCACGCGACGCCGAAGCACGGTTTCGGCCTTCTCGAAATTCCTCAGCTCGAGGCTCAGCATCTCGGCGTACTCAAGCCCGCCCGCGAGATCGTTGTCATACCGCGCGAGCAGGCGCTCGTACATCGTCTCGGCGAGCAGGTATTGCTTCTTTCCGCGATACGCGCGGGCGTACCGGAAATACCACTTCTTTTTTTCCCACACCTTTACGGCCTGGTCGAACAGGGCCGTCGACTGCGTATACCGCGCGTCCTCGATGGCGGCATAGCCGCGCTTGTACAGGCCCTCGGCCGCGAGCGGCCGGTAGATAAACTGCCATGACAGGTAGACGGTGCAAGCCGTAAGCACGGTGATGACGAAGCTCATGACGGCGATCGGGAGGATGCGGTTGACGAACACGTACCTGAGCGAGGACTTCTCGAGCTCGTATTCGGCGACCGTCTTCTTCTCGAAATCCTTCGGGACCGGAATGGAGCGGTCGAGGATGCCCTCGAGGGTCCTGGCGATTTTACGGACTGACACCCCGGTAAGAACGGAATGCACGAGCTCCATCTTCTTGAGCTCGGTTCCCTCCTCGCCCGAGACGTACTCCTCGACGGCGATCCGGACGTTCAGCGGGAATTTCGCGAGAATGTCGAAGAGCTTGCGGAAATCCTCCTCGGATATCTTGAGGGGGACCTCCTTCTTTCCGGACTTGCGCGGTCCTTCCGACTCGAAGGAGAATTCCGGTACGGAGACGCGGGCTTGCGCCGAGGTAAAATCGGAGAATCCGGGGATGTGGAAGTCATCCTCGGCGCCCGCGCCAGACCCCGCCTTGAGGAAGTCCTCGTCGAGACTGAAACCGTCAAAGCCGTCGACGGCCGCCGCGTCCGCGCCTTCCGCGGCCGGGATCGACAGGTCGTCGGGAACGGAAAAGTCGGAAAAGGCGTCGCCGAAGGGATTCGGGGCGACAGGGCCGTCAACCGCGGGTCCCTGCGTCGGCGCTTCCGCGTCGAAGTCGCCCAGGCTATCCAATCCCGTTCCCGTGGTGGGTCCCGCGTACTCGTCGCTGATGGGGGTAATATCGATTTCGAACGGAGCGGTTTCACCCGCCTCTTCGGCGGCGCCCCGGCCGCCGAAGTCGGGCGCGTCGAAAGCGGGAACGTCGAAAGCGGGAGCGTCGGCGGCGGACGGCGAGGCGCCGAAGGAATCCATCTCGGGAAGGGAAAAGTCGGGGATACCGAAGCCCCTGCCGCCGGCATCGCCGGCATCGTCGACATTTCCCGAGGCGGCGGTACCCCCGGTTTCGTCAGCGGGGAAGTTGAAGCCGCTCAAGTCCGGAACGCCGAAGGATTCACCCTCCGTAGAGGGTATGTCGTCTAGGGAGGGGAGCCCCGCGGCGAGCAGGGCGTCGAGACCGGCGATCGCGTCGTCCGCGACGGCGGACGAATCGCCCGTGGCCCCGGTCTCTGTCGTTGGCGCCGTATCGGACTCCAACTCCGCCATCTCGACGGGCTCTTCGAGGACATCCTCGACGACGTCTTCGGGAACCTCGGCGACTTCGGGAATTTCGGGGATTTCGGTACCATCGGTAAAATCGGGAACCGCGAAGTCGTCCGCCGACGCGCGATCCTCTTCGATGCCGGCGGAAAGGCCCGCGAGCAGGTCTTCGGGAACGGCGAAGGACGAGTCGTCGGACCCGGGAGCGGCGTCGAATTCGGGAGAACCGGACGAGTCAAGCGAGAGATTCGCGAGAAGCTGGTCAAAATCCGATTGTCCGGCGGGCGCGGCGGGCTCCGGCGTTTCGGCGCCGAGCGACGCGAGCAGGTTGTCGACGTCGAGAGGCGGGACGGACGACGGAGACTCCGACGGAAGCGGCAGCGGCACATAGGCCTCGCCCCGTTCCTCGGCGACTTCGCGTTCCCGCCCGAGATTACTGAGTTCGTTCCTGAAAAACTCAAGTTCTTTGATACCCGGCATTGCTTCCCTGATCGAATCGTATTCAGTATATCATCGGTTTTTCGCGTCGCCACTTTACCGGGGAACGGTA
>JAEWMY010000014.1 GCA_023393015.1 Spirochaetota bacterium
ACTGCCGGCACGTCGCGCGCCGATTGCCGGCTTGGCGCGTCGCTACGGGGCTCTCCGCGATCAGGTGACCTTGGCGAGGAATTCCCTCGTCCGCGGGTTCTGCGGGTCGCCGAAAAGGCGCTCGGGCGTTCCCTGCTCGAGGATGACACCCTCGTCCATGAAAAGGACGCGCGAGCCGACCTCGCGCGCGAAGCGCATCTCGTGCGTGACGACGGCCATGGTCATGCCGGCCGCGGCGAGCGAGCGGATGACGCCGAGCACCTCGCCGACCATCTCCGGGTCGAGTGCGCTCGTGGGCTCGTCGAAGAGCATGACCTTCGGGCGCATCGCGAGCGCGCGCACGATGGCGATCCGCTGCTTTTGACCGCCCGAGAGCTGGGCCGGGTGGGCGTGTATCTTGTCGACGAGGCCGACCTGGTCAAGGAGGTCGCGCGCGTGCCCCTCGGCCTCCGCGCGGCTTTCTCCCTTTACCCGCATCGGGCTGAGGACGATGTTCTCGAGGACGTCCATGTGCGGAAAGAGGTTGAAGTGCTGGAACACCATTCCCATGTCGCGCCGGTGCCGGTCGATCCCGCCGCGCGCGCGGTTCGCCCTGTCGGTTATCTCGACCCCGTCGAAGAATATCTTTCCGGACGTCGGCTCCTCGAGCAAATTGAGGCAGCGGAGGAAGGTGCTCTTGCCGGAGCCCGACGGGCCGACGACGACGATAACCTCGCCCCGGGAAACGTGTTCGTCGATCCCCTTGAGGACCTCGAGCCTGCCGAACCGCTTGTGCAGGCCCCTCACCTCTATGATGCGCGTCGCGTCAGTCATGGTTTCTCATCCTCCGTTCGACATGGGCGAGGAATTTCGACAGCGGGAAGGTGAGCAGGAAATAGACGAGGGCCGCCACGAGCAGCGGTTCGAAGGGCTGGAAGGTGTTTCCGCGCACGGTGTTCGCCTTGTACATGAGGTCGGCGATCCCGATTATCGAGACGATCGAGGATTCCTTGATGACGACGACGAACTCGTTGCCGAGGGTCGGCAGGACGTTCCGTATCGCCTGCGGCACGATGATGAATCGCAGCGTCCGGGTCCAGGAAAGCCCGAGCGAACGGGCCGCCTCGGTTTGGCCCTTGTCGATCGACTGGATCCCCGAGCGGAATATCTCGCAGACGTAGGCGCCCGAGTTGATCCCCATAGTGATGACCCCGGCCATGAAGTCCGCGAAGTTGATCCCCAGGAGTCCGGTCATGAAGGGGATGTCGGGAAACGCGATGCCGATAGCCCTGAGCCCGTAGTAGATGATGAAGAGCTGGACGAGCAGCGGCGTGCCGCGTATGAACTCGACGTAGGCCGTCGCGAGGAGGCGGGCGGGCCGGTTCGTGCTGACGCGGCAAATGGCCAGGACGAGGCCGATGCACGTGCCGAAGACCACCGCGAAGGCGGCGAGGATGATCGTGTTTTTCGCCCCGATCAGGTAGTAGGGCCAGTACTTGTACAGGAAAGTAAAGTTCATTTCTCGCACAGTATAGCCCGGGAAGGGTGATTTGTGGAAGGAGAATACCACGGCTATTTATGCATAAACCCTCGCGTTTTTGCATAATTATTCAGAAAAACCCCGTTTTCCCCCCATCGGATACTGGACAAAGAGGGTCGATTCGGTACACAGTACACTCGCACGTACGATCCGACGATAAGAGCAAAGGCGTTCTTTCCACGGAATTGGTCGAAGTATTCCCGGTTCATTTTGCCCGGGTACCAGTTGAGAGGAGACAAAGATGCCTTTTACCACACGTCCCGGAAGCCACGGCCTGTATGACCCCGCCTTTGAGCACGAAAACTGCGGCGTCGGGTTCCTGGCCAACATCAAGGGAATACGTACCCACTCAATAATAGAAGACGCGAATCACATACTCTGCCGGATGGACCATCGCGGCGCGCGAGGAGCCGAGGAAAACACCGGCGACGGCGCGGGCATCCTGACCGCCCTTCCCGACAAATTCCTGCGGAAGGCCGCCGCCCGGGATTCCGGCCTCGTCCTTCCGGCCGAAGGAAGCTACGCCGCGGGTATCGTCTTTTTGCCGGTCGACGAGGCGAGGCGCGACGAGTGCAAGACCGCGGTCGAGCGGATCGTCGCCGAGGCGGGGCAAATCTGCCTCGGGTGGCGGCGCGTGCCCGTCGAGAACTCACGCCTGGGCCCGTCGGCCCGCGCGAGCGAGCCCGTCATGGAGATGCTCTTCGTCGAGGCGATGGGAAGCGCCGGCTCCGGCTTCGCGCCGATGTCCCCCGCGGCCTTCGACCGCAAGCTCTTCGTCATCAGGAAGCGCGCGACGCACCTCCTGCGCGGAAGCGAGCATGACAGCGAAAGCCATTTCTACGTCTCGAGCCTGTCGTGCCGCGTGATGGTCTACAAGGGAATGCTCTCCGCCGACCAGCTCATGGACTATTTCCCCGACCTCTCCGATCCCGACTATATCTCCCACCTCGCGATGGTGCACTCCCGCTTTTCCACGAACACCTTCCCGTCCTGGGACCGCGCGCAGCCCCTTCGCTGCATGGCCCACAACGGCGAGATCAACACCCTGCGCGGCAACGTGAACAAGATGCTCTCCCGCCAGGGGCTCCTCGAAAGCGCCCTTTTCGGCCCCGAGCTCGCCTCCGCCTTTCCCGTCAACGAACCCGACCTTTCCGACTCGGGCAGCTTCGACAACGTCCTCGAGCTCCTCCTCATGGGAGGGCGTAGCCTTCCCGAGGCGGTCATGATGATGATCCCGGAGGCGTGGGAAAACCACCGCGCGATGAGCGCCGAGAAGCGCGCCTTCTACGAATACGCGAGCTCGATGATGGAGCCCTGGGACGGTCCCGCGTCCATCTCCTTCACCGACGGCACCGTCATCGGCGCCGTGCTCGACCGCAACGGACTCAGGCCGAGCCGCATCTACGTCACCGACGACGACATGGTCATCATGGCGAGCGAGGTGGGCGTGCTCGAGATCGACCCCGCGCGCATCGTCAAGAAGACGCGCCTCCAGCCCGGCAAGATGTTCCTCGTCGATTTCACGAAGGGGCGCATCGTCGGCGACGAGGAGATCAAGTCGGCGATCACCTCCGCGCGGCCGTACGGGCGGTGGCTCGAGAACCAGGTTATCCACCTCGGCTCCCTTTCGGCGGGCGCGGAACTTCCCGCTCCCGACGAGGCCGGGTACAAGCGGCTCCTCCGCGACTTCGGGTACACCCTCGAGACCGTCAACATGCTCCTCAAGCCCATGGTAGAGAACGCCCAGGAGGCCCTCGGCTCGATGGGCAACGACGCGCCGCTCGCCGTCCTCTCGAAGAAGCCGCGCCTCGTGTACGACTATTTCAAGGAGCTGTTCGCCCAGGTGACGAATCCCCCGATCGACTCGATCCGCGAGGACATCATCATGAGCATGGAGTCCTACATCGGCCCGGAGCGAAACCTGCTCGAGCCCCTCGAGAGCCATTGCCATCGCCTGAGAATCCATTACCCCGTGCTGACGAACTCCGAGCTCGCCGCGCTGAAGGCCCTCGACGGGCGCGGATGGAAGAGCCGCGTCATCGACGCGACATTCGAACTCGCGACCGGCAACGCCGACGGCAACGCCGACGGCAACGCCGACGGCGCCCAAGCGGCCGGTGTCGCCGGCGGGACCGCCCTCGTCGAGGCCCTCTCGCGCCTCGAGCGGGAGGCCGACCGGGCGATCGACGACGGATACCAGATCATCATCCTTTCCGACCGGGCCGTGGGCTCCGAGCGCGCGCCGATTCCGGCGCTGCTCGCCGTCGGCGCCGTCCATCAGCATCTCGTGCGCGAGTCGCGCAGGACCCAGATCGGCATCGTCCTCGAGTCGGGCGAGCCGCGCGAGATCCACCACTTCTGCTCGCTCGTCGGCTTCGGCTGCGACGCCGTCAATCCCTGGCTCGCCTTCGAGACCTTGTGGCGTCTCGACGCCGACGGATCCTTCTCGAAGCGATTCCCGAAGAAGGAAGTCGAGGACCGGTACGTGAAGGCGGTCGCCAAGGGCATGCGAAAGGTATTCGGCAAGATGGGCATTTCGACGCTCGAGTCCTACAAGGGCGCGCAGGTTTTCGAGGCCGTCGGTCTCGGCCGCGAGGTCGTGGATCGCTGTTTCGCCGGAACCTCGAGTCGCATCGGCGGAGCGGACTTCGCGTCCCTCGAGCGCGAGATCGCCGGGCGCCACGCGGACGCCTGGCCCGACCGCGAGGTCAATCCATTCGACGAGTGGAATAGCTCCGGCGACTTCCACGTCCGTACGGGCGGAGAGAAGCACATGTGGGACCCCGAGTCGATAGCCGACCTACAGATCGCGTGTCGGCAGGGCGACCGCGCCGCGTGGGACCGGTTCTCCGTCCGGCAAAACGCGCGTTCGACCGAACAGTCCACCATCCGGGGCCTCCTCAAGTTCCGCGAGGGCGTCGACGCCGCCGGCCGGCCGATTACGCCCGTGCCGTTGGAGGAAGTCGAGCCCGTATCGTCCATAGTAAAGAGGTTCGTCACCGGGGCCATGAGCTACGGCTCCATCTCCCTCGAGGCGCACCAGACGCTCGCCGTGGCCATGAACCGCCTCGGCGGAAAGAGCAACACCGGGGAGGGCGGCGAGGACCCCGCGCGCTTCAAACCCGAGGCGAACGGCGACTCGAGGCGTTCCGCCATCAAGCAGGTCGCCTCGGGCCGCTTCGGCGTCACGATCGAGTACCTTACGAACGCGGACGAGATACAGATCAAGATGGCCCAGGGCGCGAAGCCCGGCGAGGGAGGCGAGCTCCCCGGTCACAAGGTCGACGAATACATCGCGAAGACCCGGCACTCGACTCCCGGCGTGGGGCTCATCAGCCCGCCGCCGCACCACGATATCTACTCGATCGAGGATCTCGCCGAGCTCATCTTCGACCTCAAGAACGCGAACCCGGGCGCGCGCATATCGGTCAAGCTCGTCAGCGAGGTCGGCGTCGGCACTATCGCCGCCGGCGTCGCCAAGGGCCACGCGGACCACATACTCGTGTCGGGACACGACGGCGGAACCGGCGCTTCCCCGCTTACGGGAGTAAAGAACGCGGGCCTTCCGTGGGAGCTCGGCATCGCCGAGACGCACCAGACGCTCGTCATGAACGACCTCCGCTCGCGCGTCATCCTGCAGACGGACGGCCAGCTCAAGACCGCGCGCGACGTCGCGATCGCCGCGATGCTCGGCGCGGAGGAATGCGGCTTCTCGACGGCCCCCCTCATCACCCTCGGGTGCGTCATGATGCGCAAGTGCCACAACAATACCTGTCCCGTCGGGATCGCGACCCAGGACGAGCGGCTGCGCGGCCGCTTCGCGGGCAAGCCCGAGTACGTCGTCGCCTTCTTCACGTATCTCGCCGAGGACTTGCGGGCGATCATGGCCTCGCTCGGCGCGCGCACGTGGAACGAGCTCGTCGGGCGCGTGGACCTCCTCGAGGAGGACTTCGCCGTGCGCACCGAGAAGAGCCGGCTCGTCGACCTCTCGGCGCTCCTCGTCCCGCCTCTCAGGGGGAACCCCGAATCGGCGCTCTACAACACGATGCGGCAGGACCACGGCATCGCGGGCGTGATGGACAGGCGCCTCATCGAGCGGTGCGCCGTCGCCATTAAGTCGGGCACGCCCGTCGACTTCGAGGAAAAGATCAAGAACACCGATCGCGCGGTCGGCACGATGCTGAGCCACGAGATCGCCCTCGTCCGCGGGAACGCGGGACTCGCCGAGGGAACGATACGCGCGCGCTTTACGGGAACCGCCGGGCAGAGCTTCGGCGCCTGGCTTTCGGGCGGCGTCGAGTTCAGGCTCTCCGGCGACGCGAACGACTACGTCGGCAAGGGACTTTCGGGAGGCAGGATCGTTATCGCCCCTCCCGAGCGCGCGCGGTTCCGCGCGTCGGACAACGTCATCGTCGGCAACGTCGCCTTTTACGGGGCGACCTCCGGCGAAGGCTTCATCCGGGGAGTCGCGGCGGAGCGCTTCTGCGTGCGCAACTCCGGGGCGCGCGTCGTCGTCGAGGGCGCGGGCGACCACGCCTGCGAGTACATGACCGGCGGGCGCGTCGCGATCCTCGGGCAAACCGGGCGCAACTTCGCGGCCGGAATGTCGGGCGGCATCGCCTGGGTCTACGATCCCGAAGGCAAGCTCGCGAACAACTGCAACAGGGGGATGGTCGCGCTCGAGACGATCCCGGAGGGCGAATACGGGGAATTGAAGGAGATGATCGACCGCCATCAGCGGTTCACGGGCTCCGAGGTCGCGCGGGACATACTCGCGAACTGGAACAAGGAGCGCGAGTACTTCGTGCGCGTGATCCCGGAGGACTACCGGAAGGTCCTCGAGGCGAAGGCCCGGTTCTCGGGCGCCGCCGCATCCGCCGCCGTTTTGTCCGCAAAGGAGGCCGTCAATGGGTAAGGTTACCGGATTTCTCGAGTACGCGCGGCGCAAGGTTCCGTATCGCGCCGCCGACATTCGTTCCCTCGATTTCCAGGAGTTTCTCCTTCCGCTCGATCCCGCGGAGCGCGTCGAGCAGGGAGCGCGGTGCATGGATTGCGGCGTGCCGTTTTGCCAGTCGAGCTACGGCTGTCCCGTGTACAATCTCATTCCCGAGTGGAACGACCTCGTCTTCAGGGGCCGCGACCGCGAGGCCTTTTACCGCCTGCGAAAGACGAACAACTTCCCGGAGTTTACCGGGCGCGTGTGCCCGGCGCCGTGCGAGGGCGCTTGCGTCCTCGGCATCAACCAGGACCCCGTCACCATCAAGGACAACGAGTGCTGGATAGCGGACAACGCCTGGGACAACGGATGGATGGAACCGATTCCCCCCGAATCGCGCACGGGCAAGAGCGTCGCGGTAATCGGCTCCGGCCCCGCGGGCCTCGCCGCCGCCGACCAGCTGAACCGCGCGGGACACCGCGTCACGGTATTCGAGCGGGCCGACCGGCCCGGCGGGCTATTGATGTACGGCATCCCGAACATGAAGCTCGACAAGGGTCTCGTCATGAAAAGGATCGGCGTCATGGAGGCCGAGGGAGTCGAGTTCCGCACCTCCACCGAGGTCGGCGTCGACGTGCCGGCCGCCCGCCTCATGGAGGACTTCGACGCCGTGCTCGTCTCGACCGGCTCGACGCGGCCGCGCGACCTCGCCGTGCCCGGAAGGCAGCTTTCGGGCATACACTTCGCGATGGACTTCCTGACCGCGAACACGAAGAGCCTCCTCGACTCCGCCTTCTCGGACGGCAGGAAAATCGACGCGAAGGGAAAGAAGGTCGTCGTGATCGGCGGCGGAGACACGGGCAACGACTGCCTCGGCACCTCAATCAGGCACGGGTGCGCGGGCGTCGTGAATTTCGAGCTGTTGCCGAAGCCCCCCGAGTCCCGGACGGCCGACATGCCCTGGCCCACCTACCCCAGGACGCTCAAGGTCGACTACGGTCACGCGGAGGCGATCCACGCGTTCGGGCGCGACCCGCGCGAATACTGCATCTCCACGAAGGAATTCGTCGACGACGGCGCGGGCAACGTGAAGGGCGTGCGTACGGTACGCGTCGAATGGAAGAAGAACGCCGCGGGCCAGTTCGTCATGGAAGAGCTCGCGGGAACCGAGGAATATTTCGAGGCGGATCTCGTGTTCCTCGCACTCGGCTTTCTCGGTCCCGAGCCCGGGCTCCTTTCGGATTTCGGCGTCGAAACGGACGGGCGCGGGAACGCGAAGGCGGCGTACGGCGCCTTCGCGACCGGCACGCACAAGGTCTTCGCCGCCGGCGACGCCCGGCGCGGCCAGTCGCTCGTCGTGTGGGCCATCAACGAGGGCCGCGCCGCCGCCCGGGAAATCGACCGATTCCTCTGCGGAAAGACGTATCTGCCCTAAAAGTCGCGGACGCGGTAGTAGGCCTTTTTCGGCTCGTGCCGCTCGTCGAAGAGGAAGGGGTAGTTCTTGAAACCCCTGAAATCGTTGAGCCAGGTATGGTCGTCGGCGACGCCCCAGAAGGTCACGCTCGTGACCTTCCGCGCGTTCTTGCGCAGTCGCGTGAAGATCTCGTCGTAGCGGTCCGCGAGCCGGTCGCGCTTGTCCGCCGGACAGGTGATGTCGAGCTCGGTGATATGGAGCGTGAGTCCCGTCGCGGACAGTTCGTCGATCGCGTCCTGAAGTTCCTCGGACGAGGGCCACTCGACAGTCCAGTGGCCCTGGAGGCCGATGCCGTCGATGAGCCCGTCAGCGACCAGATGCTGTTCCTCTATCATCTCGAGCACGCGCTCGCGTTTCGCGGAATTGTCCATGCCGTAATCGTTGTAAAAGAGGAGAGCGTCCGGGTCGATCGATCGGGCGATCGCGAAGGCCTCGCGCACGTACGTCGCGTCTCCCCACATTTTGTACCAGGGCGAGTCCGTCCGGTAAATCGACTTGCCCGTGTTGTCGGCGATCGCCTCGTTCACGACGTCCCAGCAATAAACCGTTCCCTTGTAGCGCGTCATGACGGCGGTCATGTGCTCGCGCAGCACCTCGCGCGCCCAGTCCCGCCGCTCCTCGACCGAGCCGGAATTCTTGAACATCCACGTCGGGCTCTGGTTGTGCCACACGAGCGTATGGCCGCGCACGCGCATCCCGTTCGCGCGCGCGTACTCCGCGATCGCGTCGGCGGCCTTCCACGAAAACGATCCGCGCCGCGGCTGCACGACGACGGGCTTCATGGCGTTTTCCGCCGTGAGCGAGCCGTATTCCGCCAGCAGTTCCGGCGGATATTTCTCGAGGGAATCGAATCCGTATTCGCCCGCGGCGACCGCGGCGCCGATCGGGAAAAAGTCCCTATAGGCCCCGGAGAGCGTCTTGTTTCCGTTTCCGTCCGCGGCGGCGTCGGATCGCGCCGGCTTTACGGGTGTCGCGCCCGTCGTCGCGTCCGTCGAGGCGCAACACGAGAGCGTCAGAGACGCGGCGGCGATCGTCGCCGCGACAAGCGTCGCGCCGGCAAGCGTCGCGACCGTCATGGTTGTCTTCATTTCGTACTCCTCGGGATACCATGACGCCGCTCGGCGCCGCGGTACATAGGGAAATTTACTGAACCGCGCCGGCCGAGGTTCCCGAAAAATAGGTGAGGGTACCGAACACGCGGGAGCGCTTTTCGATCGTGAGCGTCTTGCCGTCCCACCGGATGTCGCAGGGCATCCCTCCGTCTATTACGTACGGGTCGACGAAGGCGTCGTACGCGCGTTTCGCCTCGCTCGACGATTCCGCTGCGACGAGATGCACGAGGCCCTTCATCTTCAGGGGGCGCGAGGGAGACGGGCTGCCGCGGCGGGAGGAAATGACGCTCGCGGCCTTTTTCGCCTCCACGAGAAAGGTACAGGCGCCTCCGCCCATCTCGAGTATCCATCCCGGAAAACCGTTGAGCACCGGCTCGTCCGAGATCTTGGCGACGAACGATTCCTTTCCGTTCGTCGCCGCGACCGAACGGCCCGCCGCGGCCGTCGGAAGTCCCGCGATCTCCCAGTATCCCCGCAGGTCGTCGGCGTAGTTCCCGGGTAGGGTCACGCTCTCCCTTCCCCGCGCGAGGCGGGCCGCCGCGTCGCGGTAGGCGTCGAGCCTCAGCTCGACGAGCTCGAGGAGTTTTTCGTCTATCCATATCCTCGAGGTGGCGACGGCGTTGACCGTCGCGTTGTTGCTCGCGAATATCTCGTTGCCGAAGCGCGTCAACGTGTAGACCTTCGGAAAGTCGACGCGGAACAGCTGCGTGGCGTGGGCGAGAGCGTGGAAGGCGGAGTAGGCGACCCGCGATCGGCCCATGGTGTTTCTCAGGCGCGTGAATTCGGCGATCCTCCCGGCGAGTTCCCGTTCGAGCCGTTCGTTGTTCGCGATCCTGGACCTCAGGGCCGCGATGTCCCCGCCCGAGAGCGTCCGTTTCGTTCCGAGCGAGAGCTCCGGAGATCCGAACTCGGCGAATTCCTCGAGACGGCTCGCCCAGGCGACGCGGTGGGCGAACGGTCTCAGCGATTCTCCCTCCCCGGACGTGAGGAGAAGGTGCTTGCCGTGCGGCCCGGTTCCCTTCGGCTCGATGAGGATATACTCGGTGGTAGCCTCCATGGAAAACCGGAAGAGCTTGCGGTGATGGTTCGAGAAGAGGGCGTTGAAGGCCTTGCGGAATTCCGCCGACGCGCCCGCCGCCGCGTCCGTCGGAACCTCGATGGTGACGAAATACGGCTTTGGCGTTCCGTCTCGCCCCGGCCGGTCCCGTTTCAGGAAGGTCCATACCTCGACCGGATGGAGGATGACGCTCGCCCTTTCGCCCTTGCGGCTCGCGACGAGTTCGCAGGAACCCTCCAGTATCGAAAAATCCGGTATCTCGAATTTCCATTCGTCGAGGGGGACGCCTCCGTCCCACAGCCTTCCCGCGTATCTCCGCCCGTCGCCGGTTCCGCGCCCGGCCGTTCCGGTCGGGACGACGCGCGGATCGAGAAGGTCGCTTTCGGCAAGGCGGAGTTTCGCCGGAACGAACTCCCAACGGTCGGCGAATATCCCCTTCGACCAATAACCGGCGGTTCCCGCCGCGTCGAGGCCCGCGACGCGAAGCTCGCGCGCGCGGTTGCCGTGCCCGTTTTGCAGTATCGTGATGCGCCGGCTCGCGCGCGCCTTGCCCGCCAGGGGCAGGGGCGGCTGCTTTCTCCACCCCTCGGATGGAAGTCCCCAGGGGGTGAAGTTGGAGCGGTAGTCGGTTCCCGCGAGGTCCGACGAGTAGGGCTCGTAGGTGTACTTGAAGAACATGGGGTCGCTCCCGATCGTGTCGAAGTCGGCGAGACGCGTGTACGTTTCGCCCGCCTCGCCGATGAGAAAGACCGTCGAGGCGCTCGCCGAAAGAGCGACCGCTCGGAACGCGCCGCTCTCGGGGCCGCGTATGTTGTGGCTGAAGTCCGTGGGGAGCCCGGTGTCCTCGTACACGATTTCCTGACCGTCCCCGAGCAGGACGTACGTCGAGGAGATGCCCATGGTGCCGTAATGGTGTTCGTTGCCGAAAACGTCCTCGTAGTAGAGGACGTGCGCGTTACGCTTTCCGACCGCCCACGCGAGGTTACCCATGGTGCGCGCGTCGAGCGTCATCTCGCCGAGTTCGGGCCATCCGTGCGCGTCGAACCAGACGTTGTCCTTGCGCGAATAGACCTTGTCGAAGCTTATGCGGTAAAATCTGCCCTCGCGGGAAAGGACGACGAGTTCGTCGGCGTCCGCGGAGAGTTCCACGACGCGGTCGACCGGCGCGAAGTCCTTCTTTTTCCGGTTTTCGGGCAAGCCTGTCTTCCCGAAGAGGCTCCAGTCCGGGGGACCCCTCGTTCCGTCGAGCGTCTTGTACCAGATTTTGCCGTCGCGGATGGCGTATTGGTGGTAGGAGTTGAACGACTGCGTTCTCGTTTTGACGTAAATCCTCGGAGGCAGGGTGCCGTTGACGTCTTCCCCGTCGCGGTCCGGAAGGTTCAGTCGTTCCTCCGACGGCGGGCGCGCGAGCCCGTTGCCCGTGGGTGGGGGCAGGGTGGAGCATGATTGCGAGGCGAAAAGCAGGACGGCGAGCAACGGTGCTGTTATGGCCGTCCGCGTCAGCGGCGTCCGGGACGCCGCGACGGGGCGGGATTTCGGTACGGTAAGGACGGTCATACCGCCACACTATACCGCAATTTCCGCCCCGTTCAAAGGCGTCAGTACTCCACGAGCTCGCTCGCGTCGGCGACGAAGCCGTCGACGGCGCCTGAGGCCTTCAGGCGACCGACGGTCTCGTTGACCTTCGCGAGGAGGGACGCCTCGCCCTTCTTGACTGCGACGGCCGAGCCCCCGTCGTCATCCTTGAAGGTATAGGAGGCGAGCGTCAGGTCCGCGTTGGCGCCGAGGTATGCCTTGGCGACGGGAAGCTCTGCAACGACGGCGTCGATCTTGGAATTCTTCAGTTCCATGACGAGGTCGGGAAGCTTGCCGAGTTCCTTGACCTGGGCGTGCGTGGCCTCGACGTTTTCCTCGGAAACGCCCTTGATGCGCGTCTTCGCGAGCGAGACCTGAATCGCGCCCCGTTGCGCTCCGATCATGCGGTCCTTGAGCGCGGTGGCGTCGCTTCCGTATTTCGAGGCGTCTTCCTTGCGGATCATGACGCCGTGTTCGGCGAAGTAGTAGATGTCCGAAAAGTCGACGTTTTGCCGCCGCTCCTCGCTCGGGGTCATTCCCGCGATGACGAGGTCGACGTTGCCCGAGGCGAGCGCCGCGAGAAGTCCGTCGAAATCCATATCCTTGATTTCGAGGGCGACGCCGAGATCCTTGGCGATCTCTTCCGCGATGGCCACGTCAAAGCCGACGATGGCGTCTTTGCCGTTGATCTGCGCGTGGAATTCATACGGCGGGTAGTCTGCCGAGGTTCCCAGAACGAGCTTTCCGGATTTCTTGATCGAGTCGAGTTTCCCGTCTTTCGATCCCTTCGCGCACGAGCCGAAGAGAACGAACGCCGAAAGGATAACCAACGCCGCGGCGCTTGCCGCACGTGAGTTCTTTTTCATGGAAGTACCTCCCTTAGATACACGCCTGAGAGTATAAACTCCGACCGTCCGCTGGGCAAGGTATCCCGTTTTGTGTATAGTCGGTTTCGTCGCGTAAGGGACACGCTAAGGGGAAACGCGGAAAATATATGGAAGGATCGACGGGATTATGCGGCACGGCGTTCGGCGAGACGGTGGCGGAACTTGACCGGGTGTATGGACAGATAGAAACGGCGCAGGCGGCCTGGAAGCTCGCGAGCCCGTTCCGGTGCGCGGACGGGTGCGGTTCCTGCTGCGTCGATTTCGAGCCCGACGTCCTGTGGGTCGAGGCCGCGTACCTCGCCGTCTGGATGCTGGGTCATCAACGAGAGCGGGCTGTCGCGATCGCCTCCGGTTCCTTCGTCTCCCCGCGTCCCGACCCGGATCGCGGCTGCCCTTTTTTCGATCCCGACACGCCGTATCACTGCACCGTGTACGGCGGCCGCGCGCTGATCTGCAGGCTGTTCGGCTATACCGGGGATCGCGGCAAGGACGGCGAGCCGCGATGGAAACCCTGCAAGTTCCTGCCCGTCGAGGGTTCCGACGGCGCCGCCCCGCGACGGCGTCAGTATTCCGGCGGAGAGCTTCTCGAGCGCTTCGGCGCGATTCCCCCGCTCATGTCCGACCTCTCGGCCCGCGTCGTGTCGATTGACCCCGGAAAGTCCCACGAGCGCCGCCCTCTCCGGGAGGCAGTCGCGGACGCGATCCGCCACGCGCTTCTCGTGGAGCGGTTTTCCTCGCCTCCCGAGCCGAATACCCCGGCTCCGGACACGCCCGCGCCGATCGCCTCCTGAAGTTTTCCTTGCCGCCCCCCGCGCTTCCGTGGTATCCTGAATTTCAGGCGCGCCCGTCCGATGCGCTTGATCCGGCCGCGCGAAAGACCTTCAGCAAGGAGCCTCCCATGTCACAAAGAATCGTGGGCGTGAACGAACGCCTGCCCCTCGTCAAATGGATACCGTTGAGTTTCCAGCACGTCTTCGCCATGTTCGGCGCGACGGTTCTCGTTCCCCTGCTCACGGGCTTGAGCCCGTCCGCGGCCCTCTTCGCCGCGGGTTCGGGAACCCTGCTCTATATCCTGATAACCGGCGCGCAGGTTCCGGCCTTTCTCGGCTCATCCTTCGCCTTTATTCCCGCGATCATCGGGATCGGCTCGGCCTACGGCATCCAATACGCCCTCGGCGGCGCCGTCGTCGCGGGACTCTTTTACGCGGTAGTGGCCGGTATCATCAAGGTGTCGGGCCTCAAGTGGATCGACCGCGTCATGCCGCCGGTCGTCATCGGCTCGGTCATCATCGTCATCGGGCTCAACCTCGCGCCCACCGCCATGAGCATGGCGATGAACGGGGCGGACGGGGCCTACAGCCTCGTGTCCCTCTCTATCGCGGCCTTCACCCTGCTCGTCGCCATCGTCGCGACGATCTTCTTCAAGGGTTTCTTCAACGTCATCCCGATACTCATCGGCCTCGTGGCGGGGTACGTCTTTACTCTCGTCATGGGCGCCTTCTTCCCCGCGTACGACATAATCAAGTTCGACGTCGTCGCGAGCGCTCCCTGGCTGAGCCTGCCGACCTTCGTGCTTCCCAAGTTCAGCCTCGTCGCGTCGCTGACCTTCGTCGTCGTGTCCTTCGCGACCATCTGCGAGCACCTCGGCGACATTATGGTCACGAGCCGAGTCGTGGGCGCGGACTTCTACAAGAAGCCCGGGCTTCACCGCACCCTGCTCGGCGACGGCCTCGCTACCGCCTGGGCGGCCTTCTGGGGCGGACCGCCCAACACGACCTACGGCGAGAATATCGGCGTCATGGCGATCACCCGCGTGTATTCGGTCTGGGTTATCGGAGGCGCGGCGGTCATCGCCGTCCTCCTTTCGTTCGTAACCAAGGTCGGCGCGGTCATCCAGACCATCCCGACCCCGGTCATGGGCGGAATATCCATGCTCCTTTTCGGAATAATCGCCTCGAGCGGATTGCGGACGATCGTCGAGAGCGGCGTCGACTTCAAGTGCAAGCGCAACCTCACGATCAGCTCCGTCATCATGGTCATCGGCATCGGCGGCGGCAAGCTCGCCTTCGCCGTCGGCGACGGGCTGACCTTCCAGCTCGCCGGCGTCGCCCTCGCGACGCTCGTGGGAATCGTCCTCAACCTCGTTCTCCCCTCGACGATCGATACCGTCAAGGAGTAAGGCTTTCGCGGGCGGGCCGTCGCGCCCGTCCGGCTCGCGGGCTGTCATCGGCCCGCTTTTTTTTACATCAAGGAGCGCAACCGCATGAAATACCGACCCGCTACGATAGCGATTCTCCTGACGCTCTGCGTAACCGTCTCCGCGTACGCCAACGTCGCCTTCGACGGCATTTGGGGCTACCTTATGGCGGGAGAGGAGCAGTTTCTCGACAACTCCTATCCGCTCAGCGATATAGGGTATTTCGGCGCGGGGCTCAACGCCTTCGGCGCGCTTTCGACCGTGCCCGACAGGGCGAAGATATCCTCCTTTCCGGGGCGGGTTCACCTGGTCGTCGCCGAGGTCGGCAACCAGGCCCTGACGCATTTCGCGCTCAATCCCAACTATCCCCTTCGCGACCGGCTTGTCGACGATATCGTCCGCGCCGCCGGCGGGTACGACGGGGTGCAAATCGATTTCGAGACGGTACATCCCGCCGACGCCGGGCATTTCAGCGTCTTTCTCGCGCTGCTCCGCCAGCGCCTTCCGCCCGAAAAGGAACTGTCAGTCGCCATACCCGCGCGCGTCAGGAAGATACACGACGCGTACGATTACGCGGTTATCTCGCGTATTGTCGATCGAGTCATCGTCATGGCCTACGACGAGCACTGGAGCGGAAGCGCGCCCGGCTCCATCGCCTCGATCGAATGGTGCAGGCGCGTTCTGGACTACGCCCTCGCTACGATCGACCGCGAAAAGCTCGTCATGGGCATGCCCTTTTACGGCCGCGCCTGGGCGGACCAGAAACACTCGCGCGCCTACAAGCATTCGACCCTGACGGAACTCAAGAAGGACAAGAAGGTGAAGTCCGTCCAGCGGGTCAAGGATATTCCCTTCTTCAAGTACACGGAGCCCGTCTCCGTTACCCTCTATTACGAAGACGTCCACTCCATGCTCGCCCGGGGCGGTATCTATCGGGACGCCGGGGTGCGGTTCGTCTCGTTTTGGCGCCTCGGCCAGGAAGACCCCGCGGTGTGGAAGGCCCTTCGCGTAAATCGGTAAAAACACGGGGTTGCTCACCGACCCGATTGCATAATTATGCAGATTTTGCTATAAGTAACGCATAACTTATTAGCCTGGTGTGCAAAGGGGTATACAAGGCAACTTCCGGTAACCCGGTTCAAGGAGGTTGGTATGCCCTTTAACGAAGTATACGGTACTAACGCGTTTGGCGATTCCGTCATGCGGGATCGTCTTCCCAAGGCCATCTACAAGGAAATCAAGGCGGTTCAGGCCGGCGAGGCGGAATTGACCGTAGAGGTCGCCGAGGTCGTCGCGAACGCTATGAAGGACTGGGCGATAGAGAAGGGCGCGACCCACTATACCCACTGGTTCCAGCCCATGACCGGGCTCACCGCCGAAAAGCACGATTCATTCATTTCCCCCACGGACGACGGCAGGGCGATTCTCGAATTCTCGGGCAAGGAGCTCATCCAGGGCGAACCCGACGCGTCGAGCTTCCCCTCGGGCGGCCTTCGCGCCACCTTCGAGGCCCGCGGCTACACCGCATGGGACGTGACGAGCCCCGCCTATCTCAACGAGGAAGGCACCTGCAAGACTCTCGTCATCCCGACCGCCTTCATCTCCTATAACGGCGAGGCCCTCGACAAGAAGACCCCGCTCCTCCGGTCGATGCAGGCGGTCAGCGCCCAGGCGCTCCGCGTTCTCAAGGCCCTCGGCAACACGACATCCCGCCGCGTCATCTCCTCGGTCGGTCCCGAGCAGGAATACTTCCTCGTCGACGAAAAGTATTTCGCCTCCCGACAGGACCTCATGCTGACCGGAAGGACCGTGTTCGGCGCCCTTCCTCCCAAGGGACAGGAGCTCGAGGATCACTATTTCGGAAAGATCCCCGAGCGTGTCGCGGCCTTCATGGTCGAGGTGAACGAGGAACTCTGGAAGATCGGCATCCCGGCCAAGACCCAACACAATGAGGTCGCGCCGAACCAGTTCGAGCTCGCGCCGATCTACGGCATGGCGAACGTCGCGACCGACCAGAACCATCTCGTGATGCAGACCCTCAAGAAGGTAGCCCGCCACCACGGCCTCGTGTGCCTGCTGCACGAAAAGCCCTTCCGCGGCGTGAACGGCTCGGGCAAGCACAACAACTGGTCGATCGGAACCGACGACGGCATCAATCTCCTCAACCCCGGCAAGACCCCGGGCGATAACCTCTCGTTCCTCCTCTTCGTTTCGGCCGTCATCGACGCCGTCGACACCTACGCGCCCCTCCTCCGCCTTTCCGCGGCGAACGCCGGAAACGACCACCGCCTCGGCGCGAACGAGGCCCCTCCCGCGATCATCTCGATCTTCCTCGGCGAACAGCTGCAGGATATCTTCGAGGGAATCGCGACCGGGCGACCCGTCGCCTCGAGCGAGGGACACAAGCTCGAGCTCGGCGTGAATACCCTGCCGAAGCTCCCGAAGGACCTGACCGACCGCAACCGCACGAGCCCCTTCGCCTTCACCGGCAACAAGTTCGAGTTCCGCATGGTACCCTCGTCGGATTCCATCTCCGGTCCGAACTTCGTGCTCAACACGATCGTCGCCGAAGTGCTCTCCGGCTTCGCTTCGAAACTCGAAGGCGCGAAAGACCTGACCGCCGCGATCAAGGAAATCGTCACCGACACCTGGAAGAAGCACTCGCGCGTCGTCTTCAACGGAAACGGCTATACCGAGGACTGGGTCAAGGAAGCGGCGAAGCGCGGACTGCCGAACCTCAAAAGCTCGGTCGAGGCCTGGCCCTATTTCGCGAAGGAAGATTCCGTCAGGATATTCACCAAGCACAAGGTGTTCACCAAGGAAGAGATCCACGCGCGGCTCGACATCGTCCTCGAGAAGTACTCCAAGCAAATCAACATCGAGGCCGGCGTGGCCTTCGAGATGGCGACGAGGGAGATCCTTCCCGCCTGCGTCGATTACGCCGTCGAGATCGCCGGACAGATCGAGACGCTCGCCTCCTCGGGCGTCAAGAGCGAGACCCTCGCGGTTAAACTCGCCGAGGTCATGAAGCTCGCTGACGAGGCCTCCGCCGTCGCTTCGAAGCTCGAGGCCGCTCGTTCTGCCGCGAAGGACGTCGCCGATCCCCTCAAGCAGGCCGAGGCCTACCGCGACACGGTGTTCTCCGCGATGGAAGCGCTGCGCGCGCCGATTGACCGGCTCGAGAAACTCATGCCGAAGGATTATTGGCCGATGCCCTCGTACGAGGAGCTCCTGTTCAGGATCTGATCCGGTATATCCGCGATTTTTGACGCGGGCGGCAGCGCCCGCCCGACCGCCCCGAACGGATAGCCGTTCGGGGTTTTTTTCGCGCCGTTTGACGCGGATTCGTCTCGCTAGGATCGTTCGACGTGGGCGAGCTCGAGCTTGAGGGCGTCGATCGAGATATATATCTCCCACAACGACAGCCCGAGCGACGCCATGAGCGACAGGAGGCTGAAGCCGAAGACGATCTCCCCCGCGATCAAAAAGGAAAAAAACACGAGGGTCATGCACAGGACGCAGAGGAAGAAGCTCAAGACGCCGAATAACTGGGTGTATTTCATGATCGTGAGGCGCAATCTGAAATTCTCGATTTGGGGAAGAAGCCGTTTTTCCTTTTTTTCGTCGTACAGGGCGACGAACTGGCGAACCAGGGCGGCAATGGCGAGAAAACGGTTCGTGTAGGCGAGCATGAGCAGGGTAATCGCCGAAAAGAGCAGGGCGGGTGTCGTGATATTGAAATCCATAAAAACGCTCCTTATACCGTAATACGGTAAATATATGCGATTGTGACTACTATTGACAAGTTGAACAGTTGAGCATATATTCAAAAGTATGAATGACGGATTGGAAACACAGTACAGCTCCGATGAGGATACGACGGTCCGTACCGAGGCGGTAGCCTTGGCGCGATCCCGCATGCCCGACGAAAGCCTGTTGTGCGACTTGGGGGATTTTTTCAGGGTCCTGGGGGACTCCACGCGAGTGCGGATCGTATCCGCGCTCATGTACGGGGAGTTGTGCGTGGCCGATATCGCGGCGGCGCTCGACATGTCGGTGTCGGCCGTTTCGCACCAGTTACGCGTGCTCAGGCAGGCAAAGATGGTACGCGCCCGACGCGACGGGAAACAGGTGTTTTACTCGATCGACGACCACCACGTAGGGATACTGATCGCGACGGGTCTCGAGCATCTGAGGGAGGGATCGGAGAGATGAGCTGTTCATGTTGCTGCGAAAAGACCGAATCCGAAACGGTTTCGCTCGATACCGACCGAATCCCCGTCGAATCGCCGACGGACGCGGGCGTGCGTCGGACGATACTGCGATTTTCGGTATCGACGGCACTGTTCGCCGCCGCCCTGGCGGCGGCCTTCGCCCAAGGTCGATCGACCGATGGAGCGGTCTCGACGCTCGGCATCGCCTCGACGCGCGCCGCCTTTCTCGCCGTCTGGCTCCTCGCCGGGTACCGGGTCGTGCTCGCCTCGGTTCGCAACGCCCTCAAAGGGCGCTTTTTCGACGAGAACTTCCTCATGACGATAGCCACGATAGGCGCCTTCGCGATCGGAGAATGGTCGGAGGGCGCGGCCGTGATGCTTTTTTACAATCTCGGCGAGATACTGCAGGATTCCGCGCTCGCCCGCTCGAGAAGGTCGATCTCCGACCTGATGGATGTCCGGCCCGACCGGGCGCGAATCGTCTCGGCGGGAAATGAGCCCGACTCCTTCGCGCATCCCTCCGACGTCGCCGTCGGGACGCTCGTGCGGGTCCTTCCCGGCGAGAAGGTTCCCCTCGACGGCGTGATAGAAGAGGGCAGGTCCTTCTTCGATACCTCGCGGCTTACCGGCGAGAGTCTCCCCCGCGATTCCGGTCCCGGCGACGGCGTCCTCGCGGGCTTCGTCTCTATGAACTCCGGCGTTACCGTACGCACGATCGCTGGATACGCGGAAAGCGCGGCCGCGAGGATGCTCGCCCTCGTTGAGGGGGCCGCGGGGAAGAAGGCCCGCGTCGAGCGGCTCATCACCTCCTTCGCCAGGGTCTATACGCCGATCGTGACCGCACTCGCCCTCGCGCTCGCGGTATTGCCGCCCCTCGCGCTTTCCCTCTCGGCCGGAACGGCGCCCTCATGGTCGTCGTTTTCGACCTGGGCGTACCGCGCCCTCGTGTTTCTCGTCATCTCGTGCCCCTGCGCCTTCGTCCTCTCCGTTCCCCTCGGCTATTTCGGCGGGATAGGCGGGGCCGCACGCCGGGGAATACTGGTCAAGGGCGCGACGGCCATCGACGCCCTCGCCCGCGCGGGCACCGTCGTGTTCGACAAGACCGGCACGCTTACCGAAGGCTCGTTTTCCGTAACCTCGATCGACCCCGCGGCGGGCTTTGACGCGACCCGTCTCGCCCGTCTCGCGGCGACGGCGGAGGCGGAGTCGTCCCACCCGGTAGCGCGCGCCGTACTCGCGTACGCGGCTTCGGCGGGCATCGAGCCCGAACGGGATGCCGATTCGATAGAAGAGTCGGGCGGCCTCGGCGTGGAGGCGCGCGTCGGCACGAGGCGCATACGCGCCGGCTCCCGCGCGTTTCTCGAGCGCTTCGGCGTAGTCGTCGACTCAGGCGGAGACGCGTCCGCGTCGGAGTCGCAGGGTTCGACGCAGTCGCAGGGTTCGACGGAGTCGCAGGGTTCGACGCAGTCGCAGGGTTCCCGCGTGTACGTCGCCGAGGACGGCGTCTACGCGGGCTCGATCGTGCTTTCGGACTCGATTAAGGAAGGATCCCGCGAGGCCGTGGACTCGTTGCGGGAGCTCGGGGTACGCGACATCGTCATGCTGACCGGCGACGCCGAGGCGGTCGCCGCGAACGTGTCGCGCGCGCTCGGGATTCGCGAGTGGGTTTCGGGCGTACTGCCGCACGAGAAGGTCGAGCGCTACGAGGATATCTCGGCGCGCTCGGCGGCGTCCGGCGGGATGACGACCGTATTCGTCGGCGACGGTATAAACGACGCGCCCGCGCTCGCGCGCGCCGACGTCGGCGTCGCCATGGGCGCCATCGGAAGCGACGCCGCCTGCGAGGCCGCCGACGTCGTGCTCATGAACGACGACCCCCGACTCGTCGCGCGGGCCATCGCGCACGCGAGACGCACGCGGGCGATCGTGGCGCAGAACATAGCTGTTTCGTTTATCGTGAAGATCGGTTTTCTCGCCCTCGGCGCGGCGGGACTCGCGTCCTTGTGGGAAGCCGTGTTCGCCGACGTGGGCGTCGCCCTTCTCGCGACGGCGAATTCGCTTCGCGCTCGCGCCGCGGGAGACGCGAGAGAGGCGGGAGACGCGGGAAAACGGCTCCGATAGACACGGGCGGCCCCTTCATGCTAACATGAACGGGTCGTCGTGCCGGCGTGGCGAAATTGGTAGACGCAGCAGACTCAAAATCTGCCGCCTTCACGGGTGTATCGGTTCGATTCCGATCGCCGGCAAATAATACGAATCAGTCGCGAACGACGAGCGTCGCGAAGCTTTCGGGCGGCAGTTCCACAGAATAGCACCTTCCGTCGATGTCTCCGCCGATCACTCGTTTCCCGTTCGATTCGTTCAGGAGCTCGACGATTATAGCGCCGTCGGGAGCTCGGAACGCGATCGCTCCCCGATAGGAGCCGCGCGTCGACACGTGTCTCGACCCCGTCGGTACGTACCTGCTGAAGTGCTCGAAGGCCCTGAACATGGGCGTGTACGTGACCCGCTTCGTCGTCGTATCCACGATGATTGGGCTGTTCTGCGGCCAACGACGTATCTTGTCGATGTTCAATCCGTCCTGGTCCAGGACGATGTTCCACAGCATGTAGCTTTCGGCTCCCGCGGCGAAATAATCCCGCATGCGTGTCCAGGTATACGCCGCGTAGGCGAAATCGTTGGGGGCCCTGTCGGGTTTGAAACCGGCTCTCCAGTGCCAGTTGCCGCAGTCCGTCTCCGTTTGCATGATCGGAATGCCCGGGTGGTTTTTCAGGATCGGCGCTATCTGACGGTCGGCGTCCCACTGGAGCCCGATTACCCCCACGTGCTTTTTTGCCTCCGGATCGCCGAGCACCGTCTTCGCGAAGGTCCCGTAATGGCCGTCGTTGAGCGTGCCGAGCATGATCTTCGTCGTCAGTCCCCGTCGCGCGAAGAGCGGGCCGAAATAGTCGCGGATAAAGACGCGGAACTGCTCCGGTTTCCAACCGCCGTTCGGGTAACCGGTCACGACGGTCGGCTCGTTCTGCACCGCTATCGAGTCGACGTCGAATCCGCGCTTCGCGTATTCCTCGGCGAATCTCGCGAGATAGAGGGCATACGCCCGATAGTATTTCGGGTCGTCGATGAAGGATCCGCCTTCGTAGTCGCCGTTGTCCTTCATCCAGACCGGGGGGCTCCATGCCGACGCCCAGAGCTTGATGTCGGGACGAACGGCGCGCGCGGCCGCGATATAGGGTATCAGGTATTTCCCGTCGCGCTCCAGCGTGAAGTGTTTCATTTCGAAATCGTCAGCCACGGGCGCGAGGGTATACCGCTCGAGGGCGTAGTCGCTCGCGCCGATCGGTATCCTTCCGTACGAAAGGTTCGCTTCGGCGGGGTCGAAAACGGCGGTCAATATTTTTTTCCGCTCGCTTTCGTCGAGGGCGCCCAGAGCCGCCCATCCTCGTTCGTTGAACGACCCGCCGAAACCCGCGACGGCCTGTTTCGCCGCCGAGGTGTCGACGGTAAAGTCGGCTTTGACCTTCTCGCCGACCGTGACGAGATCGCGCCGCTCGACGCGTATCCCGTCACCCGAGGTGACATACAGCGAAACGTCGCCGTACGCGCCGGGCTCCGCGGCGACCGCACGACCGCCCTTGCAGGCGAAAAACATCATGAACGACATGAGCGCCATCCGTGCCCCTCTCTTCGAACGTCGTGCCATTTTAACCCTCTACGAAGCGCCAAACGTTGTCGATTTTCCTTTTCAGCAAATCGGTCATGAGTTCCGGATAGTTTCCGTGCCTGATCCTGTCTTCGACGAGGGCCGTCACGGCGGCGACGGCCTCGTCGACCGAGGCGTACTCCCCCGTTTCCCGGAGGGATATCTCCCGCGCGAAATCGCGAAGGGCCGAGACTTCGGATCGGTAGAGGGCCTCGTTCTCGCGCCGCACGTATTCCGTGCACGTCTCCTTCTCGCGGGCCTCTTGAACGCCGCGGATCGACCCCTCGAGCTCGTCCTTCGCGTCGACGAGTTCGGCCGAGAGAATCGAGAAAAACTTCGCGACCTTGCTCATGGCGTGTCCTCCCGACCCGAATTCTCGCCGTACGGAAGCCGTCTGTCAAACGTCCGCCGGTCCGTTCGACGTCGTCTGTCTTTCCGACGTCTGGTTCGCCGATTCGGTCGCTTCCGCCTCGATCTCGCTCTGGAGGGCTATCTGGATGTAACTCCGGATCTTTTCCTTCGCCGCTGCGTCCGTCTTCGGCGAGAAGAGCATGATGTACATCGTCCTGTCGTCCTGCATTCGCCGTCCGAACACGACCATCTCGACGCGGACGAGCGAGGCCCGCAGTTTGAGCTGAACGTCCCGCAAGACGACGTTCTTGCCGAAATCGGGATCGGGGTCGAGCACGCACGAAAGGCCGACGACGCTGATGTCGAATATCCTGCCCGTCGTCTTGATCGGGCCCTCCCGCACGTTGATCGTCGAGATGGCGTCGTGCGCGCACGAAGCCCGCACGTATTTCCGCCGCCCTTTCGCCTCGTTCGCGCGGAGCGTTTCAAGGAGTATCCTCGTGCTTTCCTCGAGGCCGAGCTTGAGCTTGACGAAGCCGCACCGGATGCCGATGTCCATCAGGTATTTTTTCTGCAAGGCCTCGTCGGCGTTGTACGAGACGATCCCGATGCCCACGGCCGACGTCGCCGGATCGGCCATGCGCGCGCGAATCCAGGACTCCCACTCCTCCTCGGACAGGCCCGCGTCGATGTTGACGAACACGAGGGACTCCGGGTATCTCGCGATGAGCCTCGTCGTCGTCTCGACGTCCTTGAGCATGTACACTTCGTATTCCTGCGCGAGCAGCCTGCTGATGAGCTCGTCGCGCACCACGCTCGGGGGATACGCGAAAAAAACCTTCTTGCCGAGTTCGCCGTCGCCCATCGAAATAGCACCTCTCTCTTGCGTAGTTTCCGCGTGACCGTCCCTCAATGGAGGGTCAGGTACTGGTCCGGCAATTCCTGCCCGACGGCCATCCTGGCTATCACCGCTTCCCGTTCCGTGTCGGTTATCTCGGTGACGGTCCACATCGCGCGGCGGGGACGGCCGTCCGCGACGCGCAGGCTCGTTTCCATCCTGAACGGATATCCGGACGCCCCGCGCTCCGCGACGGGAAGGATCGTCTGTATCTTGCGCCCGATCAGCTCCGAGGACTCGATTCCGAGAAGATCGGACAGGGCCGGATTCACCTTCGTCACGTAGTCTTCGGGATTCCATATCATGATGGCGGCGCCCGTCTGTCCGAGGACCATCTCGTGGTACTTGGTCGCGTTTCTGTACGCCATCTCGAGTTGGTGGCTTTGCTCGAGCTCCCGCGAGATATACCCCGTCTGTTCGTGAACGAGCTCGTTGAGGTTCGTCAGCTGGGCCCGAAGCGCGACTTCGGCCTTCCCGCACCGCGTCGACATGTACGAAACCACGAACGCGATGAGTTCGAAAAAGAGAACGCGTATGGCCACGGCGGTCAGCTCGTCCGAATATCCGAACGCGCCGAGGATGATGGCGGCGTAGAGCGCGCAGCACCCGGTCGTGAAGGCGAGCGCCTTTTTGGGGTAGTTTCCCGCGGTTATGAGAATCGGCAGATAGAAGAGGTTCTGGAAGACCCCGGTCAGCCCCATGGAAAGGCAGACTATCTCGATCCCAATGGCCAAAACGGTCGTTATGGTGATTGCCGGTATCGCGAAGTTCCTGACGAGTACCAAGCGGTTCTCGTCAAGTGTCCCGTCCGGCCGCGTGTCGTGGCCTTCCATACCCGTCATTATCGCCGATCGGGGTGGCTTTTGCAAACCGTATATCCCGATTGTCGCGTGTGTACACGCATTTCTCAAAAGAGGCGTCGACACTCCATATAGAAGCGTTTTTCGCTCGCCTCGCCCATGGAAAAACTTTTACGCGGAAGGGGACCTCCCGAGCCGATCGTGGCGAAGAAACTGTCCTTTTCCACGGGCGGAAGGAGCAGGGCTACCGCGTTATCGCGCGAGCCGAGCCGGAATACCTCGTCCGAGCCGTGGATATAGTCGATAGAAGCGCCCGGACGGTCGCGAAGGAAGTCGTCCAGGACGGGTTGCAGCCGCGCGACGGCGAGGGCCGGGTCCGGCGAGTCGAGTACCATGCGACCGGAGGCGGAAACGAAGCCGAATCGCGTGGTGGCCGGCTCGGAAACGGCCGCCTCGAGCTCCGCGTTTCCCCCGACAGGCCGGATCGAGCCGCCGAGGCGGGTCCGGAGATAGCCGGAAAGGTCTTCGGCGGTCGCGCCGAACAGGACCCGGTGTATCGGCTCGAAGGTGAGACCCTCGTCGTAGAGGTTGACGATCTCGACGAGTGCGTGTCGGGCCGGATGGCGCGCGATGGCCTCCTCCGTTTCGCCGGCCTTGCGGGCGGATTCGCGGTACTCGTCCCAGACGGCCTTGGCCGTCGCGAGGGAGTGGTTGCCGTCACCGACCGCGAAGAGGAAGGGCTTTCCGTCGGGATCGGCGTTGTCGGCGGCGAGCCGTTCGAGGGCCGTCGCGACTACGGCGAGATCACCGTCAGAAGATACTTCCCAGCCGGTTATCGATCCCGAATCGGGCTCGAGCGCGGTCGAGTAGAGTGCTTTCCCGGACCGCGCGCGCTCCCCGACGGCGCGCACGAGGAGGCCGGCCGGGTCGTTCACGAGGAGCATGATGTGGGGGGTCTCGAGCGGGGCTCCGCGCCTTATTTCCATGCGCGGGGGGATGCGGTCGACGATGGTCGCCTCGGTCGCCCGGACGGGGGCCTTCGAACCCGGTTTCCAGTCGTACGCGTCGAGGTCGACCGCGGCGACGAGGCCGGCCCGCGTGCGTCCGTAGGCGGTCTTCCGCTCGATATAGACCATGCCCTTCACGGGCTCGGCGAAAACGCCGGAATCCGGCGAGAGGTAGGCGGTCATGGCCGAACGGATCGCGGCCAGTCGCGCGGGCCTGTCGGCGTCCTCGAGATATACCTCGGGGAGGACGAGCCGGAGCGTCGAGGGAGCGTCGGCCACGCGGGCTGAAACGCGCTCCCAGTACCCGCGGTCCTGGGTATACTGGTCGCAGGCGATTACCGCCCACCGCGAAAGGTCGCGGGAGGCCTCGGGGATGAGTATTTCGGGTACGGCGAGCGCGCGTCGCGCTAGGGCGTCTTTCGGGTTCATGCCGACATGATACGGAAAAAGGGACGGTCCCGCAAGCGGCGCGTCTCCTTGACCCGACGTCCCGATCGAACGTATCTTTAAGACGGCAGGTAACATGCAGGGGCAACGTCAGGTTCTCGCACAGCAACAACGACTCGCCTTGAACCCTCAGCTCGTACAATCGATCAAGCTGATGGGGATGTCCTTCGCCGACCTGCGCGAGAGAATCCTCGAGGAAGCCGAAAAGAACCCCGCCCTCGAGATAGTCCGCGATTCCTTCGAAACGCCGCAGTGGAGGGAACGCGTCCCGTCGGGACCCGCGCGACTGACCGTCTCCTCGGGCGGCGGAGACGAGGACAGCGACGGGCACCGCGACTTCATCGAGGGCGTTCTTCAGCGCGAGGGAACGCTCCAGGACCGCCTCCTCGGCCAGCTCGGGGAGACGAGGCTTCCGGACAAGATACGTTCCCTCGCCGAGAACGTCGTGCAAAACCTCGACCGCGACGGTTTTCACGTCGTCCCCCCCGAGGAACTTCCCGGCGCCGGCGACCCCGCCGTCCTCGAGGAGGCCCTTCGCGTGGTGCGCGGCCTCGATCCCGTCGGATGCGCCACGCGCGATTTCCGCGAGGCACTCGCCGTTCAGGCGCGCCTCCTGCGCACGGGCCACAGGGACGAAGCGCTCGAGGCGGCCATCGCCATTCTCGAGGGCCACGTACACCTCCTCGAGAAGGGGCGACCCGACGCCCTCGTCAAGGCGCTCGCGCGCGAGCCGATAGAGGGCCTTTCCGTCGACCTCGAAACCGCCGAGGACGTTTACGAGATCGTCCGAAGCCTCGATCCCTTTCCCGGCAGGGCATACGACACGAGCCCGGGAGCCTTCGTCGTGCCCGACGTCATCGTGCGGAAGACCGAGGAAGGCTATTCCGTTTCGATCAACGACGAGGAGATACCCGTTCTCGGCGTCAATCCTTTTTTCATGGAGCTCGAGGGCGAGTCGGGCGGAGACCCCGAATCGAAAACCGCGCGCGACTTCGCGCGCGAGCAACTCAAGGAAGCCCGCTGGTTCATGGGAACGATCGAGCGGCGCAACCTCACGATACTCAAGCTGACGCGCGCTCTCGTCGTCTACCAGCGGGACTTTTTCACGTACGGGCCCGCAAGGCTCGCGCCCCTTCGCATGAAGGACGTCGCCGAAGAAATCGGCATGCACGAAGCGACCGTCTCGCGCGCGGCGAACGGCAAGTACCTGCAGTGCGAGTGGGGCATCTTCGAGCTCCGCCACTTCTTCAGCAACCAGGTCGGCTCCGCGCGGCGCGCGGATTCCGCTTCTTCGGGGCCGTCCGACGCCGCGTACACGGCCGGACGTTTCTCCAAGGAAGGGGTCAAGGAGATCGTCCGCGAGATCATCGAGGGGGCGGACGAGGCGCTTTCAGACCAGAAAATATCCGATCAGCTCGCCACGCGGGGAATCCGCGTAGCCCGCAGGACCGTCGCCAAGTACCGTTCCGAACTTCGCGTCAAATCTTCGTTTGAAAGATAGCCGAATCGGTAGTATCATTGAGACGGGAGCGCGTCGCCGTTCCCGAGTACTGGGACATCCGGGAGGTCAACATGAACGTGAACGTACAAGCGGTAAAATTCACCATGGATGAGGAACAGAGGGAGTTTGTCGACAAGAAGCTGGAGCGCATTAAATACGCCGAGGACCTGATTACCGACGCGTTGCTGAACATAAAGTACGACAGGAAATTCGCCTTCGAGTGCACGGTCAACTTCCGGTGGGGAGGCAGCGCCCACGTGTCGGCCGAGGATTTCGACTTCGGCGCCGGCATGAACCATCTCATGGACGTCCTGGACCAGAAGGTCCGGAAGGAAAAGGACAAGATACAGGAAAAGAAATAGATCCGCGTCGCGAGCGCCTCGCCCCGAGAGCCTCGCCCCGAGCGGCGCGCGGCGGACCGACGGAGACCCGTGCGGTTCGCGACGCGCCGTTTCGCTTTACACGAGGTGCCCCTCGGGGGTATAGTCAAGCATGGCGCTGAAACGGTTTTCCGTCCTCGACCTCCTCGGTCTCAACCTGAAGGAACACGACTCGCTCGACTTGCGGTGCATCTGCGGAAGGCGCGGTCTCGTCAGGGACATTACGATACCCGATCTCAACCGCCCGGGACTCGCCCTGTCGGGCTTTTTCGATTCCTTCGCCTATCAGCGCGTGCAGCTTTTCGGGCGGGGCGAGGTGGCCTACCTCGCCAAGATAGCGTCCGAGGGTCGCATCGAGACCATTCAGCAGATGTTCGGCTATCCGCTTCCCTGCTGCATATTCACCCATAACCTCGAGCCCGCAAAGGCCTTCCTCGACATAGCCGAGGAAACCGGCTGCCCCGTCCTGCAAACCGGATTGGACTCGAGCGAGTTTTCCTCGCGCCTCCTGCGCATCCTCTCGAATATATTCGCCCCGAAGGTTTCGATACACGGAGTTCTCGTCGAGGTGTACGGCCTCGGCATCCTGATCCTGGGCGATTCCGGGGTCGGCAAGAGCGAGACGGCCCTCGAGCTCATCGAGCGCGGCCACCGGCTCGTCGCCGACGACGTCGTCGAGATATCCTGCGTGAACGGCAACATCCTCATAGGTCAGGGCGCGAACAAGATCATCGGCCATCACATGGAAATCCGGGGCCTCGGCATCATCAACATCACCCAGCTCTACGGCGTCGGGTCGATCCGCGAGCGGAAGGAAGTACAGCTCGTCGCGAAGCTCGAGGAGTGGGACGCCAATAAGGTATACGACCGTCTCGGAACGGAGACGCTCACCATGGACATCCTCGGCGTGCAGGTGCCGAAACTCGAAATCCCGGTCAAACCCGGCCGGAACGTGCCCATCATCCTCGAGACCGCCGCGATGAACGAGCGACTCAAGAGCATGGGCTACTTCTCCGCGAAGGAATTCAACCAGAACGTGCTCAAGTGGATCGAGAGCGATGCCGCGCGCGCGCCGTATTACGGCGTCGACGACTCGTATTAAAGCATAGCCGAAGGAAGAGACAGATGACGACGAAGACAGTCACCATACGGAACAGAGCCGGCATTCACGCGCGACCGGCGGCCCTCATAGCCCAGACGGCCAACCGGTTCGCGTCGGAGATACTGATCGAGCGGGAGGATACCCGTATCAACGCGAAGTCGATAATGGGAATCATCACCATGGCGGCCAGCTACAACAGCGTGCTTACCCTCTGCGCCGACGGGACGGACGAGAAGGAGGCCATCGCGGCCCTCGACGCCCTGTTCGAGAACAAATTCGAGGAAGATTGACCAGGATCTGGCGCAGGACGCCGTCCCCCTTCGCGGGGTTTCCCTTCCTGTCGGTCGCGTTCGTCCTCGTCGCGGCCGCCTCCTTCCTTCTCGCCGACGGCGGGCTTGCCGGCCTTTTCTCCGCGACGATATTCGACACGCCGCGCGGTTTCCTCATCCTGGCCATCGGCCCGTTCGCCCTCGTCGCCTTCTCGGCCATCCTGTTCCATTCCGTCGTATCGCATATCCTGCACGAGGGCTATTCCAGCCGGTTCGGCCGCGCCCTGTTCGCCGCCTTCGCCTTCCTCGCCGTCGCGGCGACCGTGCCCGTCGCGGTTACCGTGACTCGCTTCGTCGACACCGCCCTTTCGTCCTGGTTCGATTCCGAAGTCGGCGAGTCCCTCGAGTCGGGCGCGGTCATGGCGGAACTCTACCGCGCGGAGCGCCTGCGGGACATCGAGCGCGTCGCGTCCCGGTACCTCAACGCCCTCGCTATCTCGGCGTACCGCGCGCGTCCCGCCGAGGCGATGAACGACATCCGCCTCGTCGACGCCTACGTGGTCGCCTACCAGGTATACCTCGTGGAGCGGGGCGACGACGGCGCGCTTTCCGCGAAGCCGGTGGTGGAGACGGGAGACTCGAGCCTGTTTTTCCCACGTTCCGCCGCGCCTTCCGTGCGCGACGGGTTTCTCGGCGACGTCGAAGGCGACGGCGAGGGCGAAGGCGTCTACCGGTACGGCAGGATCGTCCGCTACGGCGGCAACGAGTACGCGTGCGTCTATTCCTCCCTCGTGGCGGAAGGCTTCGCCGAGCGACTCGAGGCGATCCGGCTCTCAGGCGCGCGCGCGCGCACGATCGAGACGCTCAAGCCCTATCTGCCCCTCATGGGCGTATGGATATACTTCCTGTTCTGCCTGCCGACGACCCTGATCGCGCTCGCCCTCGCCTGGTACGCGAGCTACCGGCTTTCCTTCGGGGTATCCGCGGCGAGCGAGGCGGCCTCCCGGCTCGCCAAGGGCGACCGTTCCGTCAGGCTCGTCTCGCGCGGCAACGACGACATCGCGTCGCTCTCGCGTTCGCTCAACGAAACGGCGCGGTCCGCGAAGCCTCCGGAGGACGGGAAAAAGGGGGACAAGCGCGCCGTTTTCAGGATATAATCGCCGACGAAAGAGAGGAACCGCATGCCTACCGTCGCCCCCGTCTGGCTGTTGACCGGACCGGAGATAGGAGAGCGCGCCGCAGCGCTCGCCGAGATAAGAAAAACCGCAGCCCGATCGGGCGAGCTCGACGCCCACCTGCTCTACTCAGGCGACGTCCGCATGGGCGAGGTCGTCTCGCTCTTGCAGAACGGATCTCTTTTCGCGGCGGCCCGTTTCGTCGTACTGAAGGGCGCGGAGGTGATCAAGAAAAAGGAAGACGTCGAGATGCTGACGCAGTGGATTTCCTCCTCGGTCGGTACCGAGGAGGCGACCCTCGTGCTGGTGTCCGACGAAATCGGCATCGACCGCAAGATCGAGGCCGCTGTCCCGAAGGAACACAAGCGCGTGTTCTGGGAACTCTTCGAGAGCCGCAAGGAACAGTGGATATCCGCCTTCTTCCGCAAGGAAGGCTACGAGGTTGACGAGGCGGCCGTCGCCTCGATACTCGATCTCGTCGAGAACAATACCGACGCGCTGAAGACCGCCTGTTCCCGGCTGACGCTCTTTTTCCCGAAGGGCCACCGCGTCACGGAAGACGACACGATCTCGTTCCTCTCGCACGACCGCGAGGAGAGCCCGTTCACCCTGTTCGACGCGATGACGGAGGGAGACCTCGCGGGAGCCCTCGAGATCGTCTCGAAGCTCTCGCTCTCGCGCGAGTCCTCTCCCGTCCAGACGATAGCGGGGCTTTCCTTCTGTTTCAGGAGGCTGGCTGACTGGCACCGACTCGCCGACTCGGGCATGACGGACGACTTTTCCCTCAAGAAGGCGGGATTCACGAGCAAGAAGGCCGTCACGCAATACCGCGCGGCCGCGAGGCGATGGGACGGCGCGGCAGTGACCCGCGCGCTCGCCCTGCTCGCGAACGCCGACGTGGAGCTCCGCTCCTCGCCGCAGTCGACGCACGGCATAATCGTCGATCTCGCCGTCCGCGCGGCGCTCGTCCCCTCGACGGCGAATCCCTTCCGCGTCCCCGACGACGCGCGCCTTTCCTAGCGCCCGAACTCCCGGGCGAGGCCGATCTTCCAGACCGTTTCGTACTCCGTGTTTCCCCTGACGTGGCCCGCGTTCAGCACGACGCGGAAGTCCACCGACGCGTCGACCTTCCACGCGCGCGCGACCGGCCACACGACGCGCGCGTCGATTCCGTGCACGTGTTTTCTGGTCGTGCCGAGCAGGTCGTCGAGGTCTCCCTCGGTCGCCCAGTCGTCGAAGTCGTAATAGACGGGCGTGGGCGTTCCTCCCACGTCGGCTATCATCCCGAGATAGACCGGCCCTTTCATCGTCCACGCGTAGCCGAGTTCGATCCGCTTTCCCCGCCTCGCGCGCGCGATCAACCTGAGCGAAACCTTGTCGACGTCTCCCCCGTCGGGATGGCCGAGCGGCACGTCCAGTCCGTTCCACCCGCCGGTGAGCGTCTGCCGCTGGTACATCGTCAGGTACGGCTGCCAGCGGGCGTAGGTCCACTGGTCCGCGTGGCTGTATTCGGCGTCGACCGTGAGCATCCATCCGGCGGGCCGCGAGGGCACGACCCAGGTAAGACCCGCCTCCCAAGCCCAGCAGTTCGGCTTCGCGGTTCCGTGCTCGGACGGGGCCTTGCTGTCGTCCATCACGAACTCTCCCCTGACGAGGAGTCCCTTAAGGGGAACCGCCCACGCCGTGGCGAGGAGCATGACGTTGCTCGAGCCCGCGGAATAGGTATTGTGCCAGAAGGACAGGGGCAACAGGTGCGCGAGCTCGGGCACCTTGCCGCCGATCATCTGCATCTCACCGAGCCCGAGCCCGAGCCAGTCGAGCGGCATGAACTCGAGGTAGTGGTAGGAAAAGAGTTTGAGCGCGGTGACGCTCGCCGTCGAGGCGTCGTGGTTGTCGAGGGTGTCCCAGTCGACGCCTTGGACCGCGTACTCCGCCTCGTTGAGCTGGCTCGAGGAACTTCCCCACAGGGAGAAGAAGCGGAATTTCCCGAGCCAGAAGGACCATTCGAGATGATCGTACCAAGGCGCCGTGCCGTTGAGAAAGAGGTTCGATTCTCCGAACCCGATGCCCGTCCTGAAACGGCCCGCGGCGAGCGAGACGCGCTCGCCGGCCCAGGAGACGTAGGCGGTTCCGGGGAAGGTCCACCATGACAGATAGTCCGCGGCGCTCCAGAGGCCGAAGACGTCCGTTCCCTTCGCGTGTTTCGCGAGGCTCGAGGTGGTAAAGTCGATTTCCGTCGTGGCAAAAAGGGAGTCGGTCCCGAAGGAAAGGCCGCAGGCGAGAACGGGATCCGCGAGACCGAGTCGCCCGAGACGCGAGGAATCCCGTAGGGCGAGCGACCGTCCCGCCTTGTCCGTCTCGGGATCGAGGCCGGACCATCCCATCGCGAAGGGTTGGACGGAAACCGTGCCGCGCACGAACCCGTCGGCGGGAGCGGGACCGTCGGAAACGGACCCGCGGGGGACGAGTCCCCGCTGTCGCGCCTCGGAGCGCGAGACGGATTGCACGGCGGTCCCGGGCGCGCGTCCCTCCGCGATGGAAGAGAGGAAGGCCCACTCGATCCGCTCGTCGCGGATATGCACGTATTCGCCCCTCGATTCTTCCCGCGATTCTCCGGCGTTCGCCGCGTCATCGGCCCGCGCGGGCGTGAGCGCGAGCGCGAACGCGGCGGCGAACGCTACGGTCAGCGCTGTGGTGAACGCGGCGGGTCGTCGCTCGCGTCGTTTCGTGTCAGTCATCCTTTTTTATCTCCTCGTCATTTCGAATTTCACCGGCATCGCCGGCTTCCCCCGCATCCCCCGCGGAGAGGGCTCCCCGCGCGAGATCCGCGACCGACGTCGCCCGCGCGTCCCGTCCGTCGTCCGGGCTTCCCGCCCTCCGCGCCCGTTCCGCCTCGCGCGCCCCGAGAAGCGCCGGTATCGATTCCGCGATCGTCCGCGCGTCTTCGGGTCGTACGCGCGCGAGTTTCGCGAGCTCGTCGATTCCCCCGTCATCCCGCGTCGCGGCGAGAAGGCCCTCGAGCGAGCCGTACCGCGAAAGGAGGGCGGCGGCCTTTTTCGGCCCGATATTCGGCAGGGACTCGAAGGCGAGCCGGGTGTTTTCCTTCGTGCGAAGCCGTTGGTTTTTCGCCGTCGCGAACCGGTGGGTCTCGTCGCGCACTCGCTGCAGGAGCCTGAGGGCGTCGGAGCGTCGCGGCAGGCGGGCCGGCGTCGACGAGCCGGGAAGGTAGAGCTCCTCGTCGCGCTTGGCGAGCCCGACGATGGGTATGTCGAGTCCGAGCGAGTCGAGGACGCCGCGCACCGCGTTTACCTGTCCGATGCCGCCGTCGATCAGTACGAGATCCGGCATGTCGGCGCCCTCGTTCAGGAGGCGCGTGTAGCGCCGGCTCGTCACCTCGCGCATTGAGGCGAAGTCGTCGATGACGCCGTCAGTCGTGCGGAGGCGGAAGGTGCGGTATCCCTTGCGGTCGGGAACCCCGTCGAGGAAGGTGATGAGGCTCGCCACCGGGAGCCTCCCGCCGATATGCGCGATATCGAAGCCCTCTATGCGCGACGGTATGGCGGGGAGGCCGAGCACCGACTTGAGTTCCTCGAGCGCGGGATAGTCTCCGTGTTCCCTCAGCCGCCGTTGCGCGTCCTCGCGCGCGTTGAACGCGGCCATCGCCATCGCCGCCGCGTGCCGTTTTCCCCACGCGGCCGTTTCGCTCCGCAAGTTGGTCGCGTATACGCCGTTGTCCTCGGCCGCGGCGTCGGCCGCGGTGTCGGCCGCCGTGGCGGCGCGCGCTCCCGTTTCGGTCCGCGTTTCCGCGTCGACGGGCACGTCGGCGTCGGCAAGCCGGTCGACTGGGCGATCTATCCCGACGACGGCGAGCTCCGTGGAGACACCGAGACCGTCCGAGAGCCAGCGCGCGGCGAGGGTAAGCCCTTCCTCCGTCGGGACGAAGACTCGCGGGGGAACGGTCGCGGGATCGGTGTAGTAGGCCATCAGGAATTCGGGAAGGAGTTCCTCCTCGTCCTTGAGGCTCCGCGCGCGGTAGAGGTCGCGGGCCATGAGCCGGCCCGAGCGCATGCGAAGCACGGCGAAGGTGACCATGACCCCCTCGGCGGCCCAGGCGACGTAGTCGCGGGATTCGGGATCCATGTCGACGACGGCGTTTTGCCCGCGAAGGTCGGCGAGGGCCTTGAGTCCGTCGCGGAGGCGCGCGGCCTTTTCGAACCTGAGCTCCGAGGCGGCTTCCTTCATGAGCGTCTCGACGCGCGCGATCGTGTCCGAGCCCTCGCCGCCGAGCAGGAGGACGATCTCCTCGAGCGAGGCGCGATAGTCCTCTTTCGATATTTTGCCGCAGCAGGGAGCGCTGCACCTTCCGATGTGGTAATAGAGGCACGGCGCTGTCCGTTTCTTGAGTACCTTGCACTGACGGACACGGTAATTACGGTTCACGAAATCGAGGAAGCCGTCGATCGCGGGGAGGTTCGGGAACGGCCCGAAATAGGACGCCCCGTCGTCGAGCACGCGCCTCGTGCGGTATATTCGGGGGAAGGGTTCGTTCGTTATCTTGATGACCGGATAGGTCTTTCCGTCCTTGAGGTTGATGTTGTAGCGCGGGTTGTGCTGCTTGATGAGGGTGTTTTCGAGCAGAAGCGCTTCATATTCGTTGTCGGTGGTGATATATTCAAGGGAATGCGCGCGCGAGACGAGAATCCGGGTTTTAAGGTCGCGGTTGGAGGTAAAATATGACGAAAGTCGGTTTTTCAGCGATTTTGCCTTGCCGACGTAGATTATCTGACCCGTTTCGTCCTTCCAGAGGTACACTCCGCTGGTTTTCGGGGCGTCGAGCGCGGTCGCGTGCAGTTTTTTGCGTGTCTCCGACTCCTCTTTCATTGGATTTATCATATCATCCTGCCGATAGTCTGATAAGTAGCGGTATGTTCGGCACCAAACGACGGTTGTTTTCAGCGTTTGTACTCTGTTGTATCCTCTTTTCCGCCGGCGCGGATGAGCGGACCATCGTGCTCGGCGGCGAGTCGGGATGGAGCGCCCTTTCCGTGTCCCGAGGTATCGGTCGCGGAACGGGTCGGCTCGGACGCGAGGCCCTCGTGCTCGACTCGTCGCGCGGTTCCGCGGGATCTTCCGTCGACATGAGCCTTTCCTTCGACGATACGGCGATGGCGGACGGAGCGGGAAACTACGAGATCGTCCGCTCGACCCTGCATCCCGTCGGACAAAACAGGTCGCGTCACGGGTCCGGAGCGGCGCTCGCGATGGGCGAAGGGGCCGCGCTCGTCCTCCGCGGACGACCCGGGAGCCTTTTTTCGACTCCCGGCGCGGCTGGTTCGTTCCGGATCGACTTTTGGCTGAAACCCGAGGTCGTCGACAACGGAGTTATCGTCTTTCGCTGGCGTTCGGCGCGTACCGGTTCTGATTCCTCCTATTACCAGTCGATCCGCGCCGGGATCATGAGAAACCGGCTTGAATGGAATTTCTCGAACGTCTGGACGGACGCCTCGGGCAAGGGCGTCGAGGTATTCCTCCGCGGGCGCAAGAACCTCATCCCGGGGAAATGGGCCCATCACGAATTGAGCTTCGACGCCGTGTCGGGCCTCATCGAATATCGCCTTGACGGCACGGCCGAGGACATCCGCCATCTCACCTCGACGGGAACGGAGCGCGGGGACGTGTATTCCCCGATACTCGGCGCGCCCGCCGACGTCGAGCTCGCCGTCGGCTACTCCGGCCTCATCGACGAATTCCGCGTGGTGCGCGACGGGCCGATCGACCAGGACATCGACGTCCGGACGGAACGGCTCGTGAAGTACCGGACCTCGGGAGGGCGCTTCGAGACCGTTCCCCTGGATACCGGCGGACTGGGCTCCGCGATACTCCGCGTCGACTGCGTCGCGACCCGGCCGCCCCGCACCGACGTGACCTTCTTCGTTCGGGCCGGAGACAATCACTTCGAGTGGACGGACGATTCCCCCGCCTGGATACCGGTTTCGTCGGGAGCGGAGATCCGCGGCGTGACGGGTCGGTTTTTCCAGGTGGCGGGTGAACTCTATCCCGACGGCGCGGGGTCGGCGACCCCGATCGTCTCCTCGGTAACCCTCGCGTGGAGACCCGACCCGCCGCCCCTGCCTCCGGCCCGCGTAATCGCGGAGGCCGGTGACGGATCGGTAACCGTCCGCTGGAACGCCTCGATCGAGAGCGACACGGTGGGGTATCTCGTATATTTCGGATCGCGTTCGGGGGAGTATCTCGCGCCCTCGTCTCCGGTCGACGTCGGCGATCGGCTCGAGACGACCGTCTCCGGCCTCGAGAACGGAAAGCCGTATTACTTCGCCGTGGCCGCCTACGACGCGGGCGGGCGCGCCCACACGGGCCCGCTTTCCGGCGAGACCTTCGCGCGGCCGCTGCCGGAATGGAGGCGCGCGAGATGATCATGACGCAACGTTGGAGTTTTCATGGCTGATCAAACGGCTCTCGTCATCGAACGGGCGAATTCCGCGCTAGTCGCGCGCGATTTTTCCTACGCGGAAAAAATCCTCCTCAACCTGCTCAGGCAGAACCCGAACGCGGTTGACGCGCTCACCGTGCTCGGAAGCGTGTATCTCCGCGCCGACCGTTACTCGAACGCGCTGTCCGTATTCCTCAAGCTTTCGGAACTCGAGCCGGGTAACGTCGACGTCCTCAACAACCTCGGGATCATCTACCGCAGGCTCGAGAAGTACGAGGCCTCGATAAAGGTCCTCACCGAGGCGCGCGAAACCGGCAGGGACTTCGAAACCGTTCTCTATAACCTCGGCAACACCTACAAGCAGATGGGCGACTACGAGCGCGCGGCGCTCTGCTTTTCCGAGGTTATCGACAAGAAACCCGACGACGTGCTCGCGTACAACCACCTCGGCAGCATCCACGCCCTCTCGGGCAGGCACGACCTCGCGTTGCAGGCATACCGGCGCGGTTTGCAGATCGACCCGAACCATCCTTTCATACACTACAACATGGCGCACAGCTACGACCTCCTCGCCCGTCCCGCCGAAGCCATCGGCGAGTACACTGCCGCCCTCAAGACGAAGCCCGGTTGGATCGAGGCCCTGCGGGACCTCGCCGCGCTTTACGCGCGCCAGAAGGACGAGGTCAGTTGCGTGGCCACGCTCAGGCGCGTGCTGGCGGTCGATCCCTCCGACGCGCGGGCCCTCACCGAGCTCGGTTCCATCGCCGCGCGCGGCGGACGCGACGACGAGGCGCTCGGCTATTACCGCAAGGCGATCGCGAGCGACGCGAACTACGTCACGGCCGTCCTTTCGCTCGTCCAGCTCCTTGAGAAGCAGGGGAAATACGACGACGCCCTTTCGGAACTGCTCTCGGTCCGCGAGCGGAACCCGGACGCGGTCGAGGTGCTCATCAATCTCGCCCGCCTCTACGTCCGGCTCGAGCAGTATCCCGAGGCAAAGGGCGCGTTCCGTGACATCGACCGCGTCTCTCCCGACAACGTGGGCGCGCTCAGGCTCAAGGGGCGGATGTACGCCCAGCTCGGAGACAACGAACAGTCGGAACTCTGTTTCTCGCGCATCCTCGCCATCGATCCGGCGGGTATCGATTTCCGAATCGATCTCGCCGAACAGCTCGTGCAGTCGGGCAAGCTCCAGGAGGCCGAGGAACAGCTTCTCGCGTACCTGAAGGAGCGACCCCGCGACCACTCCGTGCGCGTCTCGCTCGGGCAGCTCTACGAAAGCATGGGCGACAACGACCGCGCCCTTTCCGCGTACCGTGAGGCGCTCGCGGCCGACCCCGAGAATATCGAGGCGCGCGCCGCGCTTTCCGTTCTCTTCCAGAGAACCGGCAGGAACGCCGACGCGGTAAACCTCGCCGACGAGATCGTCAACCTGCAGGGCAGGCGCGCGACCGAGGAGGACCTTTCGAACCTCTCCGAGTCGCTAGAGCTCTACGAGCAGGCCGTGACGAGTTACGGTTCGAAGAACCCGGCGGCGCTCGGGAGGAACCTCGAGCTGTTGCGCCTCAGGTCCATCCCGGACGAGGGCCTCGAGGAGGACCCCGCCCGAGCCGCGGCGGACGATCGGGCGTTCATTCCCGTCGACGAGGAAACCGACCCGATGAACCTCATCGAGGACGACGAGATCGTCGAGGACGAGGAGATGCCGTTCGACGAGTTGATCGCCTCCGACGAGGAGATAGACGACGCGATCGACGATACCTTCGAGGATCTCGTCGGGTTCGAGGAGCCGCTCGAGGCCCCGCCTTCGTACGAGACGCAAGAGCCCGCGGGCGGCGGCGAGGACCTTCCCGACTCGGAGATGAGCCTTCCCTCCGATTACGGGGACGCGGGAGCCGACGGAACCGAGCTGAGCGAGGAAGACGAGTCCATCGACGATTTCGGCGGCACCTCCGCCGACGGCTCGTATCCCGGCGACGACCGTCGCGAATCGCCGTCGCCCGACTATCCTTCCCCGTCGGACAACGCGCCCTCCCGCGGCTATCCCCCGGCAGGCGACAATTCTCCGTCGCGCGACGAGTCGAACCGTCCGCGCTCCGACGCGGAAGACGAACCGTCTCCCCGCTTCGACGAGACGCTTGACCTTCCCGCCGAAACGCCGGCGCTGGCCCGGGGAGGCGCCGGACCGTTCCCTCCGCGAGCCGACCGCGGTCCCGAGCCTTCCGGTTTTCCTTCGTCGTACCCTCCGTCGTATCCGCAGTCATACCCGCCGTACGTACCCGCGCGCGACGACCTGCGGGAGCCGCGCCGCGGCGCTGACGAAGCCGACGCGCGCCCGCGCGGAGACGAGGCGGGCGGGGATGCCCCGCTCGAGGATATCGAGCTTTCGCAGCCCGATTCGGGTTTTTCCCCCGACGACGACGCGGCGCTTTCCGCTTCCGGCGAATCCGTCGAGGCGGCCGACGAGGCCGACGAGGCGGGCGAGGCGGGCGAGGCGGGCGGGAAGACTCGTCCCCCGAAGCGCTTCGGGCTTCCCATCGGGACCCCGGTCATCAGCCCTCCCGCGCTCGACGAGATACTCTCCGGTATGCCGGGCAAGGACGTGCTCGCCCTGTTCAGCTATCTCAAGTCGGCGACGATGTCGCTTCCCGACGATATTCTCGCGGATTTCCTTCTCAGCGAAGAGCGGGTACAGCTCGAGTATGTCATCGATCGTCTGGCGGGAAAGCCCGGATTGAGAAGTTCGGTGATGGCGCGACGGATTCGCGAGGGCCTTTCCGCGCTGCGCGGCGCGGCGCGTGGCGACGGAACGTCGCTCGGGGGAATCCCTCTCGACGGTCGGTTGCGCGCCGCGCTCGCCGAGCGTATCGACGAGTCCTTCGCGTACCTGGAGTCGCTCGCCGAGGAGCTCCCCGACCGCGGCTTCGCCGTAACGATGAAAAACCGCCTCGAGCGCGTCCGCGAACGGCTCTCGGCCGAGGCGATGTAGCCGCTTCCCGGATCAGATCCTGATGACGCGCGATCGCGTCAACACGCGGTTTCCCGTTTCCGTGATGAGCACGTCGTTCTCGAGCCTGCAGCCGCCGTGCTTCGGGTCATAGAGCCCGGGCTCGAGCGTCACCACCATCCCCGGCTCGAATACCCACGAGTTGTCTTCGCGGTTCCGTATCGCCGGCCCTTCGTGGGGCTCGAGTCCGATCCCGTGCCCGAGGGCGTGCGGCATCGTCTTGTTCGCCTTGCGGAACAGCTCGTCCACCGCGAGGCTCGCCTCGCGCGTCGCGACGCCGGGTTTATAGAGCTCGAGGGCCGCGTCATACGCCTTCTCAACGAGCTTGACGAGTTTCTTCTGGGGGGCGGTCAGTTCTCCCGAGGCGATCGTCAGCGTGACGTCGCTCGTATAGCCTTCCACGACCACGCCGAAGTCCAGGATCGAAAGTCCGGGGCCGGGAAACTCGAAGTCGGTATAGGCGGGGAACGGGTGGATGCAATAGCTTCGCTTCGGTCCCGCCGCGAGCGTTTCGAATCCCGTTCGTTCGCCGCCTTCGGCCTCGCGCGCGAGGCGTTCTATGAACAGCGCGGCGTCAAGCTCGGTCCGTATCGAGCCCTTCGTAACCGCCCGCTCCACCTCGTCGATTATCCCGTCGGTGATCGAGCAGGCGAGTTCGAGGTATTCGAGCTCGTCGGGTCCCTTGATCGAGCGCATGCGAGCGATCTCGGCGCTCGCGCCTCCCTCTTCCCGGCACAGGACGTCGTACTCGAAGAGGGCCTCCACGTAGCGGAGAAAGAGGGGATAAGGCGTTCCCGAGGGAATCTCGACGCGCGACTTCGGCGGAACGCCGATCCTGCTCGTGAGGGTACGCACCGCCTCGACGGGGTGCCTGCCGAATTCGCTGTACGGAACGATGAGCTCGACGTCGGCGAGCCGTTCAGCCAGGTTCACGTCCCAGGGGCACAGTACGGCGTGTCCCGTTACCGTAATGAAAAGGATCGCGTCCGAAGGATGTCCGGAGAAATACCGCATCGCGGGATCCCTCCTGCCTTCCGTGTCCTCGAGCATGATGACCGCTATGCTGTTTCGCGCCATCCAGGTGACGAGGTCGGCGCGGCGCTTTCTGTATTGGGCTTCCATAGGAAGTCAATATACCCCTATTTCTTTGACAGGGTAAAGCAAATATACTATGATTACGTTCAAATGCTTTCCGGGGGCCATACGTGGACGTATCTATCGGCAAAAAAACAGTCTATGTCCTCGGTCAGTTCGGTATGGTACTGTGCGCCTACGGCGCGGGGAAACTGTTCCTTTCGTTTTACGTGCCGGACGGTTCTCCGATCTTTCCCGTCTACGTTTCCCAGGGGTACATCGCCGGGCTCTTCACGGTCGCGGGAATCATCGTCGCGCTGATGCGCCTCGTCGATCTCCTGTCGGGGCCCGTCGCCGGATGGCTTTCCGACCGTCGTCCCGTACGGGACGGCAGGCGTACGCGTTTCATGTCGGTCGCCGCGATACCGCTCGCCCTTTTTTCCGCGCTCGTCTTCTTTCCCCCCGCGCGCAACGCCCTGACCCTGAACGCCGTCGCGGTCGCCGTCGTCGGCATCCTGTTTTACGCGAGCCTTTCCCTCTACGCGGTTCCCTACCTCGCGCTGATCCCGGCGCTCGGAAGGCGATCCCGCGATCGCGTCTTTCTTTCGGCCGCGCTCGCCTCCGTCACGGCCCTCGCTTCCCTTCTCGGGAATCGCGTGTATACCCTCATGGATCTCGCCGTCACGCGTTTCGGCCTCGGGCCGCTCGCCTCGTTCCGGCTCGTCATCGCGGCTTTCGCCGTCGCGGGAGGGATAGCGATGCTCGCGCCCGCCCTCGTTCTCGACGAACCGGAGGCGCGCGAGGGTTCCGAAAGGGACGAGAAGGACGCCCGGCGCGAGCCGTTTTCCTCGTCGCTCTCCGCGGTCCTTTCCGACCGCCATTTCAAGTCCTACCTTTTTTCCGACGCGATGTTCCGCGTGGCGGCCGCGTGCGTGATCACCGGTTTTTCCTGGTACGTAACGGTGTTGCTGTCCCTTCCCCGGCGATCGGCCGACCTGTTCCTTCTCCTCGTCTTCTTCTCCAATCTCGCCCTCTACTTTCCGGTGTGCGCCGCCTCGCGTCGCCTCGGCAAGCGGAAGGTCCTGTTCATCGCCTTCCTGCTCATGATCGCGGCCCTCGCGTGCGCGGCCTTCGCCGGGAAGTATTCCGTCTCGGCGACCGTTCAGGGAATGATGCTTTCCCTCGCGGTATCTGTGCCCTACGCGGTGTTCTCGGTATTGCCGAACGCCGTGGTGGCGGACCTTTCCGTGGCGTCGGAACGCAAGACGGGCAGGGATCGCGCGGGCGCGTATTTCGGCGTGCATCAATTCGTGACGCGGTCGGGCGAGCTCGCCGCAGGGATAATCGTCCCGGTGTTCCTCTCGATGCGACACGTTTCGGGGCGGGGCGAGACGCCCTCTTCTGCGTCCCTCCGCGCGACGATCGTCGTCGCCGCCTGTTTTCTCGTCGTCGGTTTCGTCTCGCTGTTCGGCTACCGGGAAAAAGAGGTAACCGCCGTCCTCGAGGACGAGTCCTGAAACCGGTTCAGGACCGGCCCTGACGACCCTTCCGCGCGAACCTTCCGGCGAGCGCCGACAGGAGCGGGTCGCGCGTCGCGGCGAGCAGCGCGATTCCGACCGCGCCGAACACGGCGAGGTTGACGGCGAGCGGTATTCCGTTCGCGGCGATTCTGTCGAGGTTCGCGAACGGCGCCTTCGCGAACGGCGCGACGCGCGTCATGACCCAGGTGGCGACGAGCGAAAACGCCGCGATCTTGAGCGCGTATCGAAACGTCCGCGCGACGAGCGCGCGTACGCGGATCTCCCCCGAACGCGAAAGGAATACGAACAGCAATACCGTGTTGACGGCGCTCGCGACGCTGAGCGCGAGCGCGATGCCGCCTCCGCGCATCGGCCCGACGAGCAGCAAGGCGAGCGGGATGTTGCACGCGAACGAGCCTATGCCGGCCCATGTCGGCGACCTCGTGTCCTTGCGCGCGTAGAAGGCGGGCGAGACGATACGGTTGAGCGCGATGAAGTAAAGGCCGCAGACGTGCCAGGTGAATGCCGATAGCGTCAGCGCGACCGACTCGTCGGAGAACTCCCTCGTCTTGAAGAGGAGCACGATGAGCGACTCGCCGTTCGCGAGCGAGTAGAAGGTGACCGGTATCGTGATGAGCGCGATCGTGTTCATCGCGCGCGAGAGAAGGTCGTTGAACGGACCCCAGTCCGCCTTCGCCGCGTGGCTCGAGAGGTCCGGCAGGATCACCGTGCCGATCGACACGGCGAATATCCCGAGTATGAGTTCCTGGAGCCTGAGCGAGTACTGCAGGCTCGACACCACGCCAGTTCCCGCGTTGCTCGCGAGGATCGACGAGACGAGGTCGTTAACCTGATAGGCGGCCATGCCGATCACGGTCGGACCGATGAGCGCGAGAACCTTTCGCGTGTCGGGATCCGCGAAGGCGGTCCTCGGGTTGACGAAGCGGAACCGGAATCCCTTCCTCAACACGAACGGAATCTGGAAGGCGGCTTGCGCCGCGCCTCCCGCGATGACGCCGATCGCCATGGCGCGCGCGGGGTTGCCGAGGGCCCTCGACAGGAACCAGGTAGATCCGATTACCGCGAGGTTGAAGAGGATCGGCGTGAATCCCGACGGCGAGAATACCCGGACGCCGTTCAGTATCCCCTGGAAAAAGGCAGCCACGGAGATGATCGCGAGGTAGGGAAACATGATCCGCGTCAAAAGGACCGTCTCGTCGGCCGACGTCCCGAACAGGGGAACGATAAGCGGCGTGAAGGCGATTCCCGCGGCGACCGTTACCGCGGTCGCGAGGGAGACGACCGTGAGCATCGACGAGAGAAAGTCGCGGATGCGCCCGCTCGAGTCCCGGTCGACGCACGCGCGGAACGTCGGGACGAAGGCGACGGAGATGCTGTTTTCGGCGAAGAGCCTCCTGAGGAGGTTCGGAATGAAGAAGGCGACGGTAAACGCGTCGGAGAGGGCGGAGGTTCCGAGGAAGGCCGCCTTCGTCATTTCCCTGACGAGCCCGAGGACGCGCGAGACCAGGGTGAGCAACGAAAGGCGCGAGCCGCTTTTCACGATTGAGTGAGCCATTGACCGAGGATACCACACCGGAAAGCCGGCGGGAAGGGGCCTCGCCGGGCCCGCGGGCGCTTGAAGGAACCCCCTTTCTGTGTCACTATGCCCCCATGACTAGCAACACGATCCTGCGCGTCGGCATTGACGTCGGGTCGACGACCGTCAAGGTGGTCGCCCTCGATCCCGAAGGGAACATCCTATACAGCAAATACGAGCGGCATCGCGCCGACATACGAAGCACGATAATCTCGGTCGTCGATCAGGCGCTTGACGCCGTCGAGGCCTGGGCGTCCGAATCCGGTCGCGACTCTCCCCTCATGAGCGTCAAGGTAACCGGATCGGGCGGCCTCGCGGTCTCGCACTGGCTCTCCGTTCCGTTTATCCAGGAGGTCATCGCCTCCACGACGGCCGTGCGGCGGATGATCCCGCAAACGGACGTCGCCATCGAGCTCGGCGGCGAGGACGCGAAGATCACGTACTTCACCGACGGCGTCGAGCAGCGCATGAACGGGACCTGCGCGGGCGGAACCGGCGCCTTCATCGACCAGATGGCGGCCCTTCTCGAGACGGACGCCGACGGGATCAACGAACTCGCTCGCGGCGCGACGATGATGTACCCGATAGCGGCGCGTTGCGGCGTGTTCGCGAAGACCGACGTCCAGCCGCTCATCAACGAGGGCGCGCGTCGCGAGGATATCGCGGCGAGCATCTACCAGGCCGTCGTGAGCCAGACCATCTCGGGACTCGCGTGCGGCAAGCCCATCCGCGGGCACGTCGCCTTTCTCGGCGGGCCCCTTCACTTCATGGACCAGTTGCGGGTCCGGTTTATCGAAACCCTTAAGCTGAAGGACGACGAGATCATCGTCCCCGAGAACTCCCAGCTCTTCGTCGCGGCGGGAGCCGCCTGGTCCGCCGACTTGCCCGCGGCCTCCGGCAACCCCGACGAGAATCCCGAAGGCCTTCGCCTCATCTCCGTTCCCGAGCTCCGCGCGGGACTCAAGACCCTGGTGAACGCCGAGATGCACGAGATACAGCGACTCGAGCCCCTCTTCGCGAACGAACGGGAGCTCGAGCAGTTCCGCGTGCGCCACGCCTCGGAGATGGCCGCTTCAGCCGATCTCGACACCGCGAAGGGTCCCGTCTTTCTCGGACTCGACGCGGGCTCCACGACGACGAAGGCCGTTCTCGTCGACGAGCTCGGCCGCATCCTCTGGAGATTCTACGACAACAACGGCGGCAACCCCGTCGATCTCGCCGTGCGCGTGCTCAAGGACCTCTATCGAAGGCTTCCTTCGAGCGTGCGCATAGTGCGTTCGTGCTCGACAGGCTACGGCGAGGCCCTCTTTCAGGCGGCGCTCGGCGTCGACGCGGGCGAGGTCGAGACGATCGCGCATTACCGCGCCGCGGACTTCTTCGTCCCCGGCGTCGAGTTCATCCTCGACATCGGCGGGCAGGACATGAAATGCCTCCGGATGAAAAACGGGGCGATCACGTCCATCCAGCTCAACGAGGCCTGCTCCTCCGGATGCGGCAGCTTCCTCGACAACTTCGCCCGATCGCTCGGGCTCGACATCGTCTCGTTCTCCAACAAGGCCCTCCTGGCGCAGAAGCCCGTCGACCTCGGAAGCCGGTGCACCGTCTTCATGAACAGCCGCGTCAAGCAGGCGCAAAAGGAAGGCGCGTCGGTCGGGGACATCTCCGCGGGTCTCTCGTACTCGGTCATCAAGAACGCCCTCTTCAAGGTAATCAAGCTCCGCGACGCCGCCGCCATCGGAGAGAAGGTCGTCGTGCAGGGCGGTACCTTCAACAACGACGCCGTGCTTCGCGCCTTCGAGAAGATATCCGGACGCGAGGTATTCAGGCCCGACGTCGCCGGCCTCATGGGCGCGTACGGCGCGGCCCTCATCGCGCTCGACCAGTGGAAGAGCGCGGGCGCTCCCCCCGACGCGCGCACTGGACTCGCGACTCCCGAACAGCTCGAGAGCTTCGCCGTCGAGCTCGAGCTCAGGCGGTGCGGCAAGTGCTCGAACAATTGCCTCCTTACCATCAACACCTTTACCGCGGGAGTGGCGACCTCGGGTCCCGTCGAGCAAATGGTCGCCCCGCCGCGCCGCTTCATCACGGGAAACCGCTGCGAGCGCGGGCTCGAGATCGACCTTACCGTGAAGCCGGTCGTTGGCGACGTGAACCACGCGTCGAATCTCGGCGCGACCTCGATCCCGGAGGATCACGACGAGCACCTCGGCAGGGCGAAGCCCGAGAAGGCGCCCGTGCCGAACCTCTTTGACTGGAAGTACAAGCGCCTCTTCAGGTACAAGCCCCTTTCGGCCGACTCCGCGCCGCGCGGCGACGTGGGCATCCCCCGCGTCCTCAACATGTACGAGAACTACCCGTTCTGGTTCACCTTCTTCACCAAGCTCGGCTTCCGCGTCAGGCTCTCGCCGCGCTCGAGCCGCCACATCTACGAGCAGGGTCTCGAGTCGATTCCCTCCGAGTCGGTATGCTATCCCGGGAAGATCAGCCACGGTCACGTCGAGGCCCTTATCAAGGCCGGCGTCAAGTTCATCTTCTACCCGTGCGCGCCCTACGAGCGCGTCGAGGACCCAGGCGTCGGCAACCACTATAACTGCCCGATCGTCACGAGCTATCCCGAGGTTCTTCGCAACAACATGGACCGTCTCCGCCAGGACGGCGGCATCACGTACCTCGATCCCTTCCTGCCGATAGACGACGAGAAGCGGCTCGCCGAGCGCCTCTTCGAGGAGCTGAAGGACCACGTCGACGCGAGCGCGGCGGAAATCCGCGACGCCGTCCGTGCGGGCTGGCTCGAGCAGGAGGCCTTCCGCGACGAGACCGAGCGCAAGGGCGAGGAGGCGATAGCCGAGATACGGGAGCGCGGGCTCAAGGGCGTCGTGCTCGCCGGGCGTCCCTATCACCTCGACCCCGAGATCAACCACGGCATCCCCGAGCTTCTCACCGGACTCGGGCTCGCGGTCCTTACCGAGGACTCGGTCGCGCACCTCGCGTCGATCGAGCGGCCGCTCCGTATCGTCGACCAATGGACCTACCACAACCGGCTCTACCGGGCCGCCCAGTACGTCACGACCGACCGCAGTCTCGAGCTCGTCCAGCTGACGAGTTTCGGCTGCGGCCTCGACGCCGTCACCTCGGATCAGGTCCAGGAGATCCTCGAGGCGAAGGGACGGATGTACACCCTCGTCAAGATCGACGAGGGATCGAACCTCGGCGCCGTGCGCATCCGCATGCGGAGCCTCATCGCGGCCGTGCGCGAGCGCGACCGTAACGAGACGAGGGCGAAGATGGGCCCGTCGAGCCATCGCCGGGTTATCTTCACCAAGGACATGAAGAAGCGCTTCACCATCCTCGCGCCGCAGATGTCGCCGATCCACTTCAGGTTGCTGCAGCACGCCTTCGAGTATTCCGGCTTCGATTTCGTCATCCTTCCGGACGTCGACACGAAGGCCGTCGACATCGGCCTGCAGTACGTCAACAACGACGCGTGCTATCCGTCGATAATCGTGGCGGGCCAGATGATCTCGGCCCTCAAGTCGGGTCAGTACGACCTCGACCGGGTGGCCCTGCTCATATCGCAAACCGGCGGCGGCTGCCGCGCGACCAACTATATCGGCTTCATCCGGCGCGCCCTCTCGGATATCGGCTGGGGCCACATACCGGTCATATCCCTTTCGGCGCAGGGCATGGAGAAGAATCCCGGTTTCGCCGTCTCTCCCGCGCTCCTCCACCGCGCGATGATGTCCATCATGATCGGCGACCTTTTGATGCGCGTGCTCTACCGTACGCGGCCCTACGAGGCCGTGCCGGGCTCGGCGAACGGGCTCTACGAGAAATTCAACGCGCGCGGCGTCGTCCAGCTCAGGAGCCTTTCGATGCGCGGCTACAACCGCCTCGTCAGGGACATCGTGCGCGAGTTCGACGCCCTCCCGCTCCGCAACGTGAAAAAGCCCCGCGTCGGCGTCGTCGGCGAGATCCTGGTGAAGTTCCATCCGACCGCGAACAACGACATCTTCGGGACGATCGAGCGCGAGGGCGCCGAGTGCGTCGTGCCCGATCTCGCGGACTTCCTCTTCTATTCGTTCTCGAACGGCGTCTACAAGCACAAGAAGCTCGCCTTCCCGAAGTCCTCGGAGCGGAACGCCAGGATCTTCGTGTGGCTCCTCGAGCGGTACCGCACCGAGATCAAGCGCTCGCTCCGGAAGAGCCGGCGGTTCACGCCCCCCGAGTCGATCTTCAAGCTCCAGGAGGGCGTCGACGACATCGTCCAGCTCGGCAACATGACCGGCGAGGGCTGGTTCCTCACGGCCGAGATGGTCGAGCTCATCCATACCGGCGTGCCGAGCATCGCCTGCGTGCAGCCGTTCGCCTGCCTGCCGAACCACGTGACGGGAAAGGGGATGATCAAGGAGCTCAGGCGCCGCTTCCCCGAGTCGAACATCGCGGCGATCGACTACGATCCGGGCGCGAGCGAGGTCAACCAGCTCAACCGGCTCAAGCTCCTGCTCGCGAACGCTCCCGTCGGGGCGCATCCGGACGACACGAAAAAAGGCCCCCGCGACGGGTCATTGACCGGGAGGAACGGCGCGCGGCGTGCTGAGCGCGTCGCGGTCAAGGACGCGGCCGAACGTGCCGATAGTTAAGGTGGAATGACTTTGAAACCGGCATCGACCAAGACCGCACCTCCCGTTCACGCCCGCACCTGCGGCCGTCGCGGCGTCCGGTTCGCGGGCGTCCTGTGTGTCCTCCTCCTCCTCGCGCGGGGCGAACCCGCGTTCGCGGTCGATGCCGGCTTTCTTCGGGACTTTCCCGAGTCCGGCGAGGTTCGCGCCCTCGTCTTCGACGAGTGGCTCTCCGAGGAGCTGTCCCGCGTCCTCCTGCTCCGCCCGAGGACCCTGACCGACCGCTTCGGCAATTCCTTTACCGTGCGGAACGAAAAAAGCCGGGACGGCGCCTTCTTGCGGATTATCGTCGGCCCCGTCGAGTCGGCCGACGCGCTCCCCTCCGGACGGCGGACTGACGGCGGCGTCCGCGGAACCTGGGTGCTTTCGCGCCGCATATCCGACGGCATGCCGGCATCCATCAGCGTATATCCCGTCGACAACCCGAACGTCGTCGTTACCCTCGTCCCGGACGGGGCCTCCCCCGAGTCGGGGCGTTCGCGCCTTTCGCTCGAAACGTGGGGCAGGACCGTCCGTTCGGGCGTTCCGGTCGGCCTTCCCCTCGTCAAGCTCTATACCATGGACGTTGCCTCCGTCGTCTCGATGACGCGCGCGACGGTGCCCTGGACCGCCCTCTCTCCCGATCCCTGGAGGTATGTCGATCTTTCCCGCATGGTCGAGACGATTCGCGCGGAAATCGGCTCGCTCGTCTACCTCGAGGACGGGGCCTTCGACGAACGCGGGCGTCCCGTGTACATCGGCGACGGACGCGCCCAGCGGGAGGAAGAGGTCCTCGCCGCCGCCCTCGGCAAACGGGACGTCTCGGGTATCGCGGGCGGCGTCAACTGTTCCGGTTTCGCGAAGTGGATAATCGACGGGATGATCCGGCCCGTAACCGGCTCCGGCGTCAAGATCGCCGCGCTCAAGGGACCCACCTCCTTTCCCGATACCCGCTTTACCGAGTCGTACCGGGAGAGCCGGGACCTGTTTTTCGCCCTCGACTGGACGCGGCACCTCGCGAGCGCCGCCTTGAGCCTCGCGTCCTGGAGTACCGTGCGTCCCGACACCTCCGGAGTCGACGTGAAACTCGAGCCGTTTTCCGGTCTTCACGGCCACGAGAGGAACGTCGGCTATCGCGTTACGGACGCCCTGCCGCTGTTGCATTGGCTCGCCCTCGTCGAGCCGGGCCATTTCTACCTCGGAGCGGTAAGCCGCGAGGTAGGGGAACCTTCCTTGAGAACCTATCATCACGTGGCGGTATTCATGCCCTATTTCGACGCCGAGGGGCGTTTTTCCTGCGTCGTTTTCGAAAACGCCGAGGAAACCTCGATTTCTGCCTTTACCGCCGCGAACGCCGATGCCTGGGTGCATCTCGTCCGCGTACGGGCGCCGGAGTCGGGACGGTTCGCCCCGTAACGCGAAAAACTGTTACCATTACCCGAACCAGTCATTTAACTACTCAAGGAAACCGGTAATGTCACACCATCGCGCGAATTTGACCGTTATTTTCCTCATCGTCGCCTTGTCATGGCTTCCTTCGGGCCTTTCGGCGCAGGAGAGTCCGCGGGACACCCTCGAGCGCGCCCGCGCGGCCGGGAGCCCCGCCGAGGCGATACGGCTTCTCGAAGCGGGACTTCCCGCTTCCGGGGGGCTGAAACCGTATTATATCGTCGAACTCGCCCGGTCGACCGGACTCGCGGGGGATTGGGGAAAAAGCCTTTCCTGGAGCGATCGGGCCGGAACCGTGCCCGAACCCCTCGCGGATCGCCACGTCTGGTGGCGCGGTCAGGCCCTCGAGCGACTGGGCCGGACGGGCGAGGCCCTGTCGGCCTACCGCGCCAGAATCGCCTCGGGACGCGCCGCCGATCCGGACCTCTACCGGGCGTATTTCCGTATAGCCGATTCCGACGCGGGGTCGACCCTCGCGACCATGGAAAAGCGCCTTCCCCTCGACGCCGAAACCGCCTATCTCGCAGGCCTGTGCGCCGTGCGTTCGGGCGAGTGGGTCGTTTCCGAACGCGCGTTTTCGGTATTCCTGCGGGAATCCGGGAAGACGGGCGCCGCCGCTGACCGTGCCGCTGACCGCGCTGCTGACCGCGCTCCGGCCGCTAAGGCATCCGCGGATTATGTCGCATGGGCCTCGTTCTATCGGGCATGGAGTCTCTATAGACTGTCCCGCTGGAAGGAGGCGATACCGGCCTTTTCGGCCTATCTCGATTCATGGCCAACGCACGAGCGATCATGGCAGGCGGCGGGCGCCGCCGCCCTCGCCTCGATGCAGTCGGACGGGGCGGCCCTGCCCTTCGCCGAACGGGCCGTCACCCTCGCGCCGGGTAATCATGAGAAGGCCGAGTCCCTCATACTCCTCGCCAGCATACGGATGGATTCCGGCGATCTCGCGGCCGCCGAGCGGACCCTCCTCGGGGTAGCCGACGGCTCGGCCACGAAGGGGGAAACCCCCGCTTCTCCTCGCGCCCTCTTCATGCTCGGAGAGGTTGCCTTCCGGCGCAAGGACAGCGAGGCCGCCGAGGCGCGGTGGAGGGAGCTGTTGTCGCGGTATCCCCGCGATCCCCTCGCCGAGGAGGCCGTGTACCGCTCCGCCGAGCAATGGTACGTGCTGGGCGACTGGAAACGGTCGGCGGGCCTCTTTACCCGGTACCGCGAGCTCTGGAACGGCGGACGTTTCGCTCCCGCCGTTCTCGCCTCGGGCGGGGAGGCGCTGTATCGTTCCGGCGCGAAGGATCTCGCCATCCTCTGGTGGGAGGAATTCCTCGGGAAACACCGCGATTCGCCCGCGTATCCCCGCGTGATGTCGAATCTCCTTCACGCCTATCGCGATCGGGGCGAGTACGCAGAGGCGCGGAAACTCGCCCGCGAGTACCGTTCCCGGTATCCCGACGAAGCCGACCTTGACGGGATCGACGGCGAGATCGCCCGACTCGACAGGCTCGAGCGAGGGGATTCGGCCGGTGCCTCGGCGCTCGCCGCGGAATACGAGCGGTCGGGCAAGTCGGGCACGCCAGCCGGCCGCGAACGCGGTCTCGCGCTCGCCCGCGAGTATCTCGCCGATTACGGAAAGCGCGCCGAGGCGCGCGTAGTCCTCCTCGAGGTCGTCGCGAAGGCGCCTTCGTCCGCCGCCCGCGTCTCGCGCGCCGAGCGGATCGTCTTCGCCTCGGCCTACGCCCTGCTCGCCGAGTCCTACCGCGGGGAAGGGGAGTACCGGCCCGCCGCGAAGTCCTTCCTCTCCGCCGGGACCTATTTTTCCCCGATCGACGGGGAACGCGCGGCGGAATCGCTGTACGGCGCGACGGATTGCTTTTTGCAAACCGGGCTTCGGGGCGACGCCGAAAAAACGATGGAAACCCTCGAATCGACCTGGCCCGATTCAGTCTGGACGAGGCGGGCGAGGATGCTTATAACCGCCCACTGATGGAGGTACCGATGAAACGCGCCCGACCGTCGCGCCCGACACCCGTCGCGCCGATTGCGACTTTTGCCGCCGCCCTCGCGTTCGCCTGCCTGGCTCCCCGGCCGGCGTTCGCGGACGAGCTCGCCGTTCCCGATATCGAGACGAGGATTCGCAATTCAGGCAACGCGGTGCCGCCGTCCGCCTTGCCCGTCCTCGTGTTTCCCGAAAGCGCGCCCCTCCCCGCGAACGAATCCCTGCGGCCGGCCGAACCGGAACCAGTCGTGGCGCCCGCCGTAGCGACCGGGGAAGCTCCGCCCTCCGCCGATCCGGTCGTCTCCCCGCCGGAGCCCGCCTCCCCGACCGGCCTTACCGGTTTCGCCGAGCTCGGGGCGGGAAGCCCGGGCGCCCTGCACGGGGCGCTATCCGTAGCCCAAAGGCCCACGGCCGCAACCGTCGGGTTCGCCATCGATCTCGGGTACTCCTCAGCCGACGGCTACGGGGGCAGGAGTCAAGGGTCCGGCTGGTTCGACCGGGAGATGGCCGTGGGCCTCACCCTCGACTCCCCGACGGGCGGCCGACCCTGGAAGGCGAGCTTGCGCGTACGCGACGAGGCGGACGGCCTGCAGGGGGCGAGCGAGTACTACTCTCTCGCCGCGAGGAGCGCGGATTGGTCTCTTTCCGCCCTCGCGTTCGGCTCGGACGGCGCGGGATTCTCGGCTACGGGCCTCTTTTCCGGTTCCATCTGGGCCTCTTTCGCCGAGCGGCCGGGCGGCGCCCTCCCTCCCGCGACCCCGATCGAGGACCATGACGGGTATCGTCTCGAGCCGGGTTTCAGGCTCGGATGGAAACGCGGCGCGGTCGATCTTTCACTGACCGCGAAGTACGGCTATGACGTCGTCGCGGACTCCGGCGAGCTACATGCCTTCAGGGCCGATCTCGAGGCAGCCTGGAAACCGGGCGTATGGGGGCTTTCCGCGGGCGTCGGCGCCTTCCACGACGACGCCGACGGTCTCGCCGTGCCCTTCGCCGTATCCGCCTTTTTCGACCCCCCCGGTTCCCTCTTCGGCCGCGTCTCCCTTTCGGGCGGCATAGCCGTCGGCCGGATGGGCGTGAACGACCTCGCGCGAGAGAATCCCTTCGCGTACCGCTCGGGTCTCCCCGCGTACGCCGCCGACTGGAACGCCGTCTTTTCCGCCGAACTCGCGCCGGCCCCCGAGTTTACCGCCGCTTTCTCGGCCGAATTCAGGAAAAGCCTCCCCGATCGGGGTATCATCTACCTGACGGGCGAGACGGTTCCGGACGGCCGCGTGGCCTGGAATCGTGCCGAGCGAGACAGCCTCGTGACGACGGGCTCGGTAACCTGGAAACGTTCCGTCTTCGAGGCGACCGGGACGTATACCGGCGAATGGCTCGACCGTCTCGGGCGCGACAGCATCCACGGCGTGTCGGGCTCGCTCACGGTCTCCGATCCCGACGGGGCCCGCCGCTGGTCCGCCACCGCCGTCGCCGGGTTCGCCCTCGACGACGACGTCCTGCCGCGCCTCGCCCTTTCCGCGTCCGTGCGGCCGCTCCCGCGGTTTCTCGTGACGCTTTCCGCGGTCGACATCCTCTCCCTCGCCGCGGGCGAGGACCGGATGCTCGACGATCTCTATCAGGAGCGGAGCGGATCGGTGATCCTGTCCTTCCGCGTCGACTTTTTGCCCGGAGGAAACTGAATGCTGAAGATACTCGTTTCGGGCGGTCCGGTCATGATACCGATCGCCCTGTGCGCCCTCGCCGCGACGGTCATCATCGTCGAGCGGCTCGTCTTTTACGCCTCGATCCGCAAGGGTCAGCGAGACCTGTTGCCGCGCATCCGCGCGAGCGTCGACAAGGGACACTTCGAGGAGGCCGCGGCCATCTGCGACACCGTTGAGGGTCCCGTCTCGCGCCTGATGAAAACGGGCATCGCCTATCGCGAGTTTTCCGAGGCCGCCATCAAGGAGGCCGTCATGAACCAGGCGAACCGCGAAATTCCCAGGCTCGAGCGGTACCTTTCGACCCTCGGAACCGTCGCGAACGTAGCGACCCTGCTCGGCCTGCTCGGCACCGTTACCGGAAACATCCAGGCCTTCGGCGTGCTCGGCGAAATGGGTACCATGGGCAACCCCGCCATCCTCGCCGCCGCGATCGCGGAGGCCCTCGTCACCACGGCCTCGGGGCTCGTCGTCTCGATACCGGCGATCGTCTTCTACAACTACTTCATCGCCGAGGTGAACCGGACGATCACCGAGATGGAGGCGTCGGTGAGCGATCTCGTGATCCTCCTCGCCTCGGGGAAGGGTTCCCATGAAGTTCAGGCGTAAGCTCGAGACGCGCGCCGTCATCGACCTCGTGCCGATGATCGACGTCGTCTTCCAGCTCATCCTTTTCTTTCTCGTCTCCACGACCTTCGCGGTGCTTCCCGGTATCGGCCTCGAGCTGCCGGGTTCCGAGACGGCCGAGGGAACGCGCACGAACGGCGTGACGATTACCCTGTCGCGCTCGGGCGAGGTGTACGTCAACAACGCGGAGGTTCCGCTCGAGGGGCTCGACGCGGCCCTCGAGGCCCTCGCCGTCGACGTTCCCCGAGAGACGGTTCCGGTCAGCCTCGAGGCGGACGAGCTCGCGACGAACGGGATGATCGTGCGCGTGCTCGACTCGCTCAGGCGAACGGGCTTTACCGGGGTGAATCTCAGGACCGAGACCGCGCCGCGGGCGGCCCCGGGAGGCGGGGGAACGTGAGCGTACTCGATCTCGACGACGGGGAGCGACGGAGACTCGTCAAAAGCGCCGCGCTTTCGTGCGCCTTTTGGATCGTCGCGCTCGGCCTTCTCGCCGTCATCCCCGCGCGCCTCACCGTCGACGAGAAGCGCGATTTTCCCGTCATCGCCGTTCGGTTGAACGCGCGCGCCCAGACCACGGCGCGTCAAACCGCAGAGCCTGTTGCCGCGCCGTCGGATACGCCCGCCGCCGCACCCGCGGCGCCGAAGCAGACCGCGGCGCCGAAACGGAACGCGGCTGCGAAACAGACCGCGGCTGCGAAACCTGCCGCGGCAAAGGCCGCGACGGATCGATCCGCCGCCGCTCCCTCGAACGGGCTCGGCATACCGGACTTCGCGCCGGTCGATCGCGGCTCTCCGGCCGATCGCGCGGGCGCGAGCCGCGAAAGCGCGACCCTCGAGTTTTCCTCGGAGCCCGTCGGCAAACCGCGACCCGCGCGGACGGCGGTCAGCGAATTCGAAGGCTCGGTCGCCGTGGCCTCCGGTCAGCGGGGCGGCGAGCGCGTGACGGCGAACTCCCCGACCTCCGCGTCCGCCGCCGGGAAAGGCGCGACGGGCGCGTCCGCCGAGACCGCGCGGAGCCTCTCGTCGATCTCGGATGCCGCGGGAACCGGCTCGGGCGACTCGAGTGCCGTACGCGACGGTGCGACGGCTAGCGGCGGCTCGGGCGATTCGGGCGATGCGGCCGCGGGTTCCTCACGCGCGTCCGCGACGCAAGCGACTCAATCCCGAAGCGGCGGCTCCTCGGTCGGGGCGATCTCCTTCACCGAGGGCGCGCAACGCCGACTCGTTTCTCCGGCGAGTCCCTCGCTCGCGCTTCCCGACCGCCTCGCGCGCCTCATCGACTCGAACCGCGCCGTCTTCGTGACTCTCACCGTGCGTGCCGACGGCTCGGTGCCCCGCTCGACGGTCGTCTTCTCTCCTTCGGCCCTCCTTCCCCCCGAGGTACGCGACTACATCGCGGGGGAGGTTTCCTCCTGGAGGTTCGATCGCGGCTCCGGCGATGGACAGGCGCGGTTTTCGTATAGTATAAAAGTCCAATGATAGACGGTATCGACGCGATCGCCTTCGACATCGACGGAACCCTGTACCCGAATCGGTCCTTTTATTGGAGAATAACCCCGTTCTTGCTGCGGCACTGGCGCTTTCTCGCCGAGTTCGGGCGCGTCAGGCGCGAGATACGCGCCTGGCAACGGGAACATCCCGGCGAAACGCACGCGGACTTTCTCGGCTGGCAAGCGGAACTTCTCGCGCGCCGCCTGCGCGTGTCGCCTTCCGAGGCGCGTGACCTTCTCGATCGGCTCGTATACGAGGGCTGGCGGCCCGTGTTCGAGCGCGTGCCGCTCTTTCCCGGCGTCCGCGAAGCCTTCGCCGCCTTCCGCGCCGCGGGCCTTCCCGTAGGCATCCTTTCCGATTTTCTTCCGTCGCAAAAGGGAACGATATGGGGACTCGACGCGATGAGCGACGTCATCCTCGGTTCGGAGGAAACGGGCGCCCTGAAACCCTCTCCCGTGCCTTTCCGCGCCCTCGCATCGGCCCTCGGCGTCGCGCCCGACAGGATTCTCTACGTCGGCAACAGCGTGGCCTCGGACGTTAAAGGCGGCGCGGCGGCGGGCATGCGGACGGCGTGCGTGATAAGCCCGATCCGCGCCCTGTTGTGGCGCCTCACGCGCGCGCGCGTATTCTCTACCGGCGCGGACATTTCCTTCTCTTCCTATCGCAAATTGGTCCGCGATGTGCTAAAATAACCCGTCATAACCCATACTCATTCGAAAAAGGGCGGGCAATGGACTTTTTTACTCCCGGAAACATACTTACCCTTCTCATATCGGTTACCCTCATACTCGTCGTCCGGCAAATGGACCGGAATAACCGCTCGATCGAGAAGGCGAAAAAATTCGGCGATCGTCTGAAAGACGAGATAGACGCCTTTATCAAGGAACGCACCGGCAAGCTCGAGGAATCCTCGATGTCCCTCGACGTCCAGCAGGCGAAGGCGGTCGCGGCCGTGAAGCGGCTCGAATCGATACGCGAGGACATCATCTCCAAGGAGGCGAGCCTCCTCGAGCGCAACAAGGCGGTGGAATCCTTCGGGCGGCAGATCGAGGCCTACGACGCGACGATTCGCCAGCTCCTTGAGATGACGAGCCAGGCCGAGAACAACCTCTCGCGCATCACCTCGGAATCCGATTTCGCCGACAACCTCGGACGGAAACTTCTCGCGAGCCAAAAGCAGCTTCAGGAGGTGTCCGCGGCGATTCCGGCGCTTCGAGACGAGTTCGCGCGCGAGAACCGGGCGATGCTCGAGCGCGCGCACGCGGACGTCCTGCAACGCCTCGCGGGCGTCGTTTCCGATCTCGAGCGGAGGGTCGACAGCGCCGGCAAGCACGGCGCGACCCTTGTCGCCGAATCGTCCGAAAAGCTCAAGGAGATATTCCAGAAGTCGTACGCCGAGGCCGCGCGCCGCGCGGAGCATCTCGAGGACGGCGCCTTCCAGAAGCTGAAGGAACAGGCGACGGAACGCCTGCAAAAATACCGCGACACCGTCGAGGAAAAGACGGCGCAACTGCACGAGCAGACGAAGGCGAAACTCGCCGAGGTCCAGCACGCCGCCAAGACCTTCCGCGCCGACTGGCAGGCAGAAGCGAACGGTTTCCTCGAGGCGACGCGCGCCGAGATGGCGAAGCTCTCGGCCGCGACCGACAAGGCCGTGTCCTCCATAGAATCCCGCATCGACGCCGCAGACGCGACGGCCTCGGGGAAGCTCGCCGGCCTCTCCGAAACGCTTTCGCGCGTCGAGACCGAGTTCGACTCGGGGCTCGAGGCCGTCCGCAAGGACGTCGAGTTTCGCATGGGCAAGTTCGAGTCCCTCATCGCGGACGCCGACCGGCTCGAAGGCGGCCTCCGCTCCTCCCTGCAGGATACGGAAAAACGCGTCGTCGCCGACTTCGGCATTTTCGCGAGCGACCAGGAAAAGAAGCGCGAGGCGCTCGCGATCAAGCTCGGCGCGGAAGGCGACGCCCTCACCGCGCGGATGAACTCCCTCGAGGGAACCCTCAACGAGCTCAAGGCCAGGGCGTACGACAACGTTTCCGAGAAACTCAAGGTCTTCGAGGACGACTTCTTCGGGGACCTCGCGCGCCGCAGCGAGGCGATCACGGCCGAACTCGACCGCTGGAAGGCGAACGTCGACGAGCGGCTCGCGGGGCTGTCCGCGGAAAGCGAGGCCGGCAGGCGCGACCTGGAAGACGACTATTCCGCCAGGCTCAAGGAGCGCCTCGCCGCGGTCAACGAGCAGTACCGCCAGCAGGCCGCGCGGATTTCCGAGCAGGTTGCCTCCGTCGAGGAGGAGCTCCGCGCGCGCGTCTCCGCGAGCGAACAGTCCATCGCCGCCTTCGTCGAGCAGTTCCGCGCCGAGTTCACGCGGGCGCGCGAGTCGGCGATGCTGCACGCGCAAAGCGAGCTTTCCGGCCACGGCGCCGCGGTTCAGGAACTTCTGCGAAAGCAGGAACGCGAGATCGAGGCCCGCACGAAGGCCTTCTCGGACACGATAGAGGCGTCGCGCGCCGACGCGGAGGCGGCCATCGGCTCCCTCAAGTCCGGCTTCTCCGCCTGGCAGGAGCGCAACGACCGTCAGCTCGAGGACGCGCGCGCCCTCATCGACGACCGCATCTCCTCGCTCGCCGAGTCGACGAAGGCGCAGGTCGACGACCTCGAGGCCGCGCACCAGAGCGAGTTCCGCGACTTCATAGCGGACACCGCCGAGGAACGGAAACAGCTTCGCGAGTCGATAGACTCTCTCAAGTCCGACATGAACGCCTCGCGGCTCGCCTTCGAGAAGCGGGCCTCGGACGCCCTCGACGAGTTCCGCGCCGCCTACGAGGAGATGACCTCGGGCACCGCGCTCAGGGTCCGCGAACACGCGGCCGAGACAGACCAGACGATACGTTCCATCAAGTCGACGGTGCAGGAGCTCCGCGAGGGCGTCGACCAGACCCGCGAGCGGCTCTTCCAGAAGATACAGTCCGATTCGGACGCGCTCGCGAAAACCCTGCTGGAGATCGACAAGGGACAGAAGAACTTCGTCGCGCAAACGCGCGTGTTCGACCGCGCGGACGAGCTCCGCGCCTCGCTCGAGGCGAGCATAGCCGAGCTCAAGGGCGAGGTTTCGCGCTTCGACGTGTACCGCGAGACCATGGACGCCCTCGAACAGCAGTATACGAAGGTGCGCAAGCTCGAGGAGGAGGCGTCCCAGAAGGTGTCGCGCTTCATGACCGAGAAAAAACGGATAGACGCCATCGAAAACGATTTCTCGAAACTCATGGCCCTTTCGGACTCGGTGGACCGCAAGGTCTCGGAGCTCACGCTCACGAACGACGACCTGCAGCAGTACCAGGTGCAGATCCGCCGGTTCGAGGAAACCCTCGCCGAGGCGAACGCGCGCTACGAGCGGCTCGAGAAGAAGGCCGGCGTCCTCGACCAGACCGTTACCGGCGTCGACCGCGCCTTCGAGGGCCTTCGCGAGCTGGAATCCTCGCTCAAGGAATTCAGATCCGAGCTGGAGACGGTTCCCGGCGAACTCGCCGGCATAAAGAGTTCCCTCGACTCCCTGCTCGACAACCGCGAGAAGACGACGCTCATGGTCGAACGGCTCGCGACGCTCGACGAGGTGCTTTCCGACGTTGAGAAGCGGACCGAGAAGATGCAGACGGCGCGCGAATGGCTCGCCCGCACCGAAACGCGACTCGAGGAGATATCGCGGCAGTCGGAGGAGCGGCTCAAGTTGCTCGCCGACTTGCTGAAGGACGACGCGGCGACCAAGAAGGGAAAGGGCGCGCCTCCCATCGGCATCCGGGAGAACGTCGTGAAGCTCGCGCATCAGGGATGGAAGGTGGACGAGATAGCGCGCGCGCTTCACCTGTCGCGCGGCGAGGTCGAGCTTATTCTGGAACTTCCGCAGAAGTAAGGAGGCAGGTCGCCCAGCAGGCGATCGCTTCGCCGGACCCGACCGCGTCGACTCCCTCGGACGTTTTCGCCTTTACGGACACGCGTTCGGCGTCGATTCCGAGCGTTTCCGCGATCGACGCGCGGATCGCCTCGCGGTGCGGGAGTATTTTCGGCCGCTCGAGCGCGATGACGGAGTCGACGTTGACGATCTCCCAGCCCGCGGCGCGCACGCGGGAAAGCGCGGCCGCGAGAAGCTTTCTCGAGTCGGCGTCCTTCCACGCGGGATCGGACGGCGGGAACATCTCGCCGATGTCGCCGAGGGCCGCCGCGCCGAGCAGGGCGTCCGTGATCGCGTGCAGAAGGGCGTCGCCGTCGGAGTGTCCGACCTCGCCCCTGTCGTGCGGGATCGCGACGCCGCCTATCACGAGGGGTCGGCCTTCCACGAGGCGGTGGAGGTCCCACCCGAGCCCCGTCCTGAATCCCGGATCCCTCACGATATGTCCTCTCGGAAGGTGATCTTCCGGTTGTTGCGGTCTCCCTGGCAGATATACACGTCCCCCGCGTACACGCCCCAAATCTCGGTGTCGTCGGTATAATGATGCCCGTCAATCGAAGCCTTGCGGTGCGCGTCGAGCAATTCGGTAAAACGGAAACCCTGCGGCGTCTGTACTGCCATGACGCGGGAGCGGTCGAGATGCCTGATTATCTTTCCCGAGCCGTCGGTCTCCTTCTGGGTGTCTATCGTAGGTATCGCGGGAACCGCGGCGCCCCGGTCGAGCGCGCACGCGAGCACGTCCCTGATCGTCGCGGCGGTAACCCAGGGTCGGGCGGCGTCGTGTATCAGTACGGTCGTCGGCCATCGCTTGACGGTAGTCGCGCGCAGGAAAATCGACTCGAGCCCGCGCCTGACGGAATCCTGCCGGGAGGCGCCGCCTTCGGCGAACAGGATCTCGCAACCCGATTGCTCGATCAGGGGGAATATCCTTCCGTCCTCCGCGAGTACGGAACGGGCCTCGGCCTGACCGCCCGATGGTACGGTTATCACTATCAGGTTGAAGAGCCCCGTTTCCAGGAACGGAAAAAGGGCGGAGGAAAGAACGCTGACGCGCCCTGTCGGCGGTTCGGCAATGGTGAGGTATTCCTTCTTGCCGGTACCCTGCATGCGTGCGGATTCGCCCGCGGCGGTCAACACGAGCGTGTGGGTCATCTCAGTCTTCTGAATCGTCCTGGTCGCCAGAGTCGTCTTCCTCGGCGAGGTCGTTGTCGACGAAGTCCTCGTCGTCGTCGTCGATGGCCGGCTGAGGTCCTTTCGTCGGCGTCGGAGTCTCCATCCCCAGGGGTTCGAGATGCGTATGGATCAACGCCTCTACCTCGCTTCGCGGAAGGTCGAGGGCGAAAGTAATCTCGTCTTCGAGCAGTTTACGGGCGGAATCGTACAGCTTGCGCTCGAGGATCGGCAGTTCCTTCACCTTGCTGCGGTGATACAGGGAGCGGACGATGGTGGCGATGTCGATCACGCTGCCTTTTTTAAGGAGATCAAGGTTGATCTGGTACCGGAGTTTCCAGTCCGACGGGATCGGCTCGAACTCCTGCGAGATCAGCTCGAGGGCCTTCTTGGCCTCGTCCTTCGAGACGATCGCCCTGATGCCAAGTTCCTCGGCCTTTGCCACGGGAACCATGACGGTCATGTCAGAAACCTCGAGGTAGATGACGTAGTAAAGCACCATCTCCTCTTTGAACGGTTTTTGCTTGATTTCCAGGATCTTGCCCACGCCCTGGCTGGGGTAGACGATCTTTTGGTTCACCTTGAACGCGGTTGAATGCCTCATAACGGGCGATTGTAGCATAAAGCAAGGGTCTGGTCAAAGCCCGTTTCCCGCGCCACGAAAGAGGGCCCCCTCCCTCGCCCGTTTCGCGCGCGTTCTTATTTCGCCGAGGCAACCCCGGGAAGCGGTTTTTTGGGCCCGAAGCGGATGAACTTGAACGGATGAATGTCGAGGGCGTTCGAGTACCACCCTTCGAGACCGTTTGTGTCGATGACGTTCAAGGCGGGGTTGTGGGCGACCGGGGCGATCAATCCCTGCTCGAGCAACAGCGTTTCGGCCTTCGCGAGCCGGTCGTACCGTTCCTTCTTGTCCCGGGCGTTCGAGGCGTCGAGTATCAGTCGCTCGAATTCCGGGCTGTTCCATCCCGAGTCGTTGAGGGTCGATCCGGGTCGGAACATCTCGAGGAAGGAGAGGGGGTCGGCGAAATCGCCTATCCAGGTGGTAATCCCGACGGCGTAGGTATCCTCTCGGAGCGTCGGGTAATACCCGTCGTAAGGTATGGCGCGCACGACGACCGACAAACCGAGTCCGGTCCATGCCGTCTCGAGTATCCCGGCGATCTTGGCAAAGGCCGCGCCGTCAGGCACGCGAATCTCGAGCACGGGCAGGGCGGACGGGTTGTCGACGCCCGCCTCGGCGAGCAGTTTTTTCGCCTTGTCGACATCCTGCTCCGTAAGTCCCGGAAGTTCGGGGTAACCGGAAATGGGAAACACGAGCGTCTTCGCCGGGATGACGTAGTCCGCGCGGAGTTCCTTCCAGGGAACGGCCGCGAGCAGCGCGTTTCTCACGCGCGCGTCCGCCCAGGGACCCCAGGT
>JAEWMY010000032.1 GCA_023393015.1 Spirochaetota bacterium
CCCTCCTTTCGGTCAAGGGCGGGGCGACCCAGGTGCAGGGAACCCTCCTCGGTTTCGGCGAGCGGACGGGAAACGCGAACCTCTCGACGATCATCGCGAACCTCGAGCTCAAGATGGGCTTGCCCTGCCTGCCGGAAGGGCGCGTCGCGGACCTTACGCCGATAGCTCGTCGCGTCGCCGAGATCGCCAACATAACCCCCGATAACGGCATGCCCTACGTCGGTTTCAACGCCTTCGCCCACAAGGCGGGGATGCACATCGACGCGGTGACCAAGAACACCAAGGCCTACGAGCACGTCTCCCCCGAATCGGTCGGAAACGAGCGGACCTTCCTCATGAGCGAGGTGGCGGGACGTTCCATGATCATCGAAAAGATACGCAAGTTCGATCCGGCGATACAGAAGGACAGTCCCATGGCCGCCCAGATAGTCGCCAGGGTCAAGGAACTCGAGCACGTCGGGTACCAGTTCGAGGGCGCGGAGGGAAGTTTCGAGCTTCTCGTACGCAAGAACATGGGCAAGTACAAGCCCTTTTTCGACCTGCATTATTACAAGATCATCGGCGAACAGCCGGTCGAGGGGGTTCCCTGCAACGCCTTCGCGCAAATCAAGATCGGCGTCGACGGCGTCATGGCGGTAACGGCGGGCGAGGGTGACGGTCCGGTCCACGCCCTCGACGTGGCTCTCAGAAACGCCCTCGAGCGGTTCTATCCCGCCGTGGCGCATATCCGTCTTACCGACTTCAAGGTGCGCGTGCTCGACTCCAAGAGCGCCACCGCGGCGAAGGTACGGGTCTTGATAGAGTCGACCGACGGCGAGGAGGCGTGGAGCACGATCGGCGTGTCGAGCGACCTTATCGAAGCCTCCTGGATCGCCCTGGTAGATTCGTTTGAGTACAAGCTCATCATGGACGCCGAAAAGCGGTTGCGAATATACCGGTAGGTATACGGGGCTTTACAAAAACCTTTAGTTAAACTACATTATCTGAAGTATAACTAAAGACGCTGCCGAGAACGGGGCGACAAGGAGCATACAGATGAACTACAGGATAACAACCATACCCGGAGACGGAATCGGACCCGATATCGTGCGCGAGGGCTGTCGGGTACTCGACGCCATCGGCAAGAAGTTCGGCCATTCGTTCGCGTACACGGAAACCCTCGCCGGCGGTTGCGCCATAGACGCGACGGGCGAACCGCTTCCCCAGTCGACCCTTGACGCCTGCGTCGCGAGCGACGCGGTCCTTCTCGGCGCGGTCGGCGGCCCGAAGTGGGACACCCTTCCCGGAGCGAAGCGGCCCGAAAAGGCCCTCCTCGGCTTGCGCGCCGGCATGAAGGTGTACGCGAACCTTCGCCCCGCCCTCATGTTTCCCCAACTTTCCGCGGCATGTCCCCTCAAGCCGGAGATCGTCGCGAAGGGACTCGATATCCTCATCGTGCGCGAACTTACCGGCGGCATCTACTTCGGCGATCGGGGACGGAACGAAGCGGGAGATACGGCCTGGGATACCGAGGCCTATTCCGTCTCCGAGATCGAGCGCGTGGTGAAGATCGGCTTCGAGTCGGCGATGAAGCGGCAAAAGCGCCTCTGCGTGGTCGACAAGGCGAATATCCTGGAGACGAGCCGCCTGTGGCGCGAAGTGACCGAGGGGATGAAGGGCCGGTATCCGGCCGTCGAGCTTTCGTACATGTACGTCGACAACGCCGCGATGCAGCTCGTGCGGAATCCGGGGCAGTTCGACGTCATCGTGACGAGCAACATGTTCGGCGACATACTGTCCGACGAGGCGAGCCAGATCACCGGTTCGATCGGCATGCTCGCGTCGGCCTCGCTCGGGGATTCGGGGCCCGGCCTCTACGAGCCGATCCACGGCTCCGCGCCCGACATCGCCGGCAAGGACCTCGCGAACCCGCTCGCCACGATACTTACGTGCGCGATGCTGCTTCGGTACTCGCTGTCTCTTCCCAAGGAAGCCGACGCGATCGAGGCTGCCGTGTCGGGCGTGCTTGACGAGGGCTGGAGGACCGGCGACATCGCCGGCGGAGCCTCCGATCGCGCCGCGCTCGGCGACAAGCTCGTGGGTACCCGGAAGATGGGTGATCTTGTCGTTCGTCGGATCGAGGCGGTGTAGGGCGGACGTCTTCGTCGCCGTTCGTCGTCTGTCGTTCTTCGGATGACCCCGTTTCGGCCGCTTCGCGGGATTCGCGGCGGCGGGAACGGGCCTGGAAATGGACGGGAGTCCGCAATCCCCCGAAGGGAAGGCGGACGGTGAACGATTCGGGTCGATCGTTCCGGGTAGACCAGTGCGTGCGCATTCGGTTCCCCCCTTGTACTGTTTCTTCTAGGTCATGTCCTTTTTATATCGTGCTATGAACTCGTCGAGTTCGACCAGCATGCGCGCGTGGGAGTCCCTGATGCGATAGTCGGACGCTCCGGTTTCCGGCGTCGTGTCGCCCTCCGCGAAAAAATCCGCGGGGCGGGCGTGAAGGGCCTCGCAAAGAATGGCGAGGGTTTCCGATGAAACCCATTTTTTGCCGTTTTCGATGTTGTTGATGAAGGTATGCGACAAACCGGTTTTGGCGGAAAGATCGAGTTGTGAAAGGCCGATGCGTTTTCGCAAGTTTCTGAGGCTTTCGCCGAGGATCTTCGGTATGTCGGGTGTTGTGTTCATATTTGCGTTCATTAAACTATTGGTTTAATGCGGCGGCAAATATCCAGGGGATGATTCGCGATTGCACTGAAGGTGCAATATTCGCGCCGAATGACTATAGGGGGAATACAGATGAGAAGCGACAGGACAAAGAAAGGCGTCGAGCGCGCGCCGCACCGCTCGCTGTTTCGGGCCATGGGATACACCGACGAAGAGCTCGAGCGGCCCATAATCGGTATCGTCAATTCCCGGAACGAGATAATTCCCGGCCATATCCACCTCCAGCCCATCGTCGAGGCAGTCAAGGCGGGCGTCAGGATGGCCGGCGGAACCCCGATGGAATTCCCCGCGATCGGCGTCTGCGACGGCATCGCCATGGGACACGAGGGCATGAAATACTCCCTCGTCACGCGCGAACTCATCGCCGACTCGATCGAATGCGTCGCGACCGCGCACGCCTTCGACGCCCTCGTCATGATACCCAACTGCGACAAGATCGTTCCCGGCATGCTCATGGCGGCCGGCAGGCTCGACCTTCCCACCGTCGTCGTTTCGGGCGGGCCGATGCTCGCGGGCAAGTACGGCGACAAGCGCCTTTCCCTCACCAACATGTTCGAAGCGGTCGGAGCCGTGAGCGCCGGCAAGATGAAGCAATGCGAACTCGACGCCATGGAGGAAAGCGCCTGTCCGGGTTGCGGCTCGTGCTCGGGCATGTTCACCGCGAACTCCATGAACTGCGTCACCGAGGTGCTCGGAATCGGCCTTCCCGGCAACGGAACCATACCCGCGGCCTACGGCGCGCGTATCGCCCTCGCCAAGAAGGCGGGCATGGCCGTCATGGAAATGCTCAAGAAGGGCGTGACCGCCCGCAAGATACTGACTCCCCAGGCCTTCGAGAACGCCCTCACCGCCGACATGGCGCTCGGGTGCAGCACGAACACGATCCTGCATCTTCCCGCGATCGCCCACGAGGCCGGCGTCGAGATCGACCTCAAGACGATCAACAAGATATCCGAGCGCACGCCGAACCTCTGCCGCCTCGCGCCGGCGGGCGAAAGCTTCATCGAAGACCTCTACGCCGCGGGCGGCATACAGGCGGTGCTCATGGAGCTCGACCGCAAGAAGCTCCTCTACACGAAACTCATGACCGTTACCGGAAAGACGATCGCGCAGAACATCAAGGGCGTCGTGAACCGGAATCCCGCCGTGCTCCGGCCCTCGGACAATCCGTATTCGGCCACCGGCGGCATCGCCGTCCTCTTCGGAAACCTCGCGCCCTCGGGTTGCGTCGTCAAGCGCTCGGCGGTCGCGCCGGAGATGATGAAGCACTCGGGTCCCGCGCGCGTCTTCGAGTCGGAGGAAGACACCTTCGCCGCCCTGCAGGCGGGAAAGATCAAGTCGGGCGACGTCGTCGTCATCCGGTACGAGGGACCGCGCGGAGGGCCCGGCATGCGCGAAATGCTCGCCGTTACGGCCGCCCTCGCGGGCCGCGGCCTCGACAAGGAGGTCGCGCTCATCACCGACGGCCGTTTCTCCGGGGCTACCCGCGGCGCGTCCATCGGGCACTGCTCGCCTGAGGCCGCGGTCGGCGGGCCCATCGCCCTCGTTAAGGAAGGCGACGTCATCACCATAGACATCAACGCCTACTCGGTAAACCTCGGCGTGACCGACGAGGAACTCGCGCGTAGGCGCGCCGCCTGGAAACCGGTCGAACCGAAGGTCAAGACGGGGTATCTCGCGCGGTACGCGCGGATGGTCACGAGCGCCGACAAGGGAGCGGTACTGACATGAAATGCACCGGAGCGAAGATAGTCATAGAGTGCCTCGCCGAGCAGGGCGTCGACACCGTGTTCGGGTATCCCGGGGGTACCATACTCAACATCTACGACGAGCTCTATAAAAACTCCGACCGCATCAGGCATATCCTGACCGCGCACGAGCAGGGCGCCACGCACGCCGCGGACGGCTACGCGCGGGCGTCGGGAAACGTCGGCGTCGTCATGGCGACGAGCGGGCCGGGTTGCACCAACATGGTGACCGGCATCGCGACGGCCTACATGGATTCGGTTCCCCTCGTCGCGATCACCTGCAACGTGGCGCAGAGCCTTCTCGGGAAGGACAGCTTCCAGGAAGTCGACATAACCGGGATCACCATGTCAATCACCAAGCACAACTACATCGTGCGCGACGTGAACGCCCTCGCGGGAATCATCCGCGAGGCCTTCGACATCGCGCGCTGCGGAAGGCCCGGGCCCGTCCTCATCGATATACCGAAGGACGTCACCGCGGCCATCGGCGAATACGAGCCGAGCGTGCCGGCCTCGTGCGCGAAGACCGACGCCGTCAGACGGTGCGCCACCAAGGTGCCCGTCCCGACGGACGACGAGATGAGTCGCGCGGCGAACCTCCTTTCGTCGGCGAAGCGTCCCTTTTTCTACGTCGGAGGGGGCGTCGTCATCTCCGACGCCTCGGCGGAACTCGTCGCCCTCGCCGAACGGCTGAACGCCCCCGTGGCGGTCAGCCTCATGGGCAAGACGGCGATCCCGGCGCGTCACGCGCTCTGCACGGGAATGATCGGCATGCACGGGACCAAGGCCTCGAACACCGCCGCGAACCAGTGCGATCTCCTCGTCGCTATCGGCGCGCGGTTTTCCGACCGCGTTATTTCGGATCCTTCGAAATTCGCGCGCGAGTCGAAAATACTGCAGATCGACATAGATCCCGCGGAGATCAACAAGAACGTGCGCACCGAGGCGTGCCTGAACGGCGACATACGCGAGATCCTGGCGGGCCTCGCGTCCCGAGTAGGCCCGCGGAAGCGCGACGCCTGGAACGAAAAGGTCGAGGAGTGGAAGACTCACGTACCTTCGATGTACGCGAAGAAGACGCCGCTCCACCCGAAGTTCGTGCTCGAGACCGTTCATTCGAGGATAGGCGACGACGCGATCGTGACCACCGAGGTCGGTCAGCACCAGATGTGGGTCGCGCAATTCTATCCCTTCGCGAAGCCGAGAACCTTCCTGACCTCGGGCGGGCTCGGAACGATGGGATACGGGACGGGAGCCGCCATCGGCGCTCAGGTCGCGTGCCCCGGCAAGCGCGTGGTTCACGTGGCGGGCGACGGTTCGTTCCGCATGAACCTCAACGAGCTCGCGACGATTTCCCACTACAAGCTCCCGATAGTCATCATCGTCGCGAACAACGGCACTCTCGGCATGGTCAGGCAGTGGCAAAAGCTCTTTTACGACAAGCGCTACGCCGAGACGACCCTCGACCGACCGCCCGATTTCGTCAAGCTCGCCGACGCGTTCGCCGTCCGCGGCTTCAGGGCCACGAGCGAGGCGGAGTTCGCGGCCGCCTTCGACGAGGCGCTCGCGTCCGGAGGTCCGGCGCTCATAGACTGCTATATGGATATAGACGAGATGGTCTTCCCGATGGTCCCCGCGGGAAAGCCTATTGACGAACTCCTGCTCGATGCGTAATCCTGACGCGGATGATCTTTCCGACGTTTGAGTTCGCCGGTTTTTTCCTCTGCGTCTTCGTCGGGTTCTGGTACGTGTTTCGCCGGAAGCGCGACCGCCGTCTTTTCCTGACCGCCGCCAGCTACGCCTTCTACGCGTTCTGGGACTGGCGGTTTTGTTTTTTGCTGCTCGCGTCGACCGCGGCGGCCTGGTTCTTCGGCCTTCTCATCGGCGCCCAGCGCGAGCACTTCCGGCGGAAGGCCGTTCTCGTACTCTCCGTCGTTTTCTTCCTCCTCGTGCTCGCCTTCTTCAAATATTGGGGTGCGTTTTCGGTCGCGGTCAACTCCCTGCTCGAACGCGTCGCCGCGAGTGGCGTCCCGAGCGGCGTCCCGAGCGGCGTCTCCGGAGCCGAACCGGCGTTTTTGCTTCCCGTCATCCAAGTCGCACTTCCGGTTGGTCTCTCGTTTTATACGTTCAAGGCCATGAGCTATGTTTTCGACGTGTACCTCTGCAAGATGCCGCCCTCCAAGGACGCCGTCGACGTCGCGCTGTACGTGTCATTCTTTCCGCAGCTCGCCTCTGGCCCGATCGTGCACGCGGCCGACTTCATTCCCGACATCGAGCGCGCCGCGTCGGCCGGCATCGAGCCGGGGTCGCGCCCGATCGAGCTTTCCCGCGCGCTCGCGCTCCTCGGCTCGGGCCTCTTCAAGAAGTTGGTGCTCGCGAATTTCCTTTCGACTCTCTTCGTCGATCCGGTCTTCTCGGATCTGGCCTCTCGCCATTCGCTCGAGGTCCTGCTGGCGGCCTTCGGGTATTCGGCCGTGATCTACGCCGACTTTTCAGGATACAGCGACATGGCGATCGCCGTCGCGCTCCTTCTCGGCTTCCGTACGCCAGCGAACTTCAGGCGACCCTACGCGGCCTTTTCCGTCACCGACTTCTGGAAGCGATGGCACATCACCTTTTCGTCCTGGCTGCGGGAGTACCTCTATTTTTCCTTCGGCGGCTCTCGTTTCGGCAAGCGGCGCACGCTGTTCGCGCTCGTCGCGACGATGATGCTCGGGGGACTCTGGCACGGGCCGAAGGCGACCTTCGTGGTGTGGGGCGCGATGCAGGGCGTCGCCCTCGCCCTCGAGCGGGCTTTCGGTACGGGCGAGCGCAAGAGCGCCTCGCCGGGGAAGGCCGCGTTGCAGGTCACGGGTACCTTCCTTTTCGCGACGGCGAGCTGGATCGTGTTCCGCGCGGGTTCGCTCGAAGCTGTCGCCGCTTGGGCTCGCGCGCTTTCCAATTTCGGGGCCCCGATCACGCTACTGACGCCGACCGTGTTGGCGACCCTCGCCGTCGCCCTCGGTATTCACGCGATCCCCGATTCGGCGCGGTCGCGCTCCTTATCAGCGTGGACGGCGCTTCCGTTCCCGCTCAAGGGCGTCGCGTCCGCGCTCTTTCTGGCGGCCTTGCACGTAGTCTCGATGTCGGGCGTCGCCCCGTTCATCTACTTTCAGTTTTAGGAGGCCAGGATGCGGGAATCACGGGGAGATTCGTACAGCGCGAACCATGTCATGGCCACGATCGCGACGTGCGCCGCCTGCGCGGTCATCCTCTGCGGCAGGAGCCTTTGGATACCGGCGTCGCGCGTCGGAAACCTCTCCGTCAGGTCGATAGCCCTCGCCACGACCGAGGCCTTGTCGCAAACCGCGTCGCGCACGGGTCTCGACTCGTACGTGCCAGTCCTCCGCGACGCCTTCGTGACGGCGGCCGGCCTTTCCGATCACAGCTCCTGGGACATGCGCTACTTCAACAAGCGCCCCTCGGCGAATCCCCCCGTCGCCCCGTCGCCCGCGGAAATTCCCGCCGAGGTTGCCGACGCCGGGGTTCCGGCGGAAAGAGACGCCGTCGAAGTCGGCGCGGTGGTCGCCGACGCCGCGCCGGTATCCGCCGGGACGGTCGCGGAAACGAAGGCCGCGCCCGAGAGAAACCGGGCGCTCGAGAAGGCCCGTATATACTCGCGAGAGCGGCCGCTCGAGGTGTACTTCTTCGGCGACTCCCAGGTGTTCAGCCTCGGTTCGGGCTTCTCCCGGCTTGTCGGGAAGGACTCGCCGATCTCGGTCGACATCCTCGCCATCCATTCCTCGGGGTTTATCCGCGCCGATTACTACGACTGGCCGTCGAAGCTCGCCGACACCCTCTCGTCGAAACGATACGGCGCGACCGTCATGATGCTCGGGATGAACGATTACCAGAACTTCTGGGGAGACGACGGGAAGGCCCTGCGCAAACGGACGCCTGAATGGGAGGCGGCCTACAAGGATCGCTGTCGGCGCATCGTCGATATCGCGCTTTCCGAGGTCCCGCGCGTGTATTGGTTGCGCATGCCGCTCGTCAAAAACCGCGTGTACGACGAAAGTCTCAAGTACCTCGAAGCGGTGCACGACTCCCTGGCGGCGGAATACAGCCCCGATACCCTCGTCCGCGTTTCCCTGCGTGACTCTGTTCCCGGCCCCGGTCGCCCGTACGCGGAATCGATGACCCTGGGCGAGGCCGCGACCGTGCGCGTCATGTCCGAAGACGGCTCCCACTACACGGTGGAGGGCGGCCAACTCGCCACCCGCGCCCTCTTTGACCTTCTCCTGCGCGACTACCTCTTTTCCGAGCTTCCGGTTGCGCAGCTTCCCGAATAGTTGCTATACTCCCGCATTATCAGGAGAAACGCATGCTGAACCGCAATCCACGACTCGCCAATCTCGCCTCCGGCTACCTTTTCCCGGAGATCGCGAAGCGCCGCGCCGCGTACGCCAAGGCGCATCCGGACGCCTCCATCATCAGCCTGGGAATCGGCAACACGACGGAGCCGCTGACGCCGCACGTCGTGCGCGGCCTCGCCGATTCCGTCTCGAAGCTCGGAACCAAAGAAGGGTATTCCGGCTACGGCGACGAGACGGGCCTTACCGCCCTCAGGGCGAAGATAGCCTCGGTACTCTACGGCGATCTGGTGTCGGCAGACGAGGTCTTCGTCTCCGACGGCGCGAAATGCGATATCGGCCGCATCCAGTATCTCTTCGGTCCGGACGTAACCGTCGCGGTACAGGATCCCGCCTATCCCGTGTACGTCGATGGTTCCGTGATGATCGGCGCCGCGGGCAAGGCGCTCGCCTCCGGCTCCGGTTACGAGGGGATCGTTTACATGCCCTGCACGGCCGACAACGGTTTCTTCCCGGACCTTTCCGCGATACCGGCGAACTCGCTCGTGTATTTTTGCTCGCCCAACAACCCGACCGGCGCCGTGGCGACCAAGGCCGAGCTGAAAGGCCTCGTCGACCGCGCGCGCGCGATCGGATCCGTGGTCGTCTTCGACTCGGCCTATTCCGCCTTCATCCGCGATCCCGAATTGCCGCGGTCGATTTACGAGATCGAGGGCGCTCGCGAGTGCGCCATAGAAGTCAGCTCTTTCTCGAAGCCGATCGGCTTTACCGGCGTACGCTGCGGCTGGACGATCGTTCCCCGCGAACTCAAGTTCGCCGACGGAACCCCCGTCATGGCCGACTGGGCCAGGCTCGTCACGACGATATTCAACGGCGCCTCGAATATCGCGCAGGCCGGCGCCCTCGCGTCGCTCGACGCCGAAGGCCTCGCCGAGACGCGCGAGTTGACCGACTACTACCTGCGGAACGCCGGCGTGATCCGCGAGACCCTTTCGGGCCCGAATTTCCGCGCGGCGGGCGTCGAGCCGTTCGGCGGCGACAACGCCCCGTACGTGTGGGCCCGCTTTCCCGGCAGGAAGAGTTGGGAGATGTTCGACAGGATTCTCGACGAATGCCGCGTCGTGACGACGCCGGGCGCGGGCTTCGGCCCCGCGGGGGAATCCTTCCTCCGCTTCAGCTCGTTCGGCCATCACGAACAGGTCGTCGAGGCTTGCTCGAGGCTTTCGAAGTTGACGTTCTGATAACGATCGTGCAATGGAGCGGGCGTCCCTGAAGGGACGCCCTTTTTTGTCGACGCCCGCGCGAGCGCCGACGTTCGCCTACTTGATTCCGGCGAGTGGCTTCGTGGCGAACCGGACGCCGAACTTCACGTCAAAAAGGAAGGAATCGACGTCGGCCGCCGAGTCGTCGATGGCGAAGGTATAAAGGGACCCGTTCCCCGACAGGAAGAACGACAGGTCGTCCTTGGGCGCCCAGGTAAGGCCGCAGCCGAGCACGAGGTTGCCGTACGAACGGTCGTTCAGGGGAACGAGCGAGTCTCGGTACTCGACGATCCGATAGATGAAGTCGAGCGATATCCTGAACGGGGATCCCTTCATGAAGGCCTCGGTATACAGACCGTAGTCGGTGGTGCTCCGTAGGGCCGAGGCGCCGCCAGCCAGGGTCTCGACGTCGGTTCGCTGGCTCGCCTTGAGCGTGCACAGGACGTTCGGCAGGTAGAAGCCGGCGGATATCTCCCCCCGTTGGAGGTACGCCTGGCCCTCGTTGTTCGCCGCCGGAGGAAAGGCGAATTCCGAATCGACCGTCGCGACCACGACGCCGGGAAGGATTACCTTGAAGCCGATCCCGAGACCGGGTTGCAGAAGATTCGATATCGCGTCGTCAGACGAGGAATTGAGCACTCCGAAAGAGGGCCCCGCCGATATTACGAGAAACGAGGTGTGGTAGGACGCGCGGGCCGAAAGCAGGTTCCCGTTGACCGGATCCCGGTCGAACGATATGGTCGCTTCCAGGTTGTCCTTCAGCCGATCGGTTACCGAGAAGCCGAAGCCGATCCCCGGCTCGAAGGGCTCGAACGATCCGCCGTCGTCAAGCCCGAAGGTACTGACCGAGGTAGAGAGCTCTATGTCCGCCGCCCGGAGAAATGCCGCGCACAGTCCGATAAGCGCGACGCACGCCGCCCGTTTCTTTTTATCCATCAGAATACCGCCTTGAGCAGAAACCGTAATTCGCCGGCCTTCGACGGGTCGTCAATTTGCAGGGGATTGAGAACCGCCGTCAACGCCACTTCATAATCGGAAACGAGGAAACTCACGAACGGGCTGACCGAAAAGGAGAAGGGCGTGACCGTCGAGGGATCCTCGGGATTTACGCACCCGAGCAGGCTGATTCCCGTCCTTACGCCGTTTTCCCGCAAACGACCGTACGCGACGAGGAGGTTGAGACCGAGATACGTTTCCTCGGCCTCGGCGAGGTTTTCGTCGTCGCTCGCGAGCGGGTAAACCGGCGACGAAAAGAAGGAGATGACGAGGTCCGTCATGCCGAGGTGGAGTCGGGGTTCGAACAGGAGATAGAGGTTCCGCTCGAGGTCCCCGAGATTCGCCTTGACGCCCTTGAAGCCGGCGCCCGCGTAGAGTTCGTGGCCGCCCTCGGAGCGGAACAGCGCGGTAGCCCCGGCCCGGAAGGCGACGTCGTAGGTTCCCGGTTTCACGTAGGCGCCCGAAAAGGCGTTGACCGACGCGGTGCGCCCGTCGGCGACCAGGCGGGCGTCGACGGTAAAGGCCGCGTTTTCTCCGGATCGCTCGTTCCAGTACGAATAACCCGCGAACGCGAACGACCGGGAACCGGGAATGACCGTTATCGCGAAACCGGTGCCGTCGATTTCGGTGCCGGGGGCGAACGCGGTCCCCGCGGGCATTCCGTGGAATTCGGGATCGTCGACGCGTACCTTCAGCGCCTCCCTGAGAAACGTCCCGGAAGAGGGGTTGTCGAGATATCCCGTAAAGAGCGTCAGCGATACGTCGCTTTCGTTGACGGAGGGGAAGACTATCTCCGCCCCGTCGAACAGCAGAAACCCGGGATCGGTGTCGCCCCCGAGGCGCCAAAAGAAGGACTCGGTGTCGGGTACGAGCGCGAGCGCCCGGCCGCGTATCCTGACCCAGTCGGTCGGGATGAACCAGAGAGAAAGGCCGGCGACGGTTTCGAAGACGACGCTCGAGTCACCGTCCGCGACCGATCCGCGCGATTCCAGCGAGAACTCCGAAAGAGCCACCGTTTGGGCCCCGGCGACGGGCGCGATGAAGAGAAAAACTGCCAGTGTCGCAACCGATCGGACGTTCATGGATACTCCCCGTCCCAGTATATACCATTCCGCGGAGCCTAGCCATAACTAACTTCCGAAAAGGTTTTGACCGGGAATAATCTTGACTAATCGGTAAAAGCGTATAAACTTGAAGGATATGAGCGATTATCTCGATATCAACAACGAAGAGCTCCTGAAGGATTTTTTCAGCGAGGCTGAGCAACAGGTTCTTACGCTGGAAAGCAATATCCTGGTTATTGAGAATGATCCCGCGAACCACGAGGCGATAGACGAGATATTCCGCGCCGCCCACACGCTCAAGGGCGGTTCGGCCACCGTGGAGATGCACGAGCTGGCCGAGTTCACGCACGTCGTCGAGGACCTTCTCGACGAGATACGGTCCGGCTCCGTCGCGGTCAGCGAGACCGTGGTCGACGTTCTGCTCAGGTCCCTCGACGTGATCAAGGCCATGCTCGAGGCCCGCTCCTCGGGCTCGGTGTACGCGGACGACGTGGGATCCCTCGCGGGCGAGTTGACGGCCCTTATTCCCGCGCGCGCGGCCAAGCAAAAGACGGGCGCCAGGAAAAAGGCTTCCCCGGAGTCGGCGCCCGCGCGAAGCGCCCAGAAAGCCCCGGCGCCGCGCTCCGTCCCTTCTTCGGTGGACCCGGCGACCTTCCTTTCGGAATACGAGCTTCTCGAACTCAAGGAATCGATCCCCCCCGGTCAGTCGGTGTTCACCGTACGGGTCACCTTCGACGAGGCCAATCCGATGAATACCGTCGGCGGCATCCAGGTGTTCGCCTCGCTCAAGCAGGCGGGTCAGGTACTCAAGACCGTACCCGACTTCGACGCCCTCTACGAGGATCTCTTTCACGAGCACGTCATTTATTTCGTCGCCTCCGACCTTGACGTAGACTCCCTGGCAAGGTCCGCGACGGTGTCGGACGTAACGCTCGCCGTCGAGGTAACCCCCTTCGTGTCCGCGAAACCGGCCGCGCCGTCCGCCAGGGCTTCCGCCGCGTCCGAAGCCGCCTCGTCCGCTTCGCCCGCGCGCGCCGACACGATCCCCGCGTCCTCGCGTGCAGCCCCGTTCGACCGGACGGCGTCGGCGGAAAGCGCCCGGACGCGGAACGCGACCGACGAAGGCGACGAGGTCGCCGGCGAGGATGGCGCCGACGAACGGGAGTCGGACGCGAAATCGGACGTCGCCAGGCGCGCCGCATCGCCGGCGCAGACGCATTCGTCCGGCTCGGTACTCCGGGTGGACTCGCGCCGCATAGACTATCTCCTGAATCTCGTCAGCGAAACGGTCATTACCAAGGCCTCGTTCAATCAGAGCGCCCTCCATTTCGCGGAACTCCTTTCCGAATTCCAGCAAACCGAGGCGCAGTGGAAGGAACGCCTCAAGAAGCTTCTCGACAACGTGCCCGAGTACCTCGAGCGCATTCAGGAGGGGCAGAGCGTCAAGGACCTCAAGCGCGAGCTGAACGCGGAGTACGCCGACCTTTTCGGCCTGTTCGACGCCTACGAGGCCTCGATGAAAGGCACGGTGACCAAGTTCCGTTCCGCAGCCCAGAACCTCGGACGCATCACCGGCGAGTTGCAGGAAGGGGTCATGAAGATACGCATGGTCCCGATCAGCCAGATTTTCAGCCGTTTCCCGCGGCTCGTGCGCGACCTGTCACACGACCTCGACAAGAGGGTCAGGCTCGTCATCGAGGGAGAGGATACCGAACTGGACAAGTCGGTCGTAGAGGATCTCCTCGACCCGATCATGCACTGCGTGCGGAACGCCATCGATCACGGCGTCGAACGGCCCGCCGAGCGCGCGGCCCTCGGAAAGGCCGAGGAGGGCATGATACTCCTCAAGGCGAGCAACGAGGGAAACATGATCGTCATCGAGATCGCGGACGACGGCCACGGTATCGACGTCGAGTCGGTCAAGAAAAAGGCCGTCTCGCGCGGGATCATCCACCCCGGAAAGAACCTCACCGACGTCGAGGCGTTCCAGCTCATCTTCGAGCCGGGCTTCTCGACGGCGGAGAAGATCACGAACATCTCCGGGCGCGGCGTCGGCCTCGACGTCGTCAGGACACACATTGAAAAGCTCAACGGAACGGTAACGATATCGTCGCAGAAGAACGTCGGGTCGCGCTTCACGATCCGCCTTCCGCTCACCCTCGCCATCATCCAGGGGCTACTCGTGCGCGTCGGGCGTGAGGTATACTCCATCCCGATTACCTCGGTTATCGAAAGCCATCGCGTACAGCCGAGCGACATCAGCCGCATCGACAACTACGAAGTCTTCAACGTCCGCAACGAGGTCATCAGCCTGCTTCGCCTGAACCGGCTCTTCGGCATCAAGACGCAGGAGACCTCCGAATACAGCTACATAGTCATCGTCGGAACCGCGGAAAAGAAAATCGGCCTCATGGTCGACAGCCTCATCGGCGAGGAAGACGTGGTCATCAAGCCGCTTCGGGACCAGTTCACGAATTCCCCGGGTATCGCCGGCGCGTCCATCCTGGGAGACGGTTCCGTCTCGCTGATTATCGACGTGAGCCAGCTTCTCGATCTCGGGCTCAAGCAGGAAATCGAGGCCCGCGAGAGGCGCGAGGCTTCCGTATGGTGAGGGAAACGGGCATGAGCGACATTGAGGTACGGCAACGCGAATCCGAGGCTACGGAAGACAGGCGCGACGAGGAACGGGCCGAGAAGGCCGTCGTCATAGATTTCAAGATGGTCACTTTCTCCCTCGCGGGAAAGGACTACGCGATAGACATCATGCGCGTCAAGGAGATCGCGAAGGCGGGCAGGTTTACCTACGTGCCCAACACCTCGCCGTTCGTCATCGGCGTGTACAACCTACGAGGCGACATCATTCCGATCATCGACCTCAGGGTGTTTTTCAATATCCCGACGAAAGCGCGCGAGGACGACGCGATCGAGAACATGATCATCATCCACGTCGAGGAACAAACCTTCGGAATCGTGGTAGACGCTATCGACAAGGTCGTGGGAATATCGAAGGAAACGATTCAGCCTCCCCATCCGATATTCGGCGACATCAACATCAAGTACATCCACGGCGTCGTCGAGAACCGGGGCCGCCTCTATATCATCCTCGACGTCACGAGGATTTTCGGCTCGCGCGCGCGCGAGGAAGAGGAGAAGGCGAGGGAGGCACTTTCGGGCTCTCTCGCTCCGTCCCCGGCGAAGGAAGCGTCCGCCGGGAAAAAGCAGTCCAGGGACGAACTGGACATCTCGTTCATACAAAGCACTCTCGGGTCCCTCGGAAAGTTCTACGTAACGGCGGTCAACGAGAAATGGGTCCGCGACCGTTTCTCCTCGTGGCGCGACCAACGGCCGGCCGACTCCGTCCAGCTCGCCTCGGAGGACGACGCGCGTCAGTATCTCTCGACGTTCCCGTCGCCCTTTACCGGAGCGATGTGGGACTCGGGCTATATGGACGCGGTGGCCGCGGCGCTGCCCGAGAATCAGGCCAAGCAGATTACCGTCTGGAACGTCGGGTGCGGTAAGGGCTACGAGTCGTATAGCCTCGCCGTCGTTCTCCGCGAGCGCTATCCGAACGCCAGGATACGGATATACGCGAACGATTCCGACCTGCTCGCCATATCGAACGCCCCGATGCTCGCCGTGCGCGACGAGGACGTGTCCCCGCGGCTGAAACCGCACCTCGTACAGGGCGTAAGCGGCGGATGGACCTTCAACCAGTCGATCAAGGACATGATAATGTTCGAGTACCACGACTGCAACAACCAGAACGCGGTTCCGAACATGGACCTGATTCTGGCGAGGGACGTCCTGTCCTACCTGAATCCGAGGCAGCAAACCGCGCTCATCGCGGAGTTTTCCGAAAAACTCAAGGATAACGGCCTCATACTGCTCGGGAAAAACGAGGCCATGCCGCAAAAGAGCGGCTGGCTCAGGCACGTGCAGGGCGACATCGTCGCCTTCAGCAAGGAATAATCGCTAACGCGAACGAATATAAGGAGAGGCCGATGCGTGTAGAGTACATCAATCCGTTTGTTGAGGCAGCGTACAATATCCTTACCGAGGTTTTGGGCGGGGAGGTTCGCCGGGGCGAGCTGTATTTGAAGTCCACGTCGATGCCGGTAATGGGCGTCGCGGCCCTCGTGGGACTCGCGGGCGACGTGGAAGGACGGGTCATCTTCGACATGAATATGGAAACCGCCATGAAGATCGCGTCGAAAATGAACAACGAGGACATGAAGGCCTTTGACGACCTCGCGAAGGCGACCATCACAGAACTCGCGAACCTGATTACCGCGCAGGCGGTTACCAAGCTTCACGACCTGGGCTTCCGGTTCGACCTGACCCCTCCGGCGCTGTTTACCGGCGAGAACATGGAGATATCCGACCACGATGTCGAGGCTCTTATCGTTCCCATGGATACCGTCCAGGGGAAGGTAGAAGTTAACGTTGCGATTCGCGACCGCATGTAATATACTAGGAGAACACGTATGATATCTAAACAGGATTTTCCGGCCATAAACGAACGACCTCCCGAGGGGCTCAAAAGCGACGGAACCGCGTTCCGCATTCTCGTCGTGGACGATTCCATGTTCGTCGCGAAGCAAATCGGGCAGATACTCACGAGCGAGGGATACGAGATCGTCGCGACGGCCTCTGACGGCCTCGACGGCGTGGAAAAGTACAAGGAATTGTGCCCGAACGTCGATCTCGTGACGATGGATATCACCATGCCGAAGATGGACGGGATTACCGCCCTGGAACAGATCATGGCCTTCGACAAGAACGCGAAGGTGGTCATGATCAGCGCCCTGGGTAAGGAAGAACTCGTCAAAAAGGCCCTGTTGTTGGGGGCGAAAAACTACATCGTCAAACCGCTTGACAGGAAGAAGGTTCTCGAGCGCATATCGACGGTGTTGGGCAAATAGGACCGCCCCGTCCGCGGGTGTCGGTTTTTTCTCGACGTGAACGGGGCGCCTTTCGGCGCCCTTTTTTTTGTCCGGCTTACCGGTCCGTTCCGGTCATGCGATACCGCTTTCCGGAACGAACGATCCTCCGGTCGGTACCCGACGACGCGAGCAGTTTTCTCGCCTTGCTTACGTAGCTGTGGACGTCCCCCGCTCGCCGCGCGTCTTCGGCTCCCCACAGGCGGGCCGTGAGCGCCGACGTGCTTATTCCCTCCAACCCCGCCTCGGCGATCGCCTCTATGGCGCGCTTGAGCTTCTTATGGCACGGAGGGACGGCTCGGTCGGGATCGGGATATCCCGGTGACGGCTCGGCCGCGATCCCGGCCGGATCGTTCGGGGCGGCCGGCGCGCTCAGGGTCGCAAGATCATTCGGGTTTGCCGGGGCGCCCAGCGCGGCGTCGAGGACTTGAACCGCCCGGGTCAGGGCCTCCGACCGGGCCCCGTTCACCCGGATTCGCGCGGTTCCGTCCGGCTCGATCCTCCAGCTGATAATCCCGATCGGGCTGCGGGCGGCCTTGAGGTGTGTGACTGGGTGTATTCTATGGGAGAAAAGTACGCTTCTGGACACGATAACCGCCGAAATACGGTGCCGCTGAAAGGATTCGTGAAGTTCCGACAGTCCCCGCGCGATAATTACCCCGAAACCGGCCGTTTCTAGGCCCCGCGCGATCCGGTTTATCTCCGGTTCGTCGCGCGAAAAAAGCAGGATACGTGATTTCATGCATTTTTTTACGGCCCGAACGGTGTAAAACTTTAGGTATCCGCGGCTTTTCCCCGTCAGTATTTCCATTGACCGGAGGGTGGCGGGTGAGGTACAGTAGTACGCGACAACAACAAGGGGCCTATCGAAGTGTTTCTTAAAAGTCTTGAGGTATTCGGTTTCAAATCGTTCGCGGACCGCACCCGCATCGAATTCGCGGACGGCATTACCGCCCTTCTCGGTCCCAACGGATGCGGAAAGAGCAACGTCGTCGACGCGGTAAAATGGGTTCTCGGCGAACAGGCCTCAAAAGCCATGCGGGCCGACAAGATGGAAGACGTCATCTTCAACGGCACCGAGTCGCGCAAGGCGCTCAACGTCGCCGAGGTGACCCTGACGATCGCCAACGAGGCCGGACTTCTCAGCCTCGACATGAGCGAGATAGCGATCAAGCGCAGGCTCTATCGCTCAGGAGAAAGCGAATACTACATCAACAACGCCCCCGTCAAACTCAAGGATATCCGGGAGCTGTTTTGGGATACGGGCGTCGGAAAGGCCGCGTATTCCGTCATGGAACAGGGAAAGATCGACCAGATCCTCTCGAGCAAGCCGGAGGAACGGCGCTATATCTTCGAGGAAGCGGCCGGAATCACGCGGTTCAAGGTCCGCGGCGCGGAGGCTGAACGAAAGCTCCAGAAAACCGAGGAGAACATGCGCCAGATCGAGGGTATCCTCGGCGAGGTAAAACGCTCCTACGATTCCCTCAAGGTCCAGGCCGACAAGACCGTCAAATACCGGGCCGTTCGCGAGGCGATTTTCGAGAACGAGCTCGACATCCAGCTTCTCAGGCTCAAGGGCTTCACCCAGGACCGCGACCGAAGGACGAGCGACGTCGACGACATAAAGCGTCGTCGCGACGAGGTCCAGGGCGAAATCGACGCCATCAATTCCTCGCTCGAGGAGAATATGGACGTCGTCAACGAGATGGAAGCGAAGCTCGTCGACTGCCAAAAGGAGATTTACGGACTCGCGGTCGAGAAGAACGAGAAGGACAAGCAGTCGCGTCTTCTCGTCGAGCGCCGCGACGAGGTCAAGTCCAAGATCGCCCAGCTCGACGGCCGCCGCCAGGCGGTCGAAAACCGCGTGGAAAGCCTCCGCGAGGACGCCGACGGCCAGGACGAGATTGTCCGCGACCTCGCGAAGCGACTCGCCGAGATCGAGCGCAACATCGCGTCGTTCGAGGAGAACGTCGCCATGGCCGGCAACCGCATCTCCGACAACGACCGCGAATCCGCCCGGCACGAGGAGGCCATCGTCGCCCTGGACGCCGAACGCGCCGGGATGGAAAGCCAGCTTCAGGCGATTACGGAAGACATCGTCACCGAACTAGACAAACGCCTGCGCGACGCGGGCTATTCCTCGAAGGCCCACGCCGATTCCGACGCCGACTTGGACAACCTCATCGGCCAGCTCAAGGTCCTCGTCGCGGGAAGGAAGAACATATTCTCGGACTTCGCTCAGTTGCACGAGCCGTCACCGCAGGACACCCGGCGTTTCGCCGATAACGCGGTCGAAACCTTCACCGAGCTTTCGGCCCTCATCGCGAAACTCGAGGAGTCGCTCGCCGCGTACCGGAAGTCGAGCCCGACGTTCATCGACGAGTTCCTCTCTCCCGAGGGAATCATCACGAAGAAACGCTCCATAGACGCGAAGATACTCGAGAACCGCGAGGCGATCGCGCGTCATCGCGAGACGATCGGCTCCCTGAAGGCGCAAAACGGCGACCTCGTCCTCAAGATCGAGGAGTACCGGAAGACGCTCGAGAGCCTCAGGCTGAACCGCGTGCAGATGAAGACGCAGGGCGAGGCGGCGGAGGAGCAAGCGCGTCTAATCAGGCGCGAGCTCGCCTCGCAGGAAGCGACGCTCCGCGAGCTCGAGAACGAATCATACGCGGAACAGAAGCGCCTGTCGGACATCGTCGAGCAGATAGAGGAGATCGAGGGAGAGATCGCCTCCATCGAGCACAAGGGCAAGGCGCTTACCGCGGAACTCGAGCGGCTCGAGAACGACATTACCTCGCGCAATTCCGACGTCGCTGGCAAGCAGGAACGGCTCAAGAACCGCGTCGCCGAGATCGGCAAGATCCAGAGTCAGCTCGAGAAGATTCACATGGATCTCGCGATGAACGAGACCGAGATACGGAATATAAAGGAAAATTTCAGGGAAACGCATTCACGCGACCTCATGGAATTCGAGGAGCGGATGTTCACCATTACCGCTCCCGCGGCCGAGTTGCGCGAAAAGCTCGCGAAGGCACGCGCGAGCCTGAAGGATCTCGGAAGCGTGAACCTGATGGCCGTGGAGGAGTTCGCCGAGACGAAGGAGCGCTACGATTTCCTTACCGGACAGGTCGCCGACCTCCAGAAGGCCCGCGACGACCTCAAGCGCATAACCGAGGAAATCCGCGTCGAATCAACCGAGCTTTTTCTCGCGACGTACAACAAGATCAAGAAGAACTTCCACAACATGTTCCGGAGGCTGTTCGGCGGCGGGCGCGGGGAAATCAGGCTCGTCGACCCGGCTAACGTGCTGGAGAGCGGCATAGACATCTTCGCGCAGCCTCCGGGAAAGAAGCTCGAGAACATCAGCCTCCTTTCCGGCGGCGAGAAGTCGATGACCGCCGTTTCCCTTCTTTTCGCCACGTACATGGTTAAGCCTTCCCCGTTTTGCCTCCTCGACGAGATCGACGCGGCCCTGGACGAACAAAACGTCACTCGCTTCGTAAACGCCCTGCGCGAGTTCGCGAACGTAAGCCAGTACATCGTCATCACGCACAACAAGAAGACGGTCATGGGCGCGGGTACGATGCTCGGCGTCACGATGGAGGAATCGGGCGTTTCGAAGGTAATCACCATCAAGCTCGAGAACGAAAACGAACGCAGGGACGAACAGCTCCCGAACGTGGAGGCCTTCGAGGACGAGGACGTTCCCCCCGAGGAAGGCGTCGTCGTGCCTCCCCATCCTCCCCGCCGTCAGCGTCAGACCGACGGCGGCGCCGACGCGGCGTCGGATGCGGCGTCGGATACCGACACGTCGCCGGAAACCGACGCGGTACCGGATATCGATGAGACGTCGGAAACCGACGCGGTACCGGATACCGATGAGACGTCGGAAACCGACACGACGCCGGGGCTTCGCGATGAAGGCCCGGACGACGCGACGGGGCGCGCGGGAGAGGAATGATGGACCGCGAAGCGATCGTTACCTACCTTGAGGGACATCGCGACTCGCTCGTTCGCGCCGCTGTATTGGCGATAGCGATACTTGCGATACTCATCGCTTTTCTTGTTCGCCTTGGCTTCAATGAGGCTAGGGCCGCGCGCCAGGCAGAGGCCGAGCGTCTCGCGAGGGCGATACCGCCCGACGAACTCTGGTATCTTCCCGATCCGCTCGGGATGCCCGGCATTCAGTTGTCCCGCGAGCCGAGAGAACGATGGTCGGCGCAAGAGCGCGATCTGTGGTATGATACTCCAGACGCCGGCGAGATCGGCGCGCTCCGCGAGGCGGGGCGAAGGCAGATAGACGATCTTTTGGAGTCGGTTCCATGAGGATTTCCGTTTCCGTCCGTCCGTTCCTGTTCCTGTTGGCGTTTCTGGCCGTATCCTGCGCCGGCGATCCCTCAGTGCCCGTGGCTTCTCCGAATCCCGCAGATCCGGCGTCCCGTACCGACGAACCCTCCGTAGCGGAAGGCTCGTCAGAGTTAATGGTTGAACCCGTAGCGGAGCCCGGGGCGGATTACGTCGACGCAAGCCAACCTCGTATCGAAGACGTTCCCGCCGATGCAAACGTACTCGCAACTACCGGAGACGCGGCTCCACCGCGGGACGCCGCCGTATCGTCCGATGCCTTACCGTTTTCGGTCGAACCAGAAACGGTGTTTACCTCAGCCTCGGGAGCTACCGACGCGACCCCAAGCGGGAGCGATGACGCTTCTGAGGTCATGTCAGAAACGGAATCGAACCCGGCGCCTGCCGTGCCGCCGAAACCTGCTACTTCAGTAACTCCGAAACCCGCTACTGCAGTAACGCCGAAATCCGCTACCACAGTAACGCCGAAACCCGGTACTGCAGTAACGCCGAAACCCGCTACCACAGTAACGCCGAAACTACCCGCAGCAGCGGCCGTCGCGAGTGAATCCGCGGACGAGGAACGGGCGTTGCCCGAGATATGGGAAGCCGGTGTCGAGCGTCCTTCGCTGGAGCCGCCTTCCGTAAAAGAGCGTCAGGCTCCGTCGAGAACCGCGACGATTCCGGAGGGGCATACCCTCGAGGTATGGTACCCGGGAACGGGATGGGTATACCTCGGGGACGCGTCGGCGCAGAACGGCCTTTCGTACGAAACGCGCAAGCTCGATCGAGCCGACACGCTTTTCGCCTTCCGCGCCGCTAAACAGGGCACCTTCCTTCTCGAGTTTTCGAGATATGACGTCGTCTCCGACGAATTCGTCTCCGACGTTCTCGCCGTCACGGTATCGCCGCCCGTCACGACTCGAACGGGTCGTCTTCGCGCTCCGGACTGGAGATCGGCGAAGGACGGGGAAGCCGCGTCCGAACGTTCATCGGGCTTGGGGACGGACGTTCCCGCTATGGCCGGAACCGCGGTAGACGCGAGCCCCGTCATGATCGATGAACCTGCGCTCGTCGCTTCGGGGAACCAGCCAGCCGCAACGCCTTCGGCGTCGACGGACTCGACGCGGACTCCCGGCCTCCTTCTTGAAGACGCGCGCGCGGCCCTCGCGAAAGGTGACGCCGGTCGGGCACTGTCGACGCTGGATTCGTTTTTCGCCGTCGCCGTCGAATCACTCGACGAGGGATGGTTCCTGCGCGGACAGGCGTACGAGGCGAACGGGGCGACCCGCGACGTCAGGAAGGCCCTGGCGGCATACGAGACGGTCGTCCGGGCATGGCCCGAAAGCGAACGATGGAAGGACGCTGACACGCGCATACGATACCTGAAGAGCTTTTACCTGCGCGGACGATAGTCCCGGGACGCCGGCGACGCCGATTTTTCCGCGTATGAGGGCGAAAATCCATGATATACTGGTTTCAGACACACGTACGCGAGAGGTTTGCGCTCGATGAATCCTTTCTTGATCTTCCCCGGAAATTCCGGATCGCTGTTTCGTGCCCTGTTTGACCAGATTCCCGTCGCCGCGCTTTTGATTGACCGTTCCGGAATAGTCGTAAGGAAGAATCCGTCATTTCGCGGTTTTTGGTCGGCCGGCCCGGAGATACGGGACGGATCGTTCGATATTTATTCGTCGATATTCGCGGAAGCCGGCGATTTTTCCGAGGCGTTACGTGCGGTATTCCGCGGCAAGGGACAATCCTCCCGCGAGTACCAGCTCGACTTATCCCCGTACGGGGACGTCCGAGGGCCGCGCGCGATTTCGGTCACGATGGTCCCGGTCAATTCGGGTCGTCGCGTAACGAACGCGTATCTTCTCATTGAGGACGTGACCGACAAGCGCGTGGCCGACGAAAAGATTCACCGGCTCGTGTATTACGATACGCTTACCGGTTTGCCGAACCGGAACCTGATGCTCGACCGTATCGGACAAAGGCTTTCATACCTGCAACGATATCCCCGGAACGACGCGCTGATTCTTGTCAACATCGACCGTTTCCGCGTCATCAACGACGCGCGGGGAAACCAGGCGGGAGACGCCCTTCTCATCGCCATCGGCAAACGGCTTCTCTCCCTGACGCGCGAGGCCGACACGGTCGCGCGAATGAACGCGGACGAGTTCGCCGTCCTCCTTCCGAGCGACGAGACAAGCGCCGAGGAGATCAGCATGAAGACCCTGATCGTCATCGAACGCATCCGGGAATCGCTGAAAACGCCGTTCGAATTCGACGGGGAGCTTGCCACGGTGACCGCGAGCTTCGGCATTACACTGCTGCCGAACGGACAGGACGATTCACCCGTCGTCGTGCTCAGGAGGGCCGATACGGCCCTGCATCGCGCCAAGACGGCGGGCGGCGGACATTACGCGTTTTTCGATCCCGACATGGGAAATTCCGCGAGCGAAAACTATCGCGTCGAGCGCGAGCTCAGGAGCGCCCTTTGCAACGGCGAGCTTCGGGTATTCTTGCAGCCCCAGGTCAACGCGCGGCGCGAATTCGTGAGCGCCGAGGTTCTGGTCAGGTGGCAGCATCCCGCGCGGGGACTCGTTTTTCCCGGATCGTTCATACCGATCGCGGAGCAGACCGACCTGATCATAGACGTCGGCGAGTGGGTCATGGAACGCGCCTGCGAGATCCTGGTCGATACGGGATCGCACGGCATACCGCTGCGGCTTTCGGTAAACGTGAGCCCGCGGCAGTTCCGCAACCGGCTGTTCGTTCCCTGGATGCGCGAGCTTATCGCGAGGACGGGAGCCGACGCGTCCTGCCTGACGCTCGAGATCACCGAAAGCCTTTTTATGGGCGACCTCGAGAACACGGTAATGAAGATGGGCCAGTTGACCGAGCTCGGCGTCCGGTTCTCCGTGGACGATTTCGGTACGGGCTATTCATCGCTCGCGTACATCAAGCAGTTGCCGATTCACGAGCTCAAGATAGACAAGGCTTTCGTCCAGGACGCCCCGAACGACGCGAACGACGCCGCCCTCGTCGAGACGATCCTGGCCGTCGCGTCCCTGCTCAATTTACGCGTCGTCGCCGAGGGCGTTGAAAGCGAGCCGCAGGCGGAATTCCTCAACTCGCGCGCCGACGTGACGCACCAGGGATACCTGTTCGGTCGGCCCGAGCCCGCGGAAAAATGGGTCGATAAATGGAAAAGAACCGGAAGCGGGTGTATACTGATCCCATGAAAATAGCATTTATTTCAGATATCCACGCGAACGTTCATGCCTTCGAATCGGTACTGAAGGACGTAAAAAAGCAAAAACCCGATCAGATCGTTTTTCTCGGCGACGCCTCGACGCTCGGTATTCGGCCGGTTGAGTCGCTTGAACTGCTGGAATCGCTGAAATGCGAGTGCATCATGGGGAATCACGACGAGTTCATGGTGTATCCCGAAAAGATCTACGAATACACCAAGGACAAGCTCGTTATCGATACGGTGGAATGGTCGCGGTCCCTCCACAAGAAACGGAATTTCGATTTTATCGGTACGTTCAGGAAAGACCTTCGTCTTTCCTTTTTGCCGAACGTCGACATATTCTGCTATCACGGGTCCCCCGTTTCGAACATGGAAAACGTCAAGCCGGAAACCGGGCTCGAGAGCTTCTTGCCGCTCATCCGCGAGCAACCCGACACGATCTTCATAGGCGGGCATACGCACGTGCAGATGCTCAGGAACTATTCCGGAACGCGCATCATAACCTCGGGCAGCGTCGGCCAGCCCTTCATCGGATACAACATGCCCCCGACGAAGCATCCGTGGGCCGAATACGTCGTCATCCAGTCGTCCGGGCGACATTACTCGATCGACTTGCGCCAGGTGGAGATCGACAACGACAGGATCAACAAGGAAATTCTCGCGAGCGACAGCCCCATGAACGACTTCATCAGCGAGTATTGAGGCGGATACGGACGCGATGGGCGGAACGCGACGGTCTTTCGCGCGAAACAGGCGGACCCGACGCGCCTTTCGGATCGGTATCCTTTCGGTCGGCCTCGCGTTTTCGTGTCTCATCTCCGCGACCGCGCAGATACCGCCTGTCGACGTACGTTCGCATGAATGGCTTTCCGTAGAAGGCGAGCGCGTTCGCGTCGTGTTTCCCTCCTTCCTGCTCGAACGCGGGACGTTCGTCGCTTCGTCCCTCGACCGCTTCCTCCGAGAAAATCTCGAAACGTACCGTCCGGAACGCCACTGGAGATATCCGGTACTGCTCAATCCCGACATGATGATCCCGAACGGTTTCGTCGCCACGCATCCGCGACGGAGCGTGTTCTATACGATGCCCGATCGCGGCGGCCTCGGCGACTGGCTTACGCAACTCTCCGTGCACGAGGGACGGCACATGACGCAAATCGACGCGATGGACAGGAACCTGACGCGCGCGTTGTACGCGGTCTCGGGGGAAAACGCCTTCGCGTTCTGGATGCCGACATGGTGGCTCGAGGGAGACGCAGTCATGGCCGAGACCCTTCTGACCGACGCGGGAAGGGGGAGGGATCCTTCGTTCACTGCGGAGATCAAAGCACTCCTGCTCGACGGCGCGGAGGGTTCCTACGACGCGATGATCCTCGGTTCGCGCGGGCGGAGGCTTCCCGACCAATACGCCTTCGGGTATCTCATGTACGCCCGGCTTCGCTCGGCATACGATCCGCAAGCGCCGGAGACGCTCTTCGAGCGGTGGTCGCATCTTCCCTTGCCCGCGCTCGGCGCAGACCGCGCGATGCGCGTGGTGGCCGGAACGGGCGAATCCGAGGCGTGGTCCTCGATTTCGGAATTTTACCGCGAGTTCTGGAAACGCCAGGTCGCGTCGCTCGAGATCACCCCCGCGACCGACATCCTCGGAGACAAGGACTTCCGGTATCGCGAATATCCGCTCGTCGATGTCTCGTCCGACGGCGCCGTCATCGCGCGTCGCGACGACTTCTTCCGGGGAAGCGAGATCGTCCGCGTCAAAGGCGGCGAAGAGGAGGTCTTGTGCGCCGCGCGTCCGCTCAATTCCCTCAGCGAGGGAGCGGGATTCATCGTGTGGGACGAGCTGGAGGCGCATCCGAAATTCGCGCGGACTTCCACGCGAATCGTCGTCAGAGACCCGTCCGGCAAACGGCGCGTCATCGCGCGCGGTTCGCGGTACTACGGGCCGATTATCGACGACTCCGCGTCGAAGATCGCGGCATGCGAGTGGCGAAAGGATACCTCGTCCCGTCTCGTTCTCCTGTCTCCCGAATCGGGCGGGATCCTTCGCGAATACCCCGTGCCTCCGGGAGAGATGTGGGGCGACCTTTCCTTTTCGGAGGACGGTAATTCGCTCGTCTTCGTCTCAAGCGGCGTCCTGTGGCCCGCGTCGGCGGAAGGCAAGCGTATAATGTCGCTTGACCTCGCGACGGGCGCGATCCGCGTCTTGTTCGAGGCGAACGGCGCGAACATCGGATACTGCGACGCTCGCGGAGACGCCGTTCTGTTTACTTCGGACCTTTCGGGAACCGAGTGCGTATACGAACTTTTTCCGGACGGCGGGGTATTCCGCGTCGTCTCGCGCGCGGTATCGGCGACGAGTCCCCGTCGTTCTCCCGACGGGCTCGGCGTCTACTTCGTCGATCGCTTCGGCGCCAAGGGACAAACCGTCGCCCTCGCGACGCTTTCGGGCGAATCGAGACGTCCGCTCGCGGAGGTTCCCGTCATGCGCGAGGATTTTTTCCTTCCCGTCGCCGTGACGGAGTCTCCCCGTTCCCCGTTTGATCCGGACCGAGCCGCGTCAAGCGCGCCGGCGAACGCCGAACCGTGGGAGTGGGGCGTCTCCGACGTCACGCCGGTGGCGTGGGGACCCTCGCTCGCGGGCACGTGGGGAAGGGGTATCGGAGCTCATCTTTCGGTGGCGGACGCGCCGGGAACGAATACCGGTTCGCTTTCGGCAGGGTATGATTATTACGGGGACGCGCTGACGGCGTGCGCCGAATGGCGGTACCGCGGTTTCAGTCCCGATATAGCGCTGTTGGCCTACGGTTCCCTGCGCGACCTGGGGGATTTCGGCGACTTCGTCCGCTCGGGCGAATACGGATACGGGGAATACGGCGGATGGGCGTCCGTCAGCTTGCCCCTGGGCGGGGGCGCGGTCGGTTCTACACGATGGGCGGTCACCCCGGCGCTCTCGTCGGGCGTGCGCGTTCGTGATTCCGGCGTGTCGTTTCCGGTAAAGCCCTCCGTCGCCGCCGCGGCGGGTCGCGGTCGGTTCGAGCTGTCGTGCCTCGGCTTTTTCGAGTTCGACCCGCGCGAGGCCGCGCGCGGCGACACGTTTCGCCTCTCCCACTGGCTCGCGTCCGCTTCCCTCGGACTGCCGGGCGTCCTTTCCGACGACGCCGTCCTCGTGACCGTGGCCCGTGAAAACCGCGAGATCGGGGACTCAGTCGCTTCGGGCTACGTACGGGGTTTCGGCCTTCCCGACGCGCCGCGTACCCTCTCGGGTCAATGCACGTACCGCGTGCCGCTCGCGTACCCCGAGTTCCCGGTTGGCGCGCTCATCTACGTGAACATGATACGGCTTGACGTCTTTTACGATCATACGTTCGCGCTTGACGGTGAAACTCGGGTTTCGTCGGCCGGTGCCGAGGTGGCTTTCCATTTCATGCCGCTCAGGATTCCCTTCGAACTGAACGCGAGCGTCCGGTATTCGTGGATCATCGAGACGGGGATTCCGGTTTTTCAGGTTTTGTTCGCTGGTATTCCGCTCGCGGAGCGGCGGATGGGGACGCGGTAAGGATTCGTTTCGGACGCTATGTACCGTGCGTGGTAATTTCTTTGGTCGGGCAACCCGGATTTGAACCGGGGACCCCAAGTCCCCCAGACTTGTACGCTAACCAACTGCGCTATTGCCCGACCAAAAAAACTGTCACGCCACCGAACGCGGCGAACAATAAGCTAACATAAGCCGGCATCCATGTCAAGGTAAACGCGGAATCCTTGAAGTTGTCGGCGAAAAAGGCTAGACTTTGTACGTGAGCACGCGAGTGCCCGCCCCGGGAGCATACGCCATGTCCGACCTAGCAAGCGAAGCGCGCACCAAGATACTCATCGCCGAAGACGACGCCATCGTCGCCCTCGACTTGCAGGGAATGGTCGCGCGTTTGGGCTATGACGTCGTCGCGATCGTCGACAACGGACACGCCGCGGTCGCGGCGGCGGGAAGGTTCCTGCCGGACATCATCCTGCTCGATATGCAATTGGCCGGCGGCATGGACGGAATCGAAGTCGCGAGAAAGATCAACGAAAAGAGCTCGATTCCCGTCATTTTCTGCATCTCGAGTCCGGACTTGTCGGCGCTCTTTCGCGCGAAGGATATCTCCTACGCGGGATACCTTCTCAAACCCATAAGCCCGGACAGTCTCGCCACGACGCTCGACACCGTCCTCTATAAATACAAGCTCGAAAGACGAGCGGAACTCGCGGAGGAACGATACCGAAAGCTTTCCGAGACGTGCGAGATACTGAGTCTCTTCATGGACGAAGGTCTCGTGTTCCGCTGGACGCGCGACGGGACGGGCGGCGTTGCCTGGGAGGATGGCCGGGCGCCCGACGACGACGGTTCGCTGGCGAAACGAATCGCCGAGCTCGCGGTAACGGCGCCCGGAGGGACGGACGAAACCGGCGCGCGGCTCCGCGTCGCGGGAGTCGTGCGAATCGGAAACGCTCCGACCGGCGCGGTCGACTACGCAGTTATCGGCGCGCGCGGAAACGACTCGTCGCCCCTTTCGGGCTTGGCGGTCCGGCTTGAGACCGCGTCCCCGTAGGATATGCCGTCGCACGTCTGTCACGCGCTCGCCGGACGTCGCGCCCTGTCCGAACGCGGGCCGTATTCGCCTGCGTTCAACCTCGGATGCCAGGGCCCGGATATCTTCGCGCACAACAGGAGAACGCGTCCGTTCGCGCTCGCCTACGCGCGCTTGCTCCATCGACACGACTACGGATCCTTTTCCGCGGCGGTCGCGGCACGCGTCCTTTCCCCGGAGATTCGCGCGGACAGTCGGGCCGGAACGGCGATCGAATGGCTTCGCGGATTCGTCACGCATCAGGCGCTTGATCGATCCCTTCATCCGTACATAGCCTATCGTTCCCATATCCCGTCATCCAAGCGTTTTCCCGGAGTCAATTCGGCCCGCTTTCACGCCTTCTTCGAGCGGATACTCGACTCGTCGCTCCACCTCAGGCTGGAGGGACGGCCGGTCTCCGACTTTGACTCAGGCAAGACGTTTTCCCTTACTCCCGAAGACGTGGCGTTTATCTCGTCGATCCTGGCCGATTCGGCCCGTGACGTGTACGAATCCGCGCGCGACGACGGCGCTATACGGGAGAGAATCGCGAACGCCTTCGCCGACGCCTCGTATTTTTACGCCATGACGAATCCCTCTTCGACGTCGATGGGCGCCGCCCCCGGGGACGACGGTCTGCGCGCCTTCGTCGACATGGGAGCCGCGGGCGTCGCTCTGTTGCATCCGCAGACGGCGGATGGTGGAACAGACTGGCTCAACGAACGCCGCGATCCCTGGAGGGACCCTGTCGACGGTTCCGTGCGGAGCGAATCCGCGCTCGACCTGTTCGCTTTCGGAGTCGCCGAGGCTTCGAAGTGCGCGCGAACCCTCGACGCCTTTCTCGAGGGGCGCGTCCGGCGCGAAGAGCTCGCGCGCGTCGTCGGAGACGGCCCGCTTTCGATTCTCGGCAAGGACGGTAAGGTCGCCGCCGTCGCGTTTTGCGACCCGTTCGACCTGGAATCCGCCCTCGCCGCGGAGCTTGCCGCGCGTACGGGGTGGGTAGCGAGACGGACTTCGGTTGACCGCATGAAACGCGAACTGATATGATCGAATCATGAACATCAACGACCGGAGACTTGGCGCTTACCGGAAGGCAACCGGCCCCATACCCGATGAAACGAAGAGCGAGGACGCGAAGCGTAGCGGGTCGTCGGCCGCGCCCGCGCCCGCGTCTAGCGCGTCTTCTGCCGCGAAGACGGACAAGTTTCCCGAACCCGGTTTCCTCAAGGTTCCGGGACGGGACGTTCCCGGGACCGGTAGGCCCCGCGCGGATACGCCCTCCGGCGGCGAAAGCCCCTACCGCAAGGTAGCGAAATTCCTGCTCTTGATCGGCGTCGAAGAGGCCGCGCGCGTCATGTCGCGACTATCCGAAGAGCAAACCGAACGGGTCGTCGCCGAAATCGCGACGATACGGAGCGTGAGCCCGGAAGAGTCCGCCGTCGTGCTCGCCGAGTTCAAGTCGCTGCTCGTCAGGGCGCGCGAGCCGCAAGGCGGGGTTTCGACCGCGCGATCGATCCTCGAAAACGCGTTCGGAGCGGACAGGGCTCGGGAGATGCTCGAGCGAACTGTTCCGTTTCCCGACGGAAAGCCGTTCGACTATCTGGAAGGACTCGATGCCGAGCGCGTTCTCGCGCTCGTTTCCGACGAACTGCCCGCCGTGCGCGCCCTCGTGCTTTCGAACATGAAACCGAAGGAAGCCGCCGGCGTGATTAGGCTCATGGAAGAGAAGGATCGCACGGAGACGGTCGTCAGGCTCGCGAAACTGAAATCGGTACAGCCCGAGGTCGTCAGGCGCGTAGACGACGCGATGCGCGAAAAGGTCGCGACCGTCAACAAGGGGCCGACCGACGCGATTGACGGACGGGCCGCGCTCGCGGAAATCCTCAGGCGGATGGACGGCGGGAACGAGAAGGCCATTCTCGAAACGCTCGCGCGAAACGACGAGGATCTCGGCCGGGACATACGGGATCGTCTCTTTACCCTTGAGGATATCGTGCGGGCCGACGACCGTTTCGTACAGGAAACGCTCCGCTCGATGGACGAGCGGGAAATCGCGATCCTCATCGCGGGCAAGTCGGACGATTTCAGGGACAAGGTGCTTTCGAACGTCTCGAAAACGCGCGGGGCGGTCATCCTGGAGGAGGCGCGGCTCGCCGAGCCCGTCGCGCGCCGGGATTCTGAAACGGTGACCGGACGGTTTCACGCGGTCATGCGAAAGGCATGGGATGAAGGAAGGCTCTTTATCGGGAGCCGTGACGACGAAGAAGAATGGGTGGAGTGACATAGAATGGCGATTGAAAGAAGCGGTTTCCGCGCGGGCGATATGATAGGCGGTTTCAGGGTCGAGTCCGTGACGGATCTCGAGGAGTACAAGGGCGAGGGCGTTTTCGTCCGGCATCTGGCGACGGGGCTTGAGGCCTTTCACGTCTTTAACGACGACGAGGAGAACCTGTTCGCGTACGCGTTCATGACGCCTCCTTCCGACTCGACGGGCGTCGCGCACATACTGGAACATTCGGTCTTGTGCGGCTCGCGGAACTATCCCCTCAAGGATCCCTTTCTCGTGCTCGCGAAGCAGAGCGTCAAGACTTTCCTGAACGCGATGACCTTTCCCGACAAGACGGTGTATCCGGCGAGCTCCATGGTCGAGGCGGACTATTTCAATCTGATGCGCGTGTACGGCGACGCCGTCTTCTTTCCGCTTCTCGAGGAATGGGTCTTCCGCCAGGAGGGCCATCGGTTCGAGATCGGGCCTGACGGCAAGGTCTCGATACAGGGCGTCGTGTTCAACGAGATGAAGGGCAATTATTCGTCGTTCGACAATATCGCCGGCGACTGGACGCTCCTTTCGATACTCGACGGGACTTGCTACGGACACGACTCCGGAGGGGACCCCGCGAGCATCCCCGACCTTACCTACGCGGACTTCAAGGCCTTTCACGAGCGATACTACCATCCGTCGAATTGCCGCGTCTTCCTCTGCGGGAACATCCGTACCGAGCGCCAGCTCGCCCTCCTCGAAGAGCGCTTCCTGTCGCGGTTTTCAGAAGCCCGCGTTCCTTCTCCGATACCGGACGTGGCCTTTCGCGGCGCTCCGGTGACTCTCGCGGTTCCCGCCCCCGCGAGCGCGGGACAGGATCCGGACTTGACGACGGTAACCGTGAACTGGCTCCTTCCGAAGGCGAGCGATACGGCCGCCTTCATGAAAGCGACGCTTCTTTCCGAGTTGCTGCTCGGACACGACGGCGCGCCCTTGAGCCGGGCCCTGCTCGAGTCGGGGATCGGCGAGGACATAGCCCCGTCTTCCGGGCTGGAAACAGAGGTCAGCAACCTTTGCTTCAGCGTCGGGTTGCGGGGCGTCAGGAGCGGTCGCGCGGAGGAGGTGGAACGTCTCGTCCTCGAAACGCTCGAGCGCGTCGCGCGCGACGGTTTCGACGCGAAGGAGCTGGAAACCGCTATCCGCTCGATCGATTTCTCGAACCGCGAGGTTCGGAGGTCCGGCGGGCCGTTTTCCCTTACCATGATGCGCCGTTCGCTCCGCGGGTGGATTCACGGCGCGGGTCCCGTCGCCACGCTCCGGCAGGCGCGCGCCTTCGAGGCCGTCAAGTCGCGCCTCGCGTCCGATCCCGGCCTCATCTCCTCGCTCGTGGACCGGTGGCTCGTTTCGAACGCGCACCGCTCGCTCGTGACGGTGTTTCCGGACCCCGAATACGAGGCGCGGACGGACGCGCGCGTGGCGGAGCGGGTTCGCGCCTTCGAGGAGACGCTCGACGCGGACAAAAGGGCGCGGTTCCTCGCGGCTCAGGAGGAGCTCCACGCGAGACAGCGCGAACAGGACGGTCCTGAGCTTTTGGCGCGCATCCCGCATCTCGCGCGCTCGGACCTCCCGCTCGCCGCGGAGGCCTATCACTCGCGCGTCACCGCGATCGGCGGCGTTCCCCGTATCGAGCACGAGGAGCCGACGAACGGGATCGCGTACGTCGACGTCGCCATCCCGGTCGACGTCCTGCCCCCGGAGGAATACCCGCTCCTGCCGTTTTTCGCGAGCGCGCTTCTCGGCGTTGGCGTCGGCGACTCGGACTGGGCCGAGACCTCGGCGCGGGCCGCGAACCTGACCGGCGGGCTCGGATCTCTTCTGTTCACGAGCTCGGCCGTCGCGGGTTCCGTTCCCGCCGACGGACTCGGTTCGGTCGGCCTCGGCCGCGACTACCTCGTCATCCGCGTGAAGATGCTTTCAGAGCTCGCGGCGGAGGCGATCGACCTCGTGTTCGACTACGTCGAACGCGCGAATTTCTCGGACCTCAAGCGCGTCGTGGATTTGCTGTCGGAATACCGCAACGATCTCGATTCGTCCCTCGCCCCGGCGGGAAACCAGTACGCGATATCGCGCGCTTCCGCGGGCACGAGCCGTTCAAAGGCGATCGACGAGGTATGGAACGGAATTTCGCAGATCGCGTACGTTCGATCCCTTTCCGAATCCGTCGAGGGAGAGGGCGGCGCCGAACGATTGTCCCGATCGCTCGAGTCACTGCGACAAAGGCTCCGATCGGCGGGGATGGTCATCAACGCGACCGGTACGGACGATATCCTCAAGGTCGTTTCCCGTGCCCTCGAGACAAGGCTGTCGGGGTATACAGCTCCGCTCGCGACGCGTCCAGAGTGCCGGACTGCCGAACCCTTCCGGTCGCTCGCGAACGCCGCGTTCAAGGACGCCGCGTTAGGGGAGGGCGGTCGAACCCTTGTGTCCGCCTCCCTGCAAGTCGGTTTCGCCGCGGCAATCCTGCCGGCTTCCGCGTACGGCTCCGCAGGGCATCCGGCCGAAGCCGTGCTCGGCCATTGGCTGTCGAGCGGCATGCTGTGGGAGCGGATTCGCACGACCGGCGGCGCGTACGGCGCCTATTCCTATCCCGACTCGCTCGAATCCACCTTCGTGTTCTCGACGTATCGGGATCCCTCGCCCTGTTCCTCCCTTGCCGTTTTCAGGCAGGCCCTCGAGGACGCCGCCCGGGAGGGAATAGCTCCGGACGCGCTTGATCGAATCGTGACCGGATGTTACAGCAGGGAAATCCAGCCGCGTTCCCCGTCGGATCGCGGGTTTACCTCTTTTATCAGGCTTCTGTACGGTATTACCGACGAGGTCCGTCTCGGGAAGATCTCCGGTATCGTCGGCGTCGAAAGCGACCGGATACGCGAGGCGGCGGAGCGTCTGCTTTCCTCCTGGCCCGCCGTCCGCGAGACGGTCCTTGCGGGCAAAAAGGCCCTCAAGGGGGGAAAGGCCGACGTTTGTTCTGGAAAACTGGCGGAAATCACGTTATAATCGGGTTGTACTCGCAGGAGGTGAGCATCATGAAAAAGATGGACCATGAGGGTTATGTTATACTCAAGCAACTCGTTTCGGACGTGCAGGGGGCTCCCTATCCCAACGTCGTGGACAACGAGCTGTATCGAATATGGTATGAGCACGCCCAACAAGTCGCCATCCAGTGCCTCGAGTACATCGATAAAAACCTGCCGAAGGAAAAGGATTCCCTCCCGAATTTCTGAGCTCCGTCCGGAAACGTGGACGGCGGGGCGCCTAATGGGTATATTTAAGGCATGAACCTCGACAAATGTACCGTGAAGACCCGCGAGGCCATTCAGGAAGCGACCTCGCTCGCGCAGCGGGCGGATCACGCCCAAGTTGAGAACGACCATATTCTCTCGGCCCTGCTCGGACAGGAAGGGGGCGTCGTTCCCCCGCTCGTGGAGCGCGTCGGGATATCCCTCGACGAGCTTCGCGCCGGCATGGACGAAAGCCTGAGGCGCAAGCCGCGCGTACAGGGCGAATCCGCCCAACTGCATTTTTCGGCGTCGGCGGGCAAGACGCTCGCGCGCGCCGAGAAAGAGGCCGCCGACCTCAAGGACGACTACGTATCCACCGAACACCTCCTTCTCGCCATGACGCAGGTAGCCGACCCCGTGGGCGAGTTTTTGCGCGCGCACGGGTTGACGAAGGACGCCGTACTCGCGGCGCTCAAGGACATCCGCGGCGGCCAGCGCGTGACGACCGAGGATCCCGAGGCGACCTTCCAGAGCCTGGAAAAATACTGCCGCGACCTCACCGCGCTCGCGCGGCGGGAAAAGATAGACCCCGTCATCGGGCGCGACGAGGAAATCAGGCGTGTCATGCAGGTTCTTTCCCGAAGGACAAAGAACAACCCCGTGCTCATCGGGGAGCCAGGCGTCGGAAAGACGGCCATCGTCGAGGGTCTCGCCAGGCGCATCGTCTCGGGCGACGTTCCCGACAGCCTCAAGGGCAAGCGGCTTCTCTCGCTCGACCTCGGAGCCCTCGTCGCCGGCGCGAAGTTCCGCGGCGAGTTCGAGGAGCGGCTCAAGGCCGTCATTACCGAGGTGCAAAAGGCCGAGGGCGAGATTATCCTTTTCATAGACGAGCTACATACCCTCGTCGGGGCGGGGGCGAGCGAGGGTTCGATGGACGCCTCGAACCTCCTCAAGCCGGCGCTGGCGCGCGGCGAGCTTCGGGCCATCGGCGCCACGACGCTCAACGAGTACCGGAAGCACATCGAGAAGGACGCCGCGCTCGAGCGCAGGTTCCAGCAGGTGTACTGCGCCGAGCCCTCGGTGGAGGACACGATCGCCATCCTCCGCGGCCTTCAGGAAAAATACGAGGTGCACCACGGCGTGCGCATACGCGACGACGCCCTCGTGGCCGCCGCGACCCTTTCCGACCGGTATATCACGAGCCGCTTCCTGCCGGACAAGGCGATCGACCTCGTCGACGAGGCGGCCTCGCGCCTGAAGATGGAAATCGAAAGCCAGCCGACCGAACTCGATCAGGTCGAGCGCAAGATGCTCCAGATGAACATCGAGAAGGTCTCTCTCCTGAAGGAAAAGGACACGGCCTCGGTCGAACGGCTCGCAAAACTCGACAAGGATCTCGCCGAGCTTCAGGCGAAACGCGACGCCATGAAGGCCCAGTGGGAAAACGAAAAGGGGAAGATCGGAGAGTCCCGCAAGCTCAAGGAAGAACTCGAGCGCCTTCGCATCGAGGAAACCCGTTTCACGCGGGAGGGGAACCTCAACAAGGCCGCGGAGATCAAATACGGACGCATACCCGAACTGGAAAAACGGATAGCCGCCGCCGGCGACGCGCTCGCGCGCGGGTCGGACTCGGCGTTCGGCGCCTCGGGATCGGGCCCTCTCCTCCGCGAGGAGGTGTCCGAGGAGGATATCGCGCGGGTCGTTTCGACCTGGACCGGCATCCCCGTCGCAAAGATGCTCGCGAGCGAGATGCAGAAATTCCTCGAGCTCGAAAACGTCCTCAGGAAGCGCGTCGTCGGCCAGGACGAGGCGGTAACGGCCGTCTCCGACGCCATCAGGCGGAACAAGGCCGGGCTTTCCGACATGAACCGCCCGCTCGGAAGCTTCCTTTGCGTGGGACCGACCGGCGTCGGAAAAACCGAGTTGGCCCGCACCCTCGCGGACTTCCTCTTCAACGACGAGAAGTCGCTCACGCGCATCGACATGAGCGAGTACATGGAAAAGCATTCCGTAAGCCGCCTGATCGGCGCGCCCCCCGGATACGTCGGCTACGACGAGGGTGGACAGCTTACCGAGGCGGTTCGCCGCAGGCCCTACAGCGTCGTCCTCTTCGACGAAATCGAGAAAGCGCATCCCGACGTGTTCAACGTGCTCCTCCAGGTGCTGGACGACGGACGGCTGACCGACGGGCAGGGGAGGGTCGTCGATTTCCGCAACGCCATCATCATCATGACGAGCAATCTCGGCTCGGACTACATCCTGACCGCCAAGACGATGGAAGAGGCGAAGCCGAAGATACAGGAGATCCTGCGCGACAGTTTCCGCCCGGAACTCCTGAATCGTATCGACGAGATTCTTACCTTCAACAGGCTCGGGAAGGAACACATCCTGGCGATCACCGACATTCAACTCGCGACCGTCGCGAAGCGCCTCGCCTCGCGTCGCCTGCGCCTCGAGGTGTCCGCCGACGCGAAACGGTATCTCGCCGACGTCGGCTTCGACCCCCTCTTCGGGGCGCGGCCGCTCAAGCGCGCCATTCAGTCGGAACTAGAGAACCCCCTCGCGAAGGAAGTTCTCGCCGGACGCTTCCCCGACGGTTCGACGATCAAGGTGTCGCACAAGGCGGGCGCGGGCGGTCAGGCTCTCTCGTTCGAGCGGGCATCGCCGGAGAAGCGGGCGTAAAAGGAGCGCGTTTCCGTTATCGTGCCACGCGACCGGAAAGTCGTGGTATACTGATACGCGATGGATACCCATACCGGAACGCTTTACAAAAGCCTCGGCTTTCCTTCCGTTACCGTTCACGAGACGAACACGCACTTTGACTTCGTCGAACCGTCCCGCACGATCCTCGTAATAGGCCCGATGGGCTCGGGTAAAACCGAGTACGCGGCGCGCCTTTGGCGTGACGCGGCCGTGGCCCGCAAGAAGGGAACGTCCATCTCCTGGCTTACGAGCGGCGGCGGCTCCCAGAAGGAGCTCTTCGAACCCGAAAGCGGGATCGGCACGGCCGACCGCCGGAACACCTTTTTCGTGCGGTACTCCATCGACAAGGCGCGCTTCGCGGATTATCCCGAGGACGCGCTCGCGTACCGCGGGGGCTTCGTGCGGTGCGGAAAGAACATCGCCGCGATCTCCACGTCCTTCGACCTCGAGGAACTGATCCGCAAGAATCCCCGCGTCGGAACCTGGATTGTGGACGAGGCCGCCTTCTACGACGAGCGCCTCGCGTATCTCGTCAAGCGCGAATCGGAGCTGCGCGGGCTCGTGTTCGTCATGCCGACGCTTCTCCTCAATTTCCGCGGGGAGGTCTTCAACGCGACGGCGCGGCTTCTCATGGAAACCTCGACGGACATCTATCCCCTGTCGGCCTATTGCGAGCATCCCGAATGCCTCGAACACGCGTATAACACGTATCGGTACTATCTCGTGGACGGCGTGGAGTGCCCGGCCCTTTTCTTCGATCCGCTCATCATCGTGGGTGGGGATCTCCGGAAAGACGATCCACGGGAGCCGAATTACTGCACGCGATGCGACACGCACCACTACCTTCCCGGAAAGCAGTACACGTACTTTACCCTCAAGCCCCTCGGCCAGCGCGCGAGCGTCGGGGATATCGCCCCGCTCGAGGCCGAGCTCAGGGCGCTCGCCTTCGACCCGGAGGCCTCGGAGCTCTTCCGCTCGTTCAGGGCGAACTACCAGGACGGGCCGAATCCGTCCAGGGAACGGATGAACTCGCTTCGCGTTCCCCTGATAGCCGAGCGCGCCGTCGTGTACCTGTTCGCGGAGCAAAACCTGCTGTCGGCCGAACAGACGCTCGGCCTCGTCGAGCGCCTCGATCTTGACCGCGACTATCTTTCGCGGAGATTGGCCGACAACAAGCGGCCCATGACGTTCTAATACCGTCGGCGCGTCGCGGCGCGCCTGTCCTACATAAAGGAGAAAACCATGAAACTACGTGACGCGCGCGTCGCGATTACCGGCGCGGCCGGCGGACTCGGATTCGCCATGGCGGAACGTTTCGCCGATGAAGGCGCGAAGCTTTTTTTGACCGACGTCTCGGCCGAGGGCCTCGAGCGGATCAAGCCCCGCTTTCCCGGCGCCGTTTTCCGTCAGCTCGACGTCTCGTCCCCGGAATCGGTCGCGGCGGCCGCGGAGGCGGTACGCTCCGAGTGGGGCGGCCTCGACGTGCTTGTCAGTAACGCTGGCGTCGTTTTCGGTGGGCCGGTTACGGACGTTTCCGTCGAGCGCCATCGACTTACCGTCGACGTAAACCTGACCGGAACGATTCTCGTGACCCGGGCCTTTTTGCCGCTTATGGAAGCTTCCCCCGACTTCAAGCTCGTCTATATCGCGAGCGCCTCGGGCTATTTGCCCCTTCCCATGGCGGCGAGCTATGCCGCGACCAAATGGGGCGTGCGGGGTTTCGCCGTTTCCGTCGAGGAAGAACTCCGGTTGCGCGGTCTCGGCAAGCGCCGCGTGTTGATCGTTTGTCCCTCCTATATCGGTACCGGTCTTTTCGCCGGCGCGCGTGCGCCGTTTTTGACGCCGATCCTGAAAACCGAGCGGGTCGCGACCGCCGTCGTTTCCGGGGTCCGAAGGAATCTACGGTTGATCGATCTCCCCGAGAGCGTACACCTTCTCAAGGCGCTGGCCCGGATTCTCCCCGATTCCTGGTATCGCGCCTTCTTGCGGGTCGCGGGCGTATCCACCAGTATGACGAAATGGACGGGCCATTCCGGTAAAAACGCATGAATATGCATAATAATGCATAAAAAACGTATTTTCTTGCATAAACCCATTGACCGAACCGATAATTGGGTATATAACCAAAGCAACCTCTTAAAAAGGAGAAGTGACATGACCCTTGGAAACGCACCGATCGCACACCCGGCCTTCCTTCTCCTCCGTCGCCGTCAGGCGTAAACCCGTCATACCCTCGCCCCGTTCCGGTTCGGGACGGTCTTGAATCCCGCGCGGATTCGTGACATTCTGTCACACAACGTTTCATCTATTAATTGGAGTCAACTATCATGATCACAGTCGGCATTATCGGCGCGACGGGTTACGTCGGCGTCGAGCTCGTTCGGCTTTTACTCTCGCATCGGGACGTATCGAAGATCGTCGTCAGTTCGGTGAGTTTCGAGGGACAAAATATCGTCGATATCTACCCGAACCTTCGGGGGACGCTCGGAACGAAGTGCGACGGAACGCTCGTCGACGCGGACGCGGTCGTCGCGGCCTCGGATGTCGTCTTTACCGCGCTCCCGCACGGCGTCGCCGAGAAATACGCGGCGGCTTGCGTCGAGCAGGGGAAGAAGCTCATCGATCTCTCGGCGGATTTCCGCTTTGACGAAGACGAAGCGACCTTCAGGGAATGGTACAAGAAGGACTACGAGTTTCCCGCCGTTCACGCGGAGTCGGTGTACGGCTTGCCCGAGTTGAACCGGGAGCGCATCAAGAAGGCGCGGGTGATCGGAAACCCCGGGTGTTACGTCACGGCCGCCTCGCTCGCGCTCATCCCGGCTCTCGAGAAGGGACTTGTCGCGACCGACTGCGTCATCGTCGACGCCAAGAGCGGCGTTACCGGAACGGGACGGAACCCGACGCAGACGAACAACTTTTCCGAGGCGGGCGAATCCTTCATGCCGTACAACGTCGGAAAGCACCGGCACCAGCCGGAGATCGCGCGGAACATGACGAAGGCCGCCGGAAAGGACGTGAACGTCGTATTCACGCCGCACCTCCTGCCGATGAGCCGCGGGATCATCGCCACAGTGTACGCGCAGCTTCTCGCGACCTCGACGGTCGAGGACATCCACGCGGTCTACGCCGCGCGTTACGAAAACGAGCCGTTCGTGCGGCTCCTGCCGATCGGCTCGACGGCGACGACGCGAAACGTCCGCGGTTCGAATTACTGCGACGTGTCGATTCACGTCGTGAACGGCGGAAAGACGCTCGAGGTCGTTTCGGCCATCGACAATATGGTGAAGGGCGCGGCGGGACAGGCCGTGCAGAACATGAACCTTGTCTCGGGCTTTACCGAGACGGCGGGAATCGACCATATTCCAGCGGCGTTCTAATTCAGGGCGCGGACCGCGGGCTTCGTCCCGCGAATATCGCGCCGCGATCGGGAGATTAAACATGGAATTCATAGAAGGCGGCGTATGCGCCGCGAACGGATTCACGGCGAACGCCGTGCTCGCCGGCATCAAGAAAAGCCGGACGAAAGACGATCTCGCCCTCATCGAGTCGGAGGTTCCCTGCTCGGCGGCCGCCGTGTTCACGAAGAACCTCGTCAAGGCCGAGCCCGTGAAGCTCACGATGAAACACGTCGCGAACGGCACGGCGCAGGCTATCGTGGCGAACGCGGGTAACGCGAACGCCTGTACGGGCGATCAAGGGTACGAAGCGGCGCTCAGGACGGCGCGGGCGGCGGCGACCTGTCTCGGACTCAAGGAGACGGACGTGCTCGTGTGCTCCACGGGCGTCATCGGCCAGCAGATCAACGTCGGGGCCATCGAGGCCGCGATGGACTCGCTGTGCGACGGTCTCTCGAAGGACGGCAACGCGAAAGCCCGCGAGGCGATCATGACGACGGACACGAAGCACAAGGAAGTCGCAGTCAGGACCGAGATCGGCGGCAAGACCGTGACGATCGGCACGATGGCCAAGGGCTCGGGGATGATCCACATCGACATGGGAACCATGCTCGGCTTTATCACGACCGACTGCGCGATCACGCCGAAGATGCTCAAGGCGGCCCTGCTCGAAAGCGCCGACCGGACTTACAACTGCGTGAGCGTCGACGGCGACACGAGCACGAACGACACCCTCATCGCACTCGCGAACGGACTCGCCGGCAACAAGACGATATCCTCGAAGGGAGCGGATTACCGAGCCTTCGTCGCCGCGCTCGACGCCGTCAATGTCGAGATGGCCAAGAAGATCGCAGGGGACGGGGAGGGCGCCACGCACCTCATCGAGTGTTCCGTGTCGGGCGCGAAGTCCGACGCCGAGGCGAGAAAGCTCGCGAAGGCGGTCATCTCGTCGAGCCTCGTCAAGGCGGCCTTTTTCGGAAAGGACGCGAACTGGGGACGGATCCTCTGCGCCATGGGATACTCGGGCGGCGTATTTTCGCAAGCCGGAACGAGCGTTTCGTTCGACTCGGGCAAGGGCGCGGTCGAGGTATTCCATAACGGCGTGCCGCTCGACTTCGACGAGCCGAAGGCGAAGGATATTCTCGGGGAAACCGAGGTGCGCATACACGTAACGCTCTCCGACGGGCCGGGATCCGGCACGGCCTGGGGCTGTGACCTCACCTACGACTACGTCAAGATAAACGGAGACTACCGGACATGAACGAGGCGATAAACAACAAGGACTGGGCCGACATACTCGTCCAGGCCCTGCCGTATTTCAAGCAGTACGTCGGGAAAACGATCGTCGTCAAGTACGGCGGTAACGCGATGCTCAACGAGGAACTCAAGGCCGCGGTCATGGAGGACATCGTCCTCCTTTCGACGATCGGCATCCATACCGTGCTCGTGCACGGCGGCGGCCCCGAGATCAACGCCATGCTCGAGAAAACCGGTAAGGAGTCGAAGTTCATCAACGGTCTCCGGTACACGGACGCCGAGACGATGGAGATCGTCCAGATGGTGCTGACCGGCAAGCTCAATAAGGACATCGTCGGGCTTCTCCTGCAGGCGGGCGGCAAGGCCGTCGGCCTTTCTGGCGTCGATTCGGGGCTCCTCCGCGCGAAGAAGATCGACAAGGACGGCGTCGATCTCGGTTTCGTCGGCGAGGTTACCGAGGTGAATCCGGAGATCCTGCAGTCCCTCCTCTCGCAAGGGTACATCCCCGTCGTCTCGACAGTCGCGCTCGGCGAGCAGGGCGACATGAACCGCTACAACATCAACGCGGACACGGCGGCCGCCAAGATAGCCGTCGCGCTCAAGGCGGAGAAGTTCGTGCAACTGACCAACGTCCCCGGAGTGCTCCGCGACGTGTCGGATCCCTCGTCGCTCATCCGTCACATCGACCACGTCGCCATTCCGTCGATGATCGCTACGGGCGTCATCTCGGAGGGGATGATCCCGAAGATCGAGTGCAACCTGGAGGCCATCAAGGGAGGCGTCCCGCGTACCTATATTATCGACGGGCGCGTACCGCACGCGCTCCTGATCGAGATGTTTTCCGACCGCGGCATCGGTACGATGCTGACATGACCGGCCGGCGCGATACCGGCGAGTCGACAAGACCGCGCGCGCGAGCGGCGGGACGATAAAGGAGTCAACGATGAACGGAAATATCATGAACAATCTCGGGAGCCTGCCTGTCGTGTTTACGCACGGAGTCGGAAGCGAACTCTTCGACGCCGACGGAAAGGCGTATGTCGATTTCGTCTCGGGCATCGGCGTCAACTGCCTCGGCCATGCGCATCCCGCCCTCGTCAGGGCCGTAAGCGAACAGGCCTCCCGGGCGATACACGTTTCGAATTACTACAATTCCGACAAGGGACTCGCCTTTTCGAAGGCCCTGCTCGCCAAAACCGGTATGGACCGGGTCTTCTTCGGGAACTCGGGCGCCGAGGCGAACGAGGCCGCCATCAAGATAGCCCGGAAGATGGGCTTCGCCTCCGACAAGGCCGGCGGAAAACCCGAGGGAACGAGAAAGGTCATCGTGACTCTCGAGAAGTCCTTTCACGGAAGGACCGTCACGACCCTCTCCGCGACCGGTCAGGACAAGTTCCACGATCCCGCGTTCGCGCCCTATACGCCGGGCTTCAGGCATATCGCGAGAAACGACTTCGCCGCCCTCGAGAGTGCTTTCGACGAAGCGACCTGCGCCTTCATGATCGAGTGCGTGCAGGGCGAAGGCGGGGTGAACCTCGTTGACGCGAACTGGGCGAAAGCGGCCTGCGAAGCCGCCAGAAAAGCTGGCGCCATCGTCATCGTCGACGAGGTGCAGACCGGCGTCGGAAGGACGGGCGCCTTTCTCGCGAGCGAGACGCTCGGAATCGAGCCCGACGTCGTGACGCTCGCCAAGGGAATCGCGGGAGGGGTACCGATGAGCGCGTGCCTCGCGAAGGGAAAGGCCGCGGAGATACTCGTCGCGGGCGACCACCAGTCGACCTTCGGCGGCAACCCGCTCGCCTGTGCGGCGGGACTCGCGGTCCTCGAGGAGCTCTCGAAGCCGGGATTCCTCTCCAAAGTCTCGGAAAAGGGCGACTACATCCGGTCGAAGGTGAGCGCGTGGAAGCTTCCCTGCGTCGTCGAGGTCAGGGGCAAGGGCCTCATGATCGGCATCGACGTCACCGGAACCGCGAAGGGTAAGGCGAGCGCGGGCGAGATACAGATGGCGTGCCTCAAGGCGGGACTGTGCGTCTCGACGGCGGGTCCCCAGACGATCAGGTTCCTTCCGCCGCTCGTCGTGACGATGGAAGAAATCGACCGGGGTCTCGAGGTCTTCAAGACGGCGTTGCTGGGATGAGACGGAAGATAATGTCCGCGTTAACGAAAGGGCGAGGCGCATGACCGGGTTGTTGTCGGAATTCCCGCGCTTCGGCGAGTTGCAATCCGCGAACGGCGTATTCCTGCTCGGGATTATCATGTTTCTCGGGGCGACCGGGGGCTACGTCTTCCGGCGCCTCAAGATACCGCAGGTCGTCGGGTACATCATCATCGGCATCCTGATCGGGCAATCGGGCTCGCGCCTGATCAGCGGGCAGGTTATTGAGACGCTCGAGCCGATCAGCGGTTTCGCGCTTTCGCTCATCGGTTTCCTCATCGGCTCGGAGCTCAAGATACCGGTGATGAAAAAATACGGTCGGCATTTCGCGTACATCCTCTCGTTCGAGGCGGTCATGCCGTTCGTGATCGTCACCGCACTCGTATGGGCGGTATCCTTCGCCGTCACCGGCGACTGGCGGACATCGCTCGCGCTCGCCTTGCTGCTCGGGGCGATATCATCGGCGACGGCACCCGCCGCGACGACCGACGTTCTAGCGGAGAATCGCGCGAAGGGACCGCTCACGACGATGGTGCTCGGCATCGTGGCGATGGACGACGCGGTCGCCCTCGTTCTCTTCGCGGTCGCTTCGAGCGTGGCGGCCTCGCTCGTCGGGGTCGAATCCGTGTCGCTCGGCGCGCAGCTCTTCGATATCGCGCGGGAACTCTTTTTCTCGATCGGCGCCGGAGCCCTCGTGGGCTGGGGTCTCAGTCTGATAATCAGGCACGTCAGGAACGACGAGGGCCGCACGCTCGCGTTTTCCCTCGGCGGCATCATGGTCATGACGGGCGCGTGCGCCTATCTCGGTCTCGACTCGATTCTCGCGGCGATGGCGATGGGCTTTTTCATCGCCAACTTCGCGCCGTTCCGCTCGCGCGACCTCTTCAGCCTCGTCGACCGTTTTACCCCTCCGGTGTACGTGCTCTTTTTCGTGCTCGTCGGCGCGAAGCTCGACATCTGGAAGGTTTCTCCCGTGTTCGCGGTTATCGCGGTCGTGTACGTTCTCGGCAGGACCGCCGGCTAGTCGGTCGGTTCCTGGCTCGGCGCCCGGATTTCCGGCGCGCCCTCGGCGGTGCGGAAGTACCTCAAGTGGTGTCTCTTGAGCCAGGCGGGCGTCGCGATCGGCCTTTCTATAATGGCGGGAAAGGTGTTTCCCGACACCCTCGGCCCGACGATCATCCTCGTCGTGACCGCGACGACGTTCATCGTTCAGATACTCGGCCCCGTCTGCGTCAAATACGGGATAACCCGCGCGGGCGAGTGCGGGCTCGACATTACCGAGGAAGACCTCCTGCGTGAGAGCACCGTGGCCGACGTGCTCGCGGGAACGGCCTCGGCGTCTGCTCTCTGTGAGACCGCCTCGTTCCGCGAGATAACAGAGTGTTTCGGTCGGCAGGACGCCCTCGGATGTTCCGTATTGTCGGACGACGGCAGGCTCGCGGGAATAATCTCGGTGGACAACCTGAAGGAGTCCTTTCTCCTCGGCGAGTTGACGCAAGGCCTTCTCGCGTGCGACGTTATGAACCCGTGTCCGGTCAGCTGCGATCCGTCCATGCTCGTTCGCGACGCGCGCGAGTTGTTCGCCCTGCACCGGATCGACTCCATCCCGGTCGTCCGGGAAGACGGAACGGTCCTGGGGATGGTGGAAGAGCACATGATCTCGCGTTTTTTCAATCGTAAAGTACTGGAATTGCACGCGAAGGTAGCCGCCCTCGAGACGGCGTGATCAAGCGAAAGGTTTTATAAGGAGATATCGACATGGCTGCAACGAAGAAAAACGAGAAAACCGCAACGAAGAAGGCCGCGCCCGCGGCGAAAAAGGCTGTCCCCGCCGCGAAACCCGCGACCGCCGCCAGGGCCACGAAGGCCCCGAAGGCCCCGAAGGCCCCGAAGGGAAAGAAGGATAAAGTCGTCCTCGCGTACTCGGGCGGACTCGACACCACGGTCATTATCCCGTGGCTCAAGGAGAACTACGACTATGACGTCGTCGCCGTGTGTATCGACGTCGGGCAGGGCGACGACTGGAAGACGATCAAGAAGCGCGCCCTCGATACCGGCGCCGCGGAATGCCACGTCGTCGACGCGCGCGAGGAATACATAACCGATTTCGTCTTTCCCGCCCTCAAGGCAAACGCGATTTACGAGGATCAGTATCTCCTCGGAACCTCGACCGCGCGCCCGCTCATCGCGAGGGTACTCGTCGACTACGCGCGGAAATGCGGCGCGGTCGCGATCAGCCACGGGGCGACCGGCAAGGGCAATGACCAGATCCGTTTCGAGCTTACGATCAAGGCTTTCGCCCCCGACCTCAAGATCATCGCCGCCTGGCGGGACGACAAGTGGGACATGGACAGCCGCGAGGCGGAGATCGAGTTCCTGGAGAAGCGCGGAATTCCCGTGCCGATGAAGAAGGACCAGTCGTACAGCCGCGACGAGAACATATGGCATCTTTCGCACGAGGGCCTCGAGCTCGAGTTCACCGAGAACGAGCCGAACTGGAAGCACATGCTCCAGCTCACGACCGTACCCGAGGAAGCCCCGGAGAAGGGCGAGTACGTCAAGATAGACTTCGAGAAGGGAATCCCGACGGCGGTCAACGGAAAAAAAATGAAGCCCCTCGCCCTCATGCAGGAACTCAACAAGATCGGCGGACGGAACGGAGTCGGCCTCGTCGACATCGTGGAGAACCGCGTCGTCGGCATGAAGAGCCGCGGCGTCTACGAAACCCCCGGCGGATCGATCCTCTACCAGGCGCACAACATGCTCGATCACCTCTGCCTGGACCGCGACACCTACTTCTTCAAGCAGCAGGTTTCGCTCAAGATGAGCGAGCTGATCTACAACGGCCGCTGGTACACCACTCTCATGGAGAGCCTCATGGCCTTCATGGACAAGACGCAGGAGAATTGCACGGGTTGGGTTCGCCTCAAGCTATTCAAGGGTTCAATCAGGGGTGCGGGCTCGCATTCTGATTATAGCCTTTACAACGCCAACATCGCGAGCTTCACCACGGGCGACCTCTACGATCACAAGGACGCGGACGGTTTTATCACGCTGTTCGGCCTCCCCCTCAAGGTTCGCGCCATGATGGAGCAGTCCGTCGGCAAGGGGCAGGCGATGAGCGGAAAGAAAGCCAAGAAGCGGGCGACGGAATAGGGGGAGGGAACGCATGAAACACGTACGGACATTTTTCATCGGAATCATTCTCGGGGTGGCGAACGTCATTCCGGGCGTTTCGGGCGGGACGATGGCCGTCGTGTTCGGCGTCTACGACCGCCTCGTGGGCGTGCTTACGCTGAACTTCGCGACGTTACGGCGTAATCTCGCGTTCATAGCCGCGCTCGCCGCGGGGCTCGTCGTCAGCATACTCACCTTCGCCAAAATAGTGACCTGGCTTCTCGCCCGCCATCCCGTACCCGTCAATTTCTTTTTCGAAGGAATCATACTCGGAAGCGTTCCGTTTATCGCGTCGCTCGCGGGCTTCGGGCGCGGGCGGTCCGTCCCGTCATCAGTCGTCGCGCGCGTCGCGCTCGCGATCGCCGGTGTCGCCGTCATGGTCGCGATGGCCGTCGTCAAAGCCGACGACGCCGAAGCCGTCCGCGTCACCGCGTTCACGCTTCCCGTCGCCGTCTGGCTTTTCGCCATGGGTCTTGTCGCCGCGATCACGATGCTCATGCCGGGGATCTCGGGCTCGTTCGTGCTCGTGCTTTTCGGCGCCTACGCCACCGTCATGGGATCGGTTTCCGATTTCAATATACCGCTCATGGCGCCCTTCGCGTTCGGCGTCGGCATCGGGTTGCTGGTCGGAGCGGGTATCGTCCGCTTCCTTCTTGCCCGAAGCCCGTACCTCGCGTACTCGCTTATCCTCGGTCTCGTGATAGGATCTCTCATACCGGTCTTCCCGGGTATCTCCGGTTCCGCCTCTACCCTGATCGCTTCGGCCATTTCCCTCGCGGGAGGCTTCGTTCTGTCATACCGCTTCGCGAAGGGCGACGCCTCGCGCGGGGCGTCCGCCGGGGAGGCGAACGCATGAGCGGAATCAAGCCCGCCGGTTTTAATGTTGTCGAGGCCGATGACGCGGATCTCGACTCCCTCGTCGCACCCTTTTCCTCGATCGGTAAGGACTGGATGCTCGTCACAGCGGGACACGGCGTGGAGCGCGCGGACTGGAACACGATGACCGCGTCCTGGGGCGCGTTCGGCGTCCATTGGGGAAGGCGGGCGGTAACCTGTCTCGTCCGCCCGACGCGGCATACCTTTTCGTTTATCGAGCGGGAGCCGCTCGTTACTTTCTCATTTTTCGGAACCGAGTCGCGCAAGGCCCTCGAAATTTGCGGAAGCACGAGCGGGGCGGACACCGACAAGGCCGCCGCTGCCGGTTTGACGCCGGTCCTTCTCGAGGCGGGCGCCGTCGGTTTCGCCGAGGCGAGGCTGACCTTCGTCTGCAAAAAAATCTACGCGCAGGATATCGATCCCGCGCGCTTCATCGATCCGACGATCGAGAAAAACTATCCCGCGAAGGATTATCACCGCGCGTACGTGTGCGAAATCCTTCGCGTCTATCGGGGAGAGATATTCTAATGAGCGATAAAAAGGCGCCGTTGTGGCACGGTAGATTCGAAGAAGGCCCGTCGGCCGAGGCCGTCGCCTTCGAGACCTCGATCCACGTCGACTCGAGAATGGCGGAAGACGACATCCGCGGCAGCGTGGCACATGCCGCCATGCTCGGCAAGAGCGGCGTCATACCCGCGGCCGAGGCTGAGGCTATCGCCCGCGAACTTGTCGCCATCGCCTCCGAGCTCGAATCCGGAGCGCTCGCGATCGACGAGCGTGCCGAGGACATCCACTCGTTCGTCGAGGGCGTCCTGACCGACCGTCTCGGGGACGTCGGTCGGAAGGTCCATACCGGACGAAGCCGCAACGACCAGGTCGCCCTCGACGAGCGACTCTACCTCAAGAGGACCGTGCCCGGCATCGCCCGCTCGATCGCATCGCTCGTGGCGACGCTCTCGCGCGTAGCCCGCGGACACCTCGATACCCTCATGCCGGGCTACACGCATCTTCAGCGCGCGCAGCCGGTCACCCTCGCGCATCATCTCGCCGCCTGGTGCTGGCCCCTCGTGCGCGACCACGGGCGCCTCGCCGACGCGCTCGCGCGGCTAGACGCGATGCCCCTCGGTGCCGGCGCCCTCGCGGGTTCGGGCCTTCCGCTCGACCGGAACGCCGTCGCCGCCGATCTCGGTTTCCCTGGTCTCACGCCGAACTCCCTCGATACCGTAGCGGACCGCGACTACTGCCTCGAAATCGCCTCCGCGCTCTCGATCCTGATGACGCACCTTTCGCGCTTTTGCGAGGAGATCGTCATCTGGTCGACCGAGGAGTTCGGCTTTATCGACCTTTCCGAGCGGTGGTCGACGGGTTCGAGTATCATGCCGCAGAAGAAAAACCCCGATTTCGCCGAGCTCATCCGCGGACGGGCGGGCAGGGTATACGGAAATCTCGTCGCCCTTCTCACGATGATGAAGGGGCTCCCCCTGTCGTATAACCGCGACATGCAGGAAGACAAGGAAGGCCTCTTCTCCTCGATCGACACCGCGTCGTCGTGCCTTTCCGTGTTCGAGCAGATGATCGCGTCGGCGTCCTGGAATGTCGGGCGGATGGAAGCCGCCTGTACGGGCGGGCACGCGAACGCGACGGACCTCGCCGACTATCTCGTCAGGAAGGGCTTGCCCTTCAGGACCGCCCACGCAGTCGCGGCGGGCGTCGTGCGCGAGTGCGTCGAGTCGGGCGTTCGCGACATGCGCGACCTTCCGTTCGAACGGCTTTCCTCGCATTCGCAGCTCATCGAGCGGGATGTTCTGGAGCTCCTCTCGCCGAGGGCGGGCGTCGCTGCCCGGGACCTCCCAGGCGGGCCGAACCCGGCGCGCGTCGCGGATCAACTCGACGCCCTCGACGCCTTCGTTCAAAAAGCGCTCGCGCGATAGCCTTTTATACGCGGCTTTCGGGCCACCGATCGCCATTCTTCCCATAGAGATGGTGCGGGCTTCCCGTACCGGCTTCGACGGCCGGTCGGGTTTCCCCCGCCAAATCACAGTTCCGGGAGGAATGACATGAACGCTCTCAATTCCATTTTGATCGAGGGAAACGTGGTTCGCGATCCCGTCGTGAAGGAAACGCCGCGCGGCAGCATGGTGTGCGCCTTTTCGATCGCGTCGAATCGGTTTTTCAGGCAGGACGACGAATACGAGCAGGAAACCTCGTTTATCGACGTCGACTCGTGGGGCAAGCTCGCAGAGGCGTGCGGGAAGAATTGCACGAAGGGCAGGGGCGTCCGCGTCGTCGGGAGGCTGAAGCAGGACCGTTGGGTCGGCTCCGACGGAAAGAACTACAGCAAGGTGAAGGTAGTCGCCGAGCACGTGGAGTTCAAGCCCCGGTTCAAGACGGGCGCGGACGAACAGGCCGAGTTTCAGGAAACCGACGCGGAGAGCGCCGCCGGCGAGGCCGATGACGGCGAGGTTCGGGAAGACGGCGTCGAGTCGGGAACCGCTAAGGCCGGCTCGCGCGAGGCGATGGTCGTGTTCTGACGTCGAACGAGCGCGCCGCGAAACGCGCAGGCGTCACGGACGGCGCGCCCTTCCCTGCGGGGGTATTGAATGTCGAACGATCATTCGCTACCCTGTGGTAAGGGGGTTACGATGAACGAACAAAAGCTCGACAAGGCGACCTTGCGCGCGGTACTCGCGTTCCAGCGCGACGAGGTGGACAGCGCAGCGATTTACTCCCGCCTTTCCGCGGCGCTTCCGGACCCGCGGCACGCGGATATCATGCGACGTATGTCCGACGAGGAGTCGAAACACGCCGCCCGTTGGGAAGCGGTAACCGGGATCGTAATGAGGCCGTCGCGGGTCAAGGTAACCGTTTTTTTTCTGATAGCCCGTTTTCTGGGTTTGACCTTTGCCATAAAAAAACTCGAAAAGGCCGAATCCTCGGCGCAGGTGGGCTACGCCTCCGTCCTTGACCGGTTTCCCGACGTTCGCGAGATCATCGCCGAGGAAGACCGCCACGAGGACGAGCTTATCGGGATGATCGACGAGGAGCGCCTCAAGTACGCGGGCTCCGTCGTGCTCGGCCTCAACGACGCCCTCGTCGAGCTCACCGGAGCCTTGGCCGGTTTCACATTCGCCTTCCAGAATACCAAGATAATCGCGATGACCGGGCTTATCACCGGCATTTCCGCGGCCTTCTCGATGGCGGCCTCGGAATACCTCTCTCAGCGCTCGGAAGGCGACGGTGACGTCTCTCCGGTGAAATCGGCGACCTATACCGGAGTCGCCTATATCCTTACCGTCGCCCTGCTCGTGCTTCCGTTTTTCCTGACCGGAAACTTCATGCTCGCGCTGGCCGTAACGCTCGCGATCGTCGTGCTCATCATCCTTTCGTTCAACTATTACCTCTGCACGGCGAAAGACCTGCCCTTCAAACGGCATTTCTTCGGGATGCTCGCGGTCAGCATGGGCGTCACGCTCCTTTCGTTCGGCGTCGGCATCGCCGTCAAGCGGTTCCTCGGTCTCGAGATGTAATCGATGGTACTCGGCATACCGCTTTTCCTTATCTTCGGCGTATACGGCGTCGTCAACGCGTATTTGCCGGTCATGCTCTCCAACCTCGGGTATTCCGTAACGGAAATCGGCGTGCTCCAGGGCCTCTTCGAGGCCGCGGGAATGGCCTTCCCGATTCTCGTCAACGCCCGCGTCGACCGGAAGGGGAATTACGTAACCGTTATAACCCTTCTTTCCGTGCTCATGATTCTCGTCCTGCCGCCGCTCGTCGCGTTTCGGAGTTTTTGGCTTACCGGCCTCCTCCTCGCCCTGCTCGCGGTCGGGTACAAGGGAACCGTTCCGCTCGTGGACACCATGGTGTCCCGCTCGCTCGGCGGGGACGCGACCGATTACGGGAAGGTGCGCGTGCTCGGAAGCATCGGTTTCGTGTGCGTGACCTTGCTCCTGCAGTTCACGACGCTCGTCGATTCATCGTCAGCACCCTCCATCGCGATCGCGATCGCCGTACCGTGCGCGCTCTTCGCCCTGTCGGTTCCGCTCGTCCCGAGAGTCGGGGCTCTGGCGTCCCGGACCCGCGCCGGTACGCGTCCCGTATCGTCCGGGGAAGCCGTCGTCGAGCCCGTCGTCGGTCCCGTCGTCGAGCCCGTCGTCGAGCCCGTCGTCGAGCCCGTCGCTAAAAACGCGACCGCCTCCGCCCCCGCCATTGCCTCTCCACGAGAATTCCTCGCCGCCTTTCCCCGATCCTACTGGGCGGGAATCGCGATCGTGTTCCTCGGGTTTTTCGGCATGACCCCGTCACAGCGTTTTTTTTCGCTCTACGTCCGCGATTATCTCGGGCTCGAATCCTATGCCGGACTTTGGGCGCTCTCCGCGGCGGCCGAGGTTCCGTTCATGTTCCTTTCCGGAAGGTTTATCCGGAAGTACGGCACCAAGAATATCCTCGTATTCTCGCTCGCCGTCATCGGCGCGCGAAATCTCGTATACGCCGCCGTTCCGACCTTCGGCGGCGCGGTAGTCGGACAGCTCTTTCACTCGGTATGCTTCGGCCTCTTTCATCCGGCCGCGGTCGTCTTTATCGGGGAACGCGCCCCGAAGCGGTTCCTGGCGCTCGCCCTGACCATGTATACCTCGGTATCCGTCGGGATCGCCTCCGTTCTCGGCAACGTCACGGGCGGTTTCATCATCGATCGTTTCGGATATCGGGTTCTCTTTCTCGCGTTCGCGGCCTTTCCCCTGTTGGGCGTGCTCGCCCTCCCGGCGTTCTCGAAACGGCGTTGATTGACACGGCGGGACGGCCGGAAGTATGATCGACCTATCATGATCGGAACCATCGTAAATTGCGTCGCCATTATCGCCGGCTCACTGGCCGGCATTCTTTTTTCACGGAAGGTATCGAAAGAACTCTCGGGCGTCATCTGCTCCGCCGCTGGCATCGTAACCCTCGTCATCGGGATGCAGCTCGCCTTCAAGGCGCAGAACATCATCTACCTCGCGCTTTCCCTCATCATCGGCGGGATACTCGGCTCCTGGTGGGACATCGACGGCAAGATTCTTTCCGTCGGACGTTTTCTCGAGCGGAGATTCGGCGGTAAGGGCGAGGCCGCGTCCGGCGGCGATAGCGCCGGAACGGCGACCGAGGGCGCGGCGAGCGAGGGCGCGAGTTCCCGTTTCGCCTACGCTTTTCTTAACGCCTCGGTACTGTTTTGCGTCGGGGCCATGGCCATCGTCGGCTCCTTCAAGGCGGGAACGGAAGGCGACTGCACGCTTCTCTATACGAAGTCGGTGCTCGACGGCTTCATGTCCATCGTCTTCGCCGCCGCCATGGGAATCGGCACGATCTTTTCGGCCTTGTCCATACTCGTGTATCAGGGCCTTTTGACGCTCGCCTCGGGGTACGTCAAGCCGTACGTCTCCGAACAGATGATCGCTGAACTGACCGGTATCGGCGGGGCCTTTATCGTCATGATCGGGATCAACCTCCTCGAGCTCAAGAAGCTCAAGACGGCGAATTACCTCCCCGCGATGATCGTAACCGTCCTGTTCGTGCTCGCCGATCCCTGGTTTGCCCGTTTTTTGGCCCTTTTCGTTTGACAGACGCCCGAAATCTGCATAAAATGGCTTCTATAAGATAACTTTAGGAGGCCATAATGGCAAAGGTAGAACTCAAGGGAATCGGCAAGGTGTACGACGGAAACGTCCGTGCCGTCGATAACGCCAACATCGTCGTTGAAGATCAGGAATTCGTCGTATTCGTCGGTCCTTCCGGTTGCGGAAAGTCCACGACCCTCCGCATGGTAGCGGGACTCGAGGAGATCACCGAAGGCGACCTTTTCATCGACGGCGAGCGGATGAACGACGTTCCCCCGAAAGACCGTAATATCGCGATGGTTTTCCAGAACTACGCCCTGTATCCGCACATGACCGTGTACGACAACATGGCCTTCGGTCTCAAGATCCGCAAGACCGACAAGAAGGAGATCGAGCGCCGCGTCAACGAAGCCGCCCGCATCCTCGATATCGAAAAACTGCTCGACCGCAAGCCCAAGGCCCTCTCCGGCGGTCAGCGACAGCGCGTCGCCGTCGGCCGCGCCATCGTGCGCAACCCGAAGGTATTCCTCTTCGACGAGCCCCTCTCGAACCTCGACGCCAAGCTCCGCGTACAGATGCGCGCCGAGATCTCCGACCTTCACAACCGCCTCAAGGCGACCATGATCTACGTTACCCACGACCAGGTCGAGGCCATGACCATGGGAGACAAGATCGTCGTCATGAAGGACGGAAAGATCCAGCAGATCGGCTCGCCCCTGTATCTCTACAATCACCCGATCAACAAGTTCGTCGCGGGCTTTATCGGCTCGCCGCCCATGAACTTCCTCTGTGTCAAGATCATCGAGAAGGGCGGGCAGATCGTCGCGGACGAAGGTTCCTTCGAGATCGTTCCGACCGCCGACCAGCAGAAGATACTCAAGGCGTACCTCAACAAGGAGGTATACTTCGGTATCCGTCCCGAGGACCTCGAGTATATCAAGAGCCCGGCGAGCAAGAACAACATGCAGATGAAGGTCATGGTCAAGGAACCGCTCGGAGCCGAGACGCACCTTATCATGTCCACGAAGACCCAGCAGGCGATCGTGCGCTGCTCTCCCGACCTCGTGTTCCAGATCGGCGAGACGGTGAACTTCCAGCCCCTCATGGAGAAGGCGAAATTCTTCGACAAGGAAACCGAGCTCAGCATCTGCGACGAAGTCAAGTCGGAATAGTCCGCGCTTTCTTGGCAATGATAAAGCCGTCCGCAAGGACGGCTTTTTTTTTTTTTATTGTTGTGTCTTATCCGAAAGACCGCTCTCGCACAGCCAGTCGCAGAATTGGCAGATATCGGACGTCTTGCCGGGGAGTGGCACTCCTCGGGCCTCGAGTTCCTTCCGGACGGCGCCGAGGCCACGCTCGTAGCAGGCGCGAACCTGCGGCATCGCGCGCGCCCGTTCGACGAGCTTCGCGTAGCCGTCGCGTAGGTGTCCCGCGATCAGCTCGGGCCGCTCGTTCGCGAAACCGCAGCATACCGCTACCGAACCGTCGGGATGGACGTAGAGCACGTTTCCCGGTCCTTCGCACCAGTCGTCGGAAAACCATCGTTCCGCCTTCCATGCGGCAGGATCGGACCCCGGTGCGGAAAACGGTATGGTGAGTATCGGGATGTCGATACCCGATCCGTCGTCCGCGCCGAGTTCGCGGTTTTTCCGCGCCGCGGAGTTCCGTATCGCCAACGGGGCGCCGTCCGTGGAGACGAGCGTCGCGTCGAGCGCGCGGGCCAGGCTCTCCAGTCGGGCAATCGGCGCGCCCCCGTCGCGGTCAAGGGCCGAGACTATCTCGAACCAGTCGTTTCTGCCTGATATCCTACCCGCCTCGAGGAAGAACTCCGCGATTTTTCCGCCGTCCTGCCCGTGCCAGTCGTCGAAGCTGACCGCGAGAGTACCGTCGAATCCCGCGTTGACGATCGCCGAGAGGGAGGCCGCGAGTTCGTCTCCGGATTTCCACCACGTTCCGTTCGTCATGAGTCTGTCGAAGTACATCCCGAGTTCGACCGCCGACCGGATGATCGCGGACACGAAACCGAGTTCGAGGAAGGGCTCCCCTCCGGAGAAACCCACGCGGTCGACTCCTCCTTCCGCGCAGTCCGCGAGGAAGGCGAGAGCGTCGTCGAGCGGGAGCGTTCCCTTCGAACGGTCGACGCGGCAATGGCCGCAGGCGAGGTTGCAGGACGACGTGGGAGCGAAGATGATCTCGCGGGGAGAATAGGATTTGCCGGGCATCATTCGGCCACCGGAATAAAGCTCACCGTTTGCTCGGGGATTCTGACGTTTCCCGCGCGTATCCTGATACGCGCGTTCAATTCGGCGTCAGGAGGGGTCGTTATCCTCGATTCCTGGGCGAACTCAGGGATAAGGATCGTCGTCTGGTTTCCCGCGATCTCGACGACGACGGCCTCTCCGACCCATTCGGGATGCCGGGAAAGGTGCACGAGCGTCCAGTGCATGTTCGACTCGCGTTCCGCGAAGGTACATTCGCGCGCGGCCGAGTCTCCGGAGGCGACGCGGGTGAGCATGTCGTCCGCGTCCATCGGTGTCTTGCCGTCGAGGAAACGTCCGAGTTGCTGATGGGAGACGAGGTCGCCGTATCGCCTCAAGGGGCTCGTGACCTGACTGTACATCCCGAGGCCGAGTCCCGCGTGGTCCGAGGGGATAGTCCCGACCTTGCGGGAGCGCATCGATCGCCGCTTGCGGTACTCGCCCGCGAGGCCGGGTGGCAGGTCTTTCGGTATCTCGGGCCGTTCCTGACTCACGTACTGAAAGGGAATCCCGTTTTTAAAGGCGAAGCGCGCCGCGGCCTCACCGGCGATCAGCATCATCTCGCGTACCATGTCCGCGGCGACCTCGTCCGTGACCGACTCGAAAAAGACGGTGGCGGGACCGTCGGGTCCGGGCCCGACCGAGACGTGCGTCTCGGGTAATTCGATGAACACCGCGTCCGCCGACCTGCGGCGCGCTACGTTGCGTTCAGCTATCGCGAACAGCGGCGAGAGTCCCGGCTCGTTCCGGCGCGCCGATGCCTCTGCATAGGTAAGGCGCGTGACGCGCACGACGGTACGGTGTACCGAAACCCCGTCGATCGCGCCCGAGTCCGTGAAGGTTACGCGAAAGGAAAGCGCGAAGGATTCCGGAGCGAGGCCGAGGGCGAAGTGCTCGAGCGAAGCGTCCGCGAGCATGCGCGAGGCGCCTTCGGGAACATAGAGCGTCGAGCCCCGGCCGCGGGCGTCCTTGTCCGCCTCGCTGTCGGGAAGCACGGTGGAGGCTGGGTCAGCGACGTGAACCCACAGGGCATCCCCGTCGATCGATACCGCGTCGTCGGGATCGGAACTCCACGCGTTGTCGATCGCCCAGGCGTCGAGGGTCGTCAGATCGAGTCGGTCTCCGCGCTCGGGAGGAGGGGGAACACTCGCGGTCGAGGAATTGAGACTCAGGCCATGCCTCGAAGGCCAGGGATTTCGCTCGAGTTTCCAAAGGCCGGAGGCGAGCAGTACCGAATGGGCGCTGACCGCGGTTTCGGGAAATCCCGCCTCCTTGAGAGATTTTGATTTGTCGCTCATGCCGAGCGCGAGGGCCTCGATATCCTGAAGGAACCGGGCGTCGTCCGGCGGGAGAGGGAAATCTTTGTCGGACACTGCCTTTTTAAGACGCGCTATGGCGGCGGATCGTTCGGCGCCGGCGCGCTCCCGTTCCGCGTCCTTGCGCGCGATCGTCTCGATCTCCTCCGTCGTGCGTATCCGCACCGGTTCCGCCGGATCGTCGCACTCGAAGAGGGGAGAATCGCGAACGGCCTTCCAAACCGCCCAGGCGGACTCGGGGGCGTACGATCCCCAAATAAGTTCGGTAAGCTCCGCGTACGATGGCCGTTCTTCCGGGAAAAAATCGACGGCGTCCTTCGGTTCGCCCGTCGGGAGCGTCGCCGATAACAGGGCGGATAGGTTCTGAACCGGGCCCGCATGAAGGAGTTGAATGTCCTTTTCGCGTACCTTTTTTTCGCCTCCCTCGAGGGTTATCGTGATCTTTCCCGAATCGAGGGCGGTAATGAGTCCCGGTTGACCCTTGTACAGTACTACGGCGCGAATCTGCGGTTTCATTTCTTCAGTCTAGCATTTAGCGTTCATGCGTCTCAAGGGAGTATTGTCATTAACGCGCCGATTTGGTATAAATATGCATTACTACGTCAGCTCGTGAATAAATATAGAGGTGGAGTTCAATCATGATCGTAATGAAATTCGGCGGTTCTTCGGTTGCGAACGCGGAGCGTATCAGGCATGTTGCGGGGATTATCCGGAAATTCGCCGATAAACGCCCCGTGATCGTCCTTTCCGCCATGGGGGATACGACCGACGACCTGCTCGACGCGGCGGACGCAGCTCTCGGCGGTGTCGTTACCGTCGACGCGATCGAGAAACTTCACAAGGATACGGCCTCCGAACTCGGAATCCTTCCGAGCGTGGTCGATCCTCTCCTCGGCGAGCTTCGAACCCTTCTTACCGGGATATCGATGTTGCGCGAGGTGAGCCCGCGTTCCCGAGACTACCTCGTGTCCTTCGGCGAACGGCTGTCCGTACGCATCATGGCGGCCTTTCTTTCCTCGCAGTCCGTACGCGCCGAGGCCCGTGACGCCTGGGACGTCGGCTTCGCGTCCGATTCGAATTACATGAACGCGGACCTTCTTCCCGAAACCTGGGAGAACGTCCGGAAGATTCTCGGACCCTACGCCGCCGGCAAGTCAGGCGACGGCATGCCGATCCCCGTCGTTACCGGATTTATCGCCAAGGACGCGAAGGGATCCATCACGACGCTCGGCCGCGGCGGCAGCGACCTGACGGCGACCTTCATCGGCGCGGCCCTCGACGCCGAGGAGGTGCAAACCTGGAAGGACGTCGACGGCATCCTGACGACCGATCCGCGCGTCGTGAAGGAAGCGCGCCCCGTTCCCGTCGCGACGTACGACGAGGTGGCCGAGCTCGCCTATTTCGGCGCGCAGGTGCTTCATCCGCGTTCGATGCAGCCGTGCCTGCAGACGGGCACGCCGGTACGCGTGAAGAACTCGTACAACCTCGACGCCCCCGGTTCCATCATCGTCACGAGCCATCCCTTGACTCCTTCTCCCGTCAGGGCGATTACCTCGAAGAAGGGCGTGACCCTCGTCGATATCGTCTCCACGAGGATGCTCGGACAGTACGGGTTTCTCGCCAAGGTATTCGATTCCTTCGCCGCGCACAGCGTGAGCGTCGACGTCGTCGCGACCTCGGAGGTTTCCGTGTCGCTCACCGTCGACAGCAAGAGGGCGAATCTCGCGCAGCTCAGGCACGATCTCGAGAAATTCTCGAGCGTCGACGTGCGCAAGGAACGGGCAATCGTGACGATAATCTGCGACGTGAAGCGCTCGAGCCTCATTCTCTCGGCGACATTCGAGGCGCTTTCCGCGGCGGGGATCAACGTGCAGATGATCAGCCAGGGAGCTTCCAAGGTGAATATCAGCCTCATTTGCGACTCGGCTGAGGCCGACCATGTCGTGAAGGTGTTGCATGAGCGCTATTTCGGAAAGGACGGAAAGCAAGACCGTATCGGAGAGAGCGCGGGAGGCGCCGCATGAGAATAGCCCTCGTCGGTTACGGAAAGATGGGACACATGATCGCGAAGGCTTGCGAGACGCGCGGGCATACGGTCGCGTGTACCGTCGACCTGTTCGCTCAGGACGCGTCCTGTATCACCTCCGATCACGCCGAGATGGCGCGGTCGGTACTCGGATCGGGCGCCGAGGCGGTCATTGAATTCTCGCATCCCGCGTCGGCCCTGGGAAACATCCGCGCGCTCGTGCCGACCGGCATCCCCCTCGTCGTCGGCACCACGGGCTGGAAGGACAGCCTTCCCGAGGTCGCTTCACTCGTCGAGCGCGAAGGATCGAGACTCCTGCACGCCGCCAACTTCTCGGTCGGCGTGAACCTCTTTTACCGAATCGTCGCCGAGGCCGCGCGCCTCGTGTCGGAATTCGACGAATACGACACGGCCGTGTTCGAGTCGCACCATAATCAGAAAGTGGACAGCCCCTCGGGCACGGCGCTCGATATCGCGCAGAGGATACTCGCCAACATGCCCTCGAAGACCCGCGTCGTTGCAGATCCCTTCGACAGGAAACCCGAGAAGGACGAGCTGCACGTCGCGAGCGTACGCGTCGGATCGGTTCCCGGGACGCATACCGTCTGGTTCGACTCGCCGGCGGATACAATCGAGCTCACGCATACCGTCAGGACGCGCGAAGGCCTCGCGATGGGCGCGGTTCGCGCGGCCGAGTGGCTCGCCTCCGTCGATCGCGGCTCTGCTTCGGGCGTGTTTACCATGCAGGACGTTTTCGACTCGCTTTAAGTGACGGCACCGTGCGTTTTCGCTCAGGTCAATTAGTGCTTTCAATATTGTTGTGGCTTCAGTCCAGAAATATTGAGCCACCAGGCGAATTATAGAAGATATACCTCCTCGGAAAGAGACTCCGTTCCCGAGGAGGTTCATCATGGCAACACCCGCTTCCCGAACACCTCGCATCAAACGACCGGAGTTCTGTCCGAACGCTGACTGTCCCTACC
>JAEWMY010000022.1 GCA_023393015.1 Spirochaetota bacterium
GCAAGGACCCGAAGTGCCTCGAATACATCGGGAAGATCGAGAACGCCTCGGAGCTCCTCCTTTCCGTCGTCAACGACATCCTCGATTTCTCGAAGATGCAGGAGCACAAGTTCTCGCTCAACCCGGAAAACTTCAACCTGTACGATCTCAAGAAGATCATCTCGGACCTCTTTACGCTCAAGGTTCAGCAAAAGGGCCTTTCCTTTCTCGTGGAATTCAACTGCCCCGAACGCTTCTACGTGTTCGGCGACCAGTTCCGGCTTACCCAGATATTCATCAACCTCGTCGGGAACGCGATCAAGTTCACCGACAGCGGTTTCGTCTCCGTCTCCCTCAACCACGAACAGATAGGCCAGGACATCATCCTCCGGTGCGCCGTCCGCGATACGGGATGCGGGCTGTCCGAGGAGGACATGACGAAACTCTTCACCGACTTCGAGCAGTTCGGGCAGGTACTCGTCAAGACGCACGAGGGAACGGGCCTCGGCCTCGCCATCTGCAAGCGGCTCGTCGAGCTCATGCACGGGGTTATCTGGGTCGACAGCTCGCCGGGAAAGGGCTCGTCGTTCTATTTCATCGTCGTCATGAAAAAGCCCCTCGAGGTATCCGGCGGCGAGCTTTCCGCGGCGCTTCCCTGTATTCCCAGAAAGACCGGCCGCGTGCTTCTCGTCGAGGACAACGACATCAACAGCGAGATCGCCGAGACCCTCCTCGCGAACGCCGGGTGCGTCGTCGACCGGGCCGTCGACGGTCTCGAGGCGGTAGAGCTCTGCCGATCGCTCCCGCCGGATTTTTACGATCTCGTGCTGATGGATATTCACATGCCCCGCATGAACGGGTATGATTCCGCGAGGATCCTGAAGACCGAGCTCAAGGTGCGATGTCCCATCCTGGCGGTGACGGCCACGAGCGAAAACGCCGAGATGCTCGAGAAGAACAGCGACGTAGTCGCCGGGTACATCGTGAAGCCGTACGATCCCGAGGTGTTCCGGGGGCTCTTCGGCCCGGAAAACGGCTGATAGCTCGCGGATAACTGGAGGAGACCCTGTCATGGATACGTTCACGCTTGTCAGGACCGAGCATTTGAACCACAACGGAAAGCTTTTCGGCGGACAACTGCTCAAATGGGTGGACGAATTCGCCTGGCTCGCCGCGGCCCGCGATTTTTGCGGTTCGGTGCTCGTTACCCGCGCGATGGACAACAGCGAGTTCAAGTACGCCGTGCCGAACGGGTCCATCCTCCGTTTCAGGGTCGAACAGCGAAACCTCGGCGTAACCTCCGTCCTCTATTCCGTGGACGTCTTCGCCGACATGCCGGGCAGTGTCGAGGAAAAGCTCATATTTACCAATAACGTGACCTTCGTGGCCGTGGACGAGAACGGCCAGAAAACCCCGTTGAACCGGAATTCCAGGTGCCGGGAGATCCGTTCGGGCGGATCCTGGCGAGCGAGCGAGTGACGCGAAACATTTGCCCCGGGTGTTGTATTTAGTGTATCATACAGTAGCGAATAGGCGTTTTACCGTCGTGTAAGGAGTGTTTCCGTGAAGATGAAAAGCGTGGTAATCAGGACTACCGACATCCAGAAATCGATCGCGTTCTACGAGAAGGCCCTCGGCTTTACCTTCGACTCTATGATATCCGCGGCCCCGGGAAAGCAGATAGCCTTTCTGTCGGACAAGAACGGCGGCGGTTCCATAGAACTTCTGTACAACGAGCGCGGCAAGTCTATCTCCTGCGGAAGCGTCTCCCTGACCTTCAGCGTCGACCAGATCGGCGAAACGGAGAAGTATCTCGTCGCGAACGGCGTGCGGATCATCTCCCCGCCCCGAACGATCAAGGACGGAAAGAAGATCCTGACGGCGGTCGATCCGAACGGGGTCGAACTGGATTTTATCGAAGAATGAGCGGCTAGTCCGCGACGACGTTGTTTTTATGCCCGGCCTGAGTGTATAGTTACTTGATACGGAGGAAAATGATGAAAAACCGGATACTTATCGCGTTCGCGTGCGTCCTCGCAATCGTCCTTGCGTCCTGTTCGTCCGCGCCCAAGGTAACCCGCGTGTCTTCCGATACGCAGACCGACCTGAGCGGATACTGGAACGATACCGACGTCAGGATCGTCTGCGAGAGCCTTCTGAAAGACTGCCTTTCCTCGCCGCGCGTCGCCCAGTTCGAGAGAAAGACCGGCAACCAGCCCGTCATCATCGTCGGCTCGTTCCGCAACCAGAGCGACGAGCATATCGATACCTCCATCATCACCAAGAAGATGGAAACCGCGATCCTCAACAGCGGAAAGGCCGAATTCGTCGCCTCGAGCGGGGAACGCGGGGAGCTTCGCGACGAGCGCCGAGAGCAGCAGTCCTGGGCAAGCGAGGAAACCGCCAAGGCCCTCGCGAACGAGACCGGCGCCGATTTCATGATGATCGGCTCGGTCAAGACGATCGTCGACCGCGCGGGAAAGACCTCGACCAGGACGTATTTCGTCTACGCCGAGCTGATCGACCTCGAGTCGAACCGGAAGATATGGATCGGCGAGAACGACTCCATCAAGAAGGTCATCAAGGCTCCGCTCATCAAGCTGTGACGCGACCGATCCCGATAAAAAAAGGTTTGTGGATGAACAAGACGGTATGCGCCGTGTTCGCGGCCGCGTGCGTGGCGACGTTGGCGTCGTGCGCCAGCGTTGAACACCATAAGGGACCCGACGCCTCGTTCGGGGCGGGAGACTATCAAGCCGCCCTGAAGCAGACGCGCGCGCAAAAGGGCAAGGGGTACCGGGACAAGGACGCGGTATTGTTCAATCTCGACGTCGGGATGCTCTCTCATTACGCCGGGGACTTCGCCGAGTCCTCGAAGCGGCTGGGGGAGGCCGAGCGGGGAATCGAGGCCGCGTTCACCAGGAGCGTGACGCAGGAGGTTTCCTCGTATCTCGTCAACGACTCCACCAGGGAATACGCGGGAGAAGATTACGAGGACATCTACCTGAACGTCTTCAATTCCCTCAATTACTACCGCGCGGGATCCCTCGACGGGGCGCTCGTCGAGATCCGCAGGATCGACAACAAGCTCAAACACCTTTCCTCGAAATACGGGGTGGCGACGACGAACGCCCAGCGGGCGGCCCTCGAGAAAAACCGGAACGTGCCCTACGACGCCGACGCGCATTCCGCGAAGTTCGCCAACTCGGCGCTTGCCCGGTATCTCGGAATGCTCTTTTACCGCGCCGACGGTCTGTACGACGACGCGCGCATAGACCGCGACCAGATCAAGCTCGCGTTCGCGAACCACAAGCACGTGTACGGCTTCCCCGTTCCCTCCTCGCTCGACGAGGAGCTTTCCGTGCCGCGTGGGATGGGCCGCATCAACGTCATCGGCTTCAGCGGAAAGGGCCCCCTCAAGACGGAGAAGGTGGACCGGATATTTCTCAAGGGAGATAAATGGGTCAAGATCGCCCTTCCCGTGATGACGAAGCGGCCGTCAGCCGTCGCGCGAGTCGACGTGATTCTCGACGACGGCAGGCGCTTCGACCTCGAGGTGATCGAGGACTTGGCGGCCGTCGCGACGGAGACCTTCAAGGCGAAGGCGGGATTCATCTATTTCAAGACCATCATCCGGTCGATCGCCAAGACGACGACCTCGATGGCGCTCGAGAAGTCATCCAAGAAAACCAAGAACTCCGACAACGCCCTGCTCTTGGGTCTTTTGAGCCTCGGCACGCAGATATACGCGGAGGCGAGCGAGCAGGCCGATTTGCGGATATCACGCTATTTCCCGGGAAAGGCGCACGTCGGCGGGTTCACCGTGGAACCCGGGACGTATTCCTTTACCGTCCGGTATTTTAACGGCGCGAATCGCCTCATCGAGAGCGTGAGGTTCGAGTCAGTCGAGGTGCGGCCGGACAGGCTGAGCCTTTCGGAGGCAGTATGCGTAAAATGAGAATGACCGTTTCGCGCGCGACGCTCGTCGCGCTTTGCGTCCTTATATCGGGTTGCGCGTCCACGCCGTCGTCGGCGCGGGATCCCGCCAGGCCGGCATCCGGCGCGGGTCAGGGCGCCGCCGGGAAGACCGTCCCGGGCAAGGCTTCCGCGGGCGCCTACGATCCCGAACCCTCGTGGGTGGCGAACCCGAGAAACGCCTTTCCGGAAGAGCGGTACGTATCCGCGGTCGGATACGGCGAAAACCGGGAGGCCGCCGAAAAAAGCGCGATGGGCGCGCTCGTCGCGGTATTCGGCCAGACCGTCAAGGGCGAGACGACCGTGAGTTCGCGGTATCTCGAGGCCGTCAAGAGCGGGGCGCTCGAAGTGTCCGAGAGCACGGACGTCGGGCGGGCGGTAACGAGTTCGTTCGCGCTCGAGACGGTAGTCGGCGCCGAGATAAAGGGCGTGTGGGACGACCGTTCGCGGACCGTGTACGCCGTCGCCGTCATGGACCGCATGAAGGCGTCCATGCTGTACGCCGATCTCATCGAGTCGAACGAGTCTTCGATCCGCTCGCTCACGTCAATTCCCGATTCGGAACGGAACACGATGGAGGCCTACGCCCGGTACGATCTCGCCGCCGAGATCGCCGAGACGAGCGGGCGGTTTCTCAACGTCCTCTCGGTCGTCAATCCAGGCGCGGCCGCCGCCCGACGCGGCACGACGACGCGGGCCGAGGACCTTCGCGTCGTCGCCCTGAAAATAGCGCAGACCATACCGATCGCCGTGTCGATACGCGACGACCGTGACGGCCGGATCGCCGCCGCCTTCTCGGCCGTACTGACGGCGGCGGGCTTCATGACCGGCGGGTCCGGTTCCCGCTATTCCCTCTCGGGTTCCCTCGCTCTTTCGCCGGTCGAACTGCCCGACAATCCGAACAAGTTCGCGCGGTATACGGTAGACGCGACCCTCAGGGACGCCGTCACGGGGAACGCCCTCCTGCCGTATTCCGTTTCCGGCAGGGACGGCCATACGTCCCAGTCCGAGGCGGAAAACCGCGCCGTACGCGCGGCAGAGCGGAAGATACGCGGGGATTTCGGGACAGCCTTCACCGGGTTCGTCTCGGGCCTCGGCGGGAAGAAGTAACGCGACAGATACAACGCGGGAGAATCAACGCGACAAAAACAACGCGAAAGGCGCCGAAAGGCGCCTTTTTTCATCGTATCTTGAAGAACATGCCGAGCACGGCGAGGGCGATGAGAACCTGCATTATCATGTACTTGAGGAGTATCTGCGTCGGCGACCACGCGCGGGTCTTTCTCATGTGATCGTGCAGGGGAAACCTGATGCTGTGGAGTATGCGGATCTTGAAGAAACGGAGCAGGGCGACCTTGAGAAGGCCGGTTCCGCCGTTGATCAGGATCATCGCGCTCGTCATGAGCAGCAGGAAGGGATTTCCCGAGAGGATCACGCACACGCCGATGAAGAAACCGAGCGCGCGCGAGCCAGCGTCTCCCATGAGCACCTTGCTCGGGAAGGCGTTATGCCACAGATACCCCATCAAAACGCCGGTCAGGGCGAACACGAATACCGCCCATTGCGCGCCGTCCTTCATGTGGGGAACCAGGAGATAGGCGGAGATGTTCTTGTGCCCGAGCACGAAATAGAAGATGAGGCCGAGGGAGACGAGGGCGATCATGGCGAGCGTGCCCGAAAGTCCGTCAACGCCGTCGGTGCAGTTGGTCGAGTTGATCGATACCCAGATGACGACCGTCGAGACGACGAGGAAGATCGCGGGATGCACCTCGATAATCGCGCTCACGAAGGGAAGCCAGTAGCGGGCCTCGCCGCCGAAATAGCAGTACAGCAACGACGCCGAGGCGGCGAGAGAGAGCGCGAGGTCGATCGCTCCCTTCCGATATTCGCCCCAGGAACGCGTCGAGCGGTCGTCGAGGTAGCCGGTGAGCATGAC
>JAEWMY010000035.1 GCA_023393015.1 Spirochaetota bacterium
CGCCTGCCCGCTCTGCAAGGATGGCAAATCGCCCGCCGTCAAGCCGGGGTCGAGAAAGGTGTTTTAGCCGATACCGCGACACGAGACCGAAGGGGTGACGATTAGTCACCCCTTCTCTTTTCCCGCGAGCCATGATAAAAAAGAGCGTATGCGTAAACAATTGACGCAGGCCCAGCTCGTGCGGGCCATGCGCGTCAGCGTCTTTTCGGGCGCGGCTTCCGTGGTGTGGCAGCTCGTCTGCTCGATCCAACCCCTTTTCAACGTCTTCTTCCAGAATTACCTCGGCGCGAGCGCGGGACAGCTCGGACTGCTCGTATCGATCATTCAGGCGGCGGCCGTCTTCCAGATCGCGGGCATCGTCCTCTTCGGCCTCATCGGGAGGCAAAAACCTATCTTCATCGTGGGGCACATATTCCACCGCTCACTCACCGCGGTCATCGCCTTCGTCGCCTTTTACGTCGCGCGAGGCGGCTCGCACGAACGGGGGATCGTCATCGTCATCGTCGCGATGGGCCTTTCCTGGGTCTTCGCGAACGCCTCGAGCGCGTGTTGGTGGGGCTGGGTGGCGGACATCTTTCCCGAGTCGATGCGCGGCGGCTTTTTCATGCGCCGCTCCGCCGTCATCCAGGTCGTCAACATCGCCTGGTTCTTCCTCGCGAGCACGATCCTCGACGCCTTTCCGAGGGAAGCGTCCATGACCGTCTTCGGCGTCCTCCTCTCGGTCGGCGCGGTGGCGGGTCTTCTCGACATCGTCAGCCAGATCGTGACCCCCGAGCCCTTGCCCGAGCGCAAGGCCGCTTTCGACACGGCGACGGTGCTCGAGCCGCTTTCGAACCCCGACTTCGTGCGCTATGCCGTCGCGATCGGGCTCGCCGTCTTCTCAATGAACATGATCGGCCCCTTCCAGGCGCCCTACGTCGTCAATCCCGCGCGAATCGGCGCGCCGAACACGTGGCTCGGCATCATGTCGATGCTCTCGCAGTTCATCTGGGTGTTGATCGCCCCGTTTTGGGGGACGATCATGGACCGCTGGGGCCGAAAGCCCGTCGTGACGGCGGGGACACTCCTCGTGCTCGGCTGGGTCGGCTATCTCGTCCTTACGCCGGGAAACTACGTTATCGTCCTTCCGCTCATCGCGGTGGCGACGGGATTCCTTTCGCCCGCGTTCTGGGAAGGCTCGAACCAGATGATGCTCTCGCTCGCGCCGGAGAAAAACCGCGTGTCCTACGTCGCCTGGTATCTCGCGATCGTCGGCCTCGTGTCCGCGCCCGGCTCGCTCGCGGGAGGACTCCTCACCGACGCCCTCGCGGGATTCACCTTCCGGGCGGGCCCGCTCGAGTTCGCGAACTTTCACGTCGTCCAGCTCGTCTCGATCGTCCTCTGCTGCGGCTGCGCCTTCCTCGTGAGCCGCGTGCGCGAAGGCGCGGAAAAGCCCTTCGGTTACGTGATCGGCCAGATCGCGAACCCGCTCATCCTGCGCACATTCCAGCACCTCGACTCGCTCGGCAAGTCGCAGTCGCCGGACGCGAACGCGGACATCCTGCGGGGCATCGGCGGCAAGGGCGCGGCCCTCGCGATACGCGACGTGATCGAAAAGCTCGACGACCCCGACACGGACCTGCAGGAAGAGGCCGCGCGCACGCTCGGCCGCATCGCCCCGAAGCGCGTCACCTCGCCCGCGGTCGACGCGCTCATCCTCAGGCTTCTCGACGCCTCGTCGGACATCCGCGTTCCGGCGGCTCGCGCCCTCGGAAAGATCGGCGACCGCAAGGCGGTGGGAGCGCTCGTCGGCTGTCTCCACGAGTCGGGAGAGGAACTCCAGCGGGCCTGCCTCGAGGCCCTCGCGGACATCGGAGACGAGGGGGCGATCGAGCAGGTCATGCTCTTTTTGCGGCGGACGCGCACCGACCGGATGCGGCAGGCGGGAACGCAGGCTGCCGCGCGGCTCGGCGTCTTCGAGGCGGCCTGGGAGCTCTACCCCGCCCTCCTCCATACCAAGTCGAAAACCGCGCGCAAACAGTACGCGATCGCCGTGGCGAACATACTCGCCCAGGGCGACGGTTTTTACGAATACGTTTCGGGTTCGTCGACAGTCCTCGAGGGTCGGCAAAAGAAACTCGTCGCGCGCTTCGCCGCGAACATGCGCGCGGTTCGGGAGCGCCTGCGTCGGGGAGAACGAAGCTTTCCTCCGGAACGCGGCGTTCCGAAGGAACGGGCCGTTCAAAAGGAACGGGATCCGACAGAGGAAATCAGGATCGCCCTGGAAGAAGACCGGAACGTCGAGGCCCTATCCGCCGCGATACGGTTCGTTGACGGGCTTTTCGACGATATTTTCGGTTCCGAGATGGGACGGGACGCCCTCTACCGCGTGGACCAGCGACTCGGCATCCTTTCCTGGATGATGGAGGAGGCCAAGTCCTATCTCGACGCCCCGCCAGAGGGAACCGGAGAAGAGGAATTACGGGACACCGCCCGCCTCGTCACCCTGCTCGCGCTCTATTTTCTCGCCTCGTACTGATCCGGCGCGGGCGCGGGTCGATCGCATGCGCGGGCACGGGCACGGGCCCGAACCGGACAAATCCGTTATTTTTGTCGTTGACGACGGCGCGATTCGGGCTGATACTGTGCGAATGGTAAACATCGAGGCGATTAAGGATACGCCAAACCTTCAGGACGAATTCAGTTATCGACAGGTTGGTTCCGCCACCTGGCAGATAGATCCCGTCGACGTCAGCTCGTCGCTCGAGTTCGTGATGGAAATCTTCAACGCCACACCGGACCTCCCCGCCATTCCCATCGAGCGGGACGGCGCGTTGATCGGCATCCTCGAGCGGTCGCTCGTCGAAAAAATGACCGAGTCCGCCTGGGCGCGCTTCTGGCAGAAAGACCTCGACGCCTACATCACCGCCCCGCTGCTCTCGCTTCGGGCGGACGCCTATATCGAGAAGCACATATCGCGCGGGATGCAACTCAACAACGAGCAGGGCATACGCTATTTCGCCGTGTATCACCGGAAGTACTTTTTCGGAATAGCCGGGCTCCACCGCATGCTCGAGCGAATGACGGAGATACGAACCAAGGACCTCGAAAAGGCCCACCTGGTCCAGCGCCACCTCATCGAAACGAACTGCGCGGCGGAGGACCCGCGGTTCTCCGCGCTCACGTGGAACCGCATGGCCAACGAGGTCGGAGGGGACTTCTACAAGGATTTCTGCCTTCCGGGAGGGGACCGGCACATCATCGGCTGTTTCGACGTCTCCGGAAAGAACGTCGCCGCGTCCCTCTCGACGATGGCGATCGGATCGTTCTTCACCGCCCTTTCGCTCTTCGATTCGGCGACAAAATCCTTCGGGGAAATAACCTCCCTCATGGACGCGTACGTGCAGAACCTCACGCCGAGCGAGGTCTTCATTACCGCGGCGATCTGCTACGTCGATTTCGCGAAGTCCTCCATCTTCATACAGAACTGCGGGCACACGCCGATTTACCTTTTCGTGCCGGGAGAAAACCGGAAGATAGTCGGCAAGACGCTGACGGCAAACCTGCCTCCGCTCGGCATGGGCATCGTCGGCGGCGAGGACGCGACCGGATACCGCGTGCCCATCGTGCCGGGATTGCGCGTGGTGATGTACACGGACGGCATCACCGACATGCTCACGCCCGACGGCGAGCGGCACGAGGAGGAACGGACGCGCCAGCTCTTCGCCTCCACCTACGGCAAGTCCCTGGAGGAAACGAGCGCGGCCTACGAAAAGGCCGTAAACAGGTGGATAAACGAGGCGATGCTTCCGGACGACATCACGATCATGGACGTCCGGTTCAACTGAACGCGCCCGTCCCGCGCGGAGATCGCTTTTCATCCCGTCCGCGGCCGTGCTATACTCGACGCACATGTCAAGCGTAGATCCACGGGCGATCCGGGCCGCCGGTAAGCTTTTCAAGAAAACGGTCTTCTCGCCGAAAACCCCGGTCAAGGCGGTACGCGCCCAGTACGAGGCGCTGCTCGGCACGTCGATCCTCCCGAACAATATCGATCGCCAGGAAGTCGACGTCGGTTCCGTTCAGGCCGACCTTCTCGTGCCGGAACTCGCCATAGGCGAGCGTACCGTCCTCTACGCGCACGGCGGCGGCTTCATCGCGGGTTCCAGAAGGTCGAGCGCGAACCTTTGCGCGTCGCTCGCGCACGAATCAGCCTCGCGCCTTCTCCTGCCCGAATACCGGCTCGCGCCGGAGTACCCCTACCCGACGGCGCTCGAGGATCTCTACCGCGCGTACTCGTGGCTGCTCAGGAAGGGAACGTCACCCGAGGACGTCGTGTTCGCGGGCGACGGAGCGGGCGCGAATCTCGTGCTCTCGCTCGCCCACTACCTCACGACGAAGGCGGTTCCCAAACCGGCCGCGATCGTAGCGATATCCCCCTGGGTCGACCTTTCCTGCTCGAGCCAGGCGTTCCTCGCGCGGAAAAATCCTGACCCCATACATACCCGCGAATCCCTCGCGGCGCAGGCCCTGCAATACACCTGGCAGGACAACTTCGCGAACCCGCACGTCTCCCCGATACTCGGCGACTTCTCCGGCTTCCCTCCCCTGTTCATCCAGTGCGGCTCCGAGGAGATACTCGTCGACGACGCGCGCGCCCTCGCGGACCGCGCCTCGCGCGCGGGGGTATCCGTCACGCTCGACGTGCGCGAGGGGATGTGGCACCTCTTCCAGGCCATAGACTCGCTGACGGCCGAGGCGCATTCGTCGGTTCGCCGCATCGGGCAATGGATCCGCGCGGGCTACAGATAGGGGCCCAGGCCGCATGACGGAACGACGCGTGACGGAACGACGGATGGAACTCGTGGCCCCCGCGGGCAATCTCGAAAAGCTCACCTACGCCTGGGAATACGGGGCCGACGCCGCGTACGTCGGGCTCAAGGACTTTTCGCTCCGCGTCAAGGCGGACAATTTCCACGACGACGAACACCTCGTCGTACGCGCGCTGAAGGATTCGTACGCGCGCGCCGGAAATCCGAAGCGGCTCTTTTGCGCGGCGAACGTGGCGTGCGCGAACGCGGACATCGACCGCTTCGCGCGCGAACTCGAATACTTCCGCGCCTATCCCTTCGACGCGTATATCGTGCAGGACCTCGGGCTCGCCCGCGTGATCCGCGAACGAATCCCCGGCGCGACGCTCCACTTGAGCACGCAGGCCAACTGCCTCAACGCGGAGGCCGTGAAGGTCTACCGCGACCTCGGCTTCCGCCGCGTCGTGCTCGCCCGCGAAACGAGGCTTGACGACGTCAAAAGGATCAAGGATTCGGTCCCGGAAATGGAGATCGAGTGCTTCGCCCACGGCGCGATGTGCGTCGCCTATTCGGGTCGGTGCCTCATGAGCGCGTACATGACGGGAAGGAGCGCGAACAAGGGAAGCTGCACGCATTCGTGCCGCTGGGACTGGCGCGTGCTCGAGGAGCGCGAGCGTCCCGGCGAGTACTACCCCGTGGTCGAGGGCGACGGATACACCGCCCTCTTTTCCTCGCGCGACCTCAACATGATCGACTTTCTCGCCGAAATGCGCGACGCGGGCGTCGACTCCCTCAAGATCGAGGGGCGCATGAAAAGCCTCTATTACGTCGCCGTCGTCACGCGCGCCTACAGGAAGGCGCTCGACGCCCTGTACGGGGACATGTCGCCCGAGGAAGCGCGGCCTTTCGTCGACGAGCTCGACAACGTGCCGCACCGGGAATACGGGACCGGGTTCTATTTCGGCGACGGGTCTGAAAACCTCACGACGCCGGGCAAGAGCTCGGCGCCGCGCGTCATGGCGGGAACGATCGGAGAGCGGTTGACGATCGGGGCGGGGTCTACGAACGACGAATCGGCGAAGGCCGGGCCGACGAAGGCCGTCTGGGAACTCGCCCCGACCAACAAGATCGTCTCGGGCGAGCCGCTCGAGATCGTCAGCCCGACGGAGGCCTTCTACCCCCTCGGCGACTACGAGCTCGTCGACCCGGATACCGGCGGAACGCTCGAGTGGACGAGCCACCATCACCGCTGCGCGATCAGGACCGCGACGCCCCTTTCTTCCCGGTGCGTCGTGCGGTCCTTCCCGCGCGAATCCTGACGGAAGGGCGAATCACGCCTCCCCGCAGTCCTCGGTAAAATGCCCGAACTTGCGTATCTTCTGGTTGCGGTAACGGACGAGCACCGAGGGATTCCTCGGCATGAGATCCTTGAGATCCCGTACGATGGTTTCCTTGATGGCCCTGCTAGACTCGTCCGGGTCGAGGTGCGCCCCGCCGGCGGGCTCGCCGATGATTCCGTTGCACACCTTGAGCGACAGCACGTCCTCGGCGGTGATCTTCATCATCGCGGCGGCGTTCTTCGCCTGAGAGGCGTCGCGGAGCAGGATGGAAGCGTAGCCCTCGGGAGAGATCACCGAGTACACGGCGTTCTCCAGCATGTAAATCTTGTCGCCGACGCCGATACCGAGCGCGCCGCCCGAGCCGCCCTCTCCGATGATCACGCAGATGATCGGGGTCTTGAGCTGGCTGAACTCGCGCAGGTTCATCGCGATGGCCTCGCCGATGCCGCGCTCCTCGGCGCCGAGGCCGGGAAAGGCCCCTTGCGTGTCGATGAAGGTGATGATCGGGCGCCGGAATTTCTCCGCCTGACGGGCGAGCCTGAGGGCCTTGCGGTATCCCTCGGGATTCGCCATGCCGCCGTTCCGCGCCATCGTCTCCTTGAGGTTGCGTCCCTTCTGGTTCGCGATGATCGTCACGGGAATCCCGTCGATCGTGCCGATACCGCCGACGAGGGCGGGATCGTCGCCGAAATGGCGGTCGCCGTGCAGCTCGATGAAGTCGTCGCAGATACGCGCGATGACGTCGAGGGCTCGGGGCCGGTCGGGGTTCCGCGCGAGCTCGACGCGCTGCCAGGCCTTTGCCGAGGCCGAGGACTCGGTCACTTTCTCGCTGATGCGGCGGAGTTCGTCGCCTATGTCGATGCCCGCGTCGTCCGCGAGTTTCTTGAGTTCCTCGATCCTGCTTTGCACTTTCTTCGTACCGCTCATCGCTTGCCTCCCTCGCCGTCCGCCGCGCGGAAACCGTGCATGGCGAGCAGGCGGATAAACAGTTCGCGCTGTTCCGCGCGCGGGCTAATCACGTCGACGAAGCCCTTGTCGAGCTGGAACTCGGCGCGCTGGAACCCGGGGGGCAGCGTCTGCTTTATCGTCCCCTCGATGACGCGGGGACCGGCGAAGCCGATGAGGGCCCCGGGTTCGGCTATCGCGACGTCCCCGAGCATTGCGAAGCTCGCGGTGACGCCGCCGGTCGTCGGGTCGCACAGTACCATGAAGAGCGGCAAGCCCGCGCGGTCGAGCTCGGCCGCCGCGCTCGCGGTCTTGGCCATCTGCATGAGGGAGAAGATCCCCTCCTGCATGCGCGCGCCGCCAGAGGTCGCGTATACGATGACGGGTTTTTTCTCCTCGACGCCGGTCATGATGGCGCGGGTGATCTTCTCGCCGACGACGGAACCCATGGAACCGCCCATGAAGCTGAACGACATGATGCCGACGACGACGGGAACGCCGCCGACCGAGCAGCGGCCGGTCACGACAGCCTCGGACATGTTGCTCTTTTTCGCCGCCTCGGAAAGCTTGTCCTCGTATCCGTCCATGGATATGGGATTGAGGCTCTTCATGTTGCGGCAGAACTCGTCGAAGGTTCCCGGGTCGGCGAGATAGGCGATTCTGTCCTTCGGCTCCATCCTGAAATGGTGGTTGCACGAGGGACATACCATCAGATTGACCCGGAGGGACTCCGAGTCCACCGTGGACCTGCACGTCGGGCAGGTCATGGCCGTTTTGTCCGTAGTATCGCTCAAAGGGTTGCCTCCAGTTGGGCATACAGTCCGGTGCCGAACTGTCCGGACCGGAAGATGGCGTTCGAAAGGATCTTTTTCTGCGTCGCGATGTTCACCGGAACGCCCTCGATCTTGAGTTCGTCCAGGGCGCGCAGGAGTCGCGAGAGCGCGCGATGGCGGTCACTGTCGTGCACGATGAGCTTCCCGACCATCGAGTCGTAGTGAGGCGAGACGGAGCAGCCCGAGTACAGGAAGCTGTCGAACCTGACGCCCGGACCGCCGGGGATATCGAGGCGGGTTACCTTGCCGGGAGCGAGGGCGTTTATGCGCGCCTCGATCGACCATCCGGTCAGTCGCACCGCGTCGGGATCGATCGTCATGGGCTCGCCGACGCATACGAGTATCTGCTCGCGTATAAGGTCGGTGCCGGTGACGAACTCGCTGACGGGATGCTCCACCTGGATTCGCGCGTTGACTTCCATGAAGTAAAACTCCTCGCCGATGGCGAGGAACTCGATCGTCCCCGCGCCCCGGTACTTGAGGCTCGAGAAGAGGTTTTTCGCGCCCTTCGACATGCGCTCGCGCATCGCGGGCGTCACGCCGGGAGAGGGGCTTTCCTCGATGAGTTTCTGGTGGTTTTTCTGCACTGAACAGTCGCGCTCGCCGAGTATGGCGACGCCGCCCTTCCCGTCGGCGATGACCTGGAGCTCGACGTGCCTCGGGTTCTGCATGTACTTCTCTATGTACACCGTTCCGTCGGAGAAGTTGGCCTCGGCCTCGCGCGAGGCGATCTTGAGGTTCTCCTCCAGCTCCTCGTCCTTCCAGACGATGCGCATGCCCTTGCCGCCGCCGCCCGAGGCCGCCTTGATGATGACCGGGTAGCCGCACGCGCGCGCGACGGGTATCGCCTCTTCCTTCGTAGCGATGGGACCGGGAGAGCCGGGAGTGACGGGAAGTCCGTACTTTTGCGCCGTCTCGCGCGCGGTAACCTTGTCGCCGAGAAGGTCGATGACGTCCGGGTCGGGTCCGATCCAGACGAGTCCGGCCTTGATGACCGCGCGGGCGAAATCGGAGTTTTCGGAAAGGAAACCGACGCCGGGGTGTATCGCCTCGCAGCCGGTCCTCACGGCGGTCGTGATGAGCGCGGGAACGGAGAGATAGCTTTGGGCCGATTTCGCCGGTCCGATGCAAACGGCCGTATCCGCGAGCCTGACGTGCAGGGCGTCGCGGTCGGCGGTGGAGTATACGGCCACCGTCTCGATCCCGAGCTCCTTGCAGGTCCGGATGATACGCACGGCGATCTCGCCGCGATTGGCGATCATCAGTCGCTTGATCATACGGGGCGAACCTCGAAGAGGGGCTGGTCGAACTCGACCATGTCCCCGTTGTTCGCGAGGATTTTCACGATCTCGCAGTCGAACTCCGCCTCGAGGGCGTTCATCATCTTCATCGCCTCGATGATGCAGAGCTTCTGTCCCTTGGCGATCTTCTTGCCGACGTCGGCGAAGGCCGGGGTGTCGGGGCTCGGAGCGCGGTAGAAGGTTCCGACGATCGGGCTCTTGATGTACTCGTTACCCGAGGCGGCGCCCGTATCGGCGCCCGTCGCGGCGTGGGGCGCCGGGGAGGCGACGTGCGCAGGCTGGTGCTGGGAGGAGGCCCCGGAGGAGCCACCGCTCGGGGAACCCGCGGCTACGTGGTGAGCGACCGGCGCGGCGGGGGCGGCGAAGGCCGCGACCGGCACGACGAACGCTTCCTTGCGCCTGAGCTCGAAGGCATATCCGTTTCCCGAGTACTTCAGCTCGGCGGCCGATGACTTTTCGAACTTGTCGAAAAGCGCGAGAAGGGTCTTGTCATCCATGGTTAGTCTCCTATCGTGTCCATGCGGGCGACGTCGGCGTCGTAGTCGACGCCCGCGACGTCAAAGCCGCTCGCGGCGAGAAAGTCGTGCCGGTACCCGTCGAGATCGCCGAGCTCGGGGAGGTTTTCCTCCGTGACGAGGGCGAGCCGCCGGTTTACCTCGGCCTGGACGCCGTCGTCCATCTCGAGCTCGTCGATGCGCACGAGACCAGCGTCGTCCACGGGAACGGGAGTCCCCGCGTAGAACCGCTCGGCGTACATGCGCTCGATCTGCTCGATGCAACCCTCGTGCGTGCCCTTCTCCTTCATCACCTTGAACAACACCGCGAGGTAAAGCGGTATTATCGGGATGACGGCGCTCGAGCGGGTGACGAGGCCCTTGTTTACGGATACGAAGGCGGCGCCTCCGATCGACGCGGACATCGCCTTGCTCATGGAGCGGGCGGTCGCCTCGAGGTGTTTCTTCGCGCCCCCGATGGTGCCGTCGCGGTAGATCGCGTGCGAGAGCTCGGGGCCGATGTACGAGTACGCGACGGTAGAGCATCCGCGGGCGAGCACGCCGGCTTCGGACAGCTGCTTGATCCAGCGTTCCCAGTCCTCGCCGCCCATGACCTTCACGGTGTTCGCGGCCTCTTCGTCGCTCGCGGGTTCGGCGCTCATGACGCTGAGCTTGCCGCTCATCGGGTCGACGGTGTTGCCCGTGTAGGGCTTGCCGAAGGGCTTCAGGACCGACTTGTAGAGGACGCCGGTATCGGGATCGGTCCTCACGGGGCTCGCGAGGCTGTACACGACGAAATCGAACGAAAGGTTCATCCGCTTCGCGGCCTCGATCACCTGACGCCTGACGTCGTCGGAAAAGGCGTCGCCGTTGATCGTAAACGAGGGAATACCCTCGCGCGCGCTCGCGCGGTCGAAGGCGAGGTTGTTGTACCAGCCGGGGGTTCCGCTCTTCGTCTCGCTCCCTTCCTTCTCGAAGGAAACGCCGACCGTCGCCGCGCCGTAGCCGAAGGCGGCCGTAATGCGGCTCGCGAGGCCGTAGCCGGTCGAGCAGCCGAGAACGAGGACGGCCTTGACCGGGGCGGAAGCGCCGCCCGCGTGGGTGCCGCCCGAAACGGGGGCGCCCGGCTTTCTCGAGCGGCGCGCGTTCATCGAACGCACGTACGCGATCTGGGCCTCGACTTCTTTCGCGCAGCCGACCGGGTGCGCGTTGATGCAAATATTGCTTCGAATCATCGGTTTCACGATCATCGTCACAGGTCTCCCTTGTTACCTACCAGACACATCCATTCGGCCTCGGTTGCGAGCTCGCCCCCGACGTACGCCTTTCCCGCCTGCTTGATCATCCTCGGGGACACGCGGAGGTTCTCGATGACGAGCGTCACCTCATCGTCCGGGCGCACCTGCTTGCGGAACTTGACTTTATCGACGGTCGCGAGAAAGAACAGGGCTCCTTCGGCGAACACGCCGCGTTTCGCGAGCCCCGCCCCTCCGGCCTGGGCCATCGTCTCGACGAGGATGACGCCGGGCACGACCGGGTATTCGGGAAAGTGGCCCTTGAAGAAAAACTCGCCCGCGCCGAATACGTGGCGCGCGACGATCCTCGCGTCCGCGTTCTCGTCGATCGTGTCGACGAAGAGGAAGGGGTCGCGGTGCGGGAGGAGCTTCTCGATCCCCGAGCGCTCCGCGGAGCGGACGCCCGCGTCGGAGAGATCCGCGCCCCGCGGGAAATCGGCGCGCGCGCCTCCAGCGGTATCGTTGTTCGTGTCCACGCTCATTTCTTGAACTTCCTCATGACGACGACGCCGTTGTGTCCGCCGAATCCGAGCGAGCCCGAGGCGGCGCAGTCGATTTCGCCCTCCACTCCGACGTTCGGCACGTAGTCGAGGTCGCAGCCGTGCTCGATATCCGGGTTTTCGAGGTTGATCGTCGGCGGGTAGAACCCGTCCTGGATCGCCTTGATGCAGATGATCGCCTCGATCGAGCCCGCCGCGCCCACGCAGTGGCCGGTCATGCTCTTGGTGCTCGATATCTTCATCTTGCGAGCGTGGTCGCCGAAGGCAGTCTTGATCATCAGCGTCTCGGCCGGGTCGTTGACCGGCGTCGAGGTCCCGTGCGCGTTGTAGTACTGGACGTCTTCGGGCTTGACTCCCGCGTCCTCGAGGGCGCGGGTGATCGCGAGGGCGCCGCCCGAGCCGTCGGGATTCGGGCTCGTGATGTGATACGCGTCGCTCGAGCCGCCGTACCCGGCGAACTCGGCGTAGATCCTGGCGCCGCGCGCGAGGGCGTGCTCGAGCTCCTCGAGTATGAGGATGCCGGCGCCTTCGCCCATGATGAAGCCCTCGCGGTCGCGGTCGAACGGACGGCTCGCCTTCTGGGGGTTGTCGTTGAACGAGGACGCGAGCGTCTGAAGGACGGTGAAGCTCCCGATGCCGAACCCGGTGATCGAGGCCTCGGAACCGCCGGCGACGCACACGTCGAGGCGTCCCGAGCGCACGAGGTCGAGGGCGAGGCCGAGGGAGTCCGTGCTCGAGGCGCACGCGGTGGCGAGCGTCCAGGACACTCCCTTGATGCCGTTGATCATGCTGATGTTTCCGGCGCCCTCGTTGGAGATGAGCATCGGGATGGAAAGGGGCGGAATCCGGTCGCTTCCCGCCTCGAAATATTTCTTCATGGCCGCCTCGATGACCTCGAAGCCGCCGATGCCGTTGCCGATTATGACGCCCGATTTCTCGCTCGCGATCGATTCCTTGTCGTAACCCGAGTCCTGTATGGCCTGGGCGGCCGCCACCGTGACGAACTGGCAGAACCGCGCCATCTTGCGGGATTCCTTCCGGTCGATCCACTGCGAAGGATCGAAGTTCTTCACCTCCGCGGCGATCCTGACCTTGAAGTCGGTCGCGTCGAAAAGGGTGATCGGCCCGAGGCCGCTCTTACCCGCGCGGATCGACGCCCATGTCTCGTCGACCGTGTTTCCTACGGGCGTAACGGCCCCGAGTCCCGTGACAACAACGCGTCGTTTCATGCTCCCATACCTCCGTCAACGCCAAGCACTTGCGCGGTAATATACGCCGAGAGATCCGACGCGAGGAACACCGCGGAGTCCGCGACCTCCCTGACGGTACCCGGTCGTTTCATCGGTATCGAGTCAAGCCAGGCTTTCCTCGCTTCTTCCGGGATCGCCCCGGTCATTTCCGTGTCTATGTATCCCGGGGCGATCGCGTTCACGCGCACCCCGCGTCCGGCCGTTTCCTTGGCGAGCGCCTTGGTGTAGCCGATGAGTCCCGCCTTGCTCGCCGCGTAATTGACCTGTCCGCCCTGGCCGTGAAGGCCGACGATGCTCGAGAGGTTCACGATCGAGCCCGCTCGCTTTCTGATCATGTCGGAGGAAACGATCTGCGTGACGAGGAAGGTCCCGGTGAGGTTGATCCTGAGCACGTCTTCCCAGTCCGAGAGCTTCATGCGGAAGGAAAGCCCGTCGCGCGTGATGCCGGCGTTGTTCACGAGGACCGAAAAGCCGCCCGACTCGGCGAGGGCCGCGGTCACGACGGGGACGACGAACTCGGGGTTCCCGATGTCGGCGACGAGCTCGTGATAGGCGCTACCGGACGCGGCGGCGAGGGCGGCGAGCTCTTTCGCGCCCTCGGACGGCTTCGTGGAAAGGCCCCAGACGACGGCCCCTTCCTCTATGAAACGTCGGGCGATTTCCTTCCCGATACCGCGGCTCGCGCCGGTTATCAGCGCGGTTTTTCCTTTCAGCAACATGGTAAGCTCCCTTTTCGGTTGCGACACGCGACCCGGCGCGCCGTTCAGTTCAGGTATTCGGCGTACGGCTTGCACGTACCCGGGTTTTTCGAGTCCGCCCACAGGCCCGTCAGGACCTTGCCGGGGCCGACCTCGACACAGTTACAGGATTCGCCCGCGAGGGCGGATATGGCGGCTTCCTCGTCGGTCCAGCGGACGGGACCGGAGATGTGCGCGACGGCCAGTTTTTTGGCTTCGGCGCCGCTCGAGACGCGCTTTCCGGTCACGTTGGAAAAAAGCGGAATGGCGGGATCGGCGAAGGATACGCCGTCGAGTATGGCGGCGAAGGCCTTCCCCGCCTCGGCCATCAGGGGCGAATGGAAGGGTCCCGCGACCTTGAGCCGCACGACGCGTCGGGCGCCGGCCTCCTTGAAGGCGGGTTCGGCGGCCTCGATGGCCTCGGAGGTTCCCGAGATCACGGTCTGGAGCGGGCTATTGTAGTTGGCGGCGTAGAGGTTGGGGATACCGAGCGCGGAAATCACGCGGTCGATCGCCTCGGGGGAAAGCCCGAGCACGGCGGCCATGCCGGCGGCCATGCCGGCGGCCATGCCGGAACCCGAAAGGGAGGCGCAGGCCTCCTGCATGACGCGTCCGCGTTCCTTGGTCAGGAAGATCGCGTCGCGAATCGAAATGACGCCCGCGACGGCCAAGGCGGGGTATTCGCCCAGGCTGAAGCCGGCGCACGCCTCGGGATTGATTCCCTTCGCCTTGAGGGCGAGATATGCCGCGAGCGAGGCGACCGTTATGGCGACCTGGCTCACGTCGGTACGCTTGAGCGTCTCGTCGTCGGCGGTCAAAAGCCCGGAAACGGGCGAACCGAGGATGGCGTCAGCCTCCTCGAAAAGCGAACGGATCCCGAGGGTATTAGAGGTATCGGCCTCGTAGAGATCCATCCCCATACCGGAATACTGGGCTCCCTGACCCGGAAACAGAAAAACCGGCATTACATACCTCCAGTCCGACATTAGGCGTCAAAACGTCATTTTACGCCTTGTACCGCATTGTACGGTTTTTATGACAAAAGTCAACCCTTATGTCGAAATAGAAAGCCCGGCGATCGCGAGGGATATCGCCTGTTTGACCTCGTCGCTCGAGTCCCGGTCAAGGATCGCGATGCGGAAAATCGCCGATTCGACCATTCCGTAGAAGAGCTCGTTCGCGTCCTTGACGTTGCAGTCGCGGAAGGCGCCCGCGGTCTTTCCGGCGATGATGATCTGCGACAAGAGGTGGCGCAGGCGGATCGTCCGTCGTTTGACGCGGGAATCGGGGTCCTTGCCGGTTTTTTGCACCTGGAGGAGATAGGTGAGCACGACGTTGAACAATTTCCGGTTTTCGGTACAGCGGTCGATAATCGTGAACATGACGCGCTCGAGGCGTTCGCCGTACGAGAGGCCGTCGTTGGCCATGACTTCGCGCAGGTATTTTTCGACCCCGTCGGTGAGCTGCTTGATGCTCCATACGAAAATCTCACGCTTGTTCTTGAAATAGAGGTAGAGCGTCGTACGCGTGATCCCGCACCGATCGGCGATTTTCTGGAAGGTGGCGTCCTCGTAGCCCTCTTCGACGAAGATGTCGAGCGCCCGCTCGAGGATCTCATACCGGCGTTTCTCGTGCTCAACGACTATTGCCATTCGCGACTCCCTTTCCGTAAAGATAGAAACGAGTTTCCAGATTTCCGCTTTTCAGGTCCTTTTTCCGCGTGGCGAAGGAACCGAAGGAGGCCTCGAAGCCCTCGTGGCTCGTGATAAAGCCCATGTCCCAGCCGGGAAATGCGGTTCGAAGGGCCGCCATCGAGCGATAGAGTTCGCCCGCGGAATCGGCGTCGCCGAGCCGCTCGCCGTAGGGCGGGTTCGCCAGGATTAGCCCTTCGGGATAGGGGGCCGCGAGGGTATCGAAGGGCGCCTCGATAAAGTCGGGACGGGCGATCGACTCGGACCGACCGACGAGCGAGAGGGCCTTCTCCGCGATGGTGCACGCCCGCTCCGCGTTGCCGCGCGCCGACACCAGGATGGCAGGATCGATGTCGCTCCCCGTCACGCGGACGAGGCAGTCGGTGCGGATATCGGCCGCGGCGGCCGCGCGCTCCGCCTCGACGAGGCGCCTGCCGGCCTCCCCGAGATACGGCGAAAGACCCTCGAGGGCGAAGGTCCGCCCGAGGCCGGGGGCGATATTGTGGGCGAAGAGGGTCGCTTCGATGGGGATAGTACCCGATCCGCAAAAGGGATCGTGCAAGGGCGTCTTTCGCCTCCAAAGGCACAACTGGAGGAGTACGGCGGCGAGTGTCTCGCGGATCGGGGCTTCGCCGCCCGCCGTCCGGTATCCACGCCGATGCAAGGGCATGCCGGAAAGGTCGAGCATGACGGAAAGGACGTCCTTTTCGAGATAGACGCGGACCGTCGCGGTTTCTCCGGTTTCGGGAAGGGTTTGCATCCGCCAGGCCGCCCCGAGGGACTCGTAGATCGCCTTGTGGACGACGCCCTGCACGGCGCGTTCCGAGGAAAGCCTGCTCTTGTGCGTGCGTACCTTGTCGACGACGACCCGAACGTCCTTTTTAAACCAGTCCTTCCAGGAAAAGGCGCGAACGGCCTCGAAGAGCGAATCGAAATCGACGCAGGGGCACGAGATGACGCGAAGGTAGACGCGGTCGGCCGTGCGCAGACGGAGGTTCGCCCGGTAGGCGGCGGCGAGTTCGGCGGAGCCGCGGAGATCGGCGGATTCGCCGGACGAGGCCTTCGCGTCACCGGCGGTATAGACCACGCGTCCCGTCGCGCGTTCAATCGGCGTAAACCCGAGCAGGGAAAGCTCGTTGGCAAGGACCGGTTCGGCGCCGACCGCGCAGGGAGACACAAGCGTAATCATGATCTTCGATTATAACACTAATACATAGTTTGTAAAGTTGACGGATTAGACCTTCCGGAGCTCGTACGCGCGCGTTCCGATCCCGAGGCGCTCGGCGTGGTCGAGTCCGGCCGACCAGTCCGTGTCCGGATGTATATGCCCGAACTTCTCGCCCGCGCCCGAATAGTTCCGGTCGGTCAGGGCGGTACCTCCGACGGGCGGGGCCGCGTTTACCGCGTCCACGCAGGCCTGATCGAGGGCGACCGGGTCGAGCGAGGCCAATATCCCGATGTCGGCCACGACGGGGGCGTCGTTGTTCGCCCAGCAGTCGCAGTTCGGCGAGACGTTCATGACGAAATTGACGTGGAAGTGGGGTTTGCCGTGCAGGATCGCCTCGACGTACTCGCTGATGCGCTCGCTGCACACGCGGCTCGCGTTCCCCTCGCTCGCGCGGGCGGCTCCGTACTGGCAGACGGCCACGCACTGACAGCACCCGACGCAAAGGTCGTGATCGATAACCGCCTTTTCGGAGGAATCGAGGACGACGGCCTTCGAAGCGCAGTTTTCGACGCACAGGGAGCAACCGACGCAATTGTCGCGGTGGATGACCGGATGCGACACGTCGTGCAGGAACTTCTTGCCGGAGCGGCTCGCGGCCCCCATGCCGAGATTCTTGAGCGCGCCGCCGAAGCCGGTGAGCTCGTGGCCCTTGAAATGGTTGAGGGAGATCACCGCGTCGGAATCGGCCACGGCGCAGCCGATACGCGCGACGGAACAGTGGACTCCCCCGGTCACGGGCATCTCGACGAAATCGTTCCCCTTGATGCCGTCGGCGATGACGATGTCGCAGCCGGTCGCGTCGTAGGAGTAGCCGTTCGAATAGCCGGCCCGCAGATGGTCGTAGGCGTTGTGGCGCCGGCCCGAGTACAGGGTGTTCGCGTCGGTGAGAAAGGGTTTCCCGCCGAGCTCGCGCACGAGCGCCGACACGACGGCGACGTACGGCGAGCGGATAGTCGCCATGTTTCCCGGCTCGCCGAGATGAATCTTCAGGGCGGTGAATTTATCCGTGAGATCGAGCGCGTCCATTCCCGCGGCGCGGAGAAGGCCGTCCAGCTTCTGCAAGATGGTCAGAGAGGGAGAGGTGCGCAAGTCGGACCAATACACGGCGGATTTCTTCATGACGGATGCCTCCAGTAACGCGCGGGATACGGACGATAGTACCATAGATACGGCGGTCTTTCAAAGTCGCCCGACAGGATCTATACTGTGAATACCATGAAAAGAAACGCTCGAATCATCGCCTTCGTACTCGGAATCGTCGCCGTCGCGGCGGCCGTCGTCTCGGTGTCCGTCGACCGAAGGATGCGGGCCGAATACTCGAAATTCAGCCTGGTCAAGACTTCAATCGTGAACAACGAAGTTCTCGCCGTATGGAACAAGATCGTCAACGTCTACCTCGTCAAGACGTCCTCGGGCTGGATCGCCTTCGACGCGGGAAGCGATGCGGGACATCTCAAGCGGGAGTTCAAGGCGATCGGACTCGACCCGTCCGAGGTTCGCGCCGTCTTCCTGACGCATTCTGACCGCGACCACGTCGCCGGAGTCAAGGTCTTTCCGAAAGCGGCCTTTTACATGGGGATAAACGAAAGACCGCTCGCGACAGGGGAGATTCGCCGCTCCGGTCCGTTCAAGAACTCCCTCGCGGTGACGCCGGAATGGCTCTCGGACGGGGACTCGGTCGCCGTCGACGGCAGGACAATACGGGTCATCGAGACGCCCGGACACACGCCGGGGGCCGTGTCGTACCTGCTCGACGGCGTCTATCTCTTTACGGGAGACGCCCTCGCGCTCAAGGACGACAGGATCGAGCCCTTCAACAAGCTGTTCGTCATGGACGAAACAAAGGCCCGTGAGTCGATCCTCAGGCTGACCACGCTCAGGGGCGTCAGGATGATCCTGACAGCCCACTACGGGATTACCGAACGGGTGGACGAAGCCTTCGCGGAGTACGTCGCGAATCACTGAAAGGATTCGCCGGTCATCGAGGGGATTCGCCGGTCACCGAAAGACGGCGACGCCCCGCATGTCGGCGATTCGGCCGTATCCCTTTCTCGCCATGAAAGCCGAAAGGCCCTCGACGATCCTCGACATGGCGCGCGGGTCCGCGAAGGTGGACGTTCCCACCTGTACGGCGGTAGCGCCGGTCATGACGAATTCCGCCGCGTCCCGCCAGGTCGCGATCCCGCCGAGCCCGATCAGGGGCACGAAAGTTCCCGTGCCGCCCCGCTCCGGGTCGCGCGAGGGGTCGCACTCCGGAACTCCGAGGGCGACGTCGCGGAGGAGCCTCAGGGCGATCGGCCGGATCGCGGGGCCCGCGAGCCCGGCGGTCACGTTCTCGAACACGGGCCTTCCCCGCTCCACGTCCACGCAAAAAGCCTGAAAGGTATTGACGAGACTGAGCGCGTCGGCGCCCGAGGCGACGGCGGCCTTCGCAACGTCCACGACGTTCGGCGCGTTCGGCGAAAGCTTCACGACGAGCGGCTTTTTCGTGCGCTCTCGCACCGCGGCGGTCACCGTGGCGGCCGCCGCCGGGTCGAGTCCCCAGGCCATCCCGCCCGCCTTGACGTTCGGACACGAGATGTTGAGCTCGATCATCGGCACGTCCGTCGCGTCGAGAAGGGCGGCGCCCTCCGCGTAGCTTTCCACCGTCGATCCCGAAAGATTCGCTATCACGGTCGGACCGAGCGAGAGCATCGTCTTGAGCTCGTGCTCGATGAAATGCGGTATCCCCGGGTTTTCGAGGCCGATCGAGTTCATGAGTCCGGAAGGCGTTTCGACGAGGCGTGGCCCCGCGTTGCCGGGTCGGCTCTCGAGAGTCAAGCCCTTCGAGCAGATCCCCCCGAGCGAGGCGACGTCGATGACGCGGGAATACTCCGTGCCGTAGCCGAAGGTTCCCGAGGCGGCGATGACGGGATTCGAAAACGGGACGCCCGCGACGCGGACGGAAAGGTCGGGGGCGTTCGCGCCGGGTACGCTCATAGAAGGACCTCCTTCGCGTCGAAAACGGGACCGTCGACGCAGCACCGCCTGTTGCCGAGCGTCGTGCGCACGGTACAGCCGAGGCAGGCCCCCGCGCCGCAAGCCATGTGTTGTTCGAGGCTGAGGAAGGCGAACGGCACGACGGAGGTCGCCTCCTTCACGTACTTGAGCATCGGCGTCGGGCCGCAGGCGTAGACGACGTCGTACTTCGCGGCGTCGAAGACGGCGGGAAGCATTCCCTTCGTTCCCGCCGAGCCGTCCTCGGTCGTGACGACAAGGCGGTTCGCCCGGTCGGCTATCCCCTCGAGCCCGTAGGGCGTCGAACGGAACGAGGCATAGAAATCGAAGGATCGCGGCGCGAGGGAAAAGGCGAAACCGGCGACGGGCGCGACGCCTATTCCGCCGCCGACGCAGGCGACGCGGAGGGACTCGGGATCGCGGCCCGCGAGAGGCGAGTCGTCCGAGGCTGAACCGCGGCGAACGAGTTCACGCGGCGTCATGAAACGGTTTCCGATCGGCCCGAGCAGGTCGACGAGCGATCCCGGAAGCGCGGAGCACAGTTCGCGCGAACCCTCTCCCCGCTCGAGTATCAAAAACGAGATCGACGTATCGTCGAAGGCGTACACGCTGACGGGACGGCCGAGAAGGACGGCCGACGGCCGCGCGCGCAGGAGATAAAACTGTCCGGGGGCCGGATCGCCGAGCGAATCGCCCGAATCGGAGGCGCGGCGCGAAAGAACGAGTCGGGACACCCCCTCGGCGACCGTGTCGCGCGAGAGGACGGCGAAGGAACCGACGGAGGACGGGCGGGCGTCGTGGTCACGCATCTGGTCGCACATCGCCTCAGGCGTCCTTCGCGAGCAGGCGTTTCGCGCCGAGAAGGTCCGCCTTGGCGGCGAAGGCGGCGCGTTCCGCCGCCCCGACGATATCGTCGAGGGTCAGCTCGCCCGCGCGCATGCGGATGTCGAGCACGGGGTCCTTTTTCCAGGCGGTCAGGATCGCGCGCGAGGAGTTGACCGTGCCGCCGGCGCGGTCGAGGAGGGTCGCCGCCACGCGGGCCGCGCCTCCCTGGGCGCCGTACCCGGGAATCAGGAAGAAGAGACCGGGGTAGCGGTCGCGGATCGATCGCGCGTCCGTTTCCTCGGTACAGCCGACCACGACGCCGAAGGGCGCGCACGATCCGTCGACGGCGGGGCCGAAGCGTTCCATGAGGGAGACGATGCCGTCACCGACGCGGTCGAGCACGCGAGAAGGCGCGTCACCGGACTTCGCCTCGCCCGAGGCCGACGACGCGTCGAGTCGCATGCCATCGCGGGGATAACCTCCGGCAAGTTCGAGCCACTCGATGTCTCTCATTCCGGGATTCGAGGTGCGCAGGAGCACGAAGGCCCCCTTGCCGGCCGACTCGATATACTCCATGAAGGGCTCGAGGGTGTCGAAGCCCATGTAGGGATTAAGCGTGACGATGTCCGCCTCGAAATCGCCCGTGAAGTGCGCGCGCGCGTATGCCTTCGCGGTATCGGCGATATCGCCGCGCTTGACGTCCGCGATGACCGTCACGCCGGAGGCGCGAGCTGCGGAGAGGGTCTCGGCGTAGGCGGAAAGACCGGCGCGGCCCATCGCCTCGTAATAGGCGATCTGAACCTTGAAGCACGCGGCGTGCGCGGACGTCGCCCCGATCAGCGCGCGGTTGTACGCGAGAACGGCCTCCGCGGGAGAGTCATGCATCCTGAGAACCTCCGGGGGGAGATAGGAAGGATCCGTGTCGAGACCGACGCACAGCGGGCCGTTCTCGACGCACGCGGCGCGAAGCCGCTCCATGGCGTATTTCTTTTCGTTCATGGATTCGATACTAGCACGAAGCCGCGCGCCTGTTCCATAGACGGGCCCGTCCAACAGACTCGCCCGTTTCCGGCCGCGCCGTCAAAACCGCACTGTCGCCTTGAACGCGAACGTGGCGGTCGTCCCGACGCCGGCGCTTCCGAACTCGCCGCGTCGGCCGAGACCGAGGTCACCGGCGTCGATAAAGGCGCGCCCCTCGGCGGAAAGGACGACGCCCCGCGTAAGGTCGTGCTCGAAATCGAGTGTCGGGGCGAACGAGCCGTCCTCGAGGGAGACGAGCGCGCTCAAGCCGGCCCTCGTATAGTCGGATGCCTTCCAGAGAAGATTCGCGAACAGATAGTGGCGTCGGTAAAAATCCGACACTTCCCCCGCGGGAACGCGCGCGCCGTTGTAATAGTATTGTCCGAGGACGTAGAGCTCGCCGTCTAAAAACGAATAATCGGCACCGACCGCGGCCTTAACCCATGAGGACGCGCCCCGCGCCGAGGGGGCCGTCGTTCCGTCGGTAAAGAGGAGCGCGTCGGCGACGAGGCCGACGACCGCTTCGACCTTGAGCGACGCGCCCGCGCGTATCTCCGGGACCGTCGCGTCGGACTCCGGCGCCCGGGCGGCGAGAAGGACTTGCGCGCTGTAGCGCGGCGAATGCGTCTCGAACATGAGACCGCCGAGCGGACGGCTTCCGGGATCGGACAGGGGATCGACGGAGCCGGCCTCGTCGTAGGCGTCGACCGCGGCGCGGTCGGAGACGAAGGCCGCGAGCCGCGTTTCCTCTCCGACGTACCATGCCCCGAGGGCGCCCAATACGCCCGCGAGACGCGCGTCGGGGTGCAGGGGGTTCGCCGCGTTGAGGATGTCGGTCGGCCGGAAGGCATGGGCGTACCCGAAGGGAACGCGCATGAGTCCCGCGTCGACATCGAACCGCCCGGCGCGGAACGAGACGTAGAGCCGTTCGAATTCGCCTTCCGCCGAAAACGAGTTCTCGGTGCCGGCCGACGCGAGCAGGTTCGCCGCCGCGTTGAAAGTGCCTATCTCTCCGACGGGGGCCGTCAGCCGTACGTTCGCGAACTGCTCGAAGCCGGAGTACCAACCGCCAAGCGGAGAATGTCCCGCGAACGCCGTCGTTTCGGCGACGCCGGACAGCTTGACGCCTCCGTCGCGCGTCGCGCCCGGCGTTTCGGCGGCGAGGGTCGGAAGGAGGAGCGCGGGAAGGGCGAGCGCGAGGGAGAACGCCCGCAAGCAAGCCGGTCTCGTCGTCACCGGAGGTTCCTCGTCGTGAACACCGAGTCCGCTATCGGCTCGTCGATTCTGACGTCGGTCATGAGGAAGGTCGTCTTGCTCCCCTTGCGCAGAAGGTCGCGCATCTCGCTCTCGACGGGAAACCGTTTTCCCCCGACGGGAAGCGCTTTGAGAAGGGTGTACTCCTTGAGCCGCGCGCCCGAGAGGGCGAAGTACTCGGCGTGCAGGAGATCACCCGTCTCCCGGTCGACGCGGAGGCGCTGACGCGGATAGCTTTCAGTCTTTTTCTTCGCGGCGAGGTCGAGCACCCACACCTCCCTTCCGGCGAAGGTCTCCGTGCCCGCGAGCGTCGGAACGTAGCGGGCCGAAAGCCGCTCGTTCTCGATCGTGTCCTCGTAGCTCAGGTCCGATCCCATCATCGATTCCTTGAGCATGTGCCCCGAGATCAGCATGACCTGCTCGGTATCGGGCGAGTACACGTAGAGCCGCCCGTCCTTCTTGAGATACTTCGTGCCGCCGTCCTCCGGGTTCGTGAACTCGATGTAGCTGTCGCGGTTTCCGCGGCCCTTCACCTCCATCGTCTTGACGAAGCGTTTCCCCTTGTAATCGATAATCATCTCGCCCCGGTAGGAGATCGTTCCGAACACCTCGTTGTCGTCCACGGCGTCGAGCAGGGCGACCGCGTCGACTTCCCCGCACGCGAGCGGGACGGGGGAGAACCCCCACAGGGCGATAGCCGCCGTCGCGGCGAAAAGTCGGGTCATCGTTTTCATGGCGTGCTCCTTGCGGCGATTCATCTTCTCAGCGCCTCCACGGGCTCTATAAACGCGCTCTTGAGCGAGGGCAGTATCGTGCAGAGGGACGACACGACCACGCCGAACGCGAAACCGAAGGCGACCTTCGCGGAAGAGAATGAAAGGAAAATGGTACCGGAGACGGGAAGGTCCTTCATGCCGCCGCCGGTAAAGGTATTCATGTCGATCGGGAACAGCGAGCCGACGAAGCTCGCGCCTCCGCCAAAGACTGCGCCGACAGCTGACCCGAGCAGGCTGAGGAAGAAAGCCTCGAGAAAGAACGTCTCGACGATCTCCCGTCGCGACATCCCGAGCGATCCCATCATGCCTATCTCCTTGATGCGCTCGTGGATGACCATAAGCATCGTGTTGACGATGAGGAAACTCGCGACGACGACGAAGACGCCGTACACGACGAGCATCATCCCGGTCATCGAGCGCATCATCGCCACCCAGTAGTTGTCGGTCCACTCGCGCACGGAAACGCCGTCGCCGAGGAGACCCTTGAGGTCGTTCCGGATCGCGGTCGAGTCGCGCGCGTCGCGCGCGAACACGACGAGCTGCTGGGTACCCTCGCCGAGCGCGAGCACGCGCCGCAGGCGGTCGATCGGGACGATGATCGTGTCCTCGTCGAAGGGCCGGTAGTCGAACTCGAAGATACCGGTGATCTCCGGATTCCAGTACTTGTCCGAAAATTGGGCGGAAACCGTCTTGAGGGGTATCGCGTCCCCGATCGCGAAGCCGCCCTTTTTCGCCATGGCGCGGCCGATCGCGCATTCGTTCTTTCCCGGCGCGGGAAAGCGGCCGGCGACGAGCCCGTCGTTCCGCTTCGTAAGGTTAAGGTCGTTCGCGGACAACTCGCGCTCGAGGTCGACGCCCCAGAGGCGCGCGTGCTTGATCACGCTGTCGAAGAGCGTGGCGTACGCGGAAATACGCGGGACGGCGGCGCGCACGCCCCCGACCGACTCGGCGAGCGCCGTGAGACCGGAGGCGTCCGCGCCGTCGGCGAGGGGATACTGCACGGGCAGATACTCGCGTTCGTCCTCGAACTTCGAGGAAGTCGCGAGGACGTGCCCGGTTTCGTAAATCCTGACGACCTCCTCGATACCGTCGTACATCCCGTCCATCCAGGCCTGCATGAAGACGTTGAAGAACACGGCGATCGCTATGGCGACGACGCAGAGGATCGTGCGTCTCCCGTTTCTCCAGATATTGCGCCACGCCACGGTCACGAGCGCCGAATGCCCTCCCGACGCGATTCGCGGTTTTTCCCCGCGCGTACGTTCGCTCATGCGATCCTCCTCATTCGAACCTCAGACTGTCGGTCACCGGCATCCGGAGCGCGCGCCTCGCAGGAGGGACGGCGACGGCGCCGGAAAGGATCGTCGCGGCGAAAAAGGTCCCTACGATGGCGGGAACGTTCCATGCCGACTTGAAACTCGCCGCGATCCGGTACCCGATGTCCCCTCCCATCGCGTTCGTCATGGCCGAGTAGTCGATCCCGTACCGAACCATCGGGACGTTGACGGCGCACCCGACGGCGACGCCCGCGAGGGAACCGATACAGCCGACGAACGCGGCCTCGACGACGTACGCGAAAAGTATGCGGGAATCGTCCATGCCGAGGGCGCGGAGCATCCCGATCTCCCTCGTGCGCTCGAGGATCGCCATCAGCATCGTGTTGGCTATCCCGAGAAAGGAAAGGACGAAGAGGAAGACGATCATCACGCGCGAGCTTACCTGGTCGCCCGCCGAGGCCGCGAAGTAGTCCTCAGAGTAGGATTGCCACCCGCGAACGCCCACGCCGTCGGGAAAGGCGCCTTCGCCGGCCGCGGCCGCGATCGCGGCGGCGGACTCATTCGGTCCCGGAAGGGTCGAGTCGTCGGCTCCGCGCGAGCGCACGAGAAGCTCGGTCACGCTTCCGCCGAGCATCATGCCCGCCTCTCCCGAAAGCGCGAGGCGGCTCATCGTGGCGACGTTGCCGTTGTTCTTCGGGTTCGGCGAGTTGACGACCCCGACGACGACCGCGTCGATGAGCTGGTTCACGTGCCTGACGGCCCCCGGGTAATCGTTGGCCAATAGAGCGGAGAGCGCGGTATCGGCCTCTTCCGCGAACGCAGGGTCGGAGGCGAGCGCCTCGTCGAGCGCGTAGTCGGACCTTTCCGCGTCGAGGCGATAGAGCGCGAGGAAGGCCGCGCGTTCCGCGTCCGTGAAGGCGGGGAGCAGGTCGCCGTCGGCCTTTGTCGCGCCGACGCGGGACGGTAGGGCCTTCATGTCTATCGTCGTGGACACGCGGACGCCCGTGCGGCCGGACGCCGAAAGAATCTCCCACAGGCGTTCGCGCTCCTCCCCGGTCACCGATGATTTCAGGTTCAGGCGGTCTTCCGCGGAACCCTCGAGCGCGCGGGCCTCGAAGGGGCGTCTCTTCGCCGATTCGGGGCGATACGGCTCGTAAAGGGACTCGATAAAGGCGGCCTCCCCGTCGTCGCGGGCCGCGGCGAGCAGTTCGCGTTCGTATTCCGTCACGGTCGGCCGCTGGGGGATACCGACGCGCAACCGCTCGGCGAGCATCGCCCCCACGACCATCTCCATCGTCCCCTCCCTCGGGAACCGTCCGACCTCGACGTACCCGGGATACCGGAGAACCGAGCCCTCGCGGTCGGGATCGACCGCGTTGACGACGACGGGAGCGGAGCCGGAAGACGAATGGACGGTTCCGGCGAAGACGAACCGGGGCGCAACTGCGTAACCGGCCGACTCGAGGCGGCGCGCGCCCTCCTCCCATCCGGAAAACGACTCGTACATGGGAAGATCGTCCTTCTTCGCGTAATAGGCGTCCGACTGCACCTTCGCCGCTCCCGTCTCGTACGAGACGATGTTGCGCCGCGAGTCGAGGTTCATCCCGTATATCCAGCCGTCCACGAATATGTACGTCGAGACGCTGATAGCGACCGCGGCGATCGTCACGGCCGTCTTCGCGCGGTGGCGCGAGAGGTTGCGAAGGGACATCGCGAGTATGCCGGCGGCCTCGGAGCGGGTCATCTCGTTTCCTCGCTTTCCACGAGACCGTCACGGAGGGAGACGATCCTCCGCGCGAAGTCCATGACGAGCTTGTCGTGGGTCGAGAAGACGAAGGTCGTCCCCGCCCGCTCGTTGAGACGCGCCATCAACTCGAGGATCTCCCGCGCCGTTTTCGAGTCGAGGTTCGCCGTCGGCTCGTCGGCGAGGATGATCGCGGGACTCTTCACGAGGGCGCGTGCGATGGCGACGCGCTGTTGCTGACCGCCCGACATCTCCTTGGGCCGCCTGTCGTCCATTCCGACGAGGCCGACCGACTCGAGCATCGCGCGGGACTTGTCCCGCGCGTCGCGGGCGCTTTCCCCGAGAAGCACGAGGGGGAAGGACACGTTCTCGATCGCCGTCAGCACCGGGATGAGATTGTATGCCTGAAAGATGAATCCGATCGTCTCGCGGCGGAGGGCGGCGAGCTCGCGTTTCGAAAGCGAGTCGGTGTCGCGCCCGCCGACGATCACGGATCCCGAAGTCGGGACGTCGAGGCACCCGACCAGGTGGAGGAATGTCGACTTGCCGCTTCCCGAGGGCCCGGCCACGGCGGTAAACTCGCCGCGCGCGACCGAAAGGCTCATCCCCCGGAGGGCCTCGACCGTGATCCCGTTAAGCTCGTAGTTCTTGACGAGCGATTCGGCGACGATAACCGGCCCGTCGTTTCGTTGAACGGCGCTCATCTCACCGCTCTCCCTTGCCGGCGGGCGATTCGCCCGAATTCACGGCGGCTTCGCGGGGTGCCGCGGCGGCGTCACGCGGTTTCCCGGCGCGTTCGGCGCGTTCGGCGCGTTCCTCGCGCGCCATCTTTCCGAGGGCCTGGAGGCCGAAAAGGTCGTCTCCCTCGAGCCGCTCGGTGATCGAGTTCGGCACGATCATCATCGAGTTGCCCGCGTCGAGCCCTTCGTTGAGAATCGAGAGGCGCTTGAGATTGAGGGCCGTTCCGTTCGCGTCGTACACCCTCGCGGCCTCCTCGAATTTCCGCGCGATCTCGATCTCCGCCTCGGCGAGGAGTACGCGCCCCTTCTTTTCGCGCTCGGCCTGGGCGAGCCGGCTCAGCGGGTCCTGGAGGGAGGCGGGAATCTGTATGTCCGTGATCTCGACATGCTGTATCGTGACGCCCCAGTCGGTCGTCTTCCGGTCGACTCCCTCGCGGAGGCACTCCTCGATCTTCTCGCCGTTTTCGAGGAAGGCCGTCAGGTCATGCGAGCTTACCGCGCTCCGGAGGGCGGTCTTGGCCGAAAGGATGACGGCCGCCTCGTAGTCCTGCACCTCGCAGACGGCCTTCTCGGCGTCCCACACGAGCCAGAAACAGAGGGCGTCGACGGTCACGGTAACCGAGTCCCGCGTCAGGGTCGTCTCGGCGGTAAAGTCGCTCACGCGGACGCGGAGGTCCACGACGGAGGCGACGCGGTCGGCGAAGGGGATCATGACGAAGAGGCCGGGTCCGCGGACGCGGTGGAACCTTCCGAGTCGGAGCACGATGGCCCGCTCCCACTCTTCCATCTTCCTGACGGAGAGGACGGCGAGCAAACCCGCCACGGCCGGGATGACGACGATTAAAAGGCCGTCGGCTCCCGAAGACAGGGACTTCAGGAGCAGGGGATCCGAGTACCCCGCGGCGACGCGGACCGCGGCCCCCGCGAGGGCGAAGGCGACCACGATAAGACAGCGCGTAACCGTCGCCATCAAGATCGAACGCCGCCTGCCGCCGTTTTTGACGAGGGAATACTCGTCGATTGCCCGGTTCTGGGTGTCAAACATCCTCAGTCCTCCTTATAGTTCGCGAAAAGAGCGGGAACCTCGTCCCGCATCACGCCAAGCGCCGCCAAATCACCGAGCGCTCGCTCGACGACACGGGTTATCGCATCTTCCCTTCCCCCGTCGGTCGCGAGGGGTACGCGGGAGGAGACGTAGGTGCCGCTTCCAACCTGTGTCTCGACGACGCCCGTGAGCTCGAGTTCCGCGTATGCCTTGGCTATGGTATTCGGGTTTATCTTGAGTTCGACGGCAAGGGCGCGAATCGTGGGCAGGCGTTCCCCGCCCGTGATACACCCGGTCGTGACGGCGCGCTCGATCCCCCTGACGATTTGTTTATAGAAGGGAACGCCGCTTGCGGTGTCGAGGGAGATATCGAGGTGTGTGGCGCTACTTGTACTACTCATCTAGTACAAGTGTAATTGTACTAGTACATTTTTGTCAACCGTATTTCACGCGTTTCGTTCGGAATCGATCACGGACGGCGATACACGAGCGAGCCCGCGCGGAAAGTGGCGAGGACGATACCATGGAGCGGCGTGCCGAGGAACGGCGAGTTGAGCCCCTTCGAGAACCAGGGTTCCCCGCTCCCGGCACCGTATCGGACCTCACCGTCGGGATCGACAAGAACGAAGTCTGCGTCCATTCCGGGCCTAAGGAGGCCGCGATTAAGACCGAGGATGGCGGCGGGAGACGCGGACATGAGGGACGAAAGGGACGAAAGGCCGATATGGCCCGCGCGGACGAGAGCGGTATTCACGACGGAAAAGGCGGTTTGAATCCCGGTAAAACCCGGAGCCCCGGAGGCCTTGTCTTCGGCCGTGTGCGGTGCGTGATCGGTCGCGATGGCGTCCACGGTGCCGTCCAGAATACCCGCGATGAGCGCGAGCCGGTCGGCCTCTCCCCGGAGCGGCGGGTTTACGATGGCGGGAAGCTCGTCGGTAAGGGCGAGATGGTGCGGGGTTACCTCGCAGCTGACCGGGCACGGCCTCGCCGGGGAAGCGGCCTTTTCGCGCCAGGCGGCCTTGGCCCGCCGCACGAACTCGAGGGAGCGCGCCGTGCTCACGTGGGCGAGGTGGACGCGACAGCGCGCGCGGGAGGCGATCTCGAGATTCCGGACGGTCATCGTGTCCTCCGCGAGGGCGAGAAGCTCGTGCGCCTCGGCGAGGAGGGGCCTCGCGGCGCTCCCGGTCAGTCCCGCGGAAAGGGCCTCCCGCCTCAGTTCGCGCGCGAGAGAGGCGAGATCGGCGTCCTCGCAGTGGCAGGATACGACCACGCCCGACGAGGCCGCGCGCCTCATCGCCTCGAGCATGCGGGCGGCCGAGGCGACCTCCCGCCCGTCCTCGGATACGACGGGAACCTCGCGGCGATCGAGGGACGCGAGATCGGTAAGTTCGGCGCCGGCGAGATCCCGGGTAAGGCTCACCGTCTGGAAGGCGTCGACGAGCCCGATCGCGCGAGCGCGCGCGCGGACGCAGGCGGCGGAGGCGGCGTCGGAACACGCGGGCTCCGTGTTCGCCATGAGCACGACGGTGGCGTAGCCTCCCGCGACGGCAGCGCGCGAACCCGACTCGAGGTCTTCCTTGCGCGTCATCCCGGGATCGCGAAAATGGGCGTGAAGGTCGACGAAGGCCGGCATGAGGACGGCGCCGGAGGCGTCGAGCACCTCGGGGAGGACGCCGGAGTCCGTCCCGTCGGGCGGCTGGCAGGCGTCACGCCCGAGGCCGACGGCGACTATCACCCCGTCGCGCACGAGCAAGGAACCCACGCAGTCGATATCCCGGTCGACGAGCCGCGCGTTGTGTATGAGGAGGCTCGTTCCGGCTTCGCCCGATCCGCCCGATCCGCCCCTTTTCGCGGCCCGCGCGCTCACAGGAACTCCCCGATGCCGGCGCGATAGAGCTCGTCGCAATAAACGCAGGAGTACTCGGCGCGCTTGCGGTCCACGAGCTGGAAGACGTGGGGAATTCCCGCTTCCGAGCTCGTAATGCAGCGCGGGTTCTTGCACTTGATCACGTTCTCGACGCGCTCGGGCAGGGTCAGGGTGATCTTGCGGCTCACGTGCTCGTCCTCGACGACGTTGACCGTGATGTTCGGGTCGATAAAGCCGAGTACGGAGTAGTCGATGTCGATGAGATTGTCGATCTTGATGATGTCCTTCGTCCCCATGTGGTCGGACGCGACGTTCATGATGAGCGCGACGCTGAAGGGCACGCGGTCGAGCTTGAGCCAGTTGAAAATGCGGAGGCCCGTGCCCGCGCGGATGTGGTCGATGACCAGGCCGTTCTTTATCTTCTGCACGTTCATTTGCCGCCGCCTCCCTTTTTCGCGAGCCCGCCGCGCCCGAGCAACTGGGCGATGAGGGCCATGCGCACGTACATCCCGAACTTGACCTGCCGGAAATAGGCGGCGCGCGGGTCGGAGTCGACCTCGGTCGCGATCTCGTTGACGCGCGGCAGGGGATGAAGGACGGTGAGGTCGGGTCGCGCGAGGCGCATCTTGTCCGCGTCGAGGATGTAGCTGTCCTTGAGCCTGACGTAATCCTGCTCGTTGAAGAAGCGCTCCTTCTGGACGCGGGTCATGTAGAGGATGTCGAGGTCGCCGATCGCCTCCTCGAGCCTGCGCACCTGGGTAAACTGCGCTCCGGCGGGCTTGAAGACGCGGCTTATGATGTAGTCGGGGATCTCGAGTTCGGGAGGGCTTATGAGCACGAAGCGGTTGCGCGGGTAGCGGGCCATCGCCTTCGCGAGGCTGTGGACGGTACGGCCGAACTTGAGGTCGCCGCAGAGACCCACGGTGAGCCCGCCCGTCTTTCCCTTGATCGAGCGTATCGTCATGAGGTCGGTCAGGGTCTGGGTCGGATGGTGGTGCCCGCCGTCGCCCGCGTTGATGACGGGCACGTCGCTTACCTGGGAGGCGAGCAGGGCCGCGCCCTCCTTGGGGTTCCGCATCGCGATCACGTCCGCGTACGCGGAGACGGTGCGAATCGTGTCGGAGAGGCTTTCGCCCTTGGACGTCGAGCTCGCGTTCGGCTCCGCGAACCCGAGGGTGGTCCCCCCGAGCCTCTGCATGGCGGCCTCGAACGAAAGTCGCGTTCTCGTGCTCGGCTCAAAAAAAAGCGTGGCGAGGACCTTCCCCCGACACGCGTCCGTGTAGTCTTCCGGGCTCCTGACGATGGCCTCGGCGAAATCGAAGAGCCGGTCAAGCTCCTCGACGCTCAGGCTACCCGGCTCGATAATGTGTCGTCCCTGCAGCATTTCCTCTCCTTGCGTCCCCGTCCCGATCACAGCGCCGGCGAGGCCGCGGCCCCGGGCATCCCGATATCCCGTCGAAAGAACATGCCGTCGAAGAAACAGGCGTCGAGGGCCAGATACGCGCGCTCGCGCGCCTCCTCGAGCGTGGCTCCCCGGGCCGAAGCCGCGAGAACCCGCCCGCCCGCAGTGACGAGGCCGACGCCCGAATTGCCGCCTTTCGGCGCGCGGCGGTCCATCTTCGCCCCCGCGACGAAAACCTTGGCTCCCGCCTTCTCCGCGCGGGAGACGTCGATCGTCAGGGGCACGCCCTTGCGGTACTCACCGGGATACCCGCCGGAAACGGCGACGGGCGCGCAGCAGTACCCCCCGTTCCACGCGAAGGGAAAATCCGCGAGCGTCCCGTCGATTATCGCCTCGCACATCCGGGCGAAATCGAAGTCCATCAGCGGAAGGACGGCCTGGGTCTCGGGGTCGCCGAGACGCACGTTGTATTCGAGAAGCCTCGGGCCGGAGGCGGTCAGCATCAATCCGAAGAAAATAAAGCCGCGATAGTCGTATTTCTCCCCGACGAGACCCGCGAGCGTCGGCTCGAGAATCTCCGAACGGAAGCGGTCGAGCGTCGACTCGTCAAGGCCCGGCACGGGGGCGATCGCTCCCATGCCGCCGGTATTCGGTCCCGTTGCGCCGTCCCGCAGGCGTTTGTGGTCGCGTGCGGTAACGAAGGGAACGATTCGGGCCTTTCCCGACGCCGCGAGCTCCGGCGTCACGCTCACCGCGGCGAGTATCGATATCTCGTCGCCCTCGAGGTATTCCTCGAGAACCACCTGACGGCCCGCGCCGCCGAGGCTTCCATCGATCATGAAGGAGCGCACCGCGGCCTCGGCCGTCGCGCGGTCCGGAGCCACGACGACGCCCTTTCCTGCGGCGAGGCCGTCGGCCTTGACCACGACGGGTCCGGTACCGTTCCGGAGGGCGGCGATCGCGTCGTCCGCGTTGGCGAAGGTCTCGCTTTTGGCGCACGCGACGCCGTACTTGGCCATGAACCGCTTCGCGACGTCCTTGCTCGCCTCAAGGGCGGCGGGTTCCCGCCGCGGTCCGACGACGCGGATGCCGGCTCCCGCGATACGGTCCGAAAGCCCCGCCGCGAGCGGGTCCTCGGGTCCGATTACCGCGAAATCGCCCCCGCCCGAGAGTTCGGCGCGGCACGCGTTCACGATCGCGATCGAATCGGAGACGGGGATATCGATATTGCGGCACTTTGGCTCCGCGGCGGTTCCGCCGTTGCCCGGTACGCAGATCACTTCGGTTATAAGGGGGGATTTTGCAAGGGCCCAGGCGATGGCGTGTTCGCGACCGCCCGAACCTACGACGACTGTTTTCATGGCGCCATAATACGACGAAGGGGAGCTCTACTGCAAGGGCGAGCGCTTCCGAACCGGCCTTTTACTCCGGGCCGGCGCCCTTTTCGCGCAGCAACGCGAGCACCCGCGCCGCCCTGTCCGGGTCGCTCGAGAAAAACCTGCGCCGCGCGCGGTCGTTAAGGGTAATCACGACGGTATTCGGGTCCTCTCCCGCGGCGGAGCCCACGTCGTCGAAGGATATCGCCGAACCGTTCCAGATTATCCCGTTCTCGTAGATTCCCGAGACGCGTCCGTAGGCCATCTCCCGACACGCGATATGAAACCCGAGAACGCCGACTCCCGTAATCGCGAACACGGTCAGAAGGTCGAAATCGCGGATGAAATTGAGCGCGATGAGGACGGGAGCGGCCGCGAGTATGCCGATGAACTGGAGGGAAGGCCTGAGAGGAAAGCGTTCCGCGAGCGTTCCCATCGCGCGCCGGTCGCGCGCGGCTTGGGAAAACGCGACGACTAGCGAGACCGGAAGACAAAGGAGGCCGACGACGGGAATGAGCGTTGCGATATCGGGCATTTTCCAATACTATTACGACGAGGCCGCCCGAGACAAGGGTGCGAGACCGTCTCGAAAAGGAGCGAACGACAATGGTAACCATACGATCGGCGTTAATCGCGGGGGCGGGAGGAATCGGCTCCAGCGTCGCGTGGACGATACACAAGACCCTCCCGGGCGCCGTTTCCGTCCTCGCGGGCGGGGAGCGTCTCGAGCGGTATCGCGCGAACGGATTCGTCGTCAACGGCGAGAGGATCGACTTTCCCCTCGTCGACGTAGCCTCGGACGGGAAGGCCGATCTCGTGATCGTGGCCTGCAAGGGCCATCATCTCGCGGCCGTTATCGACGACCTGCGCTCGCACGTCGGCGGCGAAACCCTCATTCTCTCGCTCCTCAACGGGATATCGAGCGAGGCGGAACTCGGCGCGGCCTTCGGCGAGCGGCGTATTCCGTACGCGATGATCGTGGGAACGGACGCCTGGCACTCGGGAAACGTCACCGAATTCTCTAAAACGGGCACGATATTCTTCGGCGACGCCGTCAACTCCGAGCCCCGGTCGGAGCGGGTGCGCGCCATAGCCGACTTCTTCGACAGGACGGGCGTCTCGTACGTCGTGCCCGATAACATGCTGAACCGCCTGTGGTACAAGTTCATGATGAACGTCGGAATCAACCAGGTAACCGCCGTCTTGCGGCAACCCTACCGCATACTGAAAACCGGCACGAGGGACGAGGGCGCGGTTTCCGTTGTCGACGCGGCGATGCGCGAGGTCGCGGAGATCGCGCGCGCGGAAGGCGTCGAGCTCACGGCCGACGACAGGGACAGCGTGTACCGCACGCTCGACACCCTCGGCGACGGAGGCAAGACCTCTATGTGCCAGGACGTGCAGGCGGGACGCAAGACGGAGGTGGAACTCTTCGCGGGAAAGGTGCGGGAGCTGGGCGCGCGGCACGGCATCCCCGTTCCGGTGAACGAGACCCTCTTCGGGCTCATCACGGCAATCGAGCGGAACTACGGCACGGACCGCTGAGTCGACGCGATTCGGCGATTCGGCGATTCGGCGATTACGTAGGCTACAGCGTCTCCAGGGCCACCGAGGCTACGCGGTAGGGACTCCCCTTCCCTCCCTCGATCTCGACGACGGCATAGCGGCCCTCAGCGATCGAACCGGGATTCACGAGGGTCGTCGGCCCGATCGTGTCGACGCCGAAGGCCTCGTGAATGTGGCCCGAGACGAGCAACAGGGGCTTATGGGCCTCCGCGAAGGCGCGAATGAGCGGGGAGCCGACGTGAATGCCGGCGGTAATGAGGTCCACCTTCGCGTCTTTCGGGGGATTGTGCGCGATAACCACGAGATTGTCCCACAGTTCTCCGTTGCCGGGGCTCGCGGCCTCGGCCAGACGGAGGTCGCCGACGAGGTCCTCGTCCGGCCGCTCGTTGGGCGTATCCCGCATGAACACGGAGGCCCCGCCGGAACCCGCGATCATCAACCCCTCGTAACACACGAGCGAACCCTCGACGCAAACGTCGTAGTCCTCGAGAGTCTCGCGGAATTCCGGCCCGTCGGCGTTGCCGGTCACCGCGAAAAGCCTGTCATAATGAAACGAAAGCCGCTCGAGCACGGGTTTCCCCGTCTCTGGCCGCCCGATCGCGGCGAAATCGCCGCCGAAAATCGTAAAATCGGGAGACGGCTCCTTCAGCGCCAACCGGTCGAGAGCCTCGCTCTCTCCGTGCGCGTCCGATACGACGAGTATCCTCATTTCGCAAGGTCTCCTTTCATGATCCCGAGCAGGGCGTCCATCTGGTCCGCCGTTCCGATCGAGATCCGCACGAAATCCCCGATCCCGTCCTTGTCGAAGTGACGGACGAGAAAGCCTTTCCGCTTGATCGCCTCGTACGCGTCCCTTCCCGAAACGCCCGGCAGGCGGGCGAAGACGAAATTCGCCCGCGACGGAAGCACCTGCCACCCGGCCCCGGCGAGGCCGCGGGCGAAACGGTCGCGCGTACGGCATATCTCGGCGTTGATACCCCTATAATAATCCCGGTCGCGGCACGAGGCAACGCCGATTTTTTGCGTGAGCGCGTCGACGGGAAAGTGATTGAACGAGTTTTTCGTGGTGAATAGCGCCTTAATTACCGGCGGATTCGCTATGACGTACCCGAGTCGTGCGCCCGCGAAGCAAAAACCCTTCGAGAACGTCCGCACGATGACGAGATTCGGGAATTCCGCCAGCAGGGGAATGACCGATTCTCCGCCGAAATCGACGTACGCCTCGTCCACGACGACGGCCCGATCGGCGGGATAGCGGGCGAGCAGCGAACGGACGCTCGACGGCTCCTCGTATATTCCCGTCGGCGCGTTCGGGTTCGGGAAGATGATACCGGAGCTCTCGCCTTCGAGAAAGCGATCGAAATCGATCGAGAAATCCGGAGCGAGCGGAACCTTGCGCACGGGAATCCCGTAATACCCCGCGTATACGGGATAAAAACTGTAGGTATGCTCCGGAAAGAAGAGCGGACGCGCCGAATCAAAGAGCGCGAAGAACACGAACGAGAGTATCTCGTCGGAACCGTTGCCGACGAAGAGCATGTCGCGGGTCACTCCGCCGCCGAGCATCCCGGCGAGCGCGTCGCGCAACTCGTTGGCGTCGGGATCGGGATAGAGTCTCAGCTCTTCCGCGTCGAAGGAAGCGATCGCCTCGCGCACGGCGGGCGACGGCGGATACGGATTCTCGTTCGCGTTGAGCTTGACGTACGGTCGGTCCTTCGGTTGCTCTCCGGGAACGTAGGGATCGAGCGAGAAAAAACGTTTCGCAAACATAAGCACGCTCCGTCGTTACGTGATTCAATCGCGCGAAGCGTACAACTTTTTTTTACAGTTGACCAGTATCGAGAGCGGGCTTATACTACGCGAAGTATCATCCAGCATAGGAGATGACAGATGAAAACAGTATCCAGCACTTCCGCAACGAAGTCTCCCTCTAAAAAGGCGCCGGCCAAAAAGCCCGCCGCAAAGAAGGACGTCGCAAAGAAAGCGGCCGCGAAAAAAACGGTAGCGAAAAAACCCGCCGCCGCGAAAGCGGTAGCGAAGAAGCCGGCAGCGAAGAAGGCCGTCGCGAAGAAGCCCGCCGCCAAGAAGGCCGTCGCGAAGAACCCGCCCGCCAAGAAGGCTGTCGCGAAGAAGCCGGCCGCCAAGAAGGCCGTCGCGAAGAAGCCGGTCGCCAAGAAGGCCGTCGCGAAGAAAC
>JAEWMY010000036.1 GCA_023393015.1 Spirochaetota bacterium
TGTAGAGCTCCCCGCCCATCGTGAGGAATTTCGGCACGGAAAGGTCGGGACCGCCGGGCACCGCGTACGAGGCATTCTTGTCGCGGAAGCGCGCGTCGGTTTTCCAGTAACGGATCTTCCAGTACGAAGACCCACGAAAAGCCCACGCGTAGATCTCGTCGACAGGGTCGCTCTTGTAGAGCAGTATCGGGACGGCCGCCCCCTCGGCGAGCCACAGTCCGTCGGTCGGCGAGGATGACGTGTCCGCCGCGTCTACGAGAGGCACGGGGTCTGCCGGGTCTGCCGGGTCTGCCGGGTCCGCAGTGTCCGCAGTGTCGGCAGTGTCGGCAGTGTCGGCGGTTTCAGCTGCGTCCGCGGTTTCGGCCGTTTCGGCGAATGACCCCTCGCGGGCCAAAAACGAAAGATAGAGCGATTCGCCGGAAACGAATACCGGCAGCGGCGCGAGGCCGCGCTCGCGCGGGTAGCGGGGCGTGACGATACAACGCCCGTCGATACCCGCGGGATACTCGACGTCGCAGGGCACGTAGCCGGTGTCCTGATACACGAATCCGTAATACGGCTTCAGGACGATTCGCATGCGGCCGTCTTTCGTGAACTCGACGAAGCGGTCCGCGCCCTCCCATGTCCCGACGAGCGTTCGGCCGGTCATTACCGGAGAGTCTGTCGCGCTGCCGTCCGCGATGCTTACGTCCGCCGTGACGCCGCCGGACGGGGCGTTAGTCTGCGCCGATGCGCCGGCGAGCGCGACGGTCGCGATAACGAGCGCGACGAGAGGCGCGACAACCGTCGTTCGCGGAAAAATACTGCTGCGTACGCGGTTCGCGCGTCGTGGTCTCATTGTATCAGGGTAGCACGACATCCGACCGGTTGACAATGATCGGCGCGTGATTCTCGGATCCGTCAACGCACCATCAGATAGAGCTCGACGCCGGAGCCGGGGGGCGGAAGGTTCACCGTCACGACAAGGTCGCCTGAGACGTAGAGCCAGTCCTCGCAGGACTGAAGGTCGACGGAGTACGGACGGAGCGGATAGTTCTCGAACACCCACACGAAGGGGCCTTTCAGGGCGTACGGCAGCGAGGGGTTCGAATCGTGCTTGACCCAGTTCGGCGTTGTCCAGATGTCGAAGCCCGCGACGTCGTAGTCGTGGATAATACCCCCGACTTCGACCGTCGATTACGGGCTTTCGTTCGAGAAGGAGACGAGGCCGGCCGGCCGGCTTGCCCCGCTGAAGACGTAGGCCTCGCCGTATCTCCTGACGGCCTCGCGGAAATTCGCGAGATCGCCCGAGTTCGCCGGCCGTGAGAAGGACGTCCCGTTTTCGGTATTGAGTTCGTACAGTGCCGTCGCTATCGCGTGAGTCCCGGTCGAGTCGCCGTTCATCAAGCGCGAAACGAGTTCGACGCCTCCCCAATCCCGCGCGAGATAGGCGCCGAAGGCGTAGGCGCTCCCGTAGGAGGCGTAGAGAGCGTCGTCCGAATACTCCCAATCCGTGAGGCCGACCAGGGAGAAGTACCCGGTGTTGGCGAGGAAGTAGGGAATGCGCGAGTTCCGCGGGTACGTTGAAGTCGCTTCGGCCGCGTTGTCGTGCGTCATCAGGGGAAACACGAGATCCTCCGCGAGCATCGAAAGCATCTCGTTGTACCAGGTCGGTACCGTGAGGTTCTTGCCGCCCGCCGCTACCGGCAAGGCGAATCGGCTGTAGTGGATCATATGCTGATACTCATGGATGATCGTCGTCCTGGCGTAGTCCGCGTACGCGTCGGCGAAGTACGCGTCGAAGTACAGCAGTTCGGCCTCGTTGGAGCGGATTGTTCCGAAGGTCCCGTCGCCGTACAGGTCCTTACCCCAAAAGTAGCCGAGTACGCCCGAGGACTGCGCGGGAACGTAGTCGAATTCGATATCATACACGAGGAGTGTGACGCGGGCGTCCCCGTCGATCCCGCCGTCGCCGCCGGGATCTCCCCCGCGCTCATAGCCGAAGAGTGCGTTCATCCGCGGTTTTATCTCCTCGAAGGATTCGGCGAGACCCTGTATCTGCGCGTTGGAGAGCCTGTTGTCGACGGAGGAGGAGCTGGACGCCAGGTAGTTCGCGTCCGCAACCCAGACGTCGCACGACGCTCCCTGCGCGCGAAGGGTAGCGCCGATTCGCACGAAAGCTCCGGACTTGTTTTCGACCCAAAAGGATCGTGTCCCGCCGATGGCGGCGCGCGACGACGCGCGGGAGCCGTCGTCGTTCGCGGTCGCGTTCGCGGTCGCGTTCGCGGTCGCGGCCGCGGTCGCGGTCGCGGTCGCGGAACGCGCGATCGCGCGAGCGTCATCGGGAGGGGAGGAAGCCGAAAACCGTCGGGCGCGCTCGTGTTCGCGCCGCAGGACGCCCCCGGCGCGCGGGGCTGCGGACCGCCCGGAACGGGCGGGCGTCTCGGCAGTCGACGGAGTCTCGTTCGCGACGCGGAACGGAATGCCGTTTCGGGAATAATTCGCGACCGATCCGGTCGCGAGGGCGTGCACGGTGCCGCCGGACAGGTTTTCCTTGACGAGGTACACCGAGTGACCGGCGAGGCCCTCGAGGGTAACGTCGACTACGTAGCTTCCGTCCACGGGCGCGAGCCTGATTACCGGGGTCGCGTACGGCGCGCCGTCTCCCGGCGGCGCGAAGAGTACGCGCGGATTCACCGAGAGTTCCGCGCCGGCGGCCGAACAGGACGAAAGGAAGAGCAACGCGACAAGGAACAAGGCGTTGCCGAGGACGAGGATTCTCGCCGAGCGGGCGCGTGACGCGCGAGGATACTCGTTTCCGTCGCACGAGCGGAAAAGGACCCAGGAAATATCGAGGGCCGCGAGCAGGACCGCCAGCATGCCGCGAGACAGCATGAGGGGCGTGACGCGCCGGACGTGCAGGGCGAAGGCCCCCGCGAAGAGTGCCGCGGCCACGACGTACATGACGACGCTCAGGTTTCGCGAAAGCCTCCGCGCGTCGATCGGGGCGCGCCTTTCCTCCGGCACGAACGTGAGCCCGCAAAGAAGCCGCCAGCCGGCGAACCGAAACTGCAGGACCACCGCGGAGGCGAAGGCGCACGCGCCGCAAGCGAGGCACGAGATCAGCAATACCACGAAACCCTTCCTTCCGACCGAAACGGAACCGACAACGTCAATCCCGGAACAGATCCGCGATCTCGGCGGAGTAGACTTCGTTTACGCGATGACGCATGATCTCCTGCTTGCCGGAAAGCTCCTTGCCGACCTGGAAGGACTCTCGAAGCAGCGTGAACCGGAATATGAACTCGAAGGGACGGAATCCGTGCTGGTGATTTACGCGCTCGTCGATTCCGGTACGGAAAAGCTGCAGGATCTCGGGATGGTCGAGTAGAGCGTCCCAGTCGTCCCGCGGTATGTCGTTCTCCTCGGCGTAGGCGAGAACCGCGTCCCTGGAAGGAACGATGAGGCACGCGAGGTATTTCTTGTCCTGACCGAGCACGACGACCGACTCGACATACTCGAACGACTTGATCGCGCTCTCGATGGGGGCGGGTTCGATATTCTCCCCACCGAGAAGGACTATCGTGTCCTTCGCGCGGCCGGTTATCTTGATCTCGCCGTCGATCGAGAGGACGCCGAGGTCGCCGGTGTTGAACCACCCGTCCGCGTCGATGGCCTTGCGCGTCAGGTCGTCGCGCTTGTAATAACCGCGCATCACCTGGCCGCCGCGCACGCATATGACGCCGATCTTGCCGCGCGGCAGGGCGGGCGGCACGCGCCACACCCCGTCGACGGCCCCGTCCACGGCGAGGGCGAGCTCTTCGGTGTCGACGATTCTGCACTCGGTGTCGGTCAATATGCGGCCGACGCATCCGGGACGCGGCTTCCATTGATCCCGAAGGGAAAGAAGCGGCGCGGTCTCTGTTATGCCGTAGCCTTCGATCATCTTGATCCCGGCCGCGCGGTAGAAGGCGTCGACGTCCGGTTGCAGGGCGCCGCCGCCGGAGATGCACGCGCGGATCCGGCCGCCCAGCTTCGCGCGCACCTTGCTGAACACGAGGAGGTCGCCGAGGGCGCGCGGGACGGACAGGAGGAGCCAGGGAACGAGGCCGATTATCGAATCGAGCAAGCGACTGCGCCACTTGAAGCGGGCGACGCGGCCGAATACGAGGTCTCCCGCGCGGCAATGCGCCTTTCCGACGTTGAGGAAAAACATGAACAGGGCCTTCTTCGCGCCGCCTTCCTTCTTGATCGTCCGGAATATCCCCGCGGCGAGCGCTTCCCACAGGCGCGGGACGCCGGGAATAACCTGCGGGCGCATCGCCGCTATGTCGGGAAGCATGACGGCGGCGACGGGCTTCGAATATACCATGGCGCTCGATCGCTCGAGGATGATGTACTGCATGAGCCGCTCGAAACTATGCCACACCGGAAGGACGGTGAGCCACACGTCGCCCGGCTCTCCGTAGAATACGGCGGGAGTGCGTTCGAGCTGCCAGACGTAGTTCGACTGCGTCAGTACCACGCCCTTCGGCTCGCCCGTCGTCCCCGACGTGAAGATGATCGTCGCGACGTCGTCGAGCGTACCTCGATCGATTTCGGCCTCTATCGCCGAGGCGTCGCCGCGGCGCTCCGCGCGACCCCGTTCGAGCAGGGAAGAGAAGGACAGGAGCTCGAGGCCTTTCGACGACGCGGCCGCGCGCTCCTCGTCGCCGGGCTCGTTGAACATGCACGCGGTTTTCAGGTCGGGAAGCGAGTCGCGCGAGGAGAGTATCTTGGCGAGCTGGGCCTTCGTCTCCACGAAGACGAGCTCGCACGAGGTCGTCGAGAGGATGAAGGCGATCTCGCGCTCCATCGAGTCGCATCCGCGGGGAACGTCCGCCGCGCCGAGCGCTTGGCAGGCGAGGTCCGTCACGAGCCACTCGCGGCGATTGTCGGATATGAGGCCGACGTGCCCGCCGCGGCGCACGCCGATCGACCGGAGGGCCGCGGCGAAATCAAGGACGTCCCCGTACAGTTCGCGGTAGGTGCGGCGCGCGTACGTGCCGTCGCCCTGGCGCCAGGCCTGCGCCAGCGTGTCGGGATGGGACTCTACCCTCGCCCTGAACAGTTGCGGTACGGTCGTAATCGGTTTCATGAAGTCCTCCGTCCTATACATAACTACGGTTATCCGCGCGCTGTCAAGGATTATTGACAACGGCGGCCCCATCGCCCATTATGTGCCAATGTCCCAACGATCATGGACAACCGAGGCGCTCGTTCTCTCGCTTTCCGGTTTCGGCGAGGGACACCGCGAGGCCGCCCTCCTGACTCCCTCCCACGGGATTGTCCGCGCCGCGGTTTTCGGCGGCGCGAAAAGCAAGCTCAAGTCGCTCGTCTCCCCTTGGCATACCGGCACGGCCTGGCTCTACAGCGATCCGGTCAGGAAAAGCGTCAAGATAACGGACTTCGACGTCGTCTCCTTCCGCCAGGGCCTGCGCGAAAACCTCGTGCGCTCCTGGTGCGCGTCCCTGTGCACGGAAGTCGTCACGCGCGCGCAGGGAACCGCTGACTGGCGGCTCGTGAACGGTTTTCTCGACGGCATCGCCGTGTCCGACGAGGACGCGTGCCGACTCGCCCTCCTCCGGTATCTGTGGCGAACGCTCGCCGAGGCGGGAGTATCGCCCGATTTGTCCCAATGTTCCAGATGCGGGCGTCCGCTCGGTGGCGCAAACGGCGAAAATGAGGTATCCTGTTACCTGCCTTACGAGGAGTCGCTCGCGTGCGACGCGTGTTCGCGCGAGGACGAGCGCGCCTTCTCGCTTTCCGGCGCCGCGCTCCGCTACCTCGAATCGGTCCTGTCGCTCAAACCCTCGGAATCGCGCGCGCTCGCGCCCGACTCGGGGACGCGCGCGGAACTGCGGGATTTCCTCTTCTTCCTGCTCGCGAGAATGGTGGACGGACGACTGAAAACGATCGAATCCGGGGACGGAATACTCTAGGATCCCCGATACCTCAAGGAGACGACCATGCGCGCGGTAGACATCGTCATGAAAAAACGGGGCGGCCCGGACAAACCCGCCGGAGAGGAGCTCTCCCGCGAGGAGATCGAATTCCTCGTAGGCGGCTACGTGCGGGGCGAGATTCCCGACTACCAGGTCTCCGCCTGGCTCATGTCGGTGTTCTTCAACGGGATGAGCTTCGCCGAAACGGGAATACTCACCGACGTCATGCTGAAATCTGGAAGCGTCATCGACCTTTCCGGCATCGCCGGACCCTTCGTCGACAAACACTCGACGGGAGGCGTCGGCGACAAGATATCCCTTCCCCTGGCCCCGATCGTCGCCGCGACGGGAGCGCGCGTGCCGATGATGAGCGGCCGCGCCCTCGGGCATACCGGCGGTACGCTCGACAAACTCGAGTCGATCACCGGATACCGCACCGCCCTCGCCGTCGGCGAGTTCCGCGACATCATCGCCGAATGCGGTTTCGCCATGACGGGGCAGACGAAGGAGATCGTCCCCGCCGACCGTCTCCTCTACGCCCTCCGCGACGTGACGGGCACGGTCGAGTCGGTTCCCCTCATCACGGCGAGCATCCTCTCGAAGAAGGTCGCGGAAGGAGCGGACTCGCTCGTTTTCGACGTCAAGTGCGGTTCGGGCGCCTTCATGAAAACGCGCGAGGACGCGGAACGGCTCGCGCGGAGTCTCGCGGGTACCGGAAAGGCGATGGGAAAGAAGGTCGTCGCGCTCATCACGCGCATGGACGAGCCGCTCGGCGACACGGTCGGTAATTTCCTCGAGATCGAGGAATCGATGGACGTGCTCGAGGGCTCGGGTCCCCGGGACGTGACGGAACTTACGATGGCGTTCGGCGCGTGGATGGCCGTACTCGCCGGCAAGGCGCGCGACGTCGACGGGGGCAGAAAGCTCTGCGAGTCGGCCGTTTCCTCGGGACGCGCGATGGAGCTCTTCCTGAAAAACGTGGAGCTCCAGGGCGGAGACGTCAAAAAACTCCTCGCCGACCGCGGAAAGAGACGGAGTCCGCACCGCGCCGAATTCCGGGCGTCCCGCGACGGCGTTATCTCCTCTGTCGACGCCTTCAAGGTAGGCATCGCCGGAGTCTATCTCGGCGTGGGCCGGAACCGGACCGACGAAGGCGTGTGCCCGGAGGCCGGGATGATTCTCGCGAAACACCCGGGCGATACCGTGAAAAAGGGCGATATTATCATGGAAGTATTCGGGAAAGACGACGCCTCGCTCGGGAGCGCGCTTGACCTCCTCGGTCAGGCGACGACTATCTCGGACGGGAACGCGACTGACGGTCCGCGCGCGAATCCCGAGAACATCATCCTGAAGGAAATCACCGCGTTATGATCTGGAACAAGAAGGAAATCTCGAAGGAGATCGTGCGGGAAATCGCCGATCGATACGGCTGCGACGCGCTTACGGCGTCCGTTCTCGCGCGCCGGGGCGTCATCGAGGGACGCGACATACTCTTTTACCTCGAGGACGACCTCCGCTACCTGCACAATCCCTTCCTGTTCCGCGACATGGAGGACGCTGTCGACCGCGCGCTCGACGCGAGGGACGAAGGCGAGAAGGTGCTCGTGTTCGGCGACCGCGACGTCGACGGCATCACGAGCACGACGCTCGTCGTGGAGGCGCTTGCCGCCCTCGGAGTCGACGTAAGCTGGCGCGTGCCCGAGGGAAACGACCCGTACGGGCTTACGGTCGAGGCCGTCGAGGCGCACGCGGAGGCGGGAGGAACGCTCATCGTCACCGTGGACTGCGGCATCTCGTGCGTCCGGGAGATCGCGCGGGCGGCCGAGCTCGGCGTCGACGTGATCGTCCTCGACCACCACAACCCCCAGGAGACGCTGCCCGCCGCGGTCGCCGTCATCGATCCCAAACTGCCGGAACAGGGATACCCCTTCCGCGATCTCGCCGGTTGCGCGGTAGCCTGGAAGTTCGTCTCGGCGCTCCGGTTCGCCCTGCTCGACGTCTACAAGCAGCAGGTGTGTCTCCTCAACGTGCGTCCCGCGAACGAGTCCTTCGTCGTGGAGGCGATCAAGGTCGTCAACATGGCCGAGGTCGACCGTATCAGCGAGACGATCGTTCCCGGCATGGTTTCCATCACGCAAACGCGCCTCTTGCCATTCCTGGAGGGACAGCAGTTGTTCGTGTGGGACGCGCCAGTCCAGAAGAAGATGCTCGAGCGCGCCTTCGGCAAGGGCGTCGAATTCAACGTCCTCGACATGGCCCCGGAGGTCGCGCGCGAGATACCGCAAGTGCGGGGATTAAGCCTCCTCCGCCTCAAGGACCTCTCCCGGATCGGAAGATACCGCGACGCTCCCATTGGCGAACTGGAGGGATTCTTCAACATATTCATCACCTTCCTTCAACGCAAAAACGGCCTCTACGGAAAGCGCGAGCTTGACGAGCTCCAACTCGTCGCGCTCGGAACCCTCGCGGACCTCATGCCGCTGGAAAACGAGAACCGCATCCTCGTCAGACGCGGTCTCGCCGCGATCAACGAACGGCCGAGGTCGGGTCTCGCGGAATTGCTCGCGCGGCAGGGACTCACGGGAAAGAAGATCGGCACGGGAGACCTTGCCTGGCAGATTTCCCCGGCGATCAACGCGACGGGACGGATGGGAACGCCCTCGCTCGCGGTACGGCTCCTCTTGTCGGCCGACCAGACGGAACGCAACGCCCTGTCCGAGGAGGTCGTGAAGCTCAACGGCGACCGGAAGCAGCTCGGGAACGACTCATGGGCCGCGGTCGAGCCGATCGCGAGGGAAAGCCTCGCGCGGTACCACGACAGACTCGTCGTCGCGGCGAGCCCGGACGTTCATCGGGGCGTCACCGGGATCATGGCGAACCGGCTGTCGAACTGCTTCAAGGTCCCCGCCGTCGTCATCTGCTTCCTCGACGACGGGACGGCGGTCGGCTCGGTCCGCTCGGCGCGCGGCTTCAACCTCGAGGGAATACTCAGTCCCTGCGCGGATCTCTTTATCGACCACGGCGGGCACGCCTTCGCGGCCGGATTCAGCCTCCCCCGCTCCTCCCTCGACAGCCTTCTCTCGAGGCTCGAGAGAGTCGCCCGCGACATCGTCTTCCCCGAGAACGGCGACGGCGAGGAGATCGCCGTGGACGCGGAACTGCCCCACGACTATCTGACGCCCGAACTCCTTTCGCTCACGGAACGATTCGAGCCCTACGGCGAGGGTAACGACCAACTCGTGTTCCTGGCGAAACGGCTCAAGATCATCGCGGCCGACATCATGGGAAAGACGGAGAAACAGCATCTCAAGCTCACCTTCGACTGCGGAAAGTTCAAGTGGCCCGCCGTTTTCTGGCAAGCCGCCGAGCGGCTTAACCGGGACTTCGCGGTCGGAGATTCCGTCGACGCGGTCTTCCAGGTTTCGCGCAACACCTTCAACGGCGCCGAGACGCCGCAGATGATCCTGCAAGACGCCAGGATGGCGACGCCGTGACCCGCGACATGACCCGCGACATGACCCGCGACATGACGCACGCCGTGACGCACGCCGTGACGGGCACCGTGACGGGTACCGTGACGCGCGTCACCCTCGCCGCCGTCGCTCTCGCCTGCCTCGTCGGCGTCCTTCCGGCGTTCGCGCGCGGCAAGGACGACGTCCCGCCGACCGCCGCTACTTCGAGCTTTTCCGTGCTCGCGCCGCACGCGGTCCTGCCCGGCGACTGCGCCATAGTGATCGTCGAGCGCTCGCTCGAGACGCCCCGCGCGGACGATACCGGCGAGATCCGCGTCGAGGTTTCGCTTCGAGACGAATCCGGCGTCACGCGGGCGCGGGCGGCCGCTTTTACCGCGGGGGAGACGCCGAAGGAAGTCGCCCTGCTCGCGCTTTCTCCCGCGCTCGCGCCGGGAAACTACCGACTCATCGTCGCCTCCGTCGCGACTGACGGAGAGTCGATCCTTTCGGATACCCCCTGCGCGGTCGAAACCCGCGAATTCCCGAGCGAGACGGTACGGCTCGACGCGGCGAATACCGCGATCAAGAAGGACGCAAGTCCCGAGCGGATGGCACAAATCGAGGAGCTTACCGGCATACTCCTCCGCAGGAACGCGAGTTCGCTCCGGTTCCCGGGACCCTTCGCTCCGCCGCTCCAGTCCACCCGGCGAACGTCCCGGTACGGGGAACGGAGGGTGTACGCGTACTCGAACGGCACGACCGAACGGACGACGCATCTCGGCATCGACTTCGGCGTTCCGGCGGGAAGCCCGGTTTTCGCGACGGGTGACGGAACGGTACTCCTCGCGAAATACCGTATAACGACGGGCTGGACGGTCGTCCTCGAACACCTGCCCGGGGTTTACAGTCTCTACTATCATCTCGATTCCCTTTCCTGCGCCGAGGGTGAGGTCGTCAGGACCGGCACGCTTATCGGAAAATCGGGATCTACGGGGCTTTCAACCGGGCCGCATCTCCATTGGGAGTTCCGGGTCAACGGGGAGGCGGTATCCCCGGACTGGTTCGTGGGGCGCCTGCTCTTTTAAGCACGGTTGACCGAGGCCCCGTTTTTATTGTAGTATTCCGGAATACTGACGGTCGGACCGAAAGGGGGTGATTTACCTATGGCTCATATCGTCGTCGACGATTCCGAAAACCTCGAAAAAGCGATCAAGCGTTTCAAGCGCATGGTCGAAAAAGAGGGAATTATCCGCGAATGGAAGAAGCGCGAGTATTTCGAGAAGCCTTCCACCATCCTTAACCGGAAGAACAAGGCCCTCCGCCGCAAGCTCATGAAGAAGACCCGCAAGGTTCGGGACGTCAAGGGATACTAAACGGCACGACCGGTCCGATGGACCGGTTTTTTTTTGCCCGTTTGCGTTCGGGGAGCCAAAAGGGCTCGAGTTGACCTTTTCAGGAAGGGCATCTATTATGAAAGGGATATGGGATACGCCACCAGCCAGCAATTGGCCCGCTATTACGAACTCTACAGCACCATTGACGTTACCTTTACGAAGGAAGTCATCAAGGCGACGGGTCTCATTCCCCAACAGGTCTACGTCAAGGCGCTCGGCGGTCAATGGCCCTGCGTCATCAACTCGACGTCCTTCGTGGGGGCCAAGATCATCGCGGGCGTCAAAAGCGGCGTATACGACAAGATTCAGCAGGGAAACACCTCGGTAAGCCTTCGGTTTTCCTTTATGGACCCGGAAAAAAACGAACCCGTCTCCTTTTTCGTGGCCTCGAAGGTACTCGGCGTAAACCAGTACGCGGGCTCTCCCGATCTCGTCATCATCTCCCTTTCCTACACGCAACGGGCTCCGGACGATCTCATCGAGCGACTCGGACAGCTCCTCGAGGCGAACATCAACTCCACCAAGAGGCGCGAGGAACGGATCATCATCAATCCCGACTCGATGAGGAAGTTGGGCATCCTCCAGAAGGAAACGATAGTCTTCATCCAGGGAATACCCCGCCGGTGCATCCTCCGCGACCTGTCGTTTTCGGGCGCGAAGGTCATCATGGTCGGTATCGCTCAGTTCGTCCTCAACAAGGAGATCGTGCTCCGCGTCGACATGGACGACCCGCGCCAGGCTATCGGCATCAAGGGAACCGTCGTCAGGACGGAAGACGTGGAAAACAGGAAGGATCTCGTGGCGCTCGCGATCAAATACCACGAGGCCGAAGTACCCATGGCCTATAAGCTGCATATTAACAACTATCTGTCCCAGATCCGCAAAAGCCAGCTCGGCACGGGCGAGGCGCAGGAGGACGGAGCGGAAACCGAAAAGCCGGCCGAAACAAAGGCGGCGGCCGCCGCCAAGGCACCGGCCACTGACGCGGCGGCGGCCGCGGACGCGTCGCCCGCGCAAGAAGCGGAAATCCCAGAAATCACCTGACCAACAGAGGTATCCATGTCGCATCCCCTTGATTCCCTCGTATTCATCTCCATACCGAAGGAGCATCACCTTTCGGGCGCCTTTCCCTCGTTCGATCCCGCGATCCCCCTGCCCGTCCAGCTGACCGCGCCCGACGCGGAGTTCAGGACGGAAGGGCTCACCCGCGAGATGATTCTCGCCGGTATACTTACCGTGCTCGCCTATGACCGCGAAAACTCCCAGATCGAGTACTACCGCGGCCTTCTGACCGCCATTCACCCGACGATCCGGGAGGAGATGACGGAAACGGCCATCCTCAAGACGAAAAACGGGGATTTCGAGCTCGCTGAGGAGATTTTCCTCGCCCTGCACGGACTCGATCCCGAGGACAAGACGACCGTGCTCAACCTCGCCCTGCTGGAAGACGAGCGCGCGAACTCCTTCCGCTCCTCCGGTCTCGACGAGGAAGCAGAGGCGGCGGACGCCGCGGCCTTCGGCTGGTACAAGGCCGCGATGACCGCCGAGCCCCCGCTGCCCGAGGCTTTTTTCAACGCGGGTTACTTCTATATAAAACAAAAGAACTACAAAAAGGCGCGCGAGGCGTTCGAGAGCTATCTGTCGATAGAGAGCGACGAAACGGAGCGCTCGAAAGACAGGAAGGCGAAGGCGCGCCAGATCGTCGACGGCATCGCGTCGCGCGACCTGGACGACGACCTCTTCAAGTCGGCTTACGATTACATCACGATGGGCGAGGAAGAACAGGCCCTCGAGCAGATCAGGCTCTTCATGGAGCAAAACCCCCGCGTGTGGAACGCGTGGTTTCTCCTCGGATGGGCGCTTCGCAGGCTGAGTCGCTGGCAGGACGCGCGAGCGGCCTTCATCCAGGCCCTCGAGCTCATCCGCGAGCGGGACGAGGAATCCGGTACGGGTTTCACGGATATCTGCAACGAACTTTCGATCTGCCTCATGGAACTCGGCGAACTCGCGGAAAGCAGGCGTTTTTTGACGTTGGCCCTCGAAAGGGAACCCGAGAACACGAAGATCATCTCGAATCTCGGCATCGTCGCGCTGAAGGAAGGCGACAGGGCGGAAGCGGCGGGCTTTTTCCGGACGGTACTGGAGATCGACCCGCGCGACGTCCTCGCGAAGGACATGCTGGAACGGGCCGAAAGCGGCGATTAATCCGCTGTCTCCTCGAGTACCTCTTTGACGGCGGCGAGAGAGTCCGCGGAAAGACGGTCTCCCGCGCGTACGCCGACGCGCTCGAACCAACCCCGCGGCACCTCGAGGGCGTGCCTGACGGACCGCTCGCTCGCGATCGTCTCGAGGCTGAAGGGTCGCATGTCGCGTATCTCCCGAATGACGCCGCTCGAGTCGATAAAGGCTATCGAAAGCGGATGCGGGGTGTTTTTCATCCAGAAACGCATCTGACGGTCGGAACGGTTCGCGAAAAGCATGCCAGTGCCGTCGGGGATCTTCGTCCGCTCCATGTAACCGCGCGCTTGCTCGCTCTCCGATACCGCGATCTCGACCTCGATCGATACCGTCTCCCCCCCCGTTCGTTCTATAACGAGGTTCGTTTTCCGAAAGCCGGTTCCCGGACACGCGGAAAGGAGGCAGAACATGAACGCGAGGGAGCAAACCGCCACGGGCACCCTAAAACTCACGGATAAACTCCTCGCGCAGTATGTCCGAGGCCGCCTTGTCGGTCGTATCCGCGTCGAGCAGGGACTTGAAGGCGGCCGCGTCGACGTATTTTACCGTCAGCGGCCGCTCGAGGCTCAGGGTAACGCGGTCGTCGGACCAGACGGCGCGGGCCGGATCGATCGATTTCGGCTCTCCGTATTTGGCGACGAACGACGAATACACCGAATAGTAATCGACCCGCTCGGGATCGAGGTTGAAGATCATCACATAGAGTTTGTTTTCGAGAAACTGGAACCAGGAACGCCTGATGAACGACGGACCGACCGTCTCGATGAGCGAGCGGTTCGCGAACGGAAGGAGGGAGACGTCACGGTCCCCGCGATACCCGAACATCCCGTCGGCGGCCAGTTTTTCCTTTACCGTCTCCATGTCCATCCCGAGGGCGACTGACCGGTAGGTATCGGGAAGTGAGGCGGGTTTTACCGAATCGGACCGCGACGATGCCGTCTGCCGCGCGGCTTCATTCGCGGCTTCGTTTACCGCCCCCGGTTCGGGGCCTTCGGCCGACGAGGGAACGACGAACGCCGCGAGAAACGCTATCGATAACGCGAATACAAGGCGATGGTTCATACGCTGATTTTCGGCAGAAAGGACGCTCGACTTGAAACCCGGGCCGCGTTCGGCGCTTTCGACGCTTTCGACGTATTCGCCGCGACCCGAGCGACAGGCCCCGGACGCCGCCCGCGTCACCACAGGACGGTGCTGTTCGTGGATGACCGGTTTTCGTTCCGGGAACGTTCGATGTCCATGAGCTTCTTGCGGTAGGCGCCCTGCTTGCTGAGCTCGACCATGTCGGTCACGCCGATCTTCTCGTCGATTTGCCGGATGATCGGCTCCCGCATGAACTCGGAGATGACGCGGTGCGCGTCTTCCTTGACGATGCCGCACATGTTCGCGAGCTCCGTCGGCCCGAAGTCGAAGGTATAGGACTTGGCCGCCTGGAGGGGAACCTTCAACTTTTCGAGCTGGATGACGAGCATGTCGTACATCCGGCCGACGGGATCGTTGATAAGGGTATTGGCGAGCTGCTTGTACATGAGCCAGATGCGGTCGGCGAGCGTGGTCGTGAGGCGCGCGATGAGCTGCGGCTGGGTCGCGACCATCTGGTTGAAGTTCTGCCGGTTGACGGCGAGAAGCTGCGTCCCCTCGAGGGCGATGGCGCTCGCGGAACGCGGCTTGTTCTCGAGCAGGGCCATCTCGCCGAACATGTCGCCCGCCTTGAGCACGGCGAGAAGCACCTCGTTGTTGTCCACGATCTTGGTGATCTTGACCGAACCCTTCTGGATGATGTAGAGCTCCGCGCCCGGCTGGCATTCGCAGAAGATAATTGACTCTTCGGTATAGGACCGCGACATCTCGCCCGACTTCGGCTCGAGGGTCGCGATGTTCACGGCGACGCCCATGGACTTGAGGGCCATGAAGCGCTCGCGAGCGACCGTAGCGTAGGGGCCGTTCGGGGCGTTCTTGAGATAGTGGTAGTAGGCGTAGAGGGCGAGGGTGTATTTGGAAAGCTTCGCGTAGTATTCGCCGATGGAAAACAGGTGCGTTATGTCGCTTTCGACGTTCTTCTTGAGGGTGATGCGCGTGAGGGCCTCGTCGAGGTAGCGCATCTTCTTCGTGAACGAATAGATGATCTTCATCGCGACGGGGGTGTTCTTCTCGATAAGCTCCGAGAACTGGTCGCGGCGGACGGATATCAGGGTTACGTCCGTCATGGCGACGGCGGTTTCGATCTGGCTGTGCCCGGACATGCTGGACACGACGCCGATAAAATCGCCGGGGCCGAGAACGTTTCCTCCCTCCTCGGCGACTACCTCGGTATGCTTGGTAATCTGTACCTTACCGCCCTGAATGATGTAAAAACGGTCGGATTCAGCCTTGCCTTCGACGAGTATATAGGAGCCTTTCCTGAAATTGACAAACGCTAGCTGTAACAATCGATACCACCCGTTAATCCAGTATAGATTTGACCGTTGACAATGTCAATTAAAAGTCCCGAACGGCGAAAGTCCGTCGTTCCGGAGCATATACTGTTTCTCGGCCGCGTCAAAGAGGGCGAGCGCCGAGTCGAATTCGGCGGAAACGCGCGTAAAACGCGCGATAAAGGCCTTGACCGTCTGCCCGTTCGAGAGCTTTTTGCCCATGGCGGCTTCCGGCACGAGCGGGACAAGCTCCCGGAGGCGGTACCAGTGGATCGTCGCGAGCGTCATCTCGGGCTTCAGGGCGATAAGGTCCTTCATGACCGATTGCCGTTCCTTCACCCACTCGGCGCGCGACCCGATCCCGGAACCGGCCTTGGCGGAGGCGAACCATTTCTTGAGTACCTTGTTGCCCCTGAGCGTTTCGGCCTCCTCGAGCGCCTTTCCGCTCGAGTTTTCCCATTGGGACGCGATCCTGTTTATAAAGGTAACGGGGTCGGCCGTGATGAGGTCGACCTGGAAGGCCCTCCAGCGGCCCTTGACGTCCTTCCAGTTGGCATCGAAGTCTCCCTTGGGAAAATCGGCCGTCTTGACGGAGCCGGACTCGAGCAGTTCGGCCATGCGTCCGGGCACGACGCTGACGGCGTCGGCGGAAGAAGCGGCCGCCGGCGAGGCGAACGACCAGGGCGAGCAGAGTACCTCTCCCTTGCCGCAAGCCGCCAGGGAGGAGCCGTTGAAGGTCGCCACGACGAATTCGGTGCCCCGGACGCCGAGGACCGCGGAGGGCGTCCTGACCCGGAAGCTCGCGGCGTTGCCAGAAAGGCGGGAAACCTTGAGGCCGATCTCGCCGGCCATGAGACGCACCTCGTTGGAGGTAACGCCCGACACGAGATCGCGCCTGATGACGGCCGACGCGCCCGGTCCGATCACGATGGAACCGACGAGGCCCGAAGAACGGTCAAACGAAACGGTCGCGGAACCCGCGTCACCGGTTCTCACGCAATCGAGGTTTTCTATCGGAAATCCGGCGTCGACCGATCGCGCGCGTTCGCCGTTCCTGACGACCTCCACGAAACCCTCGACGTATTCCACCCGCCCGACGACTTGCGCGCCCGCGGCGCACGCGGCGATTACAAACATCACGATCGACAGCGTCTCTTTTTTCATTCGTGTTCCCCCGGAACGTCGTTTATGCCCGCCAATCCCCCGCGAATACGACCTCGCTTTCGAGCTCGAATCCCGTCGCCTCGAGCACGCGACGGCGTATTTCCTCCACGAGTATACGGACATCATCGGCAGTAGCCCCGCCCTCATTGACGACAATATTGCCGTGCCAGGGTGCGACGCGCGCCTTTCCGACCGAAAAGCCGCGTAATCCGGCCTCGTCGATGATCTTCCCCGAGGGCTTGCCGAACGCGCGGTCGTTTTTGAACATGCTACCCGCGGACGGAAAACGGAAATGGCCCTTGGCCTCGCGGTCGGCTGCGCACCTCTCCATCTCGCGTCGCAGTTCGTCGCGGTTCCCGGCGGAGAGGGAAAAAAACGCGGAAACGACGATCGACGAGCCTTCGGAGAGAACCGTCGGATCGGGTCCCGTCCGCCCCTGAAAAGGAGACTTCTTGTAGTCCCACTCGCCGGGATTCATGCCGTGCCGTTCCAGTGTACACCCTCGCGACCCGAAAACAAGGCATTCCGCCCCGCGAAACGCGTCCGACACCGCGCGTTCGTAACACCGCGCGTTCATGAAGACCGCGCCGCCGACCGAACCGGGCAAGGCGGAAAACCGTTCGAGCCCGGCAAGGGAGCGGTCGGCGCACCAGGAAACGAGATCGTCCATCGGCGTGCCGGAGGCCGCCCGTACGACGACCGCGGCTCGTCCGGGCGAATCGCCGAATTCGGCCGAATCGTCGAGCGAAACGCCGACGAGAGCGTTCGTGGAAATCACCGCGCCGCGAATCCCGCGATCGGCGACGAGGAGGTTCGAGCCTCCCCCCACGACGGACACGGGACATCCGGCCGA
>JAEWMY010000045.1 GCA_023393015.1 Spirochaetota bacterium
TCGCTCGCGTATCTCCTCTATCTCGCCTGGAAGATCGCCACGTCCACCGGAATCGGCCCTTCCGCGAAAGCGGGCGAGGAGGCGAAACCGATCACCTTCTTCGGATCCGTCGCCTTCCAGTGGATAAACGTCAAGGCATGGGTCGCCTCGATTACCCTCGTGACCGCCTTCACCGACCCCGACGCCTACTGGACGAGCCTCGCGGCGGGAGGCGTCATCAATCTTTTTATCGCCTTCTCGTCGGTTTCGACTTGGGCCGTCTTCGGAACCCTCCTCAAAAATTTCCTCGAACACCCCGTCCGGCTCCGCGTCTTCAACCTGGCCATGGCCGCACTCCTCGTCGTCTCGGTGGTCCCGTCGGTGTTGCGGGGATGACGGGGATGACGGGGATGACGGGGACACGGGCAATCGACGCAACCTTTCTCCGCGTTTAACGAGCACACGCACTGTATCGACGCGTTACAAATCTTGCGTTCGCGACAAACCCATGGTATAGTATTACCGTATGACTTCATTCATACCGATCACATCCAATACTAACATCCTGATAAAAAGTATTAGCAATATGCATCGTCTTTATGGAGGCTAGTATGTCCACAAAGGTGAAATTAATACTTTTAGTACTCTTTACCTCTCTTGCGGGGTCGTCTTCCCTCTATATCAATAACTTGATGATGGGGCCAGTTCAGAACATGGAAAGCGAAAAAAAAATACTTGATGAGTTAAGCATTGACTTCATCAATTACATAGCTCAAGTAAACCGGCTTGACACGGAACCCTTTGACGCGCAGGTCGCGCTCGTGCTTGCGCGTCAGTCCGAGCTGAACAAGGAAATCAACCGGATACAATCGCTGACCTTTCTGCCGGCGATTAACGATTCGGTGGCGGATTCGATAAAAAACATAATTACGCTGACCGATCGGCTTAAAATGAGCCAAAGCACCCTGGAGTCGAGGATCGACAGAGTCAAAAACACGGCGCAAACGGTCCTCGGAAAGGACGCGACGTATTCCCTGTATACTATCATAGAAAAGGCAAACGGAAACGACGAAGCGACCATGCAATTACGGCAAGAAGTGGCCTTTCTCGTTTCCACCATCACGACGCTCAACGAAAACATGAATAGCACCCTTGAGCAGGTAGACGAACAATACGAAATCATCCTGGCGGAATCGAACAAATATCAGGCGAAGGCGCGCGGTTTTACCGGGATCGTCCTCCTGGCGGTTTTTGTGGTTCCCCTCATATTCGCGCTGTTCACGGCGAGCGTACTCGCGAGAAGGATCAGGAAAATCGACATCGGCATTTCATTCATGAAAGGAGGAAACCTCTCAAACAGGATCAACGTGACGAGTAACGATGAAATGGGCCGTCTCAGCAGGAACGTAAACGAATTTACCGACAAGCTGAGCCAGTCGCTGCAGAAGATCAAGGAAACAAGCAAGACGAATCTTGACCTGAAAGACACGCTTCTTGCGAGCGTTCAAAAAGTGTCCGATACGACGTCCGACATGAACGAGTCGGTTCGTTCCATTTCCGGCAAGATGGAGGAGCTGAACGGAACGGTCAAGACTACCAGCAATGCCGTGAATACGGTCGAAGAGCATCTTGCGCTCCTCGACTCGACGCAAAGCGGGCAGATATCGATGATAGACGAAATCGGCACGGCCATCACGGAAATGATCGCCTCCGTGTCGAATGTCAAGGAAATCACGCAACGGAAAAAAACAGCTCTCGCCGGCTTGGTGCAAGTCTCGCGCGAGGGCGGCGCCAAGTTCAATGAAACCAACAAGAATATCACGAAAATGCACGACAACCTCTCCGAAATACAAAAGACCGCGACGATCATCCAGGACATAGCGGATCGAACGAATCTCCTCGCGATGAACGCGGCGATAGAGGCGGCGCATGCGGGATCCGAAGGAAAGGGTTTCGCCGTAGTCGCCAATGAGATAAAAAAACTCGCCGAAGCTACCTCGCGTAATTCGAACCTTATCAATAAAATCATGAGCGGAATCAGCATAAGCATTCAGGATGCGGTCAACGCCGGCGCGAGCACGCAAGAGGCGTTCAAAAGCATCGACAAGGAAGTGGTCGAAACCACCGATTCGTTCGATGAAATAGCGGGAAAAATGGCCGAGCTCCATACGGGCGGCACGCAAATCCACGAAGCGTTGGCGCGCCTGAACGAAATAACGAATCAGGTGAAATTCGCCACGTCTTCCATGCGCGATGCCGCGGGAGAGAACAAGGTATCAACCGAAAACGTGGAGCGTATAGCCGGGACGACCGCGAAAATCGTACGCGACATTTCGCGGTCGCTTTCCGAGATGATGCGCGAAATGGAGTCCGTGACGGAGGTAACGCGTCAATCCGACAACATCTCCAGGATACTGGAAGACGAAACCTCGATATTCCTGATATCGTCAACGACCGCAGGCTAGCGCGGAAAAAATCCCGCGCGGTTACGACCTCCCCGTTTTCTCCAGGTAATACTTGTAGTCGCCCTCGTATACGTTGAGTTTTCCGTGGTCTATCTCGAAAACGCGCGTCGCGAGGTGCCTGAGAAAGTAGCGGTCGTGGCTCACGATAATGATCGTGCCCTCGAAGGCGGCGAGCGATTCCAGGAGAACCTCGCGGCTCCGGATGTCGAGGTGATTGGTCGGCTCGTCGAGCACGAGAAAATTTACCGGAACCGCGAGCATGCACGCGAGCATGACCCGGCTTTTTTCCCCGCCCGAAAGAACGTGGATTTTCTTTTCGTCGTCGTCTCCCGAAAACTGGAAGGCGCCGAGTATGCCCTTGATCGTGCCGACCGGCGCGAGGGGAATTCGCTCCGACACCTCCTCGAAGATCGTACGGTCGGGATCGAGGGTATCCGAGGAATACTGGCTGAAGTAGCCGAGCTTCACGCTCGCGCCGACGGTCACCGAACCGCCCGTCGCGTCCGTTTCGCCGGTAATCACTTTCAGAAGCGTCGACTTGCCCGCTCCGTTCACGCCGGCGAGCGCGACGCGGTCCCCGCGCGAGATGATCCCGGAAAGACCCGAGAATACCGGATGTCCTCCCGCTACGGCAGCTCCCGCCGGATGCCGCGCGCTCCCGGCGGAAACATGCGCGGGCCACTCTTTGGAGAGATCGCTCATCACGACGACCTGGTCGCCGGAACGGGGACAGGGCGCGAACTTAACGCTCATGACCTTGGGTTCGGACGGCAGGACGACGCGCTCGATTTTCTCGAGCGCCTTGATGCGCGACTGGACGAGGGAGGCGTGGGAGGCCCGCGCGGAAAACTTCGCGATGAACTCCTCGTCCTTCGCGAACTGGGCCTGCTGCCGGTTGTACGTCGCGATCAGCTGCTCGCGCCTGACCTCCCGCTCGCGCAAGTAAAAATCGTAGTCGCCCGAGTACTGCGTGACCTTTCCGTTCGCGACCTCGACCGTGCGCGAGCACAAGCGCGTCATGAAGTCCCGGTCGTGGCTCGTCATCACGAGGTCGCCCTTGAAATCGTTCAGCCATTGCTCGAGCCACACGATGGACTCGACGTCAAGGTGGTTCGTCGGCTCGTCCATTAAAAGAACGTCAGGCTCGAGAACCAGGATGCGCGCGAGCGCGATACGCATCTTCCATCCGCCCGAAAACCGCTCGACGCTCTCGCCGAAACGCGCGGGAGCGATACCGAGGCCGGTAAGCACCGTTTCCGCCCGCGACTCGAGGTTGTAGCCGTCTCGCCGCAAAAACTCCGACTGGAGTTCGCCGTACGCGTCCATCTCGGAGTCGCTTAAGGGTTTCGCCGAGGGATCTCCCATGCGGCCTTCGAGCCCGGCGAGTTTTTGACCTATCTCCCACACGGCTCCCGCCCCGGCGAGCACCTCCTCGAGCGCGCTTCTTCCGGACATCTCGCCGACGCTTTGCGAAAAATACCCGATGACGGTTCCGGGGTCGACGGAGGCCTCTCCCCGATCAGGACGCTCTTCGCCTGAGATCACGCGGAGAAGCGTCGTCTTCCCCGCCCCATTGGGCCCGACGAGCCCGATGCGGTCGCCGCCCCTAATAAGGAAATCCTCGTTGTCAAGAATGACGCGATCGCCGTATGCGACGCGAATGCCGGAAAGCTTTATCATGAAGGGACGCTCCTCGTACTTTCGCAAGAGCGGCAAGTATACCGAAAAAAACCGCTTTTGTCCGATAGGACGAGGCTTTCTCGCGCATCGATCGAATTGACGAATTCGCGTCGAGGCTCCATACTTGCAGTACAGGAGAAGCCCCATGCAAATCCGTTATACTGCTACCTTACTGGTTGTCATTATCGCCCTTGTATCCGGATGCGCGCGCAAAGGCGACGGCGCGGCACCGATCAGCGCAGTTCGGAATACCTCCGTTATGTGCGTTCTCGGGTATGCCGAAGGAACCGTTACCATGAACGGACGGCCGATCTCCGTCGGGGACGCAATCGCGCCGGACGCCGTTCTCGAGACAGGGAAAGACAGCCTTGCTGAGATCGTCTTTAACGACAAAAACGCGATCCGCATGGGCCAGTTGACGCTGCTGACGCTCGACATCGCGACCCTTTCGCGGGCGCTGACGGTGGAACGGGGAACCCTCACCGCGGTGCTCCGCAAGATCGACGCTGTCAGCGGGGGAAACCTCAAGGTACGCACCCCGTCCCTCGTCGCGGGCGTCCGCGGGACGAGCTTATGCGTCTGGGTCGCGAAGGATGGCGCGCAAACGTATCTCTGTTGCTGCAACGGCGCGATCGAGATTGCCCCAACTGATGGCGCGCCGGCGAAAGAAACGCAAGCCACCCATCACTCCGCGGTTCTCTATGCCGGAGTCGGCGCCGATAGCAAGGAAGTGCCCGTGCCGGCCGATTTCGACCCGCGCCACGATGACGAAGATCTCGAAAGCCTCGCCTCCCGCATCGGCGAGACGATGGACTGGACGACGCTCGAATCGCACGACTGAGGATGAACCCGATGCGCAACACTTTTTGTCTCACGCTGCTGCTTTCCCTGTGCCTCGCGGTCTCCCCTCTTTACGCTGATGACGGAAGCGAAAGATGGACGGCCTCGAACATCCCCAACCCGACGGAGGTCGGTACCGGCTATGTTACTTCGATCGGCGGGTATCTGACCGACGGGGAAATAGCGACCATCAACGAGCTAATCGTGCGTATCGAGCAAGACACCTCGGTCGAAATCGCCGTGGTCGTCGTACCCTCCCTCGCGGAGGATATTTTTACCGAATCCCAGAGCCTGTTCGACGCCTGGAAGATCGGCAAGGCCGACAAGGACAACGGACTTTTGATCGTCGCCGCAATAGAGGACCGGAATTTCAGGACTCATACCGGCTACGGTATGGAAGAAATCTTTACCGACGCCGCGATTTCGATCTTGCAGGAATCCATCGTGATCCCCGCGTTTCGGGAAGGCCGGTACGGAGAGGGAATCGTCAACTATGTGACGGAGATCGACCGGATACTCCGCGACCCCGCCGCATCAGAGGACCTTTTATCGCAGGACGCGCTTCTGTCTCAGGACGCGTTCCAAGCTGCTGAGACGAACGGAAATCCGACGATGAGCGAACGGTTTTCGAACTTCGGCGAGAACGCCCTGCCCTTTCTCCTCTTCGGCGGGATCGGCTTTATCGTTCTCGCGGGCGCGGCCGTCTCGTTCGTGAACGAAATCCGCGCCGTTCTCGCGAGCGGGCGCAAGAAATACCGAACCTACTCGAGCATACTTTCCGTCGAGGGCAAGGGAATCGGCAAGCAGGGTTTTAGCCTGCCCGCGTTCTTCTTTCCTTTCGGCGCCGTTTTTTTCTCCGTCGGCCTCGCCATCGGCGGCTTCCTTGAACCGAAAGAAATCGCGCTCTTCGGTCTCGCGCCGCCCGCCTTCGGGTTGATCAGCTCGCTTATCGGCATGCGCTGGAGCGGCGTCGTGCGCTCTCGCATAATCCGTCGATGGCGCGAGGCCCCGAGGGAATGCCCCGAGTGCGGCGGCGAGATGAAACGCCTTTCGGAAACGGAAGACGACGCGTATCTCGCGCCGACAAAAATCAAGGAAGAGGAACTGAAGTCCGAAGACTACGACGTACACGTGTGCTCGGCGTGCGGCGCGTCTACGGTAGAAAAATTCCGGGGAAACCGCTACGCCCTGTATTCCACCTGTCCTGCTTGCCGCGCCATGGCAAGCCGACAAAAAAAACGCGAGGTGACCCGTCGGCCGACCTACGTGATGTCAGGCGAGGCCGTGCTCTCTTTCGAGTGCCTGGCCTGCGCGCATTCCTATACCAAGTCGACGTCGATCCCCCGGCTGACCCGCTCGAGCGGATCCTCGGGCGGATCGCACGGCGGCTCATCCGGCGGGAGCTCGTCATTCGGCGGCGGCAGTTCCGGCGGCGGCGGCTCGTCGAGCAGCTGGTGAACACGAGGGCCCCCGCCCCGGATTCGCTCTCTTGCCGGGGGCTCAGGCCTTCCCGTCCTCGCCTATCACGGCCCGTTCTGCCTCTGGATAAACCTTGAAAAAACAACTTGACAAACCATTCCCGTCACATTACTATGCCGAACATAGTAGTATGAAAGACATATTAATCGAGCGGGACATTATCCGCAACCACATCGACACGATTATCCTGCACCTGCTCTCGGAGCGGGACCGGTACGGGTATGAGGTGTACAAGGAAGTGCCCGAGCGGACGGGCGGGGCGTACGAGGTGAAGGAGCCGTCGCTGTACTCGGCGTTCAGGCGGCTGGAGCGGGACAAGCTCATCTCCTCGTATTGGGGAGACGAGAGCCAAGGCGGCAGGCGGAAGTATTACGCGATTACCAAGACGGGTCGGTCGCAGTACGCGCAGGCAATAGCCCAATGGAAACAGGTCCAGAAAATCATGGGTCTGATTCTCGGGACGGAAGGGAAGAAACGGACATGAAATCAATCGAATACTATCTTAAGGGCCTTTTCAGGAATATCGACCGAACCGACGAGGTGCGCGAGCAGATCGAGGAGCTGTCGTCGCACATACGCGACCGCGTCGCGGACCTCTGCGCCTCGGGCATGGAGGAGATGGCGGCGCTGGAAAAAACGGTCGCGGACCTCGGCGACCTCGACGAGTTGATCGATACGATATTCCGGCGAAAGGTCCGTATCCGGAAAGCAAGGATCGATTTTCTCACGATGGCCGCGGGCGCGGCGTACGGGGCGGCGTATCTGGCGCTGACGACGATCTGCGTAGCCTCTTGGTATTTCCCCTCTTCGGCGCTGTATCTGACGATACCCGCCTTCGCGGGATACCTGGTTCCGCTCGCCTTCGCGGCCGCCCGGTTCGCAGGATCGCCGGACAGAACGGAGTTGATCCCGTATCCCGACGGCGCCTCGTTCCGCGCGAGCCTTGCCGGCTGGGCGCTCATAAGCGGCATCTCGGTAGCCGCGAACCTCCTCATGATCATTACCCGGGAGCCCTGCCGTTTCTGGTCCTGGATGCCGGTCGCCGGTGTCTTTACCTGGCCGCTGATGACGGGGATTACCTGGCTCCTGTCATCTCGCGAGATACGGAAAACGGGCGTGGATGCGTAGGTTCCTGGCCGTTGCCGCTCTCGTCGCGCTGTGCGCGGGCCGCGCGTTCGGTCGAGAGCCGGCGCTTCCGGCCGCTCAGACGGGAGAGATACGCGTCGCGAGAATCCGTCTCGTGACCCCGCGATACGAATACGTATGGAACGAATCCGGAGGCGAGTTCGAAGGCGAGTTCGAAGGCGAGTTCGAAGGCGAGCAGGAAGACGGGCCAAAAGCAGGGCTCAGTCCCTCCGCCATCCTTACCTGGACCGGCTTGCGTCCGGGAAGGACGATGTCGGCGAAGGCATTCGACCGCGAGGTGCACAGAACGGAACGGCGCCTTTCGGATAGCGGGCTTTTCTACTCGGTTTCCGTGCGCGTGACGCCGCCGCTCCGCAAGCCGTCGGAGCGGACGGTGGTCATCACGGTGTCGGACGGTTTCCCTCATCGGTTCTCCGGCGGCAACGCGTACGCCATGTACGGGCGCAAGGCCCTCGGGGGAAATCGCGCGTCTGCCTTCGCGTACGCGGGATGGAATCTCCTCGGCTTCGAATACGCGCACGAGAACCTGGGGAACCGCGGATACACGATCGAGGCGGCGTTTTTCTCGCGCGACTATCTCCCGTCGCGGTACGGGGTCGACGACGCGGAGCCGCGGAACGATCTTTACGTCCGCGCGGGAAAGTTCCTTTCGCCGGACGTATCTGTCGCGGCGGGTCCGGCCCTCGTGGCCGTCGCGGACGCCCATGACCGCGAGTGGTCGTTCATTCCCTCCTGCGAGGCGGTCCTGCGCGTGGACCGCCTCGGCTTAACCCCGGTGGAGGCGAGGTGGACGCTCGATTCCCGCGCGGCCTGGTTTCCGCTCGACGGCGCGTGGAAGTTGCGTTCGTCGGGAACCTTCACCTCCGTAATGGCGGGAGGCGCGGGCGCGGGGAAACCGGAAGGACCGCGCGCCGAGTTCTTTCTTTCGGGATCCGCCGGATGGATGCCCGAGGACGCCCCCGGCGCGATCGCGTTCCGTCTGTATGATGCGGAAGACGTCTCCGTCCGCTCCGGGTACGCGGACGCCGAGCTGACGCTTACGTCCTACGCGTTTCTTTCCTCGGAACTCCGATTCGATCTCGGGACGTTCGGGTTTCGGCCGGGCCTTGCCGTCGTTCCACAACTCTTCCTGTTCGGCGACGCGGCCGTTCCCGCTCCCGGGCCGGCATGGGACGGAACCGTTCTCGAAGCGCTTGGCGCCGGCGCGCGGATGAAGTTTCCAGCCCCCGTGTGTACGGATTTCACCTTTTCGTGGGGAACGAACCGGGAAGGAAACTGGCGATTTTCCCTGTACGCTCGTGCCGGTACTTGACCTTTTTTCTTGAAGGAGACCAGAGATGAAAAAGCTTGTTTTGCTGTGCGTGACGGTCATGCTCTATTCCGGGGCGCATTCCCAAACCGTGAACGAAGAAATCGAGCGCGGCATCGCGCTTCATGACGGGGCGTTGACGCAAGGAGAGACCTCGGTTACGGAGTGCCTGAAAGCGCTTCGGCCATTCATCGAGACAAACATGGTGGCCCGCGCCTATTACGGAAGCGCGATTACCATTCAGGCGTCGTTTTTCGCCGCGGATAACCCGATCAAGTCGCTCTCGTTGCTCGAGGAAGGGGCGCGGTACATGGACGACGCGGTAGCCAGGGGGGGAGACAACGGCGAGATCAGGCTCGTCAGGCTTTCGAACGGCATCGAGGTTAGCAGGAGCTCCCCGCTCAAGCGATACGACGCGATCGCTGACGACGTGGAATGGTTCGGGCGAAACGCCTGGGGTTCCTCGCCGGAAGAGCGCGCCGCGGTTCTCTATAACACGGGATCGTATTTTCTGGATGCCGGGGCCGTGGAGAAAGCGCTCGAGGCGTTCGACGCGTGCGTCGCCACCGGCACCGACTCGGAGTCGACCCGGAAGGCCCGGGATATCTTGCGGAGGTACGAGGAATGACGCTCGTTTCGGGAATGATCGAGTCGCTGCTTTTGGGTTTGTCCACGGGTCTTTTTTGCGCCATGTACTGCGTTCCTCCGCTCGTGCCGATGCTCTGCGGACGTGACGATGCAACCATTCGAAAGACGGTAAGGCGGACGATCTGGTTCCTCGCCGGACGGTTTACGACGTACGCATTTCTGGGATCGCTTTTCGCGCGCGCGGGACTGATCGCCTCGTCGTTTTTCGACCCGGTTCTCGCGCGCAGGCTCTCCGTATTCGGCTATATCTCCTGCGGCCTCGCGCTCCTGGCCGATTACCGGCTGTTCATCCGGGGGAAAAGGACATTCCGCTGCGGACGGCGCGCGTGCGCGCTTCCGCCCTCACTCGGGGACTCAGCCTCGCCGTTCGTCACGGGGCTTACGGTAGGCCTTCATGTCTGCCCGGCGTTTTGGGCGACGCTGTTCCTCTGCGCGCGCTCGGGCTCTGTCATCTCGTCGACGGTCTTCTTCGCGGCCTTCCTTACGGGAACCCTGCCTTTTATCCTGCCGGTACTCGGCCTTCCCTTCATCGTGAACCGCGTCGCGCTCATGCGACGGGTCGCGCAGTTTTCGCAGGTCCTTGTCGCCGGGTACTTTCTCGTATTCGCGGGGCTGATTCCGCTCTTCTTCTATCAGTAATCGCCGGAGGTTTTTTTTATGGCAGTCAAATCCGTATTGACCGCGCTTATGGCGCTGCTTGTCTACTTTTTTACCATCAGTCTCGGGAATGGGTCGGTATACGCCTGGATATACGGGCTTTTCCTGATAGGGATTTTCGCCGCGATCATGTACACCGGGAAAGTGCACAAGTACC
>JAEWMY010000059.1 GCA_023393015.1 Spirochaetota bacterium
GCTCAGGATGCCGCACCACGCCCTTCACTGCCTCCGCACGACGCTCGCTCTCGGCGACGGCCTCATTCTCTCTGCCGAGGCGCCCCTGCCCCTCACCTGGCCTTCCGGGATTTCGCCCCTCCTTGAACGTTCATACCGCCCGGCTGGCGGGTGAGACTTCCGCCTCGCAATGACCTTCTGCCTCGATTTTTTTTATGATTTTCTTGACATTTCGCCGTTTTCCGTCAAAATGTTTCCTTGATTTCAGGAGGTAAAATGATGGACCGCATACCGGAAAAAACGCCCGAGGCGTATGAATTCCCGCTGTTGATCAAGCACATTTTAAAGGCGCCGATAGCCTATACTCCCGACCGGGAGATCACGTACAAGGGGACGACCCGACTCACCTACCGCGAGTTTCACGAACGCGTCGCGCGGCTCGCGTCGGCCCTGCTCGCGCTCGGCGTCAAGAAGGGCGATACGGTCGCGGTGATGGACTGGGACTCGCACCGGTACCTCGAGTGCTACTTCGCCATCCCGATGATCGGCGCGGTGCTCCATACGATAAACGTGCGCCTTTCGCCCGAGCAGATGATCTACACGATAGGACACGCGGAGGACTCGGTGCTCCTCGTGCACGCCGACTTCCTGCCGATCCTCGAGGCGATCAAGGGAAGGCTCGAGACGGTCCAGAAATTCGTATTGATGCGCGACGACGGCGAAGCGGGTTCTGGTCACTTCAGTTTCGCGGGCGAATACGAAAGCCTCCTCGCGGCCGCGGAACCGCTCGCGGAATTCCCCGACTTCGACGAGAACACCCGCGCGACGACCTTTTACACCACGGGAACGACGGGCTTGCCGAAGGCGGTGTATTTCTCGCACAGGCAGATTACCCTCCACGCGGTGACGAACGCGGCGAGCCTCGCGTCGATCCACGGGGGACCGAACTTCCACTCGGAAGACGTGTACATGCCGATTACCCCGATGTTCCACGTGCACGCCTGGGGGATCCCGTACATCGCGACCTTCCTCGGCGTCAAGCAGGTGTATCCCGGGAAGTACGTGCCTGCCGTCCTCAATTCGCTCATCGCCTCGGAGAAGGTGACTTTCTCGCACTGCGTGCCGACGATTCTCGCCATGCTCCTCAAGGACCCGAGCGGACAAGCGGTCGACTTTACCGGATGGAAGGTGATCATCGGCGGGGCCGCCCTGCCGAAGGCCCTCGCGAACCTCGCGATGGACCGCGGCATAGACATATTCGCGGGCTACGGCATGAGCGAAACGGGACCGGTGATGTCGTTTACCCGAATCTCGACGGAGGAGACGAAACTGCCGCGCGAGGAGCAGATAGCGAGGCGCGTTAGGACGGGAAGCCCGGCGGGCCTCGTATACGCCCGCGTGGTGGACGCGAACGGCAAGGAGGTTCCCGCCGACGACAAGACCGCAGGCGAGATCACGCTCCGCGCGCCCTGGCTTACGCAGGGGTACTTCAAGGATTCGAGCAACTCCGAAAAGCTCTGGGCGGGCGGCTGGCTCCACAGCCAGGACGTGGCGACGGTCGACGCGACGGGTTCGCTCCGGATTACCGACCGGCTCAAGGACGTGATCAAGGTCGGCGGCGAGTGGCTTTCCTCGCTCGAGATCGAGGACATCGTGGCGTGCCATCCGGCGGTGGCGGAAACGGCCGTGATCGGAAGTTACGACGAAAAATGGGGCGAGGTCCCCCTCGCCTGCGTCGTCCTGAAGCCGGGCGAGGACGCGTCCGCGCACAAGATAATCGAACACGTGAAAGGCTACATCGACCGGGGGCTCTTGCCGCGCGAGGCGATTTTGCTGAAGATCGCGTTCGTGGAGGCGATCGACAAGACGTCGGTCGGAAAGACAAACAAGCTTACGATGCGGGAGAAGTATTCGGCGAAGGCGTGAGGTGTGGAAACCGGCGCGGGAGTAGCGCCGGTTTTATTGCTGGTTATCGATATACCTACCGGTAGGTATAATAACTATTTTTTTATCGTTTTCAAATACGTATTCATTCCCTTCGAAGCGTGCGCCCCGTCTGATACCGCTTTCGCGATTTGCAGGAAACCGCCCACGCAGTCGCCAGCGGCGAAAAGGCCGGGGACGTTCGTCATGAAGTCCGTATCAACCGCGATATCCTGCCCGTTCATGGCGATTCCGACCGTCGCGGCGAAGGATGCCGCGCCCGCCGTTCCGACGGCCACGAAAACCCCGTCGACCGGATGGCGCGCGCCGTCCGCCGTAACGATCGCCTCGACGCGTTCCGTTCCCTCGAAGCGTACGATCGGCGACTCGACAATAAGCGCGTCGGAAGAAAATGTTCGGCCGACAACCGGCTTACCGTCGGTATACGCCGTGACGTCCCTGGAAAAGGCGAGCAATTCCTCGCGCTCGTTGGCCGCGTATTCCCCCGACCCGATAATCGCGAGCCGTTTCCCCCTGTAGAGAAAGCCGTCGCATGTCGCGCAAAAGCTGATTCCCTTACCGCGGAATTCCTCGAAGCCGTCGGCTTTCAGGCCGACGCGTGACTTTCCCGTCGCGAGCAAGAGCGTTTTCGCCCGGTATTCGCGAACCGCGGAACCGGCAGCTTCGGCGGACGCTTCAACTGCTACCGCCTTGACGACAAAAAACTCTTCCATGCCGACATGCACGACTTCCTCCCGGCGGATTTCTACGCCGAGACGCCGCGCTTGCGCCAAGCCGCGTTCTACGAGTTCCGATCCCGTGACGGGTTCCGGAAAGCCGAAATAGTTTTCGATCGCTTCGGCACGCGCGAGCGCGCCCTCGGCCGAACCGAGCGCGAGAACGGAATGTCCCGCGCGCGCGAGATAGAGGGAAGCCGATATGCCGGCGGGTCCGGTACCTACGATAATCGAGTCATAAATCGTGTCGTTCATTGCTCAAATGTCCGCGATTCGGCGAAAAAAGTAAAGGCGCCCGCGTCGCGGGCGCCTTTTGAAAGTGACAAGGTCACGTATTGCCTGAATCGCACCTGCTCACGCTCCCGGTCAGTTTTCCGAACCGAGTCCGACCCGGATCACCGAGGCCACGTTTTGCACGCACGGAAGGCCCTCGATTTCGTTGAGGGCTGCTCTCATGCGCGCCTCCTTGACCGGATGGGTGATTATCGTGATGGAGGCGCAGCCGTCCTTCGCGTCGATTTGCTCGAGCGCGCGGATGCTCACCTCGTTCTTGCCGAAAACGCTCGCGATGCTCGCGAGGACGCCGGGCGCGTCGTCGACGACGGAGCGAATGAAGAAACTCGTGACGCAATCGTTGATCGAGAGGACGGCGCGCTCGTTCAGCGCGAACTCGGTATCGCGCGAAAAGCCCGGCCCCTGCCTGAAGGCGAGGTTCATCACGTCGCCGACGACGGCGGACGCGGTGGGCAATTCTCCCGCGCCGCGCCCGTAGAGCATGGAGTCGCCGAGGCTCGAGCCGCGGATGAAGATGGCGTTGAAGACGTCGCCGACGGTCGCGAGCGGATGAGACGACTCGACCATGACGGGGTGTACGCGGAGCTCTATCGCGTCAGGGTGGTTCACGCCGACAGCGAGTATCTTGATGGTGTAGCCGAACTGCCGCGCGGCGGCGATGTCCGCCGCGGTGATCGCCGTGATACCCTCGCGGTAGATGTCGTTGTAGTTCACGTGACAGCGGAACGCGAGGCTCGCGAGTATCGAAAGCTTGTAGGCGGCGTCGTAACCTTCGACGTCGTTTTTCGGGTTCGCCTCGGCGTACCCGAGGGCCTGCGCTTCCTTGAGCGTCTCTGCGAAATCGGCGCCGGTCGCGGTCATCTTGGAGAGGATGAAGTTCGTCGTGCCGTTGACGATGCCGAAGATCCTCTCTACGGTATTGGCCGAAAGGGAATTGCGGATCGCGTGGAGGACGGGAATGCCGCCGCCGACCGAGGCTTCGTATAGTATGGTGCACCCGTGCTCGCGGGCGAGGGCGGTGAAGTGAAGCCCGTGCTTCGCCATCACTTCCTTGTTCGAGGTGACGACGTTCTTTCCCGCCATGAGCGCCTTTTCGATAAAGGACTTCGCGACGGTTTCTCCGCCCATGACCTCGACGACGGTATTGATCTCCCCGTCTTCGAGTATCGCGTTCGCGTCGGCCGTCAGGAGCCCTGCCGGAAGCGCGATGCCCCGATCGGTCGTGACGTCGAGATCGGCGATCCGCTTCAGGGTAATCTTGCAACCGGCCCGCTGTTCGAGCGTTTCGCGGTCGTTAAGGAGTATCTTTACGACGCCCTTCCCCACCGTTCCGAATCCGATCACGCCAACGACGATATCAGCCATTTTATATCTCCTCAGGAAAAATAATCGGGTTTAAGTATATCCCTTTTCGCGCCCCGGCGTCACTACCCCGCAATTGACGAATACCGCCGAAACTATAAAAAAACAGGCCTCCCCGTAGGGAGGCCTGTTCCGGGAGAAGCGTCGCCTCCCGAAATCGAGCGATAGTCATCTCGCGCGAATTCTTATTTCGCGCGAAATTTTACTTCGCGGGATATTTATCTCGTGCGAAGTTTTTACTTCGCCACGACCCTGGCCATCTCGCAGACCTTGTTCGAATAGCCCCACTCGTTGTCGTACCAGGAAACGACCTTGACGAAGTTGGCGTCGAGGGAGATACCGGCCTTCGCGTCGAAGATCGAGGTGCAGCTCTCGCCGCGGAAGTCGGTGGAAACAACGTCGTCCTCGGTGTACTTGAGAACGCCCTTGAGCTCGCCGTCGGCGGCTGCCTTCATCGCGGCCTTGATCTCGTCCATGGTGGCGCCCTTCTCGAGCACGCAGGTGAGGTCGACGACGGAAACGTCGGAGGTCGGGACGCGGAACGCCATGCCGGTGAGCTTGCCGTTCAGGACGGGAAGGACCTTGCCGACGGCCTTGGCCGCGCCGGTCGAGGACGGGATGATGTTCTCGAGGATACCGCGTCCGCCGCGCCAGTCCTTGGCGGAAGGACCGTCGACGGTCTTCTGGGTCGCGGTGGCGGCGTGCACGGTGGTCATGAGTCCCTTGACGATTCCGAACTTGTCGTTCAGTACCTTGGCGAGGGGCGCGAGGCAGTTGGTGGTGCAGGAGGCGTTGGAGATGATGTCCTGACCCTTGTATTCCTTGTCGTTGACGCCGTAGACGAACATCGGGGTCGCGTCCTTCGACGGAGCGGACATGATGACCTTCTTGGCGCCCGCGGTGATGTGCTTGCGGGCGGATTCGTCGTCAAGGAAGAAACCGGTGGACTCGATGACGACGTCGGCGCCGACTTCGTTCCACTTGAGGTTGGCGGGATCCTTCTCGGCGGTGAGGCGGATCTTGTTGCCGTTCACGACGAGGAAGTTACCCTCGACCTTCACTTCTCCCTTGAACTGTCCGTGGACGGAGTCGTACTTGAGCATGTACGCGAGGTACCCGGGCTCGAGAAGGTCGTTGATTCCGACGATCTGAATGTCCTTGCCGAAGTTCGCCACGGCGGCGCGGAAGACCATGCGGCCGATGCGGCCAAAACCGTTAATACCTACTTTGATCATGAGGCACTCCTAATCTATAAAATGTTACTTATACTATAGCCAAGAGGGGGATTTCAGTCAATGCCGTAGGCGAAAATCCTGCGGTTCCCCGGAAGACGAC
>JAEWMY010000061.1 GCA_023393015.1 Spirochaetota bacterium
GCAAGAAGCGCATACTCGGAACCCTGTTCCTCCGCGCGCTCGGCTTCGAGACCCGCGAGGACATCATCCGCTGTTTCTACGCCACGACGACCGAGAAGGTCTCCGAGGACCGCAACCGCCGCGAGAAACTCGTCGGAAAGGTGCTTGCCACCGCCGTCTACGTCAAGGACGAGGCGGGAGAGCAGAAGAAGCTCTACCGCGCTGGCGAAAAGCTCCATCCGCACAACATCGACGAGCTCGTGATGAACAAGGTCACGAAGGTCAACGTCATCGACTTCGCGGCCGAAGGCTCGCTCAACTCGCCGATGATCATCAATTGCTTCGAGCGCGAGGAAATCCGCTACTCCGGCAAGGACGTGGAAGGCGACGAGCCGAGCAAGGAAGACGCCCTCGCGGCGGTCTATTCCGTGCTCATGCCCGGAGAGCCCATCACCATCGAGGCCGCCGAGAAGGACCTCGTCTCGATGTTCTTCTCCTCGCGCCGCTACGACCTCGGTCGCGTCGGCCGCTACAAGCTAAACAAGAAGTTCGACTATCCGGAGCCCGTCGCCGAGTATACCCTCGTCAAGGACGACGTCATCTCCACGATGAAGTACCTCATCAAGGTCTACGTCGGCGACGAGTCGATCGACGATATCGACCACCTCGGCAACAGGCGCGTCCGTTCCGTCGGCGAGCTCATGACCAACACCCTCAAGACCGCCTTCTCCCGCATGGAGAGGATCGCGAAGGAGCGCATGAGCCTCAAGGAAACCGAGACCATAAAGCCCCAGGATCTCATCTCGATAAAGCCCATCGTGGCCGCCATCAAGGAGTTCTTCGGCTCGAGCCAGCTCTCGCAGTTCATGGACCAGGTCAACCCGCTCGCCGAGCTCACGCACAAGCGGCGCCTCAACGCCCTCGGCCCGGGAGGCCTCTCCCGCGACCGCGCCGGCTTCGAGGTGCGCGACGTCCATTATACCCACTACGGCCGCATGTGCCCGATCGAGACGCCGGAAGGACCGAACATCGGACTCATCGTCTCGCTCGCCAACTATACCCGCGTGAACGACTACGGCTTCCTTGAGGCCCCGTACGTCAAGATCGTCGACGGCGTCGCCACGCGCGAGATCGAGTACCTCTCCGCCATGGACGAGGACAAGTTCTACATCGCGCAGGCCTCCATCGCGCTCGACGAGAAGGGCAAGTTCAACACCGACCAGATTTCCTGCCGCCGTCACGGCGACTACACGACGCGCCCCCCGAAGGACGTGCAGTACATGGACGTCTCGCCGAAGCAGATCATCTCGGTGTCCGCCTCTCTCATCCCGTTCCTCGAGCACGACGACGCCAACCGCGCCCTCATGGGCTCGAACATGCAGCGTCAGGCCGTTCCCCTCGTCTTCCCGGAACCCCCGCGCGTCGGGACCGGTATGGAAGGCAAGTGCGCTTACGACTCGGGCGTTCTCATCAAGGCCAAGCGGCCCGGAACGATCGAGTTCGTCTCCGCCGAGAAGGTCGTCATTAAGCCCGCGGGCGTCAAGGATTCCAAGATCCGCGACGAATATCCGCTTCTCAAGTACCAGCGGACCAACCAGGACACCTGCTACCACCAGCGGCCCATCGTGCTGCCGGGACAGAAGGTCGAGAAGGGCACGCCGCTCGCCGACGGTCCCGCGACCTACCACGGAGAGCTCGCGCTCGGCCGCAACATACTCGTCGGCTTCGTTCCCTGGAACGGCTACAACTACGAGGACGCCATCCTCATCTCGCAGCGCGTGGTCAAGGAGGACATGTTCACCTCCATCCACATCAAGGAATTCGTGACCGAGGTACGCGAGACCAAGCTCGGGCCCGAGAAGCTCACGCGCGACATCCCGAACACGAGCGAGAAGAGCCTCGACAACCTCGACGCCGAGGGTATCATCCGCATCGGCGCCAAGGTCCGCTCGGGAGACATCCTCATCGGAAAGGTCACGCCCAAGAGCGAGACCGAGACGACCCCCGAGTTCAAGCTCCTCAACTCGATATTCGGCGAGAAGGCCAAGGAAGTCCGCGACTCCTCCCTGCGCGTGCCGCACGGCGTCGAGGGAACGATCATCGACGTCCAGCGCCTCAAGCGGACCGAGGGCGACGACCTCAACCCGGGCGTCGACGAGGTCGTGAAGGTGCTTATCGCCACGAAGCGCAAGCTCCGCGAGGGCGACAAGATGGCCGGACGCCACGGAAACAAGGGTATCGTCGCGCGCATCCTTCCCGAGGAAGACATGCCGTACATGGAAGACGGAACCCCGCTCGACATCTGCCTCAACCCGCTCGGCGTTCCGAGCCGAATGAATATCGGCCAGATCATGGAATCGGAGCTCGGGCTCGCCGGTCTTCGCCTCAACGAGTGGTACGAGTCCCCGATCTTCCAGTCGCCCTCGAACGAGCAGATCGAGTCGAAGCTCACGGCCGCCGGGTTCCCCACGAACTCCAAGGTCATGCTGCGCGACGGACGCACCGGCGTCCCCTTTGACAACCCGGTTTTCGTCGGCGTCATCTACTTCATGAAGTTGCACCACCTCGTCGACGACAAGATGCACGCGCGCTCGACCGGACCCTATTCGCTCGTTACCCAGCAGCCGCTCGGCGGTAAGGCCCAGTTCGGCGGCCAGCGCCTCGGAGAAATGGAAGTGTGGGCCCTCGAGGCCTACGGCGCGGCGAATACCCTGCAGGAACTCCTGACCATCAAGTCGGACGACATGACCGGGCGCTCAAAGATCTACGAGTCCATCGTCAAGGGCGAACCCTCGACCGCGGCGGGCATTCCGGAGGCCTTCAACGTCATGGTGCAGGAACTGCGCGGACTCGCGCTCGACTTCACGATTTACGACGCCAAGGGCAAGCAGATCCCCCTCACCGAGCGTGACGAGGAGATAATCGCGAAGACCGGATCGAATTTCTGATAAGGAAAGAACATGAGAGACATTCAGGATTTTGACAGTCTGATGATAAAACTCGCCTCGCCCGAGACCATCCGCGCATGGTCGTACGGCGAGGTCAAGAAGCCCGAGACGATCAACTACCGAACCCTCAGGCCCGAGAAAGACGGCCTGTTTTGCGAGCGAATCTTCGGAACCACGAAGGAATGGGAATGCTATTGCGGCAAGTTCAAGTCGATCCGCTATAAGGGCGTCATCTGCGACCGCTGCGGCGTCGAGGTAACGCACTTCAAGGTGCGCCGCGAGCGCATGGGCCATATCGAGCTCGCCGCCCCCGTTTCCCACATCTGGTACTACCGCTCCGTGCCGAGCCGCATGGGCCTCCTTCTCGACCTTCAGGTCGCGGCCCTCCGCTCGATCCTGTACTACGAGAAGTATATCGTCATCGACGCCGGGGACACCGACCTCAAGAAAAACCAGCTTCTCACCGAGGAAGAATACCACGAGGCGACCGAGCGTTACGGCGGATCGTTCACCGCGGGCATGGGCGCCGAGGCGATCAAGACCCTGCTCGAGAACCTCAATCTCGACGAGCTCGCCGCCGAACTCCGCGCCCGGATGATCGAGAAGGGCGCCAAGAGCGACAAGCGCCTCCTCAAGAGGATCGAGATCGTGGAGAACTTCCGTTCTTCGACGAACAGGCCCTCCTGGATGATACTCGACGTGATCCCGGTGATACCGCCGGAGCTCAGGCCCATGGTCCAGCTCGACGGCGGCCGTTTCGCGACGAGCGATCTCAACGACCTCTACCGCCGCGTCATAAACCGCAACAACCGCCTCAAGCGGCTCATGAGCCTCAACGCGCCCGACATCATCATACGCAACGAAAAGCGCATGCTGCAGGAAGCGGTCGACGCCCTCTTCGACAACTCCAAGCGGAAGCGCGTCATCAAGGGCGCCTCGAACCGGCCGCTCAAGTCGATCTCCGACATGCTCAAGGGAAAGCAGGGGCGCTTCCGGCAGAACCTGCTCGGAAAGCGCGTCGACTACTCGGGTCGTTCCGTTATCGTCGTCGGTCCCGAGCTCAAACTCTGGCAGTGCGGTCTTCCGACCAAAATGGCCCTCGAGCTTTTCAAGCCGTTTATAATGAAGAAACTCGTCGACAAGGACGTCGTCTACAACATCAAGAAGGCGAAGCTCCTCGTCGAGCAGGAATCGCCGGAGGTCTTCGCTATCCTCGACGACGTCGTGCGCGAGCATCCGGTCATGCTGAACCGCGCGCCGACCCTTCACCGGCTCGGTATCCAGGCCTTCGAGCCCGTGCTCGTCGAGGGAAAGGCCATCAGGCTCCATCCCCTCGTCTGTAAAGCCTTCAACGCGGACTTCGACGGCGACCAGATGGCCGTGCACGTCCCGCTTACCCAGGCCGCCCAGATGGAATGCTGGACGCTCATGCTCTCGAGCCGGAACCTCCTTGACCCCGCGAACGGAAAGTCGATCGTGTATCCTTCCCAGGACATGGTTCTCGGCCTTTACTACCTCACCAAGATCAAGCCGAACGGGCGGGGAACCGGTCACCGGTTTACCTGCGTCGACGAGGTCATGATGGCCGCCGAGGCCGGTTCCATCGGCTGGCAGTCCCTCATCAAGGTCAATTACCGCGGCGAGTTTATCGAGACCACGGCCGGCCGGCTCATATTCAACGAGGAGATGCCCGCGGGCGTTCCCTTCACGAACGTGACGCTGGACGACAAGCAGATCCGAAAGCTCATCGAGAAGGTGCACAAGGACTCCGGCCCCTGGCTTACCGTCCAGATGCTCGACCAGCTCAAGGCTACCGGCTACAAGTACGCCACCTTCTTCGGCGCGACCCTTTCGATGGACGACATCATCGTCCCGGACGACAAGCCCGCGATGATCGAGAAGGCCAACAAGGAAGTCGAGGCGATCCAGAAGCAGTACCAGCAGGGACACATCACGCAGGACGAGCGCTACAACCGCGTCGTCGAGTTGTGGTCCAAGACGAACGAAGACCTCACGAACATCATGATGAAGACCCTCGAGGGCGACAAGGACGGGTTCAATACCATCTACATGATGGCCACCTCGGGCGCGCGCGGAAGCCGCAACCAGATCCGCCAGCTCGCGGGAATGCGCGGACTGATGGCGAAGCCGAACGGCGACATCATCGAGCTCCCGATCCGCTCGAACTTCAAAGAGGGCCTCACGGTCATCGAGTTCTTCATCTCCACGAACGGCGCCCGAAAGGGTCTCGCCGACACCGCGCTCAAGACCGCCGACGCCGGTTACCTTACCCGCCGACTCGTCGACATCGCGCAGGACGTGGTCGTCAACGAGGAAGACTGCGGAACCATCAACGGAATCGAGTATTCGGCCATCAAGGAAGGCGACGACGTCGTCGAGTCCCTGTCGAGCCGCATCACCGGCCGCTACACCCTCGAACGCGTCAAGCACCCGATCACCGGGGACATCATCATCGACGTCAACGAGTACATTACCGACGAGATCGCCCTCGAGATCGAGGAAGCCGGCGTCGAGACCGTCAAGCTCCGCACCGTGCTTACCTGCGAGTCCAAGCACGGCGTCTGCGTGAAGTGCTACGGCCGGAACCTCGCGCACAACAAGATCATCGAGATCGGCGAGGCCGTCGGAATCATCGCGGCGCAGTCGATCGGCCAGCCGGGTACACAGCTGACGATGCGTACCTTCCATGTCGGCGGAACCGCGACCAAGATCAGCGAGGAAAACCGCATCCTCCTCAAGTTTCCGGTAATCATCAAGGATATCGCCGGAACCCACGTCGACCTCGACAAGGGCAACTGGCTCTTTACCCGCAAGGGATGGATCACCGTCAACAAGGTCGTCCGCGACTACGAACTCGAGGCCAAGGACAAGCTCCTCGTCGAGGACGGTCAGCGCGTGCTCAAGGGCGAGGCCCTGTTCACCCGCGGCGGCAAGCCCGTCGAGGCCTCGGACATCGCCTACGTCGCGGTGCGCGGTAAGAAGGTGTACCTCGTCAGTCAGGACCAGAAGCTCGAGATCCGAAACGGTTCCGAGGTCGTCGTCAAGGTCGGCGATTTCGTTCCCGCGCAGGAAACGATCGCGATATTCGATCCCTTCTCCGAGCCGATAATCTCCGAGTACAACGGATACGTGCACTACGAGGATATCATCCCCGGCTCGACCCTCAGCGAGGAGCTCGACGAGGAAACCGGCAAGATCGAGAAGCGCATCAGCGAGTTCCAGCTCGACACGAAGCAGCCGCGCGTGCTCATCACGGACGAATCCGGTAACACTATCGGTTCCTACTATCTTCCCGGCGGCGCGTACCTCCTCGTCGACGACAAGGCCAAGATCAAGGCCGGTCAGATCATCGCCAAGATGCTCAAGGAATCCGCGAAGACGAAGGATATTACCGGAGGTCTTCCGCGCGTTTCCGAGCTCTTCGAGGCCCGAAAGCCCAAAAGCATCGCCGTTCTCGCCCAGATCACGGGAACCGTCTCCTTCAAGGGAATCCTCAAGGGAAAGCGTGTGCTCGTCGTCCGCGACCAGTACGGCAAGGACTTCAAGCACCTCGTGCCGATGGGAAAACGCCTGCTCGTGCGCGACGGGGATACCGTCGAGGCGGGCGAACAGCTCTGCGACGGCGCGCTCAATCCGCACGACATCCTGGCCATTTCGGGCGAAAACGCGCTTCAGAACTACCTTATGGACGAGATCCAGCAGGTGTACCGCCTCCAGGGCGTTTCGATCAACGACAAGCACATCGGCGTCATCGTGCGCCAGATGCTCCGCAAGGTCGAGATCGTGGCCGTCGGCGACACCCGCTTCATCTTCGGGCAGCAGGTAGACAAGTACAAGTTCCACGAAGAGAACTCCCGCGTCATGAACGAGGGCGGTCAGCCCGCGATCGCGCGCCCCATGTTCCAGGGTATAACGAAGGCGTCGCTCAACATCGATTCGTTCATCTCGGCGGCCTCCTTCCAGGAAACGACGAGGGTACTGACGAACGCGGCTATCGCCGGAAACTCGGACAGCCTCCGCGGACTGAAGGAAAACGTGATTATCGGGCACTTGATCCCGGCCGGAACGGGCATCAAGCAGTACCGGAACGTGAAGCTCTTCGACAAGGAAAACGTGGATCTGGACATCCAGATGAACGAGATAATCGAGCGCCGAAAGCTCGAAAAGGCGACCGAGACCATCGAGGACGACGCCGATTTCGAGCCGGAAGAGAACGATTGACATTCGGTACCGGTAACGGGTATCTTTGTTACCGCTAGACAGCATAAATCCGGTGTGCTGGCCGGATGATGATAGGAGAAAAGGCAGATGCCTACGATTAACCAACTTATAAAGCAGGGTCGCAAGTCGATCGCGAACCGGACCAAGAGTCCGGCGCTTCAGGCATGCCCCCAGCGCCGCGGGGTTTGTACCCGCGTCATGACCGTTACGCCCAAAAAGCCGAACTCGGCGCTCCGCAAGGTAGCCCGTGTCAGGCTCAGCAACGGTATCGAGGTTACGGCGTATATCCCCGGTATCGGTCACAACCTGCAGGAGCACTCCGTCGTTCTTATCCGCGGCGGACGCGTCAAGGATCTTCCCGGTGTCCGCTATCACATCGTCCGCGGAAGCAAGGACACGCTCGGCGTGGCCGACCGCAAGCGCAGCCGCTCGAAGTACGGCGCCAAGCGGCCAAAGGCGTAAGGAGAGGGTATCATGGGAAGAAAAAACAAGACTATTGACAGGCCCATCGCGCCCGATTCGAAGTATCACAGCCCGGTCGTCTCCAAGTTCGTCGCGCGCATGATGCTCGACGGCAAGAAGGCCACCAGCATGCGGATCATCTACGACGCCATGGACAAGATCAAGGAAAAGACCGAAAAGGAGCCTCTCGAGGTTTTTCTTAAGGCTCTCGATAACGTGAAGCCGATGGTCGAGGTCAAGAGCCGCCGCGTTGGCGGAGCGACCTATCAGGTTCCGATCGAGATCCGGGAATCCCGGCGCGAGGCCCTCGGTATGCGCTGGATCATCAACGCCGCGCGCGCGCGCTCCGGTCACGAAATGGCCGAGCGGCTCGCCGCGGAACTCGTTGACGCCTTCAATACGACCGGAACGGCGTACAAGAAGAAGGAAGATACCCACAAGATGGCCGACGCCAACAAGGCGTTTGCCCATTACCGCTGGTAGTCTTCGCGTCAAAAGCTTCCATAAAGGGGATCCTTCGCGGGATTCCCTTTTTTTCGGTTTTTTCAAGTTGTAGTCGCTTGTATCATACATATCGCAATTCATGTTTTGATCGTTTCCGTACTTGACTAAAGATTGGTAAACGTGTAAAACTTCATTTGCTTTGAAATGCCTGCCCTTCGGGGTTTCTGGCATTTCGGTGTTCTTTGAGAGTCCAGGGCGTGACCGTAAAGTCGGGGTAACTCGACAGGATTGCGCAGCCCTTGGTATCGGGATTCAGGCGTCGTCGACGCGTGGATATATACGAAAGGTATCGAGGGAATGGACCGGGTTCCGAACGGGAATCCGATGGCTGGCCTCGCGGGTCAAGCCCTTCTCTGGATACCAAACCAGTCATCAAGACGGAAACGTTTGTTGATGATGATCAGGTGGATCCGGTACATGCCGCTCGAAAACCTATGAGCGGTTCGTTCGATCAAGCGCCGTCGCGGTTACGCCGCCCGTCGTTCCAGTCTGATGTGTCATCATATTCTTCTCCGCCATTGGTAGCTGTTTTCAAGCGCGTTCGGGTAAAAGACGCAAGGTCCGGTGTGACGTTGCCGTTTACTTATAATGCGAGAAATATTTTTATTGCTTGCCTACAATCTTTCAGGAGGATCAAATGGCAAAGGAAAAGTTCGAACGAACTAAACCGCACATGAACGTCGGTACCATCGGTCACGTCGACCATGGTAAGACCACTCTTTCCGCTGCTATCACCAGCTACTGCGCGAAGAAGTTCGGTGACAAGCTGCTCAAGTACGATGAAATCGACAACGCGCCGGAAGAGAAGGCACGCGGTATTACCATCAATACCCGCCACATGGAGTATCAGTCGGACAAGCGTCACTACGCCCACATCGACTGCCCCGGACACGCCGACTACATCAAGAACATGATCACCGGCGCGGCCCAGATGGACGGCGCGGTTCTCGTCGTTTCCGCCCCCGACTCCGTCATGCCCCAGACCCGCGAGCACATCCTGCTTGCCCGTCAGGTAGGCGTTCCCTCGATCATCGTCTTCATGAACAAGGTCGATCTTCTTGACGATCCCGACCTCATGGAGCTCGTCGAGGAGGAAATTCGCGACGTTCTCGAGTCTTATGGCTTCCCCCGCGACACCCCCATCATCAAGGGTTCCGCGTTCAAGGCCATGGCCGACGGAGCTTCCGCCGACGACACCGCCTGTATCCAGGAACTCCTGGATACCATGGATTCCTACTTCAAGGATCCCGAGCGCGCCGCCGACAAACCCTTCCTCATGCCGATCGAGGATATTTTCACCATCTCCGGCCGCGGTACCGTCGTTACCGGTCGTATCGAGAGCGGTGTGATCAATCTCAACGAGGAAATCGAGATCGTCGGTATCAAGCCGACCTCGAAGACCGTCGTTACCGGTATCGAAATGTTCAACAAGCTTCTTGACAACGGTATGGCCGGCGACAACGTTGGTCTCCTCCTCCGCGGCGTCGACAAGAAGGCCGTAGAGCGCGGTCAGGTTCTCGCGAAACCCGGTTCGATCACCCCGCACACCAAGTTCGAGGCCCAGATCTACGTGCTTTCCAAGGATGAAGGCGGACGCCACAGCCCGTTCTTCTCCGGATATCGCCCGCAGTTCTACTTCCGGACCACCGACATCACCGGAACCATCAACCTTCCGGCCGGCGTCGACATGGTAAAGCCCGGTGACAACGTCAAGATCATCGGCGAGCTCATCCATCCCATCGCCATGCAGAAGGGACTCAAGCTCGCCGTTCGCGAAGGCGGACGCACCGTCGCTTCCGGTCAGGTTACCGATATCGTCGAGTAAGGATTGAATAGAGCGTCGTTCGGAAGGCGTCACGGGTTGGCGCCTCCGGCGCGGAAGCCGCATAAGCGGCTTCCGGCGTTCTGTCTGGAGGAAAAATGGCTAAGGAAAAGATCCGCGTCAGACTTCGCGGATTCGACGTTGAATTGATCGACCAGAGTTCGAAAGCGATAGTGCAGACGGTTCAGAAGGCCGGCGCCAAGGTGTCCGGGCCCATCCCGCTTCCCACGCGAATCAACAAGGTCACCGTGCTTCGTTCGCCGCACGTCAACAAGAAGTCGCGCGAACAGTTCGAGATGAGGACGCACAAGCGCCTTATCGATATCATCGAACCCTCCGCCGAGGTTATGGACTCGCTCATGAAGCTCGAGCTCCCCGCCGGCGTGGACGTCGAGATAAAACAGTAGCGGAACGTAAAGGTAGACGGTCCCCCGGACCAGGGGATAACGTACCTAAGGAGAGTATTCGGAATGATTGGTCTGATTGCGAAGAAAGTCGGCATGACTCAGGTATTCGACGAAAGCGGCAACCTCGTACCGGTTACCGTGATCCGCGTCGAGCCCAATACCGTCGTGTCGCTGAAAAAAGAGGAAGCCTTCGGTTATGACGCCGTCGTGCTCGGCCTCGAGGACATGAAGCTCGCACGCGCGGGCAAGCCCTATGCCGGGCAGTTTCCCGAGGGTATCGCTCCCAAGCGGCATCTCAAGGAATTTCGCGGTTTCGAGCGCGAAGTCGCCGTGGGCGACCAGCTCGGCGTCGAAGTGCTCGAGGACATCCGGTTTGTCGACGTTACCGCCACTTCCAAGGGAAAGGGCTTTCAGGGCGTCATGAAGCGTTGGGGTTTCCACGGCGGTCGCGCCAGCCACGGCTCGAAGTTCCACCGCGAACCGGGCGGTACCGGTAACAGTACGACCCCCGGACATTGCTTCAAGAACATCAAGATGCCCGGACGAATGGGCCGTGAGCGCGTGACGGTGCAGAATCTCAGGATTCAGAAGATAGATCCCGAGCTGAAGGTAGTTATGGTTCGCGGATCCGTTCCGGGTCACAAGGACTGTACGCTTATCATCAAGTCCGCAGTCAAGAAAGAACAGTAACGACAGGAGAAGACGATGGAAAAGAAAGTCTATTCGGTCGATGGCAAGGAACTGAGGACGATAAATCTCGATGATAACGTGTTTGGCCTTCCGGTCAACGAAGACGTGATCTACTACGCCATCAACAATGAATTAGCGAATCTGCGCGTCGGAACCGCTTGCACGAAAACCCGCGCCGAGGTGCACGGGTCGAACGCCAAACCGTACAAGCAGAAGGGTACCGGTCGCGCCCGCCGTGGTGACAAGAAGTCCCCCATTCTCGTGGGCGGCGGCGTTACCTTCGGTCCCAGGCCGCGTGATTATAGTTTCGCTTTGCCCAAAAAGGTGAAGCGCCTCGCGATGAAGTCCATCCTCAGCCTCAAGGCGCAGGATGACCGGCTCACCGTCGTGGAGGATTTTACCGTCGAAAGCGGGAAGACGAAGGATCTCGCGAAGATCCTCGCCACCTTCGCGAAGGGTGAGCGCGCCGTCATCGTCCTCAAGGACGACGATTCGCGCATCAAGCAGGCCGGACGGAACATTCCGACCCTGTCCTTCCTTTCGTACAACCGCCTCAGGGCGCATGACCTCTTCTACGGACGCAAGGTCATCATGCTCGAGTCGGCCGCGAAGAACCTTGCCGATTTTTACGGTCAGGACGAGGGGGCTGAGTGATGAACTACGAGAATATCCTCATCGCGCCGGTATTGTCGGAAAAATCGAACGAACTGCGTGAGCAGGGCAAGTACGTGTTCCGCGTCGATCCCGCCGCGAGCAAGATCGAGATCAAAGAGGCGGTACGGAAGGTTTTCGGCGTGAAAGTCGTCGACTGTACCGTCGTGAACGTGGGTGGAAAGATGAAGAGGGTGCGTGGTCGCCCCGGGCTTACCGCCAGCTGGAAGAAGGCCGTCGTTCGGCTCGCTCCCGGCGAGACTATCAAGGTGTTCGAGGGCGTGTAACGCCCCCGAGTCCGCGTTAAACAAGGGGAAACCAAATGGCTCTTAAAGTATACAAGCCTATTACCGCGGGAACCAGAACACGTATTGACCTGCGAAAGGACGAATTGACCGCCGACAAGCCCGAAAAGGCCCTGACGAGCGGCAAGAAGTCGTACGGCGGTCGCGGTGCCGGAGGCCGGATTTCGGTCAGGCACCAGGGCGGCGGCCACAAGCAGAAATACCGCGATATCGATTTCAAGCGGAACAAGTTCGGCATTCCTGGTACCGTAAAGACCATCGAATACGATCCGAACCGCAGCGCGAATATCGCTCTGGTGTTCTATGCGGATGGAGACAAGCGCTACATCATCGCGCCGAAGGGACTTTCCGTCGGGCAAAAGATCATGAGCGGGGAGACCGCGACGCTCGACGTCGCGAACGCCCTTCCGCTCGAGTCCATCCCGGTCGGTTTTACCGTCCATAATATCGAACTTTCCATCGGGAAGGGCGGCCAGATGGCCCGTTCCGCCGGCGCGAGCGCGCTCGTCGCCGCCAAGGAAGGCGAGTACGTTACCGTCAAGCTTCCGTCCGGCGAAATGCGCATGGTTCACAAGCGCTGTTACGCCACGATCGGAGAGGTCGGTAACGAGGATCACATGAACACCAGCCTCGGTAAGGCCGGTAGATCGCGCTGGAAGGGTATCAGGCCGACCGTACGCGGTATGTCCATGAACCCGGTCGATCACCCGCTCGGTGGTGGTGAAGGACGCGGTAAGGGACGAAACCCGGTTACGCCGTGGGGTCAACCATGCCGTGGTTATAAGACCCGTAACAAGCGAAAGAACTCGAACAAGTTCATTGTTTCGAGGCGTAAGTAGGGAGATGAACCGTGTCTAGATCCGTAAAGAAAGGGCCCTTCATCGAGAAGAGTCTCTACAAGAAAGTGATTGAAATGAACAAGGCGACCGACCGGAAGATGATCAAGTCATATTCCCGTTGCTCGACTATCATCCCTGAAATGGTAGGCAATACCATCTCTGTTTATAATGGCAAGTCCTGGATTCCGGTGTACGTCACCGAGAACCTCGTCGGTCATAAACTTGGCGAGTTCGCGCCCACGCGGGTTTTCCGCGGGCACGCGGGTTCCGACAAGAAAACAGGCAAGTAATAGGCGGATATGATGGCTGAAACAACCGGTTATATTGCCACTTCCAAATTCCTCATCGCGTCGCCCACCAAGGTTCGCCCCGTAGCGGACGTTGTGAAGCTGAAGTCGTACACCGACGCCATGGCGATCCTCGAGAACATGCCCCAGAAGGGCGCGCGTCTCCTGACCAAGACCATGAAGTCGGCCGCGTCGAACGCGCTGAACCGAAACAAGAAGCTCGATGAAGACATGCTGTTCGTCAAGGAAATACGAATTGACGAGGGCCCGCGCCTCAAGCGGCTGTGGTGTCGCGGACGCGGACGCGCCGACATGCTCCTGAAGCGCATGTGTCATATCACCGTCATCGTAGACGAAAAGGCGGGGGAATAAAGTGGGACAGAAAGTAAACCCTATCGGATTGCGTCTGGGAATCAACAAGACCTGGTCTTCGCGCTGGTACGCGGACCCCAGGGAGTACGCCGACCTCCTGCACGAGGATCTCAAGATCCGCAAGATGGTCAAGGACCTTCCCGAATGCAAGAACGCTGATATCGCGGAAATCGAGATCGTGCGTCACCCCCAGCGCGTGACCATCGTCATCCACACCGCCCGCCCCGGCGTCATCATCGGCGTCAAGGGCGCGAACATCGAGCAGATCGGAGTCGAGATCCAGAAGAGCTTCACCAAGAAGGTGCAGATCAAGATCAAGGAAATCAAGCGCTCCGAAACCAACGCGTCGCTCGTTTCGCAGAACGTCGCCCGTCAGCTGATGAACCGCGGCTCGTTCCGCAAGGCGCTCAAGATGGCGTGTTCCTCCGCGATGAAGGCCGGAGCCCAGGGCGTGAAGATTCGCGTTTCCGGACGGCTCGGCGGCGCCGAGATGAGCCGGACCGAGGAGCACAAGGAAGGCCGCGTGCCGCTCCATACGCTCCGCGCGGACATCGACTACGGTTTCAGCGAGGCACATACCACGTACGGCGCCATCGGCGTCAAGGTGTGGGTCTACAACGGAATGATGTACGGTCACGAACAGAAGGAAGACGCCGGTGCCCTGCTCAAGAAGCAGCGACGGGATCGACCGGAACGTGGCGATCGAGGCGATCGCGCCGATCGGAATGACCGGTCGGATCGCGGGGAGCGCCCCGCGCCCGCAAGGAGTTAGGCTATGGCACTGAGTCCAAAGAGAATAAAGCATAGAAAGGTGCAGCGCGGCCGGATTAACGGTAACGCCACCCGGGGAAACAACATCGATTTCGGCGAATTCGCCCTGGTCTCGCTTGAACCGTTCTGGCTTACCAACAGGCAACTCGAGGCGGCCCGCGTCGCGTTGAACCGCAAGGTGAAGCGCGGCGGAAAGCTGTGGGTCCGGGTATTCCCCGACAAGCCCTATTCGAAGAAGCCCGCCGAAACCCGCATGGGTAAGGGTAAGGGCGCCCCCGAATACTGGGTCGCCGTCATAAAGCCGGGGACGATCCTTTTCGAGTTGGCCGGTATCGACCGGACGCTCGCGAGCGAGGCGATGACCCTCGCGGGAAGCAAGCTTCCGTTCAAGACGAAGTTTGCCGAGCGCAAGGTCGAGGAATAAGGGAGGCGCGAGATGAAGAAGAAAGAACTGAAGAGTCTCTCTTACGCCGAACTCGTTTCGAAGCGTAACGAGCTTACCAGAAAATACATGGACCTCAGGTTCCAACTGGTAATCGGACATGTCGACAATCCCCTGCAGAAGCGCATAATGCGCCGCGACATCGCGGCCCTTAATACGCTGATCCGGCAGAACGAAATTGCCGCTCAGGGAAATAAGTAGGAGCAGGCCCGTGGAAGAACAAGCTATCCAGAACAAATCCGGGAACCGCGAGTTTGTTGGTGTCGTTACCAGCGACAAGATGAGCAAAACCATCACCGTCCAGGTAAACACCAAGAAACTTCACAGGCTGTACAAGAAGTACGTCTCGCGCAGCAAGAAGTACAAGGCGCATGACGAGAAGAACGACGCCCATATCGGCGACACCGTTCGAATCGTCGAGTCTCGGCCGATCAGCAAGGACAAGTGCTGGCGGCTCGTCGAAATCGTGGCCCGGGCAAAGTAATCGAGGAACCGCAAATGATTCAGATGCAGTCTAGGTTAAATGTTGCCGACAACTCGGGCGCGAAGCTCGTCGAGTGTATCAAGGTTCCCGGCGGTTCGCACCGCCGGTACGCCAGCATCGGTGACATAATCGTCGTCGCGGTCAAGGACGCGCTCCCGACTTCGACGATCAAGAAGGGTTCCGTGGAAAAGGCCGTCGTGGTCAGGATTTCCAAGGAATATCGCCGCCCCGACGGGACGTATATCCGTTTCGACGACAACGCGTGCGTTATCATCGACGCGAACAAGAATCCCAAGGGCAAGCGCATCTTCGGGCCGGTAGCCCGAGAGTTACGCGACATGGATTACATGAAGATCGTGTCGCTCGCGCCGGAAGTCCTGTAAGGAGATTGAGTAATGGAAGTCAAATTCAAGATCCGAAAGGACGACACGGTTGAAATCATCGCCGGCAAGGATAAGGGCAAGCGCGGAAACGTCGTTCGCGTTATCCGCGACAAGGGGCGCGTCATCGTTTCGGGCGCCAACCTCGTCAAGAAGGCCATGAAGAAGCGCTCTCAGCAGGATCAAGGCGGTATCGCCGAGATCGAGGCCCCTCTCAATATCTCCAACGTCATGATCGTCTGCAAGAAATGCGGGCCGACCAGGATCGGATACAAGATCGAAGGCGAGAAGAAAATTCGCGTCTGCCGGAAATGCGGAGAAGCACTGTAATGAGTAAGTATGTACCTCGGCTTAAGAAAGTCTACGTGGAAAAGATCGCCCCCGAGCTCTTCAAGGAACTCGGATACAAGTCTGTGATGCAGACTCCCAAGCTCACCAAGATCGTGGTCAGCATGGGTATTGGCGAAGCCCTCGCGAATAAGAAACTCCTTGACGCCGCAGCGACCGACCTGGGTCTTATAACGGGACAGAAAGCTGTAAAAACCAAGGCAAAAAAGAGTATCGCGAACTTCAAGCTTCGACAGGGCAATGAGGTGGGCGTGATGGTCACGCTCCGCGGGGCAAGGATGTACGAGTTTTTCGACCGCTTTGTCAACGTGGCGCTCCCGCGCGTCAAGGATTTTCGCGGCATCAACCCCAACGGGTTCGACGGCCACGGAAACTATTCGCTGGGTATCACCGAGCAGATTATCTTCCCGGAAATCGATTTCGACAAAATCGAGCGGGTCGCCGGTCTGAACATCAACGTGGTAACCACCGCCAAAACCGACGCGGAGGCGAAAGCCCTCCTCACGAAGTTTGGCATGCCCTTTAGAAAGTAAGTGAGGAGTTCATGGCGACAGTAGCGTGGATTAATAAGGCGAACGCGACCCCGAAGTACTCGACCCGGAAATACAACCGGTGCAGGGTTTGCGGCAGGCCTCGTGGATATCTCAGGAAATACGAGATGTGCCGCGTGTGTTTCAGAAAGTTGGCGAGTGAAGGCCTGATTCCGGGCGTCACGAAGTCGAGCTGGTAGGAGGACATAGATGAGCGTATCAGACCCCGTCGCGGACATGCTTACCAAGGTCCGGAATGCGGCCATGGCCCGCCACGAGAAGGTGGACATTCCCGCGTCCAAACTCAAGCTTGAGATAGTCAAGATTCTGAAGACCGAAGGGTATATCAAGAACTTCAAGAAGGTCAGTCAGGAAGGAAGCAATTGCATCCGCGTCTTCCTCAAGTACGACGACAAGAACACGTCGGTGATTCACGGAATCGAGAAACTCTCGACCCCCGGTCGCCGCGTATATGCAGGTTATAAGGATCTCCCCCGCGTTTACAACGGGTACGGGACCGTTATTGTATCCACGTCCCTGGGCGTTACCACCGGTAAAAAAGCCCAGGAGAAGCAGGTCGGCGGCGAGCTGCTCTGCACCGTCTGGTAAGGGAGGGAAGTATGTCTAGAATCGGAAAGCTTCCCGTCGCCATTCCGGCGGGAGTCAAGGTTACCGTTACCGCCGATACCATGACCGTCGAGGGACCCAAGGGCAAGCTTACCCAAACGTACGCGCCCTCCGTCGAGATCAAGGTCGAAGGCGCCAATGCCGTCGTGACCCGCAAGGACGACTCCAAGGAGTCCCGGTCCTATCACGGTTTGTACCGCAACCTGCTCAACAACATGGTGCTCGGCGTTACCTCCGGGTTTTCGAAGAGCCTCGTGATAAACGGCGTCGGTTACCGCGCCGAGGTCCAGGGTAACCTTCTTGTCCTGAATCTCGGGTATTCGACGGATTTTATCGCCGGCATACCCGAGGGACTGACCGTTACCGCGGAAGCGGGCGGAAAGATCACCATCACCGGCGTCCGCAAGGATCAGGTCGGCGAGTTCGCCGCCCAGGTCAGGAAGCTTCGAGGCCCCGAACCCTATAAGGGCAAGGGTATCCGTTATGAAACCGAAGTGATCAAGCGGAAAGTCGGCAAGTCCGGCGTCAAATAAGGGTAGGGCGATATGTTGAAGAAATTGAACGACAAGGACAGAAAGCGGCTTAAGAGGAAGTTCCACATCCGTAAGCGCATTCACGGAACCGCGGAGCGCCCCCGCATGACGGTCAGCCGAAGCAACAGCAACCTCTCGGTACAGGTTATCGACGACGACGCCGGAACGACGCTCGCCGCCGTGACGACGCTCGAGAAGGACCTTGCCGCGCTGAAGGCGAATATCGCCTCCGGCAAGAAGGTCGGCGAGGAGATCGGCAAGCGCCTGAAGGAAAAGAACATCAACACCGTTGTGTTCGACCGTAACGGTTATCTCTACCATGGGGTAGTGAAAGCCATCGCAGACGGTGCCCGCAGCGCGGGAATCGACTTCTAGGAGAGGCTATGGATCATCAAAGGAATTACGACCGCGATCAGCCGAAGGAATTCGTCGAGAAACTCGTCAAACTGAACCGAACCGCGAAGGTCGTCAAGGGCGGCCGCCGCTTCTCGTTCTCCGCGCTCACCGTCGTGGGCGACCAGAAGGGAAAGGTCGGGTTCGGTTTCGGCAAGGCGAACGACGTTTCCGAGGCCATTCGCAAGAGCATCGATAAGGCGAAACGCAACATGGTATTCGTCCCGTTGAAGAACGGCACGATCCCCCACGAAATACAGGCCGATTTCAAGAGCTCGTGCGTGCTTCTCAAGCCCGCCTGCTCCGGTACCGGACTGATCGCGGGAGGCGCCGTGCGTGCGGTCCTCGAGGCCGCCGGCGCGACCGACGTACTGTCGAAGTCGCTCGGAGCGAACGCTTCCATCAACGTCATTCGCGCCACCTTCGAGGCCATCAAGGGCCTTATGGACGCGAAGGCCGTCGCCAAGAACAGGGGTAAAAACCTGAAGGATCTGTGGGGTTAACGGCATGGCAAACAAAATTTGTGTAAAGCTGGTTCGCAGCACCATCGGTCAAAAGCCGAAAGTCGTCGCGACGGTTCGCTCTCTGGGCCTGAAGAGGCTCAATTCGACGGTTGAACACGACTCGTCCGCCCAGATTCTCGGGATGGTCGCCGCCGTGAAGCACCTCGTTGAAGTCAAGGAGACAAAGTAATGTCCGATTTTAACCTGTACGCGCCGGAAGGCGCGAACAAGAAAAAACGCATCGTGGGTCGCGGTTCCTCGTCGGGACGCGGAACCACGGCCGGCCGGGGAAACAAGGGACAGCAGTCCCGTTCCGGCGGAAAGATATACGTCGGTTTCGAGGGCGGCCAGATGCCCCTCTACCGCCGCATCGCGAAACGCGGTTTTTCCAATTATCCGTTCCGCAAGGAATACGAGGTCGTCAACCTCTGCGAGATCGAGACCCGATACGACAACGGCGAGACGGTCAACCGCGAGTCGCTGATCAAGAAGGGTCTCCTGAAGAAGGTTTCTTCCCTCATAAAGGTGCTCGGAAACGGGGATCTGACGAAGAAGCTGACCGTGGACGTGGAAAAAGTTTCCTCTTCCGCCAAGGAGAAGATCGTGAAGGCCGGCGGCTCCGTCGTCGAGGCCGCTGTCGCTGACGCGAAAAGCGCCGAGTAAACGGGAACGGGTGAGGAATCATGGCAAACAATGCGTTCGTTAATATGCTCAGAATCAAGGATCTCCGGCAGAGAATCGTGTTTACGATCGTGATTCTCGCGGTGTTCCGTCTCGGTTCCGTCCTGACGATTCCCGGAATCGATCCGCACGCGCTCACGACGTTCTTCAAGTCCCAGATCAAGGGAAACGCCTTCGTCGACTATATGGACTTCTTCGCCGGCGGCGCGTTTTCCAATTTCTCCGTGTTTATGCTTGGAGTCATGCCGTATATCTCCACCCAGATCCTGATGCAGCTCGCGCTCATCATCTTCCCGAGCCTCAAGAAGGCCGCGGAGGATGACGGCGGTCGCAAGAAGATTCAGACCTGGACGCGGTTCGCGACCGTGGGAGTCGCGCTCGTGCAGTCGTACGCCGTAACCGTATACGCGGGCAGCATACCCGGCGCGATCGTCATCGACCGCCTGGCCTACACGCTGATCGCCATGCTTACCGTCACCACGGGAACCATGATTACCGTGTGGCTCGGCGAGCAGATTACGGGTCGCGGTATCGGAAACGGCATTTCGATGCTGATTTTCGCGGGTATCGTGGCGCGCCTTCCGAGCGCGATCATCGAACTCGTCAAAATGGTACAGGCCGGAGAGCTCAACCCGGTGTTCGTTATCGTGGCCTTCGCGATGTTCGTGGCTATCATCGGACTGGTCGTCTACGAGCAGCAGGGACAGAGAAAGATTCCGGTTCACTACGCAAAGAGGGTCGTCGGAAGAAAGATGTACGGCGGACAGAATACCTATATTCCGTTCAAGATCAACCCGTCAGGGGTTATCCCGGTCATCTTCGCTTCCTCATTCCTGACCTTCCCCCTCCAGATCGCCTCGAGCATCGGACCGAACGTGAAGTGGCTCAACAGCCTCGCCACGTTCCTCCGTCCGAACGGGCTCTGGTATAACGTGTTTTACGTGCTTCTGATAGTTTTCTTCGCGTACTTCTACACTCAGGTCACCCTGAACCCCACGGAAATCGCGAAGCAAATCCGGGAAAACGGCGGCTCGATTCCCGGCATCAGGACGGACAAGACCGAGGATTACATGCAGAGGATCCTGAACCGGCTGGTTCTTCCGGGTTCGCTGTATCTCGCGGTGATCGCGGTCATGCCGACGATCATTCAGAGGCTCTTCGGTTTCCCGGCTTCGATCTCGATGTTGATGGGCGGCACCTCGCTTCTCATTCTCGTCGGCGTCGATCTCGACACGATGAGTCAGATCGAGGCTCAGTTGAAGATGCACCATCACGACGGTCTCGTTAAGAAAGGAAAGATCAGGTCCAGGAACCTGTAGAATGATTACGACGCGGGCCGACGGTCCGCGTCCGGAGGGTTTATATGAAGGTTAGAACGAGCGTAAAGCCCATATGCGATAAGTGCAAGGTAATCCGCAGGCGGGGAATCGTCCGGATCATCTGCACCAATCCCAAGCACAAACAGCGCCAGGGCTGATGGAGGAATAACACATGGCTCGAATTGCGGGAGTCGATCTCCCTAACAAGCACGTGAATATCGCGTTGACCTACATCTACGGCATCGGGCGCACTTCCGCCGACTCGATCTGCGAGAAGGCCAAAATCGACCCGATGCGGCAGATCAACGATCTCAGCCAGGACGAACTCAAGCAGATCACGGTCGTGATCGACGCCGAGTACAAGGTCGAGGGACGTCTGAGAACCGAGATCGGTCTCAACATCAAGCGGCTCATGGATATCGGCTGTTACCGGGGCCTCCGGCACAGAAAGGGTCTGCCGGTTCGCGGACAGCGCACCCGGACCAATTCTCGCACGCGCAAGGGTAAGAAAAAGACCGTTGCCGGCAAGAAGAAGTAAACCGAAGGTTGGAGGATAACTGAAGTGGCAACCGCAAAAAAACGGAAAGAAAAGAAGAGCGTATACGAAGGAAACGTCTACATCCAGGCGACGTTCAACAATACTATCGTAACGATCACCGACCTCAAGGGAAACGCGCTTTCGTGGGCGTCTTCCGGCGGTCTCGGTTTCAACGGGGCGAAGAAGTCCACGCCGTTCGCGGCGCAGACGGTCGCCGAAACGGCGGTTCAGAAGGCCCTTACCTACGGTCTTCGCGAAGTGCACGTGTTCGTAAAGGGCCCGGGAGTCGGACGTGAGTCCGCGGTACGCTCCCTCGGGGCGCTCGGCCTGAAGGTACGCTCGATTAGCGACGTTACCCCCATTCCCCACAATGGCTGTCGCCCGCGCAAGACCCGGCGCATCTGACAAAGGAGACATAGATGGCTAGATACACAGGACCCCTTTGCAGACTTTGCCGCGCTGAGCAGAAGAAACTCTTCCTCAAAGGCGATCGCTGCAAGACAGATAAATGCCCGATCAACAAGAAGCGACCCCTTCCCGGCAAGGACCCCAAGGCCCGCACCGGCAAGAGGAGCGACTACGGAGTCCAGCTCCGCGAGAAGCAGAAGCTCAAGAGGAGCTACGGCATGCTCGAGCGGCAGTTCCGGATTTTCTTCGACCGCGCCCTCCGCATGCCCGGGATCACCGGCGAAAACCTCGTCGGACTCCTGGAGCGCAGGCTCGACAACGTCGTGTTCCGCATGCACTTCGCCGTCAACCGCAACCAGGCGCGCCAGGTCGTTCAGCACGGTCACATCCTCGTCAACGGCAAGCCCGTCAACATCCCGAGCTATCTCGTGAAGGCCGGGGACGTGGTCGAGGTCAAGGAATCCAGCAAGAAGCTCAACGTCGTGAAGGACGCGCTCAAGGAACTCTCGAAATCCGGCGCGTATCCCTGGCTGACCGTTGACGCCGACGCCCTCAAGGGCACTTTCGTGGCGGTTCCCCGCCGCGGCGACGTCACCGATCTCGCGGATATCAAAGAGCAGCTCGTGGTCGAGCTCTATTCCAAGTAAGAAGGAGTTCGAATGGCCCGCAAAAATCTGCTAAAAGGATTCAAAAAGCCGAAGGGTCTTACCTTCGAGCACGAAGAGTCGAGATCTGATTACGGAAAATTTGTGGCTTCTCCCTTCGAAACCGGTTTTGGAACTACGGTTGGCAATACCTTGCGCCGTGTGCTTCTCTCGTCGATCCAGGGGTACGCGATATCCGCGGTAAAGATTACCTCCTACGACGCTGACGGGGTGCCGCACAACATTTCCAGCGAGTTTGAGACGATTCCGAACGTTGTGGAAGACACGTTGGAGGTCCTCAATAACCTGAAGCAGATACGCTTGCGCCTGCCGGAGGACGTTGAACAGGATACCATCCTCTACGAGTTCACCGGTCCCGTTACCGTGACGAGCGACGCGCTCGCGCGCGACGGGCAGCTCGAGATACTGAGCGAGCCGGCCCCCCTTTTCACGATGATGGAAGGCGGGCGCGTCGAGTTCGAGATTCAGGTGGACTTCGGACGCGGATACGTTCCCGCCGAGGTCAACGAGAGGTATATCGAGGTCGTAGGCACCATTCCGATGGACGCGATCTACGGACCGGTCGTTAAGGTCAAGTACGTCATCGAGCCGTGCCGCGTAGGCCAGCGGAATGACTATGACAAGCTCGTTATCGAGATCTGGACCGACGGTACGATTTCTCCCGAGAACGCGCTCGCCGAGGCCGCCAAGATCGCGAAGGACCATTTCTCGATTTTCGTGAATTTCAACGAGAACGAGATCGGGAAAGACGAGGATTACGACGAGGAAGACGAGCGGGTACGCCAGCTCCTCAATACCCCGGTCGAGGAACTCGAGCTTTCGGTACGTTCGTCGAACTGCCTCAAGAACGCAAACATCAGGACTATCGGCGAATTGACGAGAAAGACTGAGGATGACATCGCCAAGACGAGGAACTTCGGAAAGAAGAGCCTCCAGGAAATCAGGGAGAAGCTCCTCGAGTGGAACCTTGGTCTCGGGATGACGGACTACAGCCACCTCAAGAACTCGATCAAGTTGCCCAAGCAGAAGGAAGAGACAGATGAAGCATAAAAACGGCTTTAATCCGCTTTCGCGCAACGCGTCGCACCGGCGCGCGATGCATCGTAATATGGTTACCTCGCTCTTTAAGTTCGAGCGGATAACCACGACCCAGCCCAAGGCCCTCGAGGTCAGGAGAACGGCCGAAAAGCTCATTACCCGCAGCAAGGTCGACACCGTACATAACCGCCGCCAGGTCGCCCGTTTCATAGCGGACGAGGCCATCGTCGCGAAGCTTTTCAAGGACATCGGACCCCGCATGAAGGACAGGGCCGGCGGTTACACGCGAGTCCTCAAGCTCGGTTTCCGCGAGGGTGACGCCGCCGAAGTCGCGATCCTCGAACTCGTGGATTACAAGCTCGACGTCGCGGGCAAGGACGACAAGAAGGCGAAGAAGGCCGACAAGGCGCCCGAGTCCAAGAAATCCGCGTCCGATTCCAAAAAATCGGGCGACGCCAAGAAACCCGCGGGAGCCAAGAAACCCGCGGGAGCCAAGAAGGCCGCGGCCAAAGAGCCGGTTGCCGAAGGCACGGAGGAGTAAGTATGTCCAAGGCACATCGAGGGAAGGGAATTCGCGGAACGCCGAATCGCGGAAGGGGACTGTGTCCCGTCTGCAAGAAGGAAGGCGTCAAGGTGCTCTACGAGCAGGAAATCGACGGCGCCAAGGCGAAGATTTGCAAGGTTTGCAAGGCCGCCATCAAGAACGGCAAGGCCGTTTGATCCTGAAGGGCAGAAACGCCACGGAAAACCGTCCCTCGGGACGGTTTTTTTATGCGCGGGCGGCGCGTCTTTAGTTATTATTATAGACATGTAAGCCAAGTGCGCATAAAATGACAGGGCACGAAGCAAAAGGCATATCCATAGTAAGGAGGATATCATGAAAGTTAGGAATCTTTTCTTTGTCGCGATTGTCGCGTTCGCCGCGCTGGCGATGGCGGGATGCGGCGCGAAGGAGTCGGGTACAATCAAGATCGGCGTCGCCGGGGCTCATACCGGGGACTTGGCGTCGTACGGGCTTCCCAGCGTCAACGCGGCGACCCTCGTCGCCGAGGAAATCAACGCGAAGGGCGGTATCGACGGCCGCAAGATCGAGCTTGTCGTCGTGGACGACCAGTGCAAGCCCGAGCTCGCCACCAACGCCGCAGCGAAACTCGTGAGCGACAAGGTCGTCGCGGTTATCGGCCACATCTGTTCCGGCGCGACCAAGAGCGCGCTCGGAATCTACAAGGACTCGAACCTCGTGTGCATCTCCCCGTCGGCGACGAACCCCCCGCTGACCCAGAGCGGCGAATACCCGAACTTCTTCCGGTCGATCGCGCCGGACGACGCTCAGGCCAAACTCGCCGTTTCGTTTATCAAGGACACCCTCAAGCTCACGACCCTCGCCGTGCTCCACGACAAGGGCGATTACGGCAAGGGTTTCGCCGAACTCGTGAAGCAGTTCGCCGAGGAAGAGGGAATCTCCGTCGTGCTGTTCGAGGGCATCAATCCCGGCGCTCCCGATTATTCTGCCGTCGTCAACAAGATCGGCAACGCCTCCCCGCAGGGTGTCGTTTGGGGCGGTTACCACCCCGAAGCCTCGAAGCTCGTGCAGCAAATGCGGGACAAGGGCATCAACGTTCCGTTCGTCTCCGACGACGGCGTTAAGGACAATACCTTCATCGAGGTCGCCGGCAAGTACGCCGAGGGCGTCTACGCAACCGGCCCCATGGACACGAGCAAGCTTCCCGTCGCCATCAAGGCGATCGACGCGCACAAGGCCAAGTACGGAGAGGAGCCCGGCGCTTTCTTCAAGGAAGCGTACGCCGCTTCCCAGGCGCTCTTCAACGCGATCGACAAGGCCGATTCGACCAAGTACGAGGATATCGTGAAGGCCCTCAGGTCCGAATACGTCGACACCTCGCTCGGAAACATCAGCTTCGACGGCAAGGGCGACGTCATCGGTTTCGGTTTCTCCATGTTCCAGGTGCGTAACGGCGCCTACGTGGAGATCAAGTAAACGAGCGGTTCGGCCGGTTTCCGGCAAGGGGCAGTACGGACAGGCGAGACCCGACGACGGGCTCAGCCGTTCCGGATTGCCCCATTTTTTTGACAAGGATTCCTTTGTATGGATTATTTTTTGAAGCTATTTCTCAGCGGAACCGCGAAAGGAAGCATCTACGCGCTTATAGCGCTCGGTTACACGATGGTGTACGGCATCGTCCAGTTGATCAACTTCGCCCACGGCGAGGTGTACATGATCGGCGGCTTTACCTCGTTGATCGTCGGTGGATTTCTGTTTACCCTGGGGCTTCCCGTACCGCTCGTGCTCGCGCTTTCCGTTTTCGCGGCCGTCGTTTTCTCCTCGGCCTTCGGCTTCACCATCGAGAAACTCGCTTATCAGCCCCTTCGCGGCAAGCCGCGCCTCTCGGCGCTCATCAGCGCGATCGGGATCTCCACCATACTGCAGAATTTCGTATTGCTCATGCAGACCGAGAAATACCTCCCGTTCCCGTCGTACCTTCCGGAACTCCCCTTCCTCGAACCCCTGCGGGAATACCTCAACTCGACGCAATTCATCATCCTGTTCGTTACCGCGATCGTCATGTTGGTACTGATCGTAATCATCAAGTTTTCCCGGATCGGCAAGGCCATGCGCGCCACGGCGCAGGACAAGGACATGGCGCAACTTTTGGGCGTGAATATCAACCAGGTCATATCCGTGACCTTTATCATAGGTTCGGCACTCGCCGCGATCGGCGGCGTGCTTATCTGTTCGTATATGGGACAGATCAATTACTATATCGGCTTCGTCGCGGGCATCAAGGCGTTCGTGGCCGCCGTATTGGGCGGAATCGGCAGCATCCCCGGCGCGGTTCTCGGCAGTTTCATCCTCGGTTGGACTGAAAGCCTCGGGACGGGTTACATCTCGAGCGATTACGAGGATGCATTCGCGTTCGTGATCCTGATCATCATTCTTGTGGTCAAGCCGTCCGGCATCCTGGGCCGCAACCAGAAACAGAAGGTATGAGCATGAGCAAGAAAAACCTGGGCGTCGAACTGTTGGGCGCCGTCATCAAGGCCGCATGGTTCTCGGTCCTCCTGTTTCCGTTTACCGTGATGAAGGTTTCCGTCGCCGCCGGCGTCGCGTCGGTACGCTTCCGCTGGGAGCTGTTGCCCGTCGTCGCCGTCGCCTCCCTTGTCCTGTCCTTCCTGTGGTCCCGCGCGCTCGAGTGGAACGAGAACCGCTCCTCGCGAGGCTCGGGGACCGGTTTGCTCGCGTCGATCCGCGAACGGGCGCTTCCGCTCGTCCGGAACGGGAAATACCGGACGGTAGCCACGCTCGCGCTTCTCGCGTTCGTCGTCGTCTACCCGCACGCCTTCGGGATGTACCACACGAACATCATGATAACCGCCCTTATCTACGTAATCCTCGCGCTGGGGCTCAATATCGTCGTCGGTCTCGGCGGGCTTTTGAATCTCGGGTACGCGGCCTTCTTCGCGGTCGGCGCCTATACCTACGGCCTCCTCTGGAAGTACGCGGGACCCGCGTTCGCTGAGGCCGGCATTCAGGCTGGCTGGCTTTTCTGGATCGCGCTCCCGCTCGCGGGAATACTCGCCGCGCTTTTCGGCGCGCTCCTCAGCCTGCCCGTCCTTCGACTCCGCGGCGACTACCTCGCCATCATCACGCTCGCCTTCGGGGAGATACTCAGGATGGTCCTGCAGAACTCCGGCGAGGCGACCGGCGGCGCCTCCGGCATCAGCCTCATACCCCGTCCCTGGTTTTTCGGGATACGCCTGAAGCCGACCGGAGCCGCCGTCTACATCTACTACATCACGCTCGCGCTCGTTATCGCGACGATCGTGGTGGTCCGACGCATCGAGGACTCGCGCGTCGGCCGTGCGCTCGAGGCGATGAAGGAAGACGAGATCGCCTGCGAGGCCATGGGAATCGACATGGCGCGAAACAAGCTCACGACCTTCTCGTTGGGGGCGTTTTTCGCCGGCATCGCGGGCGTCCTGCTCGCCGCTCAGACGACGTTCATCAATCCCGACAGCTTCACCCTGTGGGAGTCGATAATGGTGCTCATGGCGGTCGTTATCGGCGGAACGGGCTCGATCCCCGGCGCCATCGCCGGCGCCCTCTTGCTCAAACTCCTGCCCGAATACTTCCGCGCCCTCGCGCAGTACCGCATGCTAATATACGGCGTCGCGATGATAGTCGTCATCATCTTCAAGCCCGAGGGACTCTTCCCGAGGAACAGGAAGAAGTACACCTTCTCGGCGGCGAAATCCGCCGCGGACACCAAGGAGGCCCGATGATGGAGCGCGAATCGCGGAAGATACTCGAGTTGGACGGGCTTTCCATGGTTTTCGGCGGACTCCGCGCGATCGACGACGCGACCATGCATATCAGGCAGGGCGAGATCGCCGCGCTGATCGGCCCGAACGGCGCCGGAAAGACCACGATTTTCAACTGTATCACGGGCGTGTACAAGCCGACCTCGGGAGAGGTGCGCGCGGGCAGGGACGGGGAGCGTCTCGAGCGGATCAACGACCTCAAGCCCAACGTCATCAACGCGAAGGGGCTCGCGCGCACGTTCCAGAACATACGACTGTTTTCCAACATGACCGTGCTCGAAAACGTCATGATAGCGAGGCACAACTCGCTGAAGGCGGGCATACTTAGGGCCATACTGAGGGACCCGGGCACGCGCGAGGAGGAAGAGCGCGTCATCCACGAGAGCCACGAGATACTCGGCAAGATGTCCCTCTCGGGCTTCGTCAACGAGACGGCGCGGAACCTGCCGTACGGCGCGCAACGCCGGCTCGAGATCGCGCGCGCGCTCGCGACAGATCCGTTTCTCCTGCTCCTCGACGAGCCCGTCGCTGGAATGAACCCGCAGGAGACGAAGGAGCTGGAGGAGACGATTCATCACATACGCGACGTCGAGAAGGTTTCCATCCTTCTCATCGAGCACGACATGAGTCTCGTCATGAACGTTTCCGAGAGAATTTACGTGCTGGACTACGGCAGGATGATCGCCGAGGGCACGCCCGCCGAGATCAAGTCGAATCCCGACGTCATTAAGGCATACCTGGGGGAATAGCATGGCACTTTTACGACTCGACGGGGTTTGCACGTATTACGGAAACATCCAGGCGCTCAGGGACATATCCATCAGCGTCGAGGAGGGGGAGATCGTCACCCTGATCGGGGCCAACGGCGCCGGCAAGACGACGACGCTCATGTCCATTTGCGGCATAACCCCCGTACGCTCGGGGACGATCGCCTTCGACGGCGAGGACATCACCAGCCTCGCGCCGAACAAGATCGTGGAACGCGGTATCTCGCAGGTTCCCGAGGGCCGGCGAATCTTCCCGCAGCTAACCGTTACCGAGAACCTCGACATGGGCGCCTTTCTCAGAAGGGATACGGCCGGAGTCAAGCGCGATCTCGACGAGGTGTTTTCCCTGTTCCCGCGGCTCGCCGAACGGCGCCACCAGGCCGGAGGAACGCTTTCGGGCGGCGAGCAGCAGATGCTTGCGATATCGCGCGCGCTCATGACGCGCCCGCGCGTGCTGCTCCTCGACGAGCCCTCGCTGGGCCTCGCCCCGATATTCGTCCAGCATATCTTCGAGATCATCAAGAAGATCAACGAGGAGCGGAAGACGACGGTGTTCCTCGTCGAGCAAAACGCCTACATGGCGCTCAAGATAGCCCACAAGGGCTACGTGCTCCAGAACGGTGCGATACGCCTGGCGGACTCGTCCGAGCGTCTGCTCGCGAACGAAGAGGTGAGAAAGGCGTACCTCGGAATATGATTCCGTTGTATAATTAAGCGTACGGACGCTTGGCGTTATCCTCGCCGAAGGAGGCCCTTATGATGGTATCTGACGTGATGACCCGGAACCCGCTGTACGTGCATCCCGACCTGCCGTTGCCGGACGCGCGAAACATGATGAAAAAGGAAAAGGTCAAACGCCTGCTCGTCCTTGACGGCCACAACAAGATGGTCGGCATCATAACCGAGCGGGACATCGTCAACGCCGCGCCCTCGTCGGCGACAACCTTGAGCGTTTACGAGGTAACACAGCTTCTCGACAGGATAACCGTCGGCGAGGTGATGACCAAAGAGGTGATAACCGTCGGCGAGGACGAGGTGGTTGAGGAAGCCGCGCGCGTGATGGTCGACAACGATATCAGCGCCCTCCCCGTCATGCGGGGCGCGGTTCCCGTCGGTATAGTGTCCGACGGGGATATCTTCCGCTTTTTTATAACGATATTCGGAGCCCGCCAGCCGGGCGTCCGACTGAGCATGCTCGTGCCCGAGAGAAAGGGCGAACTTCACGCCCTCGCGGAGGCCATAACCGAGAAGGGAGGGAACGTTACCGCCCTCGTCGTGTGCGAGGGTTGCGACGTTACCAACAAGTCCTGCATGATCAAGGTGACGGATATTGACAAGGATGCCCTGCTCGAGGTCGTGAAGCCCCTGGCGATCGAGATCGTCGATATTCGCTGAGCCTCAGGGCCGTTCGTCCGGTTTCCGCGCCTTCTTGGGCGCGGCCTCGCGTTTTCTCGGGGGAGTTTCCTCGCGCGGCGTTTCCCATTCGACGAGTATGCTCCGGTTCGATATCTCCGGAATCGCCCGTAGGTTACCGCACTCGGTCCTGTGGATGATGATGCCCCTGCCCCGCGAGACGTAGCCCGTGATTGGCGCGGGAGGCAGGGGCGAGCAGCAGTGCGCGAATTTAATCATGAAATTCGTCGTGTCGCCGACGCGAATCTTGAGCACTGCCGAGTCTATGCCGGCCCGCGCGGCGTCCGCTCCCTCGGAAAGCCCTTGTCCCTTGTGATGGGCCTGTCGCGACTGCTCCGGGCGCGCGCTTTCCTGCGCGTCGCGCTTTTCGGTCTCTCCCGGACTCTCGTTCTCCTGCAACCACGCCCTGATCTTCTGCCGAGCCCGCGCGGTCCTCGCGTTGTTGTACTGGTTGCGCGTCGGGTGCGCCTGCGGATGCGTCGTAACCTCGACGACCTGCGTGTTTCGGAGCGGTTCCGACAGCGGGACGATCGCCCCGTCCGCCTTGGCTCCGACGATTTTTTCGCCCACCGCGGTGTGGATGTGGTAGGCGAAATCGATGGGCGTCGATCCGGCCGGCAGTTCTACGATATCACCCTTGGGCGTGAAGACGTATATCGAGTCACCGAGAAGGTCGGATTTGATACGGGCAAGGAAGTCTTCGTCGGTAAAGCGGTTGCGTGAAAGCTCGCGCAGCTGGTTGATTATCGAAAGGTGGTCCGCGGAGACGATTTCCTTTCCCGAGCCCTTCTTGTAAAGCCAGTGGCTCGCGATCCCGTTTTCCGCGACATGGTGCATTTCGACCGTGCGTATCTGGATCTCGAGAGGGCGGCCCTGCAGGGACATGACGGTCGTGTGAAGGCTCTGGTACCCGTTCGGTTTGGGCATCGCGATGTAGTCCTTGAACCTTCCGTCGAGCGGCTTCCAGACCGTGTGCACGAGACCGAGTACGGTGTAGCATTCGTTGACCGAGTGGCACAACACGCGCATCGCGAGAAGGTCGTAGAGCTCGTCGCTCGCCTTGTTCCGTTTCTTCATCTTCTGGTAGATGGACCAGAAGTGCTTGGCGCGCGACTTTACCGTTACCTTGATGCCCGCCTCCCGCGTTACCCTGAGTATCTCGGCCTCGGCGCCGGCGAGAAAGTCCTCGCGTTCCCCCTTCTTCGCCGCGACGAGGCTCTTGATCTGGTCAAAGGCCTCGCGGTTGAGATACTTGAGGCTCAGGTCCTCGAGTTCGTCCTTGATGAAGGATATACCGAGCCGGTTGGCGAGCGGCGCCCAGATGTCGATCGTCTCCTGCGCGATGAGCCGCTGTTCGTCCTCGGGAAAGTCCTTGAGGCTTCGCATCTTGTCGAGTCGGTCGGCGAGCCTGATGAGTATGACGCGGATGTCGTCGATCATGGCGAAGAACATCTTGCGGATCGCTTCGGCCTGCTGCACCGTCTTGTTCCGCATCTTGACGCCCGATATGCGCGACGTACCCACGACGAGCGTCCTGACGTCCTTGCCGAAGCGCGCCTCGATGTCGTCGGCGGTCACGCCAAGTTCGTCGAGCGAGCCGTGGAGGAAGGCGCCCGCGACGCTGTCGCCGTCAAGCTGCAGCGACGCGAGAACGCGCGCGACGCGAAGGGGATGGTCGAGGTAGCTTTCGCCGCAGGATCGGCAGGCTTCGCCCTTGACCGCGCGCATGAACTCCCACGCGTCGGATATCCGCTCGCGATCTTGCGGTGTGAAGTGGGAATACTCGGAAAAAAAGGCGTTCAATCGTTCGTTCATGGTCGCGATCCCTCGACGACGCGTTCCTGTCCGGAAAGGTCCCGATGAATGACTATACCAGCAAATCCGAGGGTTGATAAATACCCCGCGGCGTCCCGCGCGTTATACTCGCCCGTCTCGACGAGAAGGCGGCCTCCGGGATTCAACGCGGTGAAGGCCGCATCCGCGAGCGCGCGAACGAGGTCGAGACCGTCTTCCCCGCCGTCGAGGGCGAGTAGGGGCTCTCCCCGGCCGTCCAGGAGGAGGTCGCGCGCGACGGCGGCGGGGACGTAGGGCGGGTTCGAGACTATGAGGTCGTATCCCGTTCCGTCGCCGGGATCCGGGAGTCCTTCGCGGATGTCTCCTTCGAGGAAGCGGATGCCGTGACCTGCGCCGATAAGCCGTTCGGCGTTGTCGCGAGCGACGTCGAGAGCCGCGGGCGATATGTCGGTGGCGGTCATGTCGATCAGGGGCCTTTCGCTCTTGAGCGCGACGGCGACGCATCCCGAGCCGGTGCAGGCGTCGAGGACGCGAACGCCGCGTTCTCGCCCGTAACGCGGAAATGTCCCGGTCTCCGCGATCGAGGCGATCCCGGAGATCGAGGCGATCCCGGAAATCGCCGCGATCCCGGAAATCGCCTTGAGCGCCAATTCGACGAGGGTTTCGGTGTCCGGTTTCGGGATGAGAACGGCCGGGGTGACGCGGAATGGCAGCGCCCAGAATTCCTTGACGCCCGTGATATAGGCGACGGGGAGTCCGGCCTCGCGCCGGCGGATCGCTTCGACGAACGACGCAATCTCGGATTCGGTCAGTTCCCGTTCCGGGTGGGCCAGGACGTTAGACCGTTCGGCGCGCAGCGTATGTGCGAGAAGGAGATCGCAATCGAGCGCGGGAGTGGCCTCGCGGTCGCTCCTCCGTTCGGCCGAAACCGCGAGCGAGTGAATCCCGAATGCCCGTGCCTCGCCCGACGTCATGGCCGCGCGCTTCGCCCGTCAAAGCCCGTCATTCGTCCTGGGCCTTGAGCTGTTCCTCTCTCGCGGCCATCGCGAGAGCCTCGACGAGTTCGCCGATATCGCCCTGCATGACGAGGTCGAGTTTGTAGAGCGTCAGGTTTATGCGGTGGTCGGTCAGGCGGTTTTGCGGGAAGTTGTAGGTGCGGATGCGCTCGGAGCGGTCTCCGGAACCCACCTGGCTCTTGCGGTTCGCCGCGCGCTCCGCGTTCTTTTTTTCTTCTTCCAGCTCGAACAGCCGCGTTCTCAGGACGCGCATCGCCTTGGCCCGGTTCTTAATCTGGCTTTTCTCGTCCTGGCAGATGACGACGAGGCCCGTCGGCAAGTGAGTGAGCCGGACGGCCGAGTCGGTCGTGTTGACGCACTGGCCGCCCGGGCCGCCCGCTCGCATGACGTCGATCCGGAGATCTTCCTGCCTGATGTTGATCTCGGTTTCCTCCGCCTCGGGGAGAACCGCCACGGTAACCGCGCTCGTGTGAATCCTTCCGGATCCTTCCGTTTCGGGAACCCGCTGGACGCGATGGACGCCCGACTCGTATCTGAGGCTTCCGTACACGTATTTCCCCGAGATGGAAAAGGTGATTTCCTTGTATCCGCCGAGTCCCGTCTCGTTCGACGAAAGTATCTCGTACTTCCAGCCCTTGTGCTCGGCGTAGCGCGAATACATTCTGAAAAGGTCCGCGGCGAACAGGGCGGCTTCCTCGCCGCCGGTCCCTCCCCTTATTTCCATGATTATGTTCTTTTCCTCGAGGGGATCGGGGGGAATGAGCAGTACCTTGATGCGGGCCTCGCTCCTTTCGAGGAGCTCCTCGAGGCCCTTGATCTCATCCTTGGCCATTTCGCGCATCTCCGCGTCGTCCGAATCGCGCGCGAGTTCCCTCGTTTCCTTCAGCGAACGCTCGGCTTCCGAGTACCGCGCGTATTCCTCCATGAGGCTCGCGAGATATGAATGCTCGCGCATCGCGTCGCGGTAGCGCGCCGCGTTGCGGATGAGATTAGGATCCTGTATCTCCGTCTCAAGTTCCGCGAAGCGGGCCTTGAGGCGCTGAAGTCTGTCGTGCATCGTTCGCTATCCCCGTTTGATTGAATATACCAGAATGGACGGCGCCCTTCAATGACCGGACTTGCCGCGCGCCGGCGCGGTAGGGCGCGGCGAACCGGTAGAGCGCGCGGGCGTTGCCTTTCGCGCAGTCGCGGGCTTCGAGGGTTCCCGTCGTTGCGTCTGGGCGGATTTTGGAACCTGCACGCTCGCGCGTTTCGCGCCGCTCCGTTCGGCAGCGGCGCGCCTGGCCGGGGCGGCGCGGTCAACCACGGTTTTGTCCGACGACGCCGCGTATACCCGCGCGGGAGCGTATCGAGTCGGCTTGAAAAAGCCGAAGAGACTGCCGCACAGGCCTCCTGCGAGATGGGCGAATTGGGAGATGTCGTCGCCCTGAAATGCCTCCTGTATTTCCCGCCCGAGGTAGAGGAAGACGATCAGGATAAAGGTTATCGGCACGTCGTCCTTGCCGTGATTGGTGAACGAGGCGAGGAGTATCATCATGAACACGACGCCCGAGGCGCCGAGGAGGGGATGCGGCAGGAAGCACGCGTTGATTACCCCTGTAACGAAACCCGTGACCGTGATCATCAGGAACATGGTAAAAGACCCGTACGTTTCCTCGAGCATGGGGCCGAGAAGGAGAATGTAGGCGAGGTTGCTCATGAGATGTCCCCAGTCTGCGTGACCCGCGGGATGCGTGAAGAGCCTGAGGTAATTGATCGGCTTGAGGAGGTTGAAGGCCTCCGCGTTCGGCACGGTGAAAAAGGCGCGGGTCAGCCCGTGCAGGACGAAATGATCGAGAAATACGACGCCCGCGCAGAAGAACGAGAAGGTCAGGGTTGTCGGCGCGTTATACTTAATTTTCATAGGTCAGCTTTATCGGGCAATGATCGGAGCCTGTCACGTCCTTGAGTATCGTCGAGGAGACGACGCGGTCCATGAACGCGGGATTGACGCATTCGTAGTCGATCCTCCACCCGATGTCCTTTTCGCGCGCGTGGAAGCGGTACGACCACCAGGTATACCGTTTCGGTTCGTCGCAAAAGGCGCGAAAAGTGTCTATGTAACCCTTTGCGACGAATCGATCCATCCATGCGCGCTCCGCGGGGAGGTAGCCGGGGTTTCCCTCGTTGGCCTTGGGGTTCGCGAGGTCGATCGGTTTATGGGCGATATTGTAGTCGCCGCAGAGTATGACGTTCTTTCCGGAAGAAACGAGGGAATCGCATGCCTCGAGTATCGCGTCGCAGAATGCCAGTTTGTAGCCGAGTCGGGCCCCGGCCTCCTGCGAATTCGGAAAATACGCCGAGATGACGACGGCCTCGGGGAACTCGGCCATGACGACCCGTCCCTCGTCGTCGAATTCGGGAACGCCGAGGGTTCGGACGTCGAGCGGCTCCGTCTTGCTGTAAATGGCTGTTCCGGAATAACCCGCTTTTTTCGCGGAGCTCCACCAAGATTTCCAGGAGCCTCCGGGCAGGACCGGGTCGGTCAGCGCCTCGGTTACCTGTCCGCGATGGGCCTTCGTTTCCTGCAGGCACAGGACGTCGGGGGATTCGGCGGAAAGCCAGTCGAGAAAGCCCTTTTTTTCGACCGCGCGGATGCCGTTTACGTTCCAGGAAACCACCGTTTTCATGTATCCATAATGCACGGTAAAACCGATGTTTTCAAGACCGCCGATTGTTGTATCCGCGGACGTTTTGCAGTATTTTTATGGTGTATGGAAGCGGAAAACAGGTCGGAAGGAAGAACCTCGGTATCGGAGGACGCGCGCGAGCCGTCCCCGTATCAGGTAGTGCTTTTGAATGACGATTTTACGACGAAGGATTTCGTGGTGGCGGTGTTGATAGCCGTGTTTCACAAGAAGCTCGACGACGCCACATTGATTATGGAAGACGTGCATCGCAAGGGTCGCGGGATCGTTGGCGCGTATACGTACGATATCGCGATGACCAGATGCCTGCAGGTGCACGAAGCCGCGCGCCAGAACGGATATCCGCTCAGGTGCGTAATGGAGCAGACGTGAAGATAAAGATAAGCGGTTCCGTTCAGAAGATACTCGATCAGGCCTGGGCCGACGCGAAGGCGCGGGGACACGAATACGTGACCCCCGAGCACATACTGCTCGCCATGATGGATCGTCCTTCCGTCCTGCGGATACTGTCGTTGTGCGGGGCCGACATAGCCTTCATACACGACAGCATCGACGAGTACCTGAGAAAGAACATGCCCGTAATGACGGGGCAGGAACCGTTGCAGACGGTGGGATTCCAGAACGTGTTTCAGCGCGCGCTGTTTCATTGCGAAAGCGCGGAGAAGCCCGTGGTCGAGACGTGCGACGTGCTCGTGAGCCTTATCGACGAGCAGAAGAACTACTGTTCCTACTACATGCGCAGGGGCGGACTCGACCGTCTCATGCTTCTCGAGGTAATCAGCCACGGCGGCTCGTGCGCGGACGACGCGGAATTCGACGCATCCGAGGGGAAACGCCTCGGATCCGATCCGTTCGACGAGGGGATTACCGAGGACCCCGGGATAGGTACCGGCTACGCGGAAGGATCGCGGGGAGCCGACTCCCTTACCGGCGGGGAGCCGGGAAAAACGGGGCCGAAACGAGCGGACGGAACCTATGACGCTATCGGTCGCGTACCACGCGAGCGCAAGGACGGCATGCAGCCGCGCGATGGTATGGGTTCGTCGTATCCCGGGAGCGAGCCCCACGACGAACAGTCGGACGACATGGGCGACGGGTCAGGGCGGCAAAGGAACCCCAAGAAAAGCGTACTTGAACGGTATACCGTGGAGCTGACCTCGCTCGCGCGTCAGGGAAAACTCGAGCCGCTTATCGGGCGGGAGGAGGAACTCGACCGGACGATCCAGGTGCTCTGCCGTCGACTCAAGAACAATCCGATACACGTCGGCGAGGCGGGCGTCGGAAAAACCGCCATAACCGAAGGGCTCGCGCAGAGGATTGCCGCGGGGAAAGTTCCGCCGCTCCTTCGCGACTACGAGGTGTTCAGCCTCGACATGGGCTCTCTCGTGGCCGGAACCAAATTCCGCGGCGACTTCGAGGAACGCGTCAAGCGCGTGCTCGAGGAACTCGTGAAGCGTCAGAGGGTGATTTTGTTCATAGACGAGATACATACGATCGTTGGCGCGGGCTCGACCGGCGGCGGAACGCTCGACGCCTCGAACCTGATGAAGCCCGCCCTGTCTTCGGGTCGCGTTCGATGCATAGGTTCGACCACGTACGAGGAATACGCGAAGTATTTCGAGAAGGACCACGCGCTCTCGCGGCGGTTCCAGAAGATCGATATCTCCGAGCCCGGAGAGGCCGACGCGATAGCGATACTCGAGGGACTCAAGTCTCGTTACGAGGAATACCACGGGGTCAGGTACACGACCGAGGCCATAGAGCAGGCGGTGAAACTGTCGGCTCAGTACATTACGGAGCGACGCCTTCCAGACAAGGCTATAGACGTCATCGACGAGGCGGGCGCGCGCGCGCGGATTCTCGCCGACGGCGGTTCTTCCGGCAGTGCTTCCTCCGGCGTGCCTTCATCCGGCGCCGAAACGGCCGTGAACTCGGGTGAGGGCCCGCACGGCGCCGACTCTCTAGCGCGCGAAAACGCCCTGGCTGCCGGTGTCGCCGATGCTTCGGGCGCAACCGATTCGGACGGGACGAGTTCCGTACACGGCTCGACCGACGGCGCAAACGGAGAGACTACGGGCGAGGCCTTGATGGTAGAGATGTCCTCCGATCCCCTGCCCCTTACGAAGGGCGAAGCTCCGGAAGGCAGGGAAGCGGGTTCAGGACCCGTCGCGCGGGAGAGAACGGGCGAACCCAATGACGTTCCCGTCGTCGACCGGGCGCTTGTCGAGACGGTCGTCGCGCGCATCGCGCGCATTCCCGAGCGGACGGTCAACACCGGGGAGATAGACCGGCTTCGAGAGCTGGAGCCGGTATTGTCGCGGGCGATATTCGGGCAGGACGCGGCGGTTCGCGCCGTCGTAACCGCCGTCAAACGCTCCCGGGCGGGTTTCCGCGCGCCCGGCAAACCGGTCGCGAATTTCCTCTTTGTCGGACCGACCGGAGTCGGAAAAACCGAACTCGCGAGAACGCTCGCGGAGACGCTCGGCGTCGCGCTTCATCGTTTTGACATGAGCGAATACCAGGAGAAACATACGGTATCCCGCCTCATCGGCTCGCCTCCCGGTTACGTCGGTTTCGAGGAGGGCGGTCTCCTCACTGACGCCGTGAGAAAACAGCCACACTCGATCGTCCTTCTTGACGAGATAGAGAAGGCCCACTCGGACGTGTTCAACGTTCTGTTGCAGATAATGGATTACGCGACCCTCACGGACAACCAGGGACGCAAGGCGGACTTCCGCAATACCATACTGATAATGACGAGCAACGCGGGCGCGAGGGAGATCGGAAAGCCGATGATCGGTTTCGGGGGACGCGAGGTTTCCGAGGAGGCGGTGAGCGAGGCCGTCGAGCGGACCTTTACTCCGGAGTTCCGTAACAGGCTGGATGCCGTCGTGCGGTTCGGCCATCTTTCGGAGGCCGTCATGGAGGCTATCGTCCGAAAGGAGATAGCCGCCGTGTCTTCCCGCGTGGCCGATCGCGGAATATCGATAGAGGTGTCGGACGCGGCCGTCGCGCATCTTTCCCGCGCGGGATATTCCCCCGAATTCGGCGCGCGCAACGCCTCGAGGCTCATCGAAGACCTCGTGACGACGCCGCTCGTGGACATGGTCCTGTTCGGCGACCTTTCCTCCGGCGGCGTCGCGGTCGTGGATCGCGACGACTCGGCCGAAGGCGGGATCGGCATAACCGTTCGCGCGGCCGATCCGACGGGAGCCGCGCGGGCGGAGATGGCCTACTGATGGCGCGCCGTCCCGCCCGCGTCTACGACGCGGATTCGCGGAGCGATCCCGATTTTCCGCGGCTCGACGTAGGGGAGTTTTTCCGCTTTCCCGACCCGGAGGACGCGTGCGGGACCGTCGTGGCCGTCGGAGGAAACCTGTCTCCCGGAATGCTCGTGTCCGCGTACGCGCAGGGCATATTTCCCTGGTTCAACGACGACGACCCGCTGTACTGGCAGTCGCCCGATCCCCGTTTCGTGATACTTCCCGGATCGTTCCGCGTTCCCTCGCGGCTCGCGCGTTTCGTTCGCAAGCGTCCGTTCGACATCCGGGTGGACACCTCGTTCGAGCGGGTCATTTCGTATTGCTCGCTCGTGTCGCGCGAAGGCCAGGACGGAACGTGGATCACCGACGACATGCTCGAAGCATACGTGGCGCTTCATCGCGAGGGTCTCGCGCATTCCGTCGAGGCGTGGCGGGACGGGGATCTTGTCGGCGGTTTTTACGGCGTGTCGATGGGCGGCGTTTTTTTCGGCGAATCGATGTTCACGCGGGCAAGCGACGCCGCGAAGGCCGCGTTCGCCGCGTTCGCGCCGTACTTTTTCTCGGAAATGGGCGGAAGGCTGATCGATTCGCAGGTGTACACCGATCATATCGCGAGATTCGGTGGCATGAACGTCTCGCGGGACGCGTATCTCAGGATGCTCGACCGGGCCCTCGCCGGATTGCCGGCCGACAGGGAATCGACGGGTAGTGATCCGCGGCCGTTATGCGGCGTTGACGGCAGATTCGAATCCGTCGCCCGCTCGCTTGAGTCGAGTCGTTCCCTGTGGAAAGCCGACATGCTTACGCGGGCGACGTTTCCTGCCATCGGTTCAGAAGCCAAATGACTCCCTGATCGATGAGTTTGAGGGAAGAACCGCAAGTCTTGCATCGGAACCGGCCGTCGTCGTCGAGCGTTTCTCTCGCGCATCCGATGCAGTAATGACGTTCGCATACGGGGCACGTTCCCGCCGGCAGGTCGTCGGGCGGTTGGTCGGTGATCCTCAGAGATCCCTGCGGGGGGATGTCTTTCGGGACGCGCCATGTCCGTCCGCATTCCGCGCAGGCGAGCGGATAGGTCCCCGCGTCGAGAATGTCCCGCTCGACTTCGAGGGCCCGCTCCTCGAACCCGGCCTCTCGTAGTCTCTTCGCCGTATCCGACGCCTTCGCCTGTCTGCCCGTCGTCATGTACACGCCGCACAACTCGGAGAGAAGGTCGGGATCGTCCCCGAATTCGGCGAGGCCCTGTTGCAGCGAGACCTCGGCTCGCGCGAATTCGCCCTTTCGTGTCGCGAGAAACGCGATGAGCAGGTATATCCTCGCGGACGGTTCGATCTCGTGCGCTCGGCCCAGGAGGTCGTCGGCCTCGTTGATCAAGTCGAGCTCGATACAGTTCGCGGCCCGGTCGGCGAGAAGCTCCGGGTCGAACGGACGCCGGTGCAGGGCTTCCCGATACCATTCCTCCGCATCCTCGTTTCGGCCGTCCTCCACGAGGAGGTTCGCGCCCGCGTGAAGCGCGTCGGCGTCGTTCTTGTCGAATGTCCGCAGCGCCTCGTCGAGCCTTCCCTGCCGTCGGCGCGCTTCGGCGAAGTTGACGAGTATGTCGAGCTCTCCCGGCAAAAGGGAGCGGGCTCTCGTCAGGAACGCGTCTGCCGAGGCGACGTCGTTCCTGTCGAGAGCGGCGAGCGCCGCCAGGTTGTGGGCCCATCCCGAGTCCGGGTCCTTCTCGAGCGCGAGGGCGATTTCGCCATCGGCGTCCCTTCCCTCGTTGAAAAGCGTCTCCGCGAGCCTGAAGCGATAGAGTCCGCAGTCGGGCTCGAGTTCGGTCGCGCGGGTAAGCGCGTCGATCGCGGCGTCGGCGTCACCGCGGTCCCTGAGTATCATCCCGTGCAGGTAGTAGTCGGCCGAATCCCCGCTTCCGCCCGAGATCGCCGCGGCAAGCGCCTCCTCGGCGCCCTCTTCGTCGTCGATCGCGTAAAGGTATTTTCCCCGCGCTCCGAGAACCCTGACGTCGTCGGGTCGAGCCTCGGAAAGGAGCCGTACCGTGTCGCCGAGGTCGTCCGTTTCGTTCGACGAGAGAAAGGCCCTGGACGCCTTGAGCCATGATTCCACGGCGCTCTCCGTGTCGCCGGAGAGGGACCATTCGGTGCCCGCGTGAAGGAAGAAGAGTCCTTGGTCGGGAGCGATCGCGCCGGCGCGTTCGTACGCCGCGGCGGCGTCGGCGTGGCGGCCCTTCCAGTGCAGGAGATGGCCTTCGATGTTGGAAAGGAACGCCGATGACTCGATCGGCTCTCGGGGAAGCCCCGCGAGCAGGGCGTCAAGCGCGGCAAATTCGGCCCGGTAGTAGAGAATGCCCGCGAGTTCCGCGACCGCGTCCGCCCCGCCGCCGGAGAGTTCGAGCGCGGAGCGCGCGTATCCCTCGGCCTCGGTAACGAGCCGTTGCGCGAGGCATATCCTCGACGCGAGAAGCAGTTCCCTCACGGTCGCCTCCCGGCCGTTCCAGGCCTTTCGGAGTTCGACGAGGGCGGGGACGTGACGTCCCATGGCTGACCATGTCTCGGCGAGCGCGACGTGCGCCTCCGCCGGAACGGGAAGATACTGGTTCCAGCGGGTATATATCGCCTCGACGTCGAGGGGGCGCGACTCCACGGCGAAGGAGGTTATCCGCGCCGAGGCCGATTCTTCGCGGCCCCACAGTTGCCCCGCGACGGCGACGTTGCCCGCCGCCTGAATCGTGTCGTCCTCGCATTCCGCGACCCATCGGTCGTTTACCGTAATCGTGACGCTCGTGTCCCTGACGATGACGCGGAGAGAGACGTCGTCGCCCTCCGCGGCCGCCGTCTCGGTCCAGCCGAGCACGGGAAGGGGCGTGCCGTTGACTACGGCGTCCATGCGCGCGTATCCGCGGTCCGAGACGAGAACGCTGTAGAAGGTCGAATCGTTGATATGCCTGAACAGCACGCCGAAGGCTCCCGTACCGGCCGTCGGGGACGCGTCGTCGTTCCCGCTCGCGGTTTCGCCGGCCTTCCCGCTCGCGGTTTCGCCCGGTTTGTGGCTGAATCGCGTTTCGATAACCGCGTTCTTGTAGCGATAGAGGGGATTCACCGTCCACGCGTAGACGTTCTTTCTCGACAGGGTCAGGACGAGTCCTTCCTCGTCTATCGTCGTATCGTATCCCTCTCCCGATTCCTCACCGAAGCGGACGTCGCCGTCTGCGAAGTCCGTTACCCAGAGTTCTTCCATTATTTCGTCGGGATCGATCGGCGTCTCTTGTCGTTTCGAGAGCAAACGTTTCAGAAATCTCAGCATGGCGAATTTAAAGTACCCCATTACCGCTTGATCTGTCTATGGAAAAGCGTACGAGGTCCCGCGCGAGAAAGAGGCGGAATTCGCCCGTTCCTCCGGGTATCGGACCTCGGAGAATCCTGTCCGGCGCGGTCCGTTCGAAGGCGTCGCCCGTTTCGGCGAAGGACTCCGCGTCGAAGACGATATCCTCCCACGAACGGCATCGCGCGCGGCGGAACGGGGGAAACCCCCATCGCGTGACGGCCCTGCACGTGACCCGTCCGGCGTCTTCCGCGCCGGCTCGCGCGTATTCGCCAAGGTGGAGGAGCGTCGCCGTCTCGTAGCCGACTCCGAGCAGCAGGACGAGCGCGGGAGCTTCGGCGATTCTACCCGCGGGAGAGCGGGGTCCGAGCCCGGTTCCGGGACGGTGTCCCGAAAGAAGACGGCGCGCGCGCGGACCCTCGGCGCAGAACGAGAGGAGGGGGTGAGCCGAACGACGAACGCGTGACCCCGTCCTGAAGAGCTCCGCAATCGCCCCCATTCCCGCGCAGGGCGTTGTTCTGGGCTCGAACTCGACGGGCGGTGGAGGGTCCGTATCGCCTGTCGAAGAGGGTTCCGGACGGGCGGGGACGTCCGAGTGGGCGGGCATGACGACGGTCATGTCGCGATCCCGAGCCGCGCGCCTGAGGGCCTCGAGGACGGTCGCGGCCCCGAGCGGTACGTGACCGAAGGCGGATAGCGCGGAGTGCACCATGATGACCGGCCGAGCCGGCAGCCGCCCGTCGGGAAAGAGCCGTCCGGACTCGTCAAAAAGAGAGGAAAAAAAAACGACTAAATTGTTGAAAAAAGAAACAAATCCCTCTCGATTTACTTCCATTTTTTGTACGACTCCGCTACACTCGGGATAGCGACATAGTACAGGAGTTCACATGGCATTTCCACCTGATTTCGTATGGGGCGCGGCAACCGCGGCGTATCAAATTGAGGGTGCCTGGGATGAGGACGGAAAATCCCGTTCCATTTGGGACGTCTTCTCGTCCGAGCCGGGAAAAACGTATAACGGCGATACCGGAAAGGTCGCCTGCGATCATTATCACCGGTACAAGGAAGACGTCGCCCTGATGAAGGAGATAGGCCTTCCTTCCTACCGGTTTTCCGTGGCATGGCCCCGCGTCATCCCCGCCGGAAGAGGCGCGATCAACGAGAAGGGTCTCGATTTCTATTCCCGTCTCGTCGACGAACTCCTGGCCGCTGGCATCGATCCCTGGTGTACCCTCTATCATTGGGATTTACCGCATGTCCTCCAGCTCGAGGGCGGCTGGTGCAACCCCGTGATATCCGACGCCTTCGCCGAGTATTCAACCGCCGTCGTGAAGAAACTCGGCGACAGGGTTTCGAACTGGATGACCTTCAACGAGCCCCAGTGCTTCCTCGGCATGTCGCTCCTGCAGGGCGTGCAGGCTCCCGGGTACAAACTTCCGCAAACCGACGTCGTGAAGGCGGCGCATCACTCGCTCGTGGCGCACGGAAAGGCCGTCGACGCGTTGCGCGCTTTCGGCGGCGACCGGTTCCGGATCGGATACGTCCCGACAACCCAGGCGATGATTCCCGCGACGGAAAGTCCCGCGGACGTCGAGGCCGCTCGGCGCGCGTTTTTCTGTCACACGCCCGCGCGTCCCCTTTTCTGGACCATCTCCCTCTTTTCCGATCCCGTCTTCCTGGGTTCCTATCCCGACGACATACTCTCCGCGATCGGGCAAGACCTTCCCGCGGGATGGGAGAAAGACCTTCCGCTGATATCGCGAAAGCTCGATTTTTGCGGCGTGAACCTGTATTCGGGAAGGCACATCGGCGCCGACGCGAACGGGAATCCCGTCGTCGGTTCTCAGAAGGCGGGGTTTCCGCAAACCGCCCTCAAATGGAACGTCGAGCCCGAAACCCTTCGATGGGGGCCGCGGTTCCTTTCCGAGCGGTACGGCCTTCCCGTCATCGTCACGGAAAACGGGCTCGCGCTCAGCGATTGGGTTCATCTCGACGGAAAGGTCCACGATCCCCAGCGGATCGACTTCACGACCCGCTATCTGCTCGCGCTCGAGAAGGCGATCGAGGACGGAGCGAACATCGCCGGTTATTTCCATTGGAGCCTCATGGACAATTTCGAGTGGGCGGAAGGGTACAAGGAGCGGTTCGGGCTGATCCACGTCGATTTCGAGACGCAAAAACGGACGATAAAGGATTCGGGCTACTGGTACCGCGAGGTCGCGAAAACCAACGGGGCGAGCCTCCACTGACCCGTCGGGCGGCTCAGAGCCACTTCTTTCGCTTGAAGAAGACGATGAGCGCGCCCGCTACGACCCCCATTCCGGCGAGCGCCGCGGGATATCCCCACGGCGCGCCTATCTCCGGCATGTGGACGAAGTTCATCCCGTAGACGCCGGCTATGAAGGTCAGCGGTATGAAGATCGTCGAGATGATCGTCAACACCTTCATCACCTCGTTCATCCTCGTCGACAGCGAGGAAAGGAAGACGTCCTGGATGCCCGAGGCGGTTTCGCGGTAATTGTCGAGCACCTCGATGATCTGTATCGCGTTCTCGTGCAAGTCCCGAAGGAACGGCTCGAGGGCTTCGCCGAGGAGCGGCGTCTCCGCGTGCAGGAGCGCGCTGATCGAGTCCCTCACCGGCCAGAGTATCCGTCTCAAGTGATTGAGCTCGGATTTGAGGTTTTGCATTCCCCGCATGAACTGACGCGAGTCCCTCGCCGACACGCTTTCCTCCTCGAAGGTTTCGAGTTGCGTCCCCAACCGCTCCAGGACGGTGAAGTAGTTGTCGACGATAACGTCAAGGATGGCGTACAGCAGGTAGTCGGTTCCGGCACGTCTGAGCCTTCCGGTTCCCTTGATCCGCTCGCGGACCGGATCGAGGAACGTCCCCGGCGTTTCCTGGAAGGTGACTATCGCGTTCTCCGTGAGTATGACGCTGATCTGCTCGTACTCTACCGTGCCAAGGTCCCTCACGGTAATCATCTTCGCGATGACCAGGAGATAGTGCCCGAAGTCCTCGACCTTGGGCCGGTGTTTCGTGTTTACGATGTCCTCGGCCGTAAGCGGGTCGAGTTTCAGGTACCCGCACAGGCGCCGGTAGTCTTCCTGTCTCGCGAACCCGTTTACGTTGATCCAGTTTATCATGTCCGGATCCTGCATCAGGATGGTCTCTTCGAGGCTCTCGGGCGTAACCACGGAGGCCGTTGTCTGGTTGTACTGGATCAACGAGTAGGTCGCCTCGGCCGGTTCCCGGTCGCCGATGTAGATGGGCGTCCCGGGAGACGATCCGACGCTTTCGGAGCCGACGCTCTTGAAAATTGGCGTGATGCGCCTGCGGCCCTGTTTTCTGTTCGTAACGCTCATATACTCATAGTAAGGGCCGCGCGCGAAACGGCGCAAGCCCGCGCGGGAGGAAACGATGCGAAAAACGACTTTAATCGGTATTCTGGCCGTCGCGGCCCTGTGCGCGTTCGCGATGTCGTGTACGACCTCTCCGTATCGGAACCGAGGGAGCCTCAGCGACGCCATGGACAAGGCGCGCGACGATCACGAGGGCTCTCGTCGCGTGCCCGATCGCGCCCGGCCACCCGACTACGACAGTCCGCCCTATCGCGGAGCCGGTGACGGAGACTATGACGGAGATAATGACGTCGACTCCGGTTCGGCCGGCGGCGGTTCCGGGGTTTCCGACGTACGGTACGGGATTCGCGGTTCGACGGCGATACTCTCGTACGGAGATTGCGGCCCCGATTGGTCCGCCGACTTCGTCGTCTCCGCGAGCGGAGAGGGGGCCCTTTCCGGTGCCGTATTCGTCGGGCTTCGTTCGGTAGAGCCGAAGGCGGGGAGCGATCTCGACCTTTCGGTCGACGGCAACCTGTATTTCCTGCGCGCGGGGGTCGAGGCGACGTATCTTCCGATCCCGGAGATGCGGGTGTTTTGCCCGTATCTTACCGGGGGACTCGGCGGCTTTCTCATGTTGTGGGAATACGAGAACACGATCATCGCCGGTTCAGAGCGGATCGATTCGGATACCCTCGGAGGCGTCCTCCTCTTTTGCGGGGTCGGTGTCTATCCCTACCGGGGCGAGCGTCTCCGCCTTTCGGTCGGGTTGACCCCCGAGGTGTATTTCTTCGGCTCGGTCACGAACGAAGGCTTCGATAACGATTATTTCTCGCCGATGACCTCGGTGAGCGTTCGTTTCGAGCTTCTGCTCTAAATAAAAAGGCCGTCCTTTCGGACGGCCCGGTTTCACGCTGTATGGCAGCGTTCTGTTACTTAATACATTCCGTCCATTCCGCCCTATCATGAGGTCGCGCGTGGCGCAACCTCATGGCGCCGAGCGGTAGGATCGACTGCGCGCGATACCGCGCGCTTCGGCGTTCCGCCTGCAGTGGAGAAAATCCCGGTAACGGGATTTTCTCCCGAAGAATTGGCACATGCCAATTCGTCACGGAATGGGCAGCTCAAATAAAAAGGCCACCCTTGCGGGTGGCCCGGTTCATCGCTTGTTAAGCGATTTCTTTCAACTTAATACATTCCGTCCATTCCGCCCATTCCGCCGCCTGCGGGCATGGCGGGAGGGTTCTTCTCGGGAATGTCGCAGATCGCGCACTCGGTAGTCAGGAGGAGGCTCGCCACCGACGCGGCGTTCTGGAGCGCCGAGCGGGTAACCTTGGCGGGATCGATGATTCCGACCTTCACCATGTCAACCCATTCCATCTTGGCGGCGTCGAAGCCGATTCCCTTCTTCTCGGTGCGCGCGCGCTCGGCGATGACGGCGCCGTCGACGCCCGCGTTCTCGGCGATCTGGCGGATCGGCTCCTCGAGGGCTCGCTTGACGATCTTGAATCCGATCTTCTCGTCGTCGGTCAGGGTCGTCAAGTCGGCCTTTTCGAGGGCGGCGGCGGCCTGGATGAGGGCGACTCCGCCTCCGGGCACGATTCCTTCCTCGAGGGCGGCGCGGGTCGCGGAGAGGGCGTCCTCGACGCGGTGCTTCTTTTCCTTCATCTCGACTTCGGTCACGGCGCCGATGTTGATGACGGCGACGCCTCCCGCGAGCTTCGCGAGGCGCTCCTTGAGCTTCTCCTTGTCGTAGTCGGAGGAGGATTCGTCGATCTGCGCCTTGATCTGGGCGACGCGGTCCTTGATGTCCTTGGCCTTGCCGGCGCCGTCGATGATCGTGGTGTTATCCTTGTCGATCTTCACGCTCTTGGCCTGACCGAGCTGGCTGATGTCGGTGTTCTCGAGCTTGAGGCCGAGTTCCTCGGAGATGACCTCTCCGCCGGAAAGGATGGCGATGTCCTCGAGCATGGCCTTGCGCCGGTCGCCGAAGCCGGGCGCCTTGACCGCGCAGGTCTTGAGGGTTCCGCGGAGACTGTTGACGACGAGGGTCGCGAGAGCCTCTCCGTCGACGTCCTCGGCGATGATGAGCAGGGGGCGTCCCGACTGCGCGATTTTCTCGAGCAGGGGAAGCATGTCCTTCATGTTGGAAATTTTCTTGTCGTGAATGAGGATGTAGGGGTTCTCGAACACGGTTTCCATGCGGTCGCGGTCGGTCACGAAGTACGAGGAGATATATCCCCGGTCGAACTGCATTCCTTCCACGAAGTCGGTGGTCGTGTCCATCGTCTTCGCTTCCTCGACGGTGATGACGCCGTCCTTGCCGACCTTTTCGATGGCGTCGGCCAGGATCTTTCCGATCTCTTCGTCGTTGTTCGCCGAAACGGAGGCTACGTGCGCGACCTCGTCCGATCCCTTGATTTCCTTGGAGTTCTTCTTGATCTCCTCGACGGCTATCGTAACCGCCTTGTCGATGCCCCTCTTGAGCTCGATCGGGGTCATGCCGGCGGCGACCGCCTTGAGACCTTCCCGAACCATGGAGTAGGCGAGTACGGTCGCGGTGGTGGTTCCGTCTCCCGCCACGTCGTTCGTCTTCGTGGCGACTTCCTTCAAGAGCTGCGCGCCCATGTTCTCATAGGAATCCTCAAGCTCGATTTCCTTGGCTACCGAAACGCCGTCTTTTGTAACGGTCGGGGCGCCGAATTTCTTGTCCAGAAGGACGTTGCGACCCTTCGGTCCGAGGGTTACCTTCACGGCGCGCGAAATCTGCTCTACGCCGGAAAGAAGCTTTTTCCTGGCTTCCTCGTTAAACATCAGCTGTTTGGCCATCTCTTTTCTCCTTATGCTCTACCTTTACGGTATTAAATAAAAGGTATCCGCCCCCTATGTTTTCGGGGAGCTACGATATAAAATACTGAAAATCGTGGTAAACGGCAACGGTTTTTCGAGTGTTAGCCGAAGGAGACTTAATATGGCCGAAAAAGCGATTCGATGGGGTATTGTGGCTACGGGTTGGATAGCCGCGAAATTCGCCGAGGCGTGCGCGTTCGAGTCCGCCCGTACGGGGAAAAGCGTCCTGGCCGCGGTAGCCTCCCGCTCCGCGGATAAAGCGGCCTCGTTCGCGCGACAATGGGGAATCCCGAGAGCGTACGGATCCTACGAGGCACTCTTCGACGACCCGGGGATCGACGCCGTATACGTCGCGACCCCGCATAACCTCCACCCCGAGTTGTCCATCGCGGCCATGCGCGCGGGTAAGGCGGTCCTCTGCGAAAAACCGGTCAGTATACGGGCCGCCGAGCTCTATCCCGTCATTGAAACCGCGCGGGAATGCAAAACCTTCTATATGGAAGCGATGTGGATGCGGTTCAACCCGACCGTCCGCAAGGCCATGGACTGGATTGCCTCCGGCAGGATCGGGACGCCACTGTTCATCCGCGCCGATTTTTTCCTCAACGCCCCGTACGATCCCCGAAGCAGGTATTTCGATCCCGTTCTCGGCGGTGGCGCCCTCCTCGACGTCGGCATCTATCCCGTCACCTTCGCGCTCATGGCCGCGGGCAACCGCGCTCCGGACCTCGTGGAGTCGAATCTCGTTCGTCTCCCGAACGGCGTCGACTTGCGGGACAGGATTCGGTTCGAGTGGACGGACGGGCTCTCCGCGGACCTCTCGAGCGCCATCAACCTGCCGGGCATCGAGTTTTTCCGTTCCGCGGCCGTTGCCGGCCCCCGCGGCGCGATTATCCTTCCCTTGTTCTGGATGGCCCAAAAGGCGACGATGGTCGACCCCGAGGGCGCTTTGATCGATTCCTTCGACGCCCCCTTCGACTGCAACGGCTACGAGTACGAGATACGCGAGGTGGAGGATTGCCTCGGCCTCGGACTGACGGAAAGCCCTGTACAAACGTGGGCCGATTCCATTATGGTAATGGAACTTCTTGACGGGATCAGGCAGAACTCAACGAACCAGGACGGACGAGCGAGATGAACGAAAACAGAATACGAGACGTACGCATCCTCGAGGCGCAAACCCTCCTTTCGCCCGAGGCGATGGCCGAGGCCGTGCTGACCACCGACCGCGCGGCCGAGACCGTGCTCCGCGGACGCGAGGAGGCTCAGCGCATCATCCGGCGCGAGGACGACCGTTTTCTCGTCGTCGTCGGGCCCTGCTCGATCCACGATCCGGAGTCCGCCATGGAATACGCGCGCCGTCTCGCCGAGCTTCGGGTGCGGTACGCCGACCGGATGTGCATCATCATGCGCGTGTATTTTGAGAAACCGCGTACCACCGTCGGGTGGCGCGGGCTCATCGTCGATCCCGGCCTCGACGGCACCTCCGACATCGCCCGCGGCCTCAGGATGGCGCGGGAAATACTCGTCAGGGTAAACGAGCTCGGGCTCCCGGCCGGAAGCGAGATGCTCGATCCCATAGTCCCCCAGTACACCTCCGACCTCGTCAGTTGGGCTTCCATCGGCGCGCGGACTACCGAAAGCCAGACGCACCGCGAGATGGCCTCGGGCCTTTCCATGCCCCTCGGCTTCAAGAACGCGACCGACGGCGACGTGCAAATCGCCGTCAACGCGATCGTTTCCTCGCGTCAGTCACACTCCTTCATCGGCATCACGCGCGAGGGCAAGGCGTGCATCATGCAGACCCTCGGCAATCCCGACACCTTCCTCATCCTTCGCGGGGGGCGCGGCGGCACGAACTACGACCGCGAGTCCGTGACGCACTCCGTCGCCATGATGAAGAAGGCGGGACTCAGGCCATCGATTATCGTGGATTGCTCGCACGGGAATTCCCAGAAGATGCCCGAGAACCAGATCGGCGTCCTGCACGAGACGATTCGCCTTCGCAACGATTCCGACTCTCCGCTTACGGCGCTGTGCGGGTGCATGATCGAAAGCTATCTCGAGACGGGTTCGCAACCGATCACGGCCGATCCGGACGATCTCAAGTACGGTCTCTCGATAACCGATCCCTGCCTGGGCTGGGACATGACCGCGAGCGCGCTCGCCGAGGCCTACAAGCTTCTCGGCGAGCGTTCAGTCGCGAAGGCCGTCCCCGCGAAGTCGGCGAAGGCCGGCGAGTCCGCGCGCGATATAGCGGGCGAGTCCGCGGCCGGGAGCGCCGACGGCGAGCGCGAGACCGTTTCCGCGAAAGGCGGCGTGACGAAATGAACGAGGTGATCATCTACTCCGACGGCGGCTGTTCGGGCAATCCGGGGCCGGGAGGGTGGGGCTTCGTCATCGTCGGTTCGGGCGATGACCGCGCGGGGGAGATCGTCAGCTCGGGCGGCGAGCGGATGACGACGAACAACCGCATGGAACTCACCGCGGTGATCGAGGCGCTAAAACTCGTGTCGTCCGACGCGCGTTTCTCCAACCTGCCCGTATCCGTCTACACGGATTCGCAGTACGTGCAGAAGGGCATCTCGCAGTGGATCGCCGGATGGAAACGCAACGGATGGAAAACCGCGGCCAAGGAACCGGTCAAGAATCAGGACCTCTGGCTCGCGCTCGACGGTCTCGCGTCTTCGCTCCGTCCTCGATGGGTGTGGGTGAAAGGCCACGCGGGCGTCCACTATAACGAGGTGTGCGACCGCCTCACGCAGGAAGAGATCGCGAAGCATCGTTCGTAGGTATCAGGATCGCGCGTCAGCCGCGTCGAGTTTCATTCCGTCGAGAATGTCCCGCAGCTTCGACAGTTCCTCCGCCGAGAGTGTGATCCCCTTGCCCATCTTCTGATGATCCGGCGACCAACTTCGAATATCGAACTTGGCGGGTCTTCCTCCCCACGAGACGCTGTTGAGTTCGGTCGTCCATCCGGCCTTGCCCTCCGAGAGCGCGCCAAATTTCTCCACAATATCAAAACTGAATTCGTCGGCCATGCGATGCCTCCCGTTCCCGCAATCCTGTCGCGGGAAAATATTCTTGTATTAAGAAACAATACAGTGTACTCTGTTGTCAATAATCGTGGAGGTTTCGATGACCAAGATGAAATCCCTGTTGTTCGCGGGATTCGCCGTACTTATGCTCATCTCGTTTGGCGCGTGCAAGTCGGCGCCGAAACCGACGGACGCTCCGAGCGCCGATGAGCCTCAGGCGACCGCGCCATCAGTCGAAGATCCGGAGCTTGTCGCGCTCAGGGAAAAGACGGAGCGTTTGCGGGCGGAGTGTCAGGTGTACGAGTTGGGCTCCCTCCAAAAAGAGGATTGGGATCGCGCGGAGAAATCCCGCGCCGACGGAATAGCCGCGTACTCGTCCGACGCTGTCGCGTCCAAGGCCGCGTTTACCGACGCCATCGCGGCGTACGAGCGCGTGCTCGAGAGTGGCCTTGCCGCCCTCGAGTCAGACTTGAGAAAGGCTCTCGCGGCGGAGCGGCAGAAGACGATAGACATGGGAGCCGCCGCGTACTACCCGGAGCAATTCGATCAGGCCGACTCCTCGACGAATGCCGCCGCCGCCGCCCTCGAAGCGGGCTCGTTCAAGGACGCGTACGATCATTCTCAGCGCGGACTGATGCGGTATAGAACCCTTCAAAACGGATTCCGCGCGATAGCACTCAAGAAAAAGATCCAGCAGAACCAGTTCGAGCAATACGATCCCGAATCCTTCGAAAAGGCGGGCGTCGCGTATGACGAGGCCGCCGCCGCGTACGGTACCGCCGACTCGGCGGCGTTTGAGGCGTCCGCCCGATCCGTCGCGCTGTACGAAAAGGTTTCGAACGAGGGATACCGCGTGTGGTCGCAGGACCTGATGGCGAAAAACGGAGAGGTTATCGCCCTGTGCGATTCGATAAAGGCGAAGCGATCCCTTCCGAACGAGTATGCCTCGGCGGACGGAATCTACCGCAAGGCGCTGTTGCAGGGAAAGGCCAATGACTGGGAAGGGGCTTACGGTTCGCTTTCCGCCTCTCTCGTTGCCTTCGCGGACGTCTATCAGAACGCGTCCCTCAAGCGAAACGCGGCGGAAACCGCTATCGCCGAGGCGAAGTCCCGACAGGAAGAGAGCGCCGCTCTCGCGCGTAAGGCCGACGAGGTAGCTCCCCTTCCCGAGGGCGCCGAGGGTTTTACCGACGAGCCGAGCCCCGCCGAGAGTCCCGCGGACTCCGGCGCCGCCGAAGCGAGCGTTGACGAGGCAAGTGCCGACGAAGCCGTCGAGAACGCCGACGAATCAGTCGGCGAGACCGGCGAAGGGACTGTCGGAGAAACCTTCGACGACGCCGAGGAAGTCGCGGAGGACGCCGTCGATGACTCGATCGACGAGGTCGTCGAGGACGTCGAGGACGAGGATATCCCGGATTCCGACGGGGGGTATGGCGATATCGAGGAAAACGTGGAGGACGCAGAATGAATAAGTCGATTATTGCCCTTGCTGTACTCGTCTGCTTCGCCGCGTCGGGTGCCTTCGCCGCGACATCGTATGACAATAACGAATATCAGCGGAAAAGCCGCGCGCTTTCCGCTTCGGCCGAACGGGCCTTCGACGAAGGAGACTATGACGCCGCCGCCCGGTACGCGCGCGAAGCCGAGGAAAACGCCCGGCTGTCCGCGGCCTTCATAGAGAAGATGCTCGCGAAGGCATCCGCTGAAAAGGCGATAGCCGAAGCCAAGCTCAAGCTTGACTGGGCTCGCGATTTGAACGCGGAGAAGAATTTCCCGAGCGCGTACTCCCAGGCGGAAGGATACGTAACGGACGCTGACGCGGGTTTCGCCGCGGAGTCGTACGCCGCCGCCGAAAAGGACGCGCTTCTCGCCATCGAGGCGCTCTCGGTCGTCAGGGAGATCCTTCCGTTGCCCGCGTTCTACACGGTCGACTCGTGGGATCCCGACCGCGATTGTCTCTGGAATATCGCCAAGAACCCCGCCGTGTACGGGAATCCCTTTATGTGGGAGAAGCTCTATGAGGCGAACCGCAAGAAGCTGAAGCGTCCCGACAATCCGCATCTTTTGATGCCCGGGATGATCGTCACTATTCCGAGCGTGCGGGGCGAGCTTCGCGAGGGGATGTACGATCCCTCGCGGAAGTACGAACCCTTCGGCAAATAACCGTCGCGACCGCGACGCACGGCGGCTCCGACAACGAGGCGCCGCGCGAGGCCGTTGTTCCGTTATCGGGGCAACGGCCCTTTTTTTTGCAGGTAGGCGAACAACGCCGATTGCATGAGCGCGTGGATATACGGCGGTCGCCCCATTCGCCTCATCGCCTCGCCCGCGGTGACGGTTTCTATCCCGATGTATTCGTCGTCGTCCGGCTCGAGCCGCCCCGTGTCCGAGAGGTTCTCCGCGACGAAGAAGTGGCAACGATTGCCCATGATCGCCGGATTCGGCGACATGGCGCACGCGTAGTGCATCGATCCCGCGGCGTAACCCGTTTCCTCGAGCAGCTCCCGTCGCGCCGCTTCCTCCGGCGTTTCGCCCGCGTTCATCACCCCGCCGGGGAATTCAAGCGACATCTCCTCGGCCCCGTGCCTCCATTGGCGCACCATGACGAATGAGTCTTCGTCCTTTCCGTCCGAGAGCACCGGAACGACGATAACCCAATCCGAGGCTTCCAGCGAGAAAAAGCTGTGTTCCTCGCCTTCCGGGGAACGGCTCGTGATCTCGTCCACGTCGAAGACACGCGTAGAATAAACCGTCTTTCTCGATAGCGGCGTCCATGCCAGTCTTGATTCGTCCATATTATCCTCTTTTGACAGATCCGTATGTTGGGCGTATGCTATATACGGAATCATACACGAAACCAAGGAGGGTAGATATGGCGATAATTACCGTTTCGAGGCAGATTGCCTCGTATGGAGACGAGGTGGCGGCGGCCCTGGCCGAGTCCTTCGGGTACGCCTTCGTGACCCGCGCGATGCTTGAGGCGGACCTCGTCAAGCACGGCTTGACCGAGAATCACCTCCACAAATACGACGAAAAAAAACCCGGGTTCTGGGCTTCTTTGGCCCGGGACCGGGACGAGTATTTCGACTATCTGCGCGAGGCAGTGTACGAGCGGGCGAAGGGAGGTAACTGCGTTTTGGTTGGTCGCGGCGGTTTCGCGATTCTCAAGGACGTCCCCGGTTGTTACTCGGTCAGGCTCGTGGCGCCCGAAACCGTTCGCGTCGATCGTCTCATGAAGGAATTTTCCTGGCCCGAGCGAAACGCGCGAGCCCTGCTGCAGGAAAGCGACGCCAACAGGAACGGGTTTCACAAGTGTTTCTTCAACATCGACCATGACGATCCGGCGGGATACCATCTCGTGCTGAATACCGGGTTTCTCACGCCGAAGGCGGGCGCCGAGATCATCCGGGAGGCGTGCTCGAGGACGATCGCTGCCGAACTCGAGGAAGCTGGCGTGAAGCGGGTCGGCGAGCTTTTGCAGGCGCAGAAACTCGTCAATCATATCGTGTTCGATTTGAAGACGCCCGTTCATTTCCTCGAGGCGACCGCGACCGCGAACGAGATCGTCCTTCACGGAGTGGCCGACTCGCCCGTCGTCATCGACAAGGTCCTTTCGATCGCGCATTCCATGGTTCCGGGTAAGAAGATCACGTCGGCGATCAGCATCGTGCAGGACTACAAGTCGTATCCGTAAGGACTCGGCTCGCGTGCCGTCAGGGCTCCTTCCTGTCGTCGGAAACCTTTTTTCCCTGCCTGAAGAAGATGGCGGCCTTCTCGAAGGAACACGCGACGATGATGGCTCCCGCGACGTACTCCACGACGGTGAAAACGCGCGCGGCAGAGGTCGGCGTGTAGAACTTGAGAACCTCCGCGACGTATAGCGTCATGGTCGTGGCGATCGTTATCTTCCCTCCCCACGTTGACCGCATCGGAAGCGGCTTGCCCACGAGAATGAAGACGAACATGCCGAGCGCCTGAAGGAACAGTCGGAAGAGGATGAGGGTGAAGAACCAGCCGGGAAGGATCTGGTTCGAATAATAAACGATCGAGATAACGCCCAGGAGGCTGTAGTCGCTTATTGAGTCGAGCATCTGCCCGATCCTGGTGATCTGTTTTCCCCTGCGAGCGATTTGCCCGTCGAAAGAATCGGTGAGAAACAGGAGAACCAGGAGGGCCGGCAGGACGAAGCGTATCTGGAACACCTCGTTGTGCTGGAGCAGTAGCGCCATGGACGGCAGGGTGCTGATTCTGAGAAGCGTGATGCGGTTCGCCAGGTTTATCCGTTCCAGGGGGAGGCTCGTGGAAAGGTTGAAGAAGTCTTCCTTGAACCGAAGCAAGAATGCCGCGAGGCCCGCATGTACTATAAACGTTATCGCAATATACGACGCGATCGTCATGACGGAAACGCTGCCCGTACAATAGGTGGCGAGGATGAACCCGAGCTGGATGGAGAGATAGAGCACCACGGTTTTCAGTATGCTTCTTTCCATTATGTAATAGTATATCTTGACATATCCTTTGTCAAATAAGATATTTGACTCATGAGATTGGCAGACGCGTTTACCACCGTTCGTATTGTGCTCGCGCCCGTTTTTTGCGCGTTGTTCTTTCTTCCGGACGCGCTTGGCTGGGGGCGCGTGGCTTCGGTTTTCATCTTGCTTCCTCTTTTTTTGTTCATGGAATTCACGGATTATCTCGACGGTTTCTACGCGAGGAAATCGGGAATAGCGAGCGACTTCGGAAAGGTGTTCGATCCCTTCGCGGACGTGCTCGCCAATCTGACGGTATTGTTTACCTTCGTAATCTCGGGATACATGCATCCCGTATTATTTCTTGTAATCTTGTATAGGGAGATGGGTATCATGTTCGTGCGCATGCTTGCCGCGGGCAAGGGCGTCGTTATCGCGGCGCGTAAGGGCGGAAAGACAAAGACGGTATTGTATATCGTCGCCGCCGGTTTTTCCCTGATACTCGTTTCGTTCGCGCGGCTCGGGCTTTCCTTGCCCGTGCCCGAGAGCTTGGCGAGAACGATCAATCTCGCGTTGTACGTCCTTGCGACGCTTGCTTCGGTGCTTTCTTTTGTCGACTATCTCAGGACTTTTTCCTCCGTGTTGCGATCCCGTGCGAATTGAAACGTGCCTTCGCTCAAACACGTGATCGGGCATCGCGGGCCGATAACCGATAGGCCCCGTATTGACTGTCGCGGTTCATCTGGTGTATAACCGTTTTTGTCGCGATGCTGTCATACCCTAGAAATACGAGGAAATGATCGCATTGACGAACAGGTGATGTGCTTTTATGTTGTTATGGGATGCTTTCCGGCAATAATCAAGCAGAATCATAAAAAGCGCGATGTTTTTGCGCTTTTCTCTTGACCAAAACCATAAAGGTGTGATACCTTCGATTCACTCGCCGCTGACCTAAAGCGGCGGGGACGAGCCGGGAAAGTGCCTTGAAAAGGGCTTTTGGAAGGCGAAACGGTCTTTGAAACTAAAGGGAAGGGAAA
>JAEWMY010000012.1 GCA_023393015.1 Spirochaetota bacterium
GGGACCGGCGACGACGTTGTAGTCCACGCCGTTAACCGACACGACGTAGGAGCCGCCGGAGGAAGAGGCCGAACCACCGGCCGCGGGAGCGGTGAACTTTACAGGGCCGTTGGCGCGTTCCTTGAAGAACTTGGGAGCGACCTTCGGGAACATCGCGTAAGTGAGAACGTCCTCGACCGAACCGTCGGCGCCGTTCGCCTTGGCCTCGTCAGCCATCTTGGAGAACTCGTTGGTAATGAGGTCGGCGGGGCGCTCGGTGACGACGGCTTCCATCTTATTCTCTGCGAGGGCCTTCTTGACGAGGTCCGCGTTGCACTCGGCCGGGGTCTTTCCGTAGCGGCCGGTGACGAGGTCACGGGTCTCGGCGGTAAGCTTGGCGTACCGGCCGAACAGGACGTTGAACACGGCCTGGGTTCCGACGATCTGGCTCGTGGGGGTGACGAGGGGGATGTATCCGCAGTCCTTCTGGACGATCGGGATTTCCTTGAGCACGTCGTCGATCTTGTCGGCGGCTCCCTGCTCCTTCAGCTGGCTTTCGAGGTTGGAAAGCATTCCGCCGGGAACCTGCGACACGAGGATGCGGGTGTCGGCGCCGAGGAAGCTCGACTCGAACTTGGCGTAGTTCTTTCGGACGTCGCGGAAGTACGCGGCGATCTCGAGGAGGGCCTTGATGTCGAGTCCGGTGTCCATGTCGGTTCCGTGCAGCATCTCGACGACGGTCTCGGTCGGGCTGTGGGACGTACCCATGGCCATGGAGGAGATTACGGTGTCGAGCACGTCGGCTCCGGCTTCGGCGGCCTTGACGAGGGTCGCGACCGACATGCCGGTGGTGGCGTGCGTGTGGATCTGTACGGGGATGTCGACCTTCGCCTTGATCGCCTTGACGAGCTCGTAGGCGTCATAGGGCTTCAATAGGCCTGCCATGTCCTTGATGCAGATGGAGTCGGCGCCGAACTCGGCGTAAGCCTTCGCGAGGTCCGCGTACTTGGCGTTCGTGTGGTACGGGGTCGTGGCGAAGGAAATGGCCATCTGGACGTGCTTGCCGGTCTTCTTGGCGGCCTCGGCGGCGCGCTTGAGGTTACGGGGATCGTTGAGGGCGTCGAAGATGCGGAAAACGCCAACGCCGTTGTTGGCCGCAGCCTCGACGAACTTGTCGACGACGTCGTCGGCGTAGTGTCGGTATCCGAGGAGGTTTTGCCCGCGGAGGAGCATCATGATCGGGGTGTTCGGCAGGACCTTCTTGAGCGAGCGGAGGCGTGTCCACGGATCCTCGTTGAGGAAGCGGATGCATGAGTCGAAGGTCGCCCCGCCCCAGGCTTCGAGGCTGCTGTATCCGATCTTGTCGAGCATGGGACAGGCGGGAAGCATGTCCGCGGTGGTCATTCTCGTCGCGTGCAGGGACTGATGCGCGTCGCGGAGGACGAGGTCCGATATCTTTACTTTCTTGGCCATTACGGTCTCCTTAGTTCTTCTGCTTTTCTTTGACAGCCGCCGCGATCGCCGCGACTATCGACGTATCGTTTCCCGCTGACGCCGCGGGGGACGCGGCTTTCGACGCGTTGCCTGCTTCCTGATCCATACCGGTAACCCTCACGAGGGTCTCCACAAGTTTCATAAAAACTATGAGTATGATGAGGAAGGAAAAGACAACGCCCATTCCGAGAACAGTGAGCATTCCGCTCTGGCTGATCATCTCAGGTATAGTCATGATTCCTCCAAAAAAAACAGATTCAAGACCGATGTTACCCTGAATTGACGTCCTTGTTCAAGTAACCCGGATCGGCTATAATCGTCATTGAAACGGAAATTACGCTCATATTGAAGGAGAACACATGGACCGCACCGATATACTCTCGAGGGCGCAGGCTTATCTCGCGGAGGAAAAAGACGAACGCTTCGCCCGGGAGGTTCGCGATCTCGTCGAAAGGGACGACATCGCAGAACTCGAGGACCGCTTTTACCAGAACCTTGAGTTCGGGACCGGAGGATTGCGCGGCGTTATCGGCGGCGGAACCAACCGCATGAACACCCACGTGATAAACCGCGCGACACAGGGACTCGCGAATTATTTCATCAAGACCTTTCCCGAAAAGGCCGCGAGCGGGACCTTGAGCGCGGTAATCGCCTACGATTCGCGCAGGTTTTCGGACGTTTTCGCCGAGGCCACCGCCCTCATATTCGCCGCGAACGGTTTCAAGACCTACCTTTTTACGGGCCTGAGGCCCACGCCGGAGCTTTCCTTCGCGATCCGTACCTTGGAATGCGACACGGGCGTCGTCGTGACCGCCTCGCACAATCCGCCGCAGTATAACGGCTACAAGGCCTACTGGAACGACGGGGCGCAGGTTACCGAGCCTCATGACGCCCGTATCATCGACGAGGTCAACGCGGTACGAGCCGTCAAATCGCTTACGAGGGAAGAGGCCGTCGCCGCGGGCAAGCTCGTGCTCATCGACCGCGAGATCGACGAAAAATACTGGGCGATGGTCAAGGGAAAGCTCTTCAGACCCGCCCTGATCAGGGAGAAGGCGAAGGAAGTCAAGATCGTCTATACGCCCCTCCACGGAACGGGGGCGATGCACGTCGAGCGCGTCCTCGGAGACCTCGGGCTCAAGGTCATCACCGTCCCCGAACAGGGCAAGCCCGACGGCAACTTCCCGACGGTCGCCTACCCCAACCCCGAGGAGGCCGCTGCTCTGAAAATGGCCGTCGAGCTCGCCGAGAGGGAAAAGGCCGACGTCGTCATGGCCACCGATCCCGACGCGGACCGGTTCGGAAGCGCCGTACCCGGGCCTGACGGAAAGTTCGTGCTGATCTCGGGAAACCAGATGGGAGCCCTGCTCGCGGACTATATCTGCCTTTCCCTTAAGGATACGGGCTCGATGCCCGCGAAACCGGCGATGATTCGTTCCATCGTCACCTCGGCCTTCAGCGACCGGATTGCCGCCTCCTACGGGGTGAAAACCGTCGAATGCCTTACCGGATTCAAGTGGATAGCAGCCGTCATGGCCGGTTTCGAACGTGACGGCACGGGCGAATACGTCTTCGGTTTCGAGGAAAGCTACGGCTATAACGTCGAAACCGAGGTTCGGGACAAAGACGGCGTCTCGGCCGCGGCGATGTGCGCGGAGATGACGCTCTACTGGAGAAGTCGCGGCAAGGGACTCCTCGACAGGCTCAACGAGCTTTTCGCCGAGCACGGGTATTACGAAGAACGTTCCATCAGCAAGGCATTTCCCGGAGCGTCGGGCGGCGCCACGATGAAGGCGCTCATGGCGCGTCTCCGTTCCGAGGGGCTTTCGACCCTCGGCGGAAAGCGGGTTTCCATGATTCGCGACGTCGGAGAAGGCGTCTCGTACGATCCCGCCGCCCCGTCGGAAAAAAGCGCCATCGACCTCCCCTCGAGCAACGTGTTGCAGTTCTTCCTCGAGGACGGCGGCGTCGTCAGCGCGCGACCGAGCGGTACAGAGCCGAAAATCAAGTTTTACATCTCGTGTCCCGTTCCCGTGACGAAGGGTCTCGACGACGCGAAGAAGACGGCGGCGGCGCTGATCGCGGCGATCGAGTCGGAAATCCGAGCGATTCTCGACTCGGCCAAGGCCTGACGCATGGGTCAGTTCGACTGGCTCGCCGGGGCGATGGAAACGGAGACTTTCACGGCCTTCGACACGGAAACGACGGGTCTCGATCCCCGCCAATGCCGCGTGGTCGAGATCGGCGGCATCCGGTTCGACCGCCTCGGAGCGGGAGCGCGGTTCAACGCGCTCATCGACCCTTCGACTCCGATGCCCGCAGAGGCCTCGCGGATAAACGGAATCACCGACGAGATGCTTCGTGGCAAGCCGACGGCGCGGGACGTCCTTCCGGACTTCCTTTCCTTCTCGGAGGGAACGATACTCGTGGCGCACAACGCGCCGTTCGACGTGAGTTTCGTCAACGAGGAACTCGCCCGCCTCGGAAAGGCGGGGCTCGCGCACCGCGTCGTGGACACGAGGATTCTCGCGCGGGAGGTCTTTCCGGGATTGCCGAAATACGCCCTGCAGGACCTGGCCGCACGTTTCGGAATCGAGGCGAAGGACGCCCACCGCGCGGAGGACGACGCCCGCGTTTGCATGGAGCTTTTTCTCCTGTGCGTGGAACGCATACGGGAACGAGTCGCTCCGCTCACGCCCGTCAGACCCGTCACGCCCGCCCCGAACGCCACTCACGCAGCAGCGCCTTTCGGGAGGGCCGGCGCGACACCCGCGGCCGCGCCCCGATCGACCGCGGATTTACGCGCGGACGACGACGAACCGGACCTGTTCGCGGATGACGGAGAGGAAGCGATAGACTAAAAGAGAATATCAATCCTCGTGAAAGGCCTCGAGCTCCCCCTGCTGGCGGAGCTTGCCGATGGCCTTGCTTTGAATCTGCCGGACGCGCTCGCGCGTGATCCCGAGCAGCTTGCCGGTCTCCTCGAGCGTAAGGGGCCCCTTGTCGGTGAGCCCGAACCTGAGCTTGATGATCTTCATCTCGCGGTCGGTCAGTTGGCTCAGGACCTCGTCCATCGTCTCCTGCAAGGTCGCGGTAAAGACGAGCTCGAACGGTTCTATGAGGGAATCGTCGCTGATCAGGTCAGAAAGCCGGGTGTTGTTGTCGTCGTCGACGGTCGTGTCGAGACTCGTCGTTTCCTGTGAAAGGCTCATGATCTCCCGGATGCGATGCGGGGGTATCTCGAGATATTCCGAGAGTTCCTCCGGGCTCGGGTCGCGGCCCAGATCCTGCGTCAGCTGTTTCGCGACGAAAAAACACTTGCTGATCGTGTTGAGCATGTGGATCGGTATGCGTATGATCCGGCCCTTGTCCGCGAGGCTCTTGATGATCGCCTGTCGGATCCACCAGGTCCCGTAGGTCGAAAACCGGCATCCCCTCGTGTAGTCGAACCGTTCCACCGCCTCGATGAGGCCGATATTACCCTCGTCGATGAGATCGAGAAGGCCCAAACCCCGGTGCTGATAGTTTTTGGCGATTGAGACGACGAGACGGAGATTCGAGGTAATCATGCGGTTTTTCAGCTCGCGGAGCGTCGCCTCGAGTTTCGAGGATTCGCGAAGGAAGGCGGGATCAGAGGTCCTGTCCGCGTACGCCTCCTTGAGAGAGACGACGGAAAGCTTGATGTGCTGAACCTTCTTTCCGATCTCCTGTTCGTCGTCGATGGTCAGGAGCGGATACTTCGAAATCTGCTTGAGATACAGCGCGAGCGGGTCGGATTCCTTTGAAACGCGCGCTTTTTTGACGGGGCGCCTGCGCGCGGCCTCGCCGCCTTGTTTGCGAATCCGTTTTTTTTCGATCTCTGCGGTTTCTTCGGTCATGATCCTTGATCAGTACCCCCTCGGCGCCTTCGCGGGATCAATCGGCTTTTCCTTGTCGTAGACCATGAAATAGAGCTGGGGCTTTCCGGAGAGGGAATCGGAGCCGAGGGAGCCCAGCTCGTCGCCGAACGTGAGCGCTTCGCCGGGTTTCGGCTTGATCGTCCCGAGACCGCCGTATACGTAGATATGCCCCGAGGAGGACTGCACGAAGGCGACGTTTCCGAATCCGCGGTACGGCCCCGTCGAAAGCACGGTACCCGAGGAAACGACCGTAACGCGCGCGCCCTGGTCGGAGAGTATGGAAACTCCGTAGAGTTTTCCCGAAAGGTACGCGATTTCCCTCGGGGCCACGGGCCAGATTATCGACGTGTCGACCTTTTTTTTCTTGAAAACGCGGGGATCTTCGAGCGGCTTCGAAACCTCCGCCTCCTCGAGCGCGACGACGGGGGCGCTGGGGTTTTCGTTCGCCGCGGACGCGACGTTGACGGCGCCGGGCCCGCCCGGTATATACAGGGTTTCTCCGGCCTTGATCGTCGTCGAATCGCTGATCTTGTTGGCCTTTGTCAGTTCCGCGACCGGCACGCCGAGCTTCCGCGCGATGCCGTACAGGGTATCGCCCTTTCGCACGGTATACACCCCGGGTATGCGCAGCTTGTGCCCCGCCGCGAGCCTGTCGGGATTCGTGATATTGTTGAAATTCATGAGGGCCTCGACGGGAACGTTGTACTTCCGGCTTATCCCGTATAACGTCTCTCCGCGACGAAGCACGTGCACGACATCCTCGCCGAAGGCGGTACCCTGAACGCACAAAAACCCGAGTAGTACGACAAATGCGACGGTATATCTCTTCATATGCTTACGCTTCATTGTCGGCCGCATTCCCCCGATTCCTTACGATCCGTTTTCGGACCGACGTTTATCGCGCCAGGATGTCCTCGACGGTCGGCGGCAGCAGGCTGCTCATCGCGTCAAGATCTTCGGAAGAGACCATAAACTCCTTGTCATAGGCGATAAGCTCGTTTGAAGAACGGAGTTTTTCGAGAAGGCCGAAAACGATATAGGTCATGATGACCAACCCCGCCCTGGGATGCGAGTTGACATATTCGGAGAATTTTTCGCGCGAAAGCGCCATGATGAGAGAAAGCTCGGCGGATCGAACGGTCGCCGTACTCGGCTCGTTTTTGAATATGGACGTCTCACCGAAGGTGGCGCCCGAGGCGAGTTCGTTTATCCTGATCTCTTCCCGCTGATGGCCCTTTTTGAGAATCTCGACCCTGCCGGAAAGCAGGGTGTATATGCTGGCCGATACGGTACCCTCAACGATAATCGTCTCCCCGGGCTCGAAGGAATACAGGTCGCATATGCTCGGTAGGTCGTCAAGGTCGGCACGGTCGATGCGTGAAAACATGGGAATATCTATAAGGCCGGAAAAAAGCGCTTCGGGGAATATCTCGACTTTCTTCATTACGCGAACTCCTTAAATGACGCTTTTGTAATAATAACACATTTTGCCGTAAAATAATGGTATACTCGGAAGTCATGAACGTTTTTTCGCCCGGAACGTTTCCGGCGCTCGCGGCCGTATTTGTTCTCTCCCTTTCCGCGGCCGTCGCGGAAAGCCCGGTCGCGCTCAGGCAGGGGCACGTCGGAAAATGGCAGCAAGTCGAACGGGCAAACTGGTCGCGCTACGACAACGGGGCGTATACCGGTTTGACCCATCGGGAGACGCGCGCCTTCCTGACCGCGACGAGACAATCGGGGGGCGGCAGCAGGTTTACGGGACACTTCTACGTACTCGAGGAAACGCTCAGGGACATGAAACAGGCCGCGCGCGGAGTCGACGCGGTCGAAAAGGCGTCCTTTACGATACTTCCGGACGGAACGCTGCGTCCCGAGGGGGACTCCGCCTTCCCTTCCCTCAGGAATTTCCCGTCGTTTCCCGCGGAAAGCGTCCTGCCGGGAGATCGCTGGCAAGCCGAGGGGATCCGCGTCGTGGACCCCCGCGGAGACGGCAAGCGGTCGCCCCTTCCCATCGTCGTGGAATACGTATTCTCCGGAGCGGAGAGATACCGTGAACAGGACGTCTACCGGATCAAGGCGAAATACGCGACGAGGCTCAATCAATACGCGCGACCCCGTGGAGTTGATCCGGACCTGAAGAACGCGACGGGTACGCACGACGTCGACATACTCGTATCGGCCGAATCGGGCGCGGTACTCCTGCAACTTGACCGTCTCGACGAGACCTTTACCTACACGGACGGATCCACCATCAGGCTCCGCGGCAATACGGCGACCTTCGGCGAGATCCCCGCCGCGATAAACGCTGGCGACCTTATCGCCGGAATAGAGAAGGCTCGGATTCCCCGGGCGGACGCCGGCGGCGCGAAAAAGGCCGATGGCGCGAAGCTACCCCCGCGCGCGGAAGAGCGTCCGTCGGACGCCGAGACCGCTCCCCTTAAATCAGGGGAAAAGAAAACCGTAACCGACGCGGAAGCCGTGGAAGAGTACGTGCGAGAGGGATTGCCGCCGTCCGCCGAACAGGCGCCGTTCACGGTAGATTCCACGGATCGGGGATTGCGTCTTTCGATCCGCGACATAAGGTTCCAGCCCGACAGCGACACGATACTTCCCGAGGAGGCCTGGAGAATCGACGCCATAGCCAAGGCGCTTTCGCTCGCGAAGGGCTCGACCTTTCTCGTCGAGGGACATACGGCCTCCGTCGGAAAACCAGCGGGCGAACGGGAGCTATCCGTAAAGCGCGCGAAACGCATGGTACGGGAACTTGTCGGGCGGGGACTTTCCGAGGATCGATTCCTGTTCGCGGGACATGGCGGCGCGAAGCCGGTCGGCGACAACGCGACAGCGGCCGGGCGCGCCCAAAACCGCCGCGTGGAAATTACGATACTCGAGTAAAGCGCGTGCCGCTCGGGCGCGTCATTCTGCGGGATACCCGGCAGGACACCCGACGAAAAACCGCCGCGATACCCGTCGGCGAACGCCGTGACGGGAAGCCTTCAGTCGAACGACCGCAAGAACGCGTTCATGTCGAAGCCGTTTACCGTCATGCCCTCGGGGTACGAGGCACGGATGTTTTCCTTTCCCTCTCGAAGATGCTCCGAGGTAATTCCGTACGAGATCGATTGGTCGGCCTCGACGAAGGCCGAGATATGGTCGGCAACGCGGATGAGCCTCCCGTCGATCGGCTGATGCGCGTCGTCCGCGTACCGGGACCGGAGCTCGTCGAAGGCAACGACGCGCGCGCGTCCGTCACCGTCCCTGACCCGGTTTTCGAACTCGTGCTCGGTGAAGTAGCGGATCTCGTCGCGGTACGCCTCGTCCATCAGCGGCAGGAGTTCGTGCTCGACAATCAGGTCCTCGATTTCCTTCACCACGGCCGGCAGCCGATCGGTCGCGCGCTTGACCGGGGAGATGATGTCGCGGGTAACGGCCTCGGGCAAGTCGTGGAACAGGGCCGCGAAAAAGTTGTTGTACTCGCGCCTGCCGCTCACGCCCGTCTCGCGACCGAGCAGGAAGGTAAGGATCGCGGTGTAAAACGAATGCCCGAGAACGCTCGTCTTCGGGACGCGGGGCGTCTGGTTCCACCTGGTCTGGAAGCGGAGCCGCTCCACCTCCATGAGGAATTCGTACGGGCGCTGTTTTCCGAGCAGCAACTGCATCCCCCTGAGGTCGAGATATCCCTCGATATCGCGGTTCAGCCCTTTCTCGATCGGCACGATGCGGAAGGCCTCGTTGACCGGCCTGAGTATCTCGATCTCGCGCATGGCGGAGTACTTGTGGGCGGCGCGGAGGATCCTCCAGGAAACCGATTCCGGGTCGGCGGGATCGAGTAGCCAGGAGGAAAGGGCCGCGACAAGCGAGTCGTCGCGGAGGAGTGGCCGATACTGCTCGACGACCCACTCGTTCAGTTTTGCGTACTCGGCCGGGTAACCGTCCCGTATCATCCGCTGGACGGGCGCCTTGATGTCGCACAGCGCGATCTTCCGGAGAAGGTCGAAAAACATCCCGTGGATCATGAAGGACCAGTCTACCCGCTCGCCCCGGCGTTCCTCGAACTTGCCGATTATATACGCGCATACGGCCTTTTCGGCGGACTTGTCCATCTCGATCATCTCGAAGGGGCGCACGAGATCGTTCCAGCGCTCTATGGAAAATGCCTCGAATATCTTCAATGCGATCGTCTTGTCAAACACGGGTGTGGGCCTCCGACGGGTCAAGCCTGATTCTCTCGCGAGTCGCGTCAGAGGCGGCCGCGTATCCGAAAGACGCGAGCAAGCCGGTTTGCCAGGCCGACGGGTCGAGGGACAGGAGCTCGAGAACCTTGCGGTCAGCGAAGCCCTCGATGGCGCACGAGTCAAGCCCGCGCGACGCGGCCCCCGTCATCATGTTCGCGCAGGCGATGTAGCACTGCGCGCGCGCCCATTGGTCGACGATACCCTCCGAGCGGAGATACTCGTAGTATCCGCGGTAGTCGTCGACGAAAACCGAAAGTCCGCCGGGAAAGCGCGAGCCGCGCTCGGCGATAAAGGCGCCTTCGGGATCGTAGGCGGGATCCTTCCGGCAGGCTAGAACGGCGACGAGCGGCGAGGTCGAGACGGCGCTCTGGTCGAAGCACGCGCTGGCCAAGGCCTTCAGTACGCCGGCGGAATGGCACAAAAACAGATGCCAGTGCTCTATGCCGAACGACGAGGGCGAAAGGCGCGCGCATTCCGCCAAAAAGGCGATATCGTCCTCCGGAACGGTTCGCGCGCGATCGTACTCCTTGCAGGCGTACCGCCTGCGCATCAGCGAGAGAAACGGGTCGGCGGGGTCCTTCACGAAGTCATTCACGTCATCTCCCCCGTCGTTTCGCCGCGCGTTCCCGTCGCGACGTCGAGCGCCACGCCGAACATGGGCGTCAGGGCGCTCAGTCGCGTATCCGGGGGAAGGCCCGTGCCGGTCACGCAGGAATCCGTATGGGTCAGAATCGACAGCGCACGTCTTCCGAAACGGCTCGCGACGCAGTAAAGGGCGTACGTTTCCATGTCCTGCGCGAGACAGCCCATTCGAGCCCAGGGCTTCCACGACCTCTCCGGGCCGAGGGCGTTATACTCGGAAAAAAAATCCGAAGAGAAGACGGCGCCCGTCGCGAACGGGACGCGGCGAGCCCTCGCCGAGGCTACCGCCGCCTCGAGAAGGGAGAAGTCGCATGCCGGGGAAAACGAACCGGGAAGGTTGAACTGGCTCGCGTAATTGGAATCGGTCGACGCGGTCATGGCGAACACGAGCGAACCGACGGGCAAGCTCGCCTGGAGGCCGCCCGCCGTACCGATCCTGATAATCGTTTCGACGTCGTAGTGGTCGAACAGCTCGTGGGCGTAAATCCCGGCGGACGGTCCGCCCATGCCGGAACCCATCACGGTAACGCTCGCGTCGCGGAACGTGCCGGTAAACCCGAGCATGCCGCGAACGGAAGTCACCTGCACGGAATCGGGCAACAGCGTCGAGGCGATGTACTCCGCGCGGAGCGGATCCCCCGGCAAAAGCACGACGTCGGCTATCTCGCCCTTTCGGGCGGAATTATGGGGAGTCGGCATCTCAGCTCGACCCCTTTTCGTAGGGCTTGCCGGCCGACGCCGGAGCGTAGTTCTTTCCGCTGAAAATGACGAGGGTCAGCAGGGTGATCGCGTAGGGCATGATGTTGAAGACCTCCGTCGGCAGACTCCGCAACGCGGTGAAGTCGTTCGCGATGATCGAGAACGCGAGCGCCGTGCCGAAAAGGAGGGACGCGCCGGCGATTCCCGACGGTCGCCACCTGCCGAACGACACGACCGCGAGCGCGATGAACCCGTGGCCGTTGACCGTCGTGGAGTTGAACTGCGTGTTGGTGGTTAAAACGAGGCATCCTCCCGCGAGTCCGGCCAAAAGCCCGGAAAGGAGCACAGCCACGTACCTCGTGCGAAGCACGTTTATGCCGACGGACGCGGCGGCTTGCGGGTTTTCGCCGCAGGCCCGGAGCCTGAGGCCGAAACGCCGCTTGTAGAGGCCGAACCATGCGAGGAAAATAACGGCGACGGCGATGTACGCGGTCGGATACACGCCCCATGCGCCGGGCATCATGCCGAGCATGAACTGCTTCGTCCGGTCCTGCTTGAAAAAAACCTGGGCGAGAAATATCGTCACGCCGTTCGCGAGGAGGTTGATACCGGTTCCCGAAACGGTTTGGTCGGCGTTCAGGGATACCGAGGCGAAAGCGTGTATATACGAGAACGCGAGTCCCGAAACCGCGCCGATCGAAAGGGCGACCCACACGGAAGGCGGACCCAGTACCGGCTCGAGAAAGAAATGGGCAGTGGCGGCGGCGAAGGCGCCGAACACCATCAGGCCCTCGAGGGCGATATTCACGACTCCGGACCGTTCGCAGATCATGCCCCCGGTTGCCGTGACGAGAATCGGCGAAACGAGCATGAGTATGGTCGGGATCTTACCGAATATGCTAGTCATTGCGTACCGCCTCCCCCGAAAGCCGGGATTTCATTGAATACCGGATGAACATGCGGAACCCGACGCGAATCGCGATAAAGACGACGACAAGGCCCTGAATGATAAAGGTGATTTCCTTCGGTATCTGGTTCGATTCCATGAGCGGCTGCGCGGAAGAGAGCATGCCGAACAAAAGCCCGGCGAGCATCGTCCCGAGCGCGGTGCTGTTGCCGACGAGCGCGACGGCGATTCCCGAAAAACCGTAGCCGTCGTTGCCCGCGAGCACGCGGCCGAACCGGAACGAGCCGAGCGACACGACTCCTCCGGCGAGCCCTGCGAACGCACCCGCTATCGCCATGGAAAGCACGATGCTCCTGACCACCGGAATGCCGCTCGCGCGCGCGCCTTCCTTGTTGAGCCCCGTCGCGCGAAGGCCGAAGCCCAGGCGGGTTTTCTCGATGATGAACCAGTAGGCGACAACGGAAAGGATTACGAAGACGATGCCGAGATTGAGCATCGAACCCTTCGTGACGCGCTCGAGAAAACCGGACCGAAGTGTCGCGGTGGCCGGGAAATCGGGCGTCTTGTAGGTATTCGTGCCCGGGATTCTCATGATGAGTATGCGCGACGCGTAGAGCGCGATATAGTTGAGCATGATCGTCGCGACCACCTCCGAGACCTCGTATTTAGCCTTGAGCCACCCGACGATCCCGCCCCAGAGGCCGCCCGCGAGCGAGGCCAGAACGAGAGCCAGGAGCCAGTGCCCGACGGGAATCTGAGGGCCGAGTATGGCGACGAACTGGGCGACGGTCAGGCCCACCACGTACTGGCCCTCGCCGCCGATATTGAAAAGCCCCGTGCGCGCGGCGAATCCCATGGAAAGGCCGCAGAGGACAAACGGCATCGACTGCGCGAGCCATTCTCCGACGTACCGTACGTAGAACCTCCCGCGGTCGACGTTGTATCCCGTAAGAACCTGGAGTATCGCCTTGTACATCCCGGACGGGTTCCTCCCGACCGCGACGATAAGGATCGTGCCGCACAGGAATCCGAGCAAAACCACCATGACGGATATCGCGCCGTCGGACGTCAAAAGAAGCGACCGAAATCCCCGACGTTCCCTGATTGTACCGCTCATCTGGCCATGACCCCCTCTTCCTCGCGTTTCGATCCCGCCATCATGTATCCGATTCCCTGTTCGTCGATCTCGCCCGCCTTGAAGACGCCCGCGATCTCTCCCTTCGAGATGATCGCGATGCGGTCGCAGAGGTTCATGATCTCGTCGAGCTCGAATGATACGAGAAGGATCGCGCGGCCCTTGTCCCGTTCCTCGACGATCCGCTTCCTGATGTACTCTATTGCCCCGACGTCGAGCCCTCTCGTGGGTTGCGCCACGACGAGAACGCCGGGAGAAAGCGCGATCTCCCGCGCTATTATGACCTTTTGCTGGTTTCCGCCCGACATGTTCTTCGCCTTCATCCCGGGGCCTTCACCCGCTCGTATGTCATACTGCTCGATAAGTTCGCAGGCGCGCGATCGCATCGCGTCGTGATCGAGGATACCGAACCGCGAGGAATAGGGAGAAACGTCGTAATCCTTCAATACCGCGTTTTCCGCGACGGAAAAATCGAGTATGAGGCCGTGGCGGTGACGGTCCTCCGGTATATGCCCCACGCCAGCTCTCACGCGTTCCTTCACCGTCATGTTCGTGATGTCCGTTCCGCGAACGAGTATCGAGCCCGACTCGGCGCGGGCAAGACCGGTTATGGCGTTGATAAGCTCGGTTTGTCCGTTTCCGTCGACGCCGGCGATACCGACGATCTCGCCCGACCTGACTTCGAGGGAAAGATCCTTCACCGCCAGATGAGCGCGCGCGTCCCTCACGGAAAGGGAACGTATCTCTAGAAACGCCTCGCCGGGATTCGCCGGCCACTTGTCGATCTCGAACTTGATGGCGCGTCCGACCATCATCTCGGCGAGGGATTCCTCAGTGGCCGAGGCGACGTCCACGGTGCCTACGAGTTTCCCGCGACGAAGGACCGAGCAACGGTCCGCGACGGCCTTTATCTCGCGCAATTTATGGGTGATGAGGACGATCGTCTTCCCTTCCCGCTTCAACCTGCGGATTATGTCCATGAGCTCGTCTATCTCCTGCGGGGTCAGGACGGCACTCGGCTCGTCGAGGATGAGAATGTCCGCGTTTCGATAGAGGGTTTTCAGTATCTCCACGCGCTGCTGCATCCCGACCGATATGTCCTCGATACGGTCGCGCGGGTTGACCTTGAGGCCGTATCTCTCCGAGATCTCGGCCACGCGCCGTTCGGCGGATGAAAGATCGAGCATGCCGAGCCGATTCGTCGTCTCGACGCCGAGCACTATGTTCTCGGTGACGGTATAATTGCGCACGAGCTTGAAATGCTGGTGGACCATGCCGATGCCGAGCGCGGTCGCGGCGTTCGGGTCCTTGACGCGGACTTCCCTGCCCCTGATCCTGATAGTTCCCGCGTCGGGATCGTACGACCCGAAGAGTATCGACATCAGGGTGGACTTTCCGGCCCCGTTCTCGCCGAGAAGGGCGTGAACCTCGTTTTCCCGCACGGTCAGGTCAACGTGATCGTTGGCGATGACACCGGGAAAGACCTTCGTAATACCGGTCAATTCGATCGCGATCGATTCCATGGCAAATCCCCCAAGGCAGTATAACACAAAAAAGGGCTGCCTGGCGCGTTCGCGTCGGGCAGCCCCCGTCTATCGGTTTGCTTATCAGTTGTCCTTGGCGCCGAGTCCGGCGGGGACGACCTTCGCCGCGAGGGCTTCCTTGTAGGTCGCGTACACCTTGATCTTGCCGTCAATGATATCCTTCTTGGCGGCGTTGACCTTCTTGACGATATCCGCGCCGAGTTCGGTATTGCGCTCGGAGTAGCCGATGCCGTCCGCCTTCATGTCGAGGACGACGACCTTCGAGGCGAAGGATCCGCCCTGCACGCTCGAAAGGGCGTACTGCGTTGAAGACTCGACGCGTTTGAGCATCGACGTCAGAACCGCGGATTTGCCGGCGGTAAACACGCCTTCCTCGTACTGATCTGAATCGACACCGATGGCCCATACGTTCTTGCCCTGGCTGCGGTATTCCTTCGCCTGGGCGATCGTCCCGTTTCCGGTTCCGCCGGCCGCGGAATAGATGGCGTACACGCCGGAGTCGTACCAGTTCTTGGCCTGCGCCTTCGCGAGTTCGGGTTTTCCCCAGTCGTTCGCGTAGTAATCGACAACGGAGGCGTTCGGAATCACCGACCGAAGTCCCTGGATATAGCCGACCTCGAACTTGGTGATGACGGCTCCCGGAACGCCGCCGATAAATCCGAACTTCGGATTCTTGATTCCGTCGGCCTGGGCCTTGAGGGCCGCCGCGACGCCTACGAGGTAGGAGCCCTCGTGTTCGGCGAAGGTGAACTGCATGACGTTCGGGAGGGACACCCAGTCAACGTCGACGATCATGTACTTCTGGTTGGGATAGAGCTTGGCGACCTCTCCGAGCGCGTCGGCGAAGGTAAAGCCGGTCACGCAAATGAGGTCATAGCCCTCGTCGGAGGCCTGCTTGATGTTCGGTATGTATTTGTCCTGCGTCTGGCAGGTGACGACGTCGTAGAGCTTTCCGCGGGATTTCTGGTTTTCCCAGGTATCGCCGTAAAAGGCGAGAATACCCCGCCAGGCCGCGGCGTTGAACGATTTATCGTCGATTCCGGTCGCGTCGGTGATGAGCCGAATCGTCGGGCGGCCATCCTTGGCCGCGGCCGAGTCTTTCGCGCCTCCCGCGAACGCGGAAAGGGCGACAAGCGCCAGCAACATGAGTGCGATAGTCTTTTTCATAACTCCTCCTTAAGGATTCTGGGCGAAACGATTCCACGAATGGGACAATACCCTGAGTATAATCGGTTTCGGTTCATAACTCAAGCGAAAGGGAGGAAGCCGGCGCGCGCTCTTACTTTTTCTGAGCCTCGCTCTTCTTGTGGTCTTTTTCCATCTTTTCCTTCCAGATGTCGGCTTTCTTCTTCGCTTCCTCGGCCTCGTTCCGCTCGTTGAGGACAAGGTGGATGCGCCTGAGGGCGAGGAGGTAGTTGATGGCGAGCCGGAAGTCGTCGATACGGCCCGTGGAGAGCTCGTACTTCTCGCGGTACCGGTCGGCCGCCTGCTGGAGGAGCCGTTTAACGAGCCTGAGATGGAAGACGGTGTCGTCGTACTCGGGGGAATGCGGGTCAAGGCCGTTTTTAGCGGCGTTCTTGAGGTCAAGGATGTTCTTGGCGACGGTGGCGAAGCGCGCTTCGAGCTCGACGAAGGTCCACCGCCACTTGGTGTTGTCGCCGTAGGCGTCGACGACGAGGCGGATGGCGAGCCCGAGCTTACGGATCAGGTAATACCGCTTCGCCTCGGGCAGGTTCTTTATCTCGGCGATCTTGTCCTCGTAGTCGGAAAACGGCACGTCGATGAAATTCGAGACGACTTCCTCGAGGTAAATGACCGCCTTGTACAGCGTCTTCCGCGCGTCGTTGAGCGCGTCCTCGTTCTTGACGCCGAGAAGCGACACGGAAAGGGTATGCTTGGTAAGGTAGAGCGTGGAGAGGAACAGCATCTCGTCTGTCAGCATGAGACGCTTGTAGGACGCGCCGGTCGGATCGCGGTCGATCATCATGAGCATGTTCTTCTCGCGAATCAACAAGGCGTCGATTTGCTGCTGATACTGGGCGACCTGCTCGCCGTAGGATTGACGGGCCTCGTCGGTTACTTTTGCCATCTACTACTCCTCACCGCCGGGATTCCGAAACGCGCCGGGAGTTCCCTCATGCGACGCGCGCGGCCTATCCCGAATACTTCGCCAAAAGCTCCTCGGCGTGCTGGATGGACGCCGCGCCGACGCCGTCGCCGGCAAGCATGCGGGCAATCTCCTCGACGCGCCGTTTTCCCTCGACGGGATAGGCCTTCGTTATCGTCTTGCCCGATACGACGGCCTTTTCGATCTTTATTTGATTATCGGCACGCGCGGCGATACTTGCGAGGTGCGTAATGCAAAAAACCTGCTTTTTGGCCGAAAGGCCCTTCAAATGGGCTCCGACCGCGAGCGCGACCTCTCCGCCTATCCCGGTGTCTATCTCGTCGAAGATGAGTGTCTCGGACTCGTCAGCGGCGGCGAACACCGTCTTGAGAGCGAGCATGACGCGGGATATCTCGCCGCCCGAGGCGATTTTGGCGAGCGGCCGGAGGGGCTCTCCCGCGTTCGGGCTGATCATGAACTCTATGACGTCGAAACCGTACGGACCGGACATCTGCATCGTGTCAGATCCCTCGCGCCTGTCGATCCTGACGCGGAACGAGGTCCCCGCCATGCCGAGGCCCGAGAGTATTCCCTCGACGCCGGTCTGCAGGGTTGACGACGCGGCGCGGCGCCGCTCCGAAAGTGCCGTACCCGCGCGATATACCGCCTTCTCGAGGGAGGCTATCTCGGCGTCGAGCGCCGTGCGGTTCGTTTCCCATCCTTCCAGGCGCTCGAGCTGGGCGGCGGCGTCCTCGGCGTACGCGACGACTTCCGCGATCGTTCCGCCGTATTTCTTTTTGAGGCGAAACAGGAAGGCGAGGCGTTCCTCGATAGTCTCGAGTCGGGCCGGATCGAAGGCGAGCGAGGATTCGTACGCGTTCAGCGCGTCCGAGATATCGTCGAGTTCGTAGAAGGCGCTTTCAAGCCTTCCGAGATACGCGGAGAGCGTCTGGTCGATCGCGGCCGCCGACTCGAGCGAGGCGCGCGCGCGCTTGAGCAGGGCGACCGCGCCGTCGTGTCCCGAAAGGGATGCCGTCACCTGCTCCGTGAGCGAATAGAGCCGTTCGTGTTGGGAAAGGCGTTGCTCCTCGGCCGCCAGCTCCTCGTCCTCGCCGGCCTTTAGGTCCGCCTTCGCGATCTCCTCCCGGGCGAAGCGGAGCAGTTCCGCCTTTTCCGCTCGTTCCCGCTCCGACGTACTCATTTCGTCCCGAAGCTTTCTTTTCGCCGCGAGGTCCGCGTAGAGCGCGGTGAAGGCGCGGACGTCATCGGTCAACCCGGCGTACGCGTCGAGAAACCGCCTGTGTTCCTCGACCTTCAACAGGGATTGGTGATCGTGCTGACCGTGTATGTCAACGAGAAACGAGGTAAACTCGGCGAGTTCGGTCCGCGTGACCGGGGTGTCCTGAATCCATGCTCCCGTTTTGCCGTTCGCGCGGAGGGTTCTCCTGACGAGAACGCGTCCGTTTTCCGTTTCGATCCCGCGCGAGGCGAGCCATTCGCGCGCCGACGCGGATTCCTCCGCGCAGCATATCGTTCCGGAAACCCGCGCTTCGTCGGCGCCCGTCCGGACGAGATCCGTCGTCGCCTTTCCCCCGAGCAGGAACGTGAGCGATCCGATAAGAATCGACTTTCCGGCTCCCGTTTCGCCGGTGAGAACGGTATACCCCGCGGGAAACTCGAGCGAGGCGGAATCGATCAACGCGAAATCCTTTACGGTCAAATCCTCAAGCATCGCCGTCTCCGGTACAGCGGTTCGGGACGGGAACGCCCGACCAATTCAACTTGCTCTTGAGCGCGGAATAGAACACGTTCGCGTCGCATCCGATCAGGCGGACCGGCTCGCGGGCGCGCTCGATGAGTACGGAATCCCCTTCCTCGAGGGAAAAGAACTCCTGTCCGTCGACCGTCAAAATCGCTGCCTTGTGACGCGCGGGTTCCACGATGATCTTCATCTGTCCGTCCGAGGGCAACACGATGGGGCGGTTCGAGAGCGAAAAAGCGCAAATCGGCGCGAGGACGAACGCGGAAAGGTCGGGAGCGACGATGGGACCGCCCGCCGCCGCCGCATACGCGGTAGAACCGGTCGGAGTTGCGAGTATGACGCCGTCGGCCTTGTAGGATCCGAAGGACTGACCGTTGAACGCCACGGAAAGCCTGACGATCTTCGCCATTCCGCTCCCCGAGATAACCGCGTCGTTGAGGGCGTCGGACTCGAATACGACGGAGCCGGACCGCTTCACGCGCACGGAGATCAGCATCCGTTCGCTCGAGTGACGCTTTCCGTCGAGAAAATCCCGCAAGGGCCGCCTCCATTCGTCCGGCTGAATGCCGGCGATAAAGCCGAATTCGCCGAGATTGACGGGGAATACGGGGATTTTCCTTTTGGCGCAATGACGCGCCGCGTACAACACGGTTCCGTCTCCGCCGAGGGTAATCGCGAAATCGTACGAATCGAAGGGGTTGTCCACCGTGATACCGTCGTAGGTATATATATCGCAGGATACGTTTCGTGCCGCGAGTTCGGCGCGAATTTCCCCGGCGATTCCCGCGGCCTCGCTCTTCCACGTGTTAACGATCGCGAGTGCCCTGGTTACCGTATGCATACCGCGTATACCCCTTTACGTTCCGTTACGGGAGGGTAGCGAGAATCTTCGCGACCTTGGCCGAATTCGCGCCGCCGAGCCTCGGATACAGCGGAAAGAGCACGCACCGCATCAGGAGGGACTTCGCGTTGATGCATCCCTCCAGGGCGTCTCCGAGGCTTTCCGCGACGGAGCCCGAAAACGCCGGCGCGATATCTATCTCCTTTCGGTTGACGTATTGCCGCACTTCCTTGAGCCCGCTCGACAGGATGACGGGGAACGAGAACACGGCGTTCGCGCCCTCCCCCATTTGCACCATGGTTTTATGCCTGCCCTGCATGAGCGAATTGACGTAGAGAGTCGCCATATTCCTGCGCAGCTCCGAGTTTCTGGCAAGCTCCTTGAGCTGGACGAACCCGAGCGCCGAGTTTATGTCGGGCAGGATGTCGGTGGGAGGGGCCTCTTCCTCGAGCTTGCGCTGTACGACGGCCTCGCGTTTGTTCGGCGCGAGAAGCACGGCTCCGCCGCCGGCGGTGAGGAGATCGCCCTCCTCGAGGCCGAGTATGGCGAAAACGCCGTACGACCCGGCTTGCCGACCGTCAAGGGTCGCCCCGACGCTTTGCGAGATATCCTCGATGACGGGGATATTGAGCGAAAGGATCGCCTGCATCTCGGGCAAAAAACCCAGGGCCTCGTGGAGGAGTATGAGTCTGCCGCCCCTGCGAATCGCGTCCTCCAGTAGTTCCGCCGTCACGAGTCCGGTGTCGGGATGTACGTCCGTTATGACGGGTTCATAACCGAGGCCCTTGACGGCATGCAGATGCCATGCCGGGGCGAGCGCCGATATGACGATACCCGAGCCGGGGGCGAAATCAAGGGCCCTGAGGGCGTATGAGAGCGCTATCGGGGCGCTTCTGAAAGCGGTAGCTCCCTCTACCCCGAGGTTTTCGCGGGCAAGCTGTGAGAGTTTTACGTTCATTTCGCCGGGGCCGATCTTTTCGGCGACCATACAGGTAAGAACCGCGTCCATCTCTTTACGGCGAATGGTCGAGCTATGCACTGGTAGTTTCATGTACTTCCAAACTTAAAAGGATTTGAGCCTATAAACTCGCGAGTTTCTGCAATTCTTTCGGATCGAAAAGCCGTCGAATATCGAGTACGATGAGATATCCCGATTCCTGACGAACGACCCCGTTTATGTATTCCGCGCCAATCCCGCTAATCATCTGCGGAGGAGGCTGTATGTCGCTGTGTTGAATCATGACGACCCGCGCTATCCTGTCAATTATGATTCCGAGCTTGTTGCCCTCGATGTTGAGGATGATAAAACCGCCGAGGTATTCGTCTCCATCGTCAAGTTGCGCCTTTTTGAGGTGAAACCGCTTGTGAAGGTTGATAATCGGGATTATCTCGCTTCTCAGGTTGAAGATCCCCTCGACATAATAGGGGGCATTCGGTATGGAGCGGACATCCTGTATCCTGACTATTTCCTTGACATCCATGATGTCGACGCCATAGAGTTCTTCCCCGAGCTGAAAGGTAACAAGCTGGTATTGCGTATCAACTGCGGCCATAGAACCTCCATGCTACTATAACAAAGGATACTATGGATTGACCATTTCTTCAAGGCGGATTTTGCAAGTATCATCCGTAACGCGGGATCATCCGGGCCAATTTTTTACTCTCAAGGGTTGATTCGTGACCCGGGTTCTCTATAATGAGAAAGAGAGGATACCGGCACATGAAAATCGTATCAAAGACCTCTCTAGGCATGATCCTCATTCTCGCGCTAGCCGTATGCACCCTCGCGGCCGAGAAACCCGTGCTCTGCGTATATACCGAGTATAAGCCTGCGAATTTCGTCGACGAAAAAGGAGATCACACGGGCTTCTTCGTCGATATAGCACGCGAGCTCTTTGAAAGGCGCCTCGGCTACCGTCTCGAGTTCAGGATCTACCCCTGGGCGCGATGCCAAACGATGCTCGAGCGCGGCGAGGCAGATTTCATCATGACCATACCCACCGACGAACGGCTCAACTACTCGCGAAGCGTCCCGACTCCAATTTGGATAAAGCAGTACCGCATCGTTACGCTGAGGGATCATCCAAGGATGAACGCAATCGAGTCCATACGATCGCGGAACGACCTCGCCGCAAGCGGAGTCTGCGTCCTGTCATATCTGGGAAACAACTGGTCGAAAGAACGTCTCGAAGCGATAGGCATCCCCGTAATCAACGCACCAACGGTCGACGGCATGTACAATATGCTGCTCGCGAAACGGGGAGATATTCTCGTAGAGGATACGCTTCTCGCGCAGACCTATATTCTTGTCCATAAACTTAAGGAGCGTTTGACAATTACCGGCGGGATTGTCGACGAGAGCCCGTTTCATATTCTGATTGGCGAGAATTCCCATCTAGTACAATCATTTTCCAGGATATCAGACGCCTTGCGGGAGATGAAGGCCGACGGCACCATCGATCGCATAACCTCGCAATACGCGAAGCGTTGACTTGCCGTCGCCTGTGAAAGCCGTAGAAATGCTGAAGGCATTTCTCGCAACTACCCGAGAAACCGCGATCGCGGTATCTCATGGCTATCTTTGGAACTTCTTTTATGAAAACGGCCCACCTTGCGGTGAGCCGTTTTCATAAAATCGGAAAGCCATGGAGAATCGCTTCGCGATTCTCCCGCTTTTTTTTATTAAAGCGTCTCGAAAGAGACGCTTTAATAAAAAAAGCCTGGCAGCTACCCGAGAAACCGCGGTCGCGGTTTCTCTTGGAGAAGAATGCCGAAGAATATCGAAATATCTTCCGGGAAAATCATGGACGGCATTCTTCTCATGGCTATCTTTAGACCTTCATTTATTCAAAAGGCCCACCTTGCGGTGAGCCTTTTGAATAAAAAAAGCCTGGCAGCTACCTACTTTCCCACTCAAGAGCAGTATCATCGGCGTAAGAGAGCTTGACTTCCGTGTTCGATATGGGAACGGGTATTACCTCTCCACTATGGCCACCAGGCATTATTAAC
>JAEWMY010000051.1 GCA_023393015.1 Spirochaetota bacterium
GATAAAAAGCGTTGACAAAAGGGATTACTTACGTATACTTATATCTTGACCGGGCAATACTACGTGCTTTTTTTAAAGGAGCTTCGAATGAAAAGGAAATTCATAATTGTTGCGATCGCCCTGCTTCTTGTGGGTGCCTTTGCGATGGCCGAAGGAAAGGTGCTGATTGATTTCAATCTGCTGAACGCCGATATTCAGACTGGCGCCGAGGGCCGGAAGATCCCGCAGAATCGCCGCACCATCATGGACTATTCCAATGTTGCCGGTGCTTCCTTTACCGATGACCAGAAAGGCCTCATGAAGACCTCTCTCGCCCTGGCCAACTGGGAAGTGGTGCTCAACTCTTCCGCCAGGAACGTCACGAGCGTTTCCGTATCCCACGCGAAAGCCGCCCCGGTCAGCCAGAATGCCTCCAAGTTCAAGGGTGAGAGCATCCTCGGCATTCGGGTCAACTTCCCGAACTGGAACGCGAACGCCAACGCCCTCGTAAAACCGCCCTTTGAAATTCCGAGCTACGAGCCCTATGCCCAGGTTACCGATGACGGTGTCGTTCAGGAGCCCACCGAGGAAGACAAATCAAAGGGATTTACCCGTTTCGAGGAAGGCTACGGCGTCGTAAAGAACGTCGGAGTCGTCAAGTCGATCGCGGTAAACACCTATGGCATGAACTTCCCCCACGGTCTCTATGTCGTCATGAAGAACGAAGCCAACGAGGAGCAGCGCTATTTCATGGGTTATCTCCGCTTTGACGGCTGGAGGGAGCTCATTTGGCAGAATCCCGAATATGTTTCCGAGATCCGAACCCGCGAAGTTCGCCTCTATCCCGCGTATCCGACCGCCTTCCCGTATCAGAAGTTTATCGGTCTTCTCGTGACCCGCGACGCGGCTCATGACGGCGGGGATTTCGTCGCCTACTTCAAAGACGTCAAGATTATCTATGACAAGGCCGTTCTCAATACCATCCGCGACTTTGCGGACGAGGACCTTTGGGGTATCAATACCAAGAAGGAAATGGAGCGCAAACAGCTTGAAGTCAGCCGCTTCGGTAACGTACAGGTTCTCCGCTTCCTCGAGGCCGAGAAGATGGCTACCGAAAAGGGTTTCACCCCCGAAGAAGGCTTTAACGCCGGCGGAGCTTCTGCCGCTCAGTAAGCGGAACGACAGAACGAATAAAAGGGACCTTCGGGTCCCTTTTTTTTGTGATCAATTCCTTGTAAGGACCCACTTGTTGCCAAGTGCGTCCTGTCCGCGTATACTATGTATATATGCCGAAGCAACATAAATCGGTTCCCTGGCTTCCCGACCGTGAGCGGCTTTCAGAATTATATGAAGGCTATCAACCGGCGTTAACGACGTTGTTGGAGCGTACCGAAGCGCGATTGAAGGAATGTATCCAGATATCTTCGGTACCGACGTTCAAGAGTCGGATAAAGTCTTTTCAAAGTTATTATCGCAAGCTCTTGCGTCTCATGCCCAACGGGGTCTCTTCGGACGACGACTTGCCGGTTATCTCGGATATTATCGGCATAAGGATAATTTGCGCGTTTCTCGAGGATCTTACCCTTGTCGAACGGATATTGCAGGAGTGCTTTACGGTACAGGAGGTAGAACGGAAGGGAGCCGACCGTACCTTCAGGGAGTTCGGGTACGAGTCGACGCATATCCTTCTCGGTATACCGGACGACCTGAAGAAGGGCTTGCGCCTGCCAAAGGGCCTGCTGTTCGAGATTCAAGTGCGGACGATCCTGCAGGACGCGTGGGCCGAAGTAGAGCATGAGCTCGTCTACAAGTCGGAGTTCTCGCCGTTTGACCTGCCTCTCAAGCGAAAGCTCGCCTCGATCAACGCGAGCTTGAGTTTGGCCGACATCATTTTTCAGGAAATACGAGATTATCAGAATAAGCTCAACCGCGAACTCGACAAGCGACGCGGTAGTTTTTACCACAAGGCTGACGACCAGTCGGATTTGCACCTGTCCGACGATAACGATATCCTCCCGATTACCGAAACGCGGGTCGAGAGCGCATCTCCGTACGTTCCGGGCACCATCGACGACATGATTCTTGACGCCATCGAAGCGCATAACCGGGGAGATCTTGACCGCGCGTCCATGATCTATACGAAGATTATCGACGCCGCGCCCAACGCGACCGTCCTTTCGGTCATGTACAAACATCGGGGCATGGCGTATTTCTCGCAGTCGCGGTACGAGGAAGCACTGGCGGATTTCAGGAAAAGCGCGGAACACAACCCCACGAACTTCCGGGCATACTATTACGTCGGCATCGTCCTCGGCGTCATGGGAAGGAACGCCGAGGCGTGCGACGCCTTCACGAAGTCGCTCGAGTTGCACCTGTATCAACCGTACGTCTATTTCCGCCGCGCGCAGTCCTACTATCATTTGGAGATGTACATGGAGGCCCTGGCCGATCTCGACAAGGCGGTGTCACTCGGATACAAGCGCGACGACGAGCACCGACTCAGGCTCATGATTACGCATAAGCTCGATATCGTATAGCTTGACAATACGGGGTTGGTTTGCTATAAATAGCAACGAAACGACGGCGCGATGCCGGTTTCGCCTGTCTCCTTCGTCTAGTGGTTAGGACATCGGGTTTTCATCCCGACAACAGGGGTTCAATTCCCCTAGGAGATGACGGTCCGTAATGCGGGCGCTGAGGGTAAGGACGAACGTCCTTACCCTTTTTTTTCCCCGAAGGGGGTCCATGATGAACGACATAGAAACCCGTTTTACGCGCGACGTGCGAGATCGCATGATCGAGGCGATCCGGTCCGCGGGCGGAAACGAGGTCTTCTTTTCCGGGACGCTCGACGGCTCCGGCATCGTTACCGGAATCTCCGTCGTCGCCCGAGGTCATGATTCGGCCGTACCGGTCGTTCCTCCCGCCCTAGAAGGCGCCGAGGTTCTCGTACACAATCATCCTTCAGGCGGTCTTTATCCGAGCGAGGCCGACGTATCCATCGCGGCTCGGTACGCGGAAGCCGGAATCGGCTTCTATATCGTCGACAACGGGCTGACCGAGGTGTACTCGGTCGTCGAGCCCGTGCTTCGCGTCGAGAAAGTGCCCCTTGACGGCGACTACCTCGCGGGTCTTCTGGACGAGACGGGACCGCTCGCGCTCGCCTCGGATACCTACGAGGTCAGGCCCACCCAGCTCGCGCTGTGCGAGTCCATAGCGCGAGCCTTCAACGCGGGATCTATCGGCGTGTTCGAAGCGGGAACCGGGGTCGGCAAGAGCTTCGCCTACCTGTTGCCCGCGATGACGTGGGCCGTCGACAACAAGGATCGCGTCGTCGTTTCGACGGGAACGATAAACCTGCAACAACAGCTTGTCGAGCGCGATATTCCCATGGCGCAACGAATGCTCGGCAAGCCGGTCAAGGCGGTACTGATAAAGGGACGCCAAAATTACGTTTGCAGGCGTCGCCTCGCCGAGGCGCTCAGGGAACGCGACTTGTTCGACGACGAACTCGAGGAGATGAACAAGATCGCCGAATGGGCTGAGGTCACGGGAGACGGTAGCCGCTCGGACATTCCCTTCATGCCGAAAGACGCGGTGTGGTCCAGGATATGCTCCGAGTCGGACGCATGTATGGGCATGCGGTGTTCCTTCCGCGAAGGATGCTTCGTGATGAAGGTCAGGAAGGAGGCCGCGTCGGCCTCGCTCCTCGTCGTCAATCACCACCTCCTTTTCGCCGATCTCGAGGCGAGGATGATGGGGGCGGGGTACGACGATACCGCCGTGTTGCCCCCGTTTCACCACATCGTGTTCGACGAGGCTCACGCGATGGAATCCGCCGCGACGAGTTTTTTTTCCGAGTACTTTACGCGGTTCAAGCTCGTTAAACAGCTGAACGTACTCCATCGCGTCAGGAGGGGCGCCGTCGCCGGCCACTTGCTGGCCCTCGAACGCCTCTCTTCCTCGACGGGAGTGATAGGGAACGCGCTGGGCGCGATCCAGGACGTCAAGGACGCGTATACGGCGGTCGAGATGGCCGCGCTCGAAATTCTCGGCGGCGATTTTTCCTGGCGCCTTTCCTGCTCGACCCGCGGTTCGGCTGGCGCCCTGCTCGGGGCCCTGTCGACACTTCGCGGAAAGCTTTCGGAGTTCGCCGGGATTGTGCGCGAGGTGCTTGAGGGCATAGCGGAGGAAGATCAGGACGATACGGTCGTCTGGGAATCGAAGTTCGCGGTTCGGCGTCTCGAGTTTATCGGGACGCTCTCTCTTCATTTTCTCGAATGGGAAGATCGCCCTGAGTCGGTATTCTGGCTCGAACGGCTGAGGCTTCCGTCCCGCGCGCTCAAGGGGGCGGGCGAGGGAAATTGGTATCCCCGGTTCGTGCAAACGCCTCTCTCCGTGGCGCCGATGATGAAGGAAGGGGTTTTCGATCCCTTTCGAACCGTGGTGTGCGTCTCCGCGACGTTGCGCATAGCGAACTCGTTCGACTACTGGATGAGAAGGGCCGGCGTGTCTCTCCTGGAGCGCGACCGCGTCATCTCCGGCGTATATGACTCTCCCTTTCCGTACAAGACGAACGTACTGCTCGCCGTTCCGGATTCGGGGCCGTTGCCCGACGAACAGGGGTATCAGGATTTCGTCGACGGCGCCATCGTGTCGCTGTTGGGGGCGTCCGGCGGCCACGCGCTCGTCCTTTTTACCTCGTACGATTCGCTGAAGACATCCTGCGCCCGCGCCCGGACGGAACTTTCCCCGCTCGGTATGACCATTCTCATGCAAGGAGACGACGACAGGACACGTCTGTTCGAGACCTTCCGTTCCGACGAATCCAGCGTGCTCTTCGCGACCGATTCCTTTTGGGAGGGAATCGACGCGCCCGGCGACGCGCTCATGCACGTTATCATCGCCAAGCTTCCCTTCAGGGTGCCGAACGACCCGGTGCTTTCCGCGCGAGCCGAGGCGATAGAGATCGAGGGAGGAAATCCCTTCATGGATTTGAGCCTTCCTGAGGCGGTAATCCGTTTCCGGCAGGGTTTCGGCAGGCTCATGCGCAGAAAAACAGATCGGGGCGTCGTGACGGTACTCGACCGCAGGATCGTCGCGAAACGCTACGGCAGGGTCTTCATCGACAGCCTTCCGGAAACCGCGCGATGCGTCGCGCCCCTGCCGGAACTCTTGATTCGCGTCGAACGATGCGTGTATCCTTGAGGTCGGAGGATTCGATGAGGCTCTTGGTTTCCGTTCTTGCCGTATTCTTGCCCATTGGCGGTCTTGCCGTCCTTCATCTTGCCGTGTACTCGGTGAGTCGTCGCGCGGCCCTTCGCCTGAACCGGTGGATTTCAACCGTTTTCGCGCGCCGTATTTTTTCCGTCATGGCCACGTATCTCGGCTTTCGTTTCGAGGGAAACAGGCAAAGCCTTTCGATGCTTCCCGAGCGGTACCTCGTTATCGCGAATCACCAGAGCCTTCTCGATATCCCCCTTTTCATGCGGTATCTCGACGGGTCGCGCCTTCGGTTCGTGGCGAAGGAGGAGCTTGCCAGATTCGTTCCCCTCGTATCGCGGATACTCAAGACGGACCGCCACTGCGTCATCCCGAGAAAGGGGAGTCCTTCCCGAGCGATGCGGATCATGGACGATTTCGCCGTGGAGGTCGTCAAGCGCGGCTGGATACCCGTGTTGTTTCCCGAGGGTACCCGGTCACGCGACGGCAGTCTCGGAACCTTTCACGCGGCGGGTTTCCGACGGTTCCTCGATACCTCCCCGATGCCGGTAGCGGTATGCGCGATAGAGGGAGGCTGGAAAATGGGATCCCTCGAGGGAATCGCCCGGGGCACGAAGGGCGGCTCGTATCGCGTCGAAGTCTTGCGTGTATTTCCCGCGCCGTCGGGAAAGGCCGAGCAGATGAGAATTCTCGAGGAGGGGAAGGCCCTCATTCAGCAAAAAATCGTTGAATGGCGCGGTGCCCGATAGACTGAGGAAGGGAAAAAACAAAGGGAATCCCGAAGGATTCCCTTTCCAGCATACAGGCCTTGTTCAAGGCGGTTGTTATTTGAAGTCCTTCGGACGGCGTTCGGTGCGCTTGCACTTACCGCATTCCGCAACATTCTTCAGTTTTCCGCTTTCAAACAGGGTTTTCATGATAACCTCGCCGCCACAGGGACACATGAACTTGTGCGTCGTTACCGTGGTACGAGAGTTCTTACTTGCTCCACCCATCTAGAATCTCCTGAAAACAAATATGCGAAAATAGTATAGAAATATACCGGGGATGTCAAGCAAATCCCGTCTCCGTAGCCAAGAAATCGCCCTCGACCCTTGACGAGCGGCGTATGTTTTGGTAATCTCGTGTAATAGTTTTATTTCGGGGGTTCCCTTTGGCAGTGAAAAATGCATCTGCGGTCAAACGACACAAGCAGAGTGAAGTACGGCGAATAAAGAACAAGGCCGTTAAGAGTTCCGCGCGCACGAGCGCCAAAAAATACGTCGCCAGCGTCCAGGCCAAGGATTCGGCCCTTGCCGGTACCCTTCTCAAGGAACTGGTAAAGGAACTCGATACCGCCGCGCGCAAGGGCATAATCGCCCGGAACGCCGCCGCGCGCAAGAAGTCTCGCATGCAGAAGTTGTTCAACGCCTCGTTCGAGGCCAAGTAATAGTTTTTCCGCAGTCCCGAGACGAGAGCCGTAACGATCCGACGATCGTTACGGTTTTTTTTTCTTAACAATGACGGTTTTTCATGATACCATGGAGCGGAGAGGTTGCCGCATGCCCGGAAAAAAGCAGACGAAAAGCGATTTGGTAGACAAAATCTACGGGAAAAACGGACATGATCTGAAGGTAATACGGTCGGTCGTCGACTCGTTCCTCGACGAGGTGAAAAAGGCCCTCGAGGACGGACAGTCCGTAGAGCTTCGAGGGTTCGGCACCTTTGAAATACGCGAGCGAAAGGGACGGCAGAAGGCGCGTAACCCCAAAACCGGCGAGATCGTCAGCGTTAAGGACCACGCGGTCGTGGCGTTTCGGGCGGGAAAGGACATGAAAACCTCGGTATGGGAGTTGCCGTACCGAAACGGTTCACGGAACGATACGTGATGAAGACCGTGCCCGTCGAGCCTCGTCGGGATGCGGCCGGGTCACGCCTCGGTACCTTTGGCGTCAACGTAGCCCTGCTTCTCCTCTCGGTGGCGTTTTTCGCGCTTCCGCAACCAAACCTGATCAGCAATCACGGTTTTCCCTTCGTGGCCTACATCGCCTTCGTACCCCTTTTTTTGCTCGTTCGTCGGGTGTCCTTTCGGGCCTCATTTATCTGGGGCGCCGCGTACGGGACCCTGTCCTACTGCGTGTTTACCTACTGGCTCGCGGTCTTTCATCCGCTAGCGATGTACGTCATCGCCGCACTCTATTTCTGTTGGCTTCTCGTCACCGTTCCCGCCCTCAAGCTCGTCGATACGGCCTTTCCGAAACACGGTTTTATCCCGCAATGGATTATTTGGGTCGGATACGAATTCCTGAAAACCCGCGGGTTTAACGGGTATTCCTACGGCGTTATCGGGTACTCTCAATGGACTTGGACGACGGTACTTCAAATAGCTTCGGTGTTCGGGGTGTGGGGCGTTTCGGCCCTCGTGACCTTTCCGTCCGCCTGGATCGCGGCCGGGATAAAGGACCGTTGCGGCGGTCCCGTGCGGCTTTGGTTCGCCGATTTTCGGCGATTCGCGCGCTTAAATCGCGTTTCGGGGCTCGTTTGGTGTGCCGTCTTTGCGGGAACCCTCCTTTTCGGCGTCGTGTCCCGCGTGGACTCGTCATCGGAAGAAACCGTCCGACTCGCGCTTATTCAGCCGAACAGCGATCCCTGGAAGGGCGGAATCAACGCCTATAAGCGGGATTTTCGGACGCTCTCCCGACTCAGCGACGAGGCCTTGGCCGCGAGACCCGGAATAGACTTGATCGTCTGGCCCGAGACCGCCTTTATTCCGCGGATAGATTGGCATTACCGGTACAGGGAGGAGCGGGAATCCTTCGATCTCGTCTCGTCCCTGCTCGAGTATCTCGACGCGTCTCCCGTTCCGGTCGTCCTGGGAAACGACGACGCCGTTCTGGGGCCAACGGACGAGGGAACGATCGACCGGATAGATTATAACGCCGTATTGCTGTTTACCCCCGGAAAGAACGTCATCCCTCCCGAACCCGAGCGATACCGCAAGATGCATCTCGTCCCCTTTACCGAGCACTTTCCGTATAAGCGCCTTTTTCCCTGGGTGTATGACCTTCTCCTCGCGAATGACACCCATTTTTGGGAGAAGGGCGACAATCCGGTCGTTTTCGAGGCCGCGGGATTGCGTTTTTCCACGCCAATCTGCTTCGAGGACACCTTCGGGTACCTGTCGCGACGTTTCGTAAACGCGGGCGCGCGTGCCATCGTGAACCTGACGAACGACGCGTGGGCAAAGAGCGAACCGAGTCAATATCAGCATCTCAGCATGGCCGTGTTCCGCGCCGTCGAAAACCGGGTTCCCCTCGTGCGGGCGACCGCCTCGGGACAAACCGCGTACGTCGATCAAAACGGTGTCGTAGCCGCCATGGCTCCGTCCTTCACCGAATCCTGGCTCGTCGTGGACGTGCCGAAGATCGACGACCCGCCGATGACTCCCTATCGGTTTTGGGGTGACGTGTGGGGCATCGCCTTCGCCGCGGGCGCGGTTCTCTCCGCCCTTGCGGCGCTCGCGTCTATAACGGGAATGTTGACAAAACTTCGGAATATATAGGACAATTAGGAAAAGCGTTTCAGTGAAGGTTGGTCCATGGAAACACGGAAAAGAATTCTGATAGTCGACGATGAGCAGATTAACGTGGAGTTTTTTGACTTGATGCTGTCAAAACTCGGATTCATCGTGGAAAAAGCGGCAAACGGACGAGACGCGCTGGAAAAGGTACGGGATTTCGACCCCGACCTTGTCATGCTCGACAATATCATGCCGAAGATGTCAGGCTGGGAAGTTACCAGAATATTGAAAAACGACCCTGAGTACGTCGAATGGCGGGACGTACCGATCGTCATGTTCTCCGCGATGGACGACGTAAAGGATAAAATCGAGGGATTCGAGCTTGGCGTCGACGACTATATCACCAAGCCCTTCAATTTTTCCGAGGTCTTGGCCCGTATTCGCTCGGTTCTCAGAAACCACGAATTGATCGATCAACTCAAAAAACGCGAATCGAGGATTGCCCTGCAGGAGCAGCTGAACGAACGCCTCTTGACGTTCGTAGAGCTCGTTTCGGAAAAATTCATTTCCCTGTGCGAATCATCGGCGGGCAATCCCGGCGAACTGCTCGAGGGCGTTCAGTCTTGCCAGCTCGAATACGGGCGCCTTCGCCAAAAGATCGACGAGTTGCAGGAAGAGGCCCTGAAGCTCAAGAGCAGGGAAATCGCGGTTACCTCGCTCGAAAACGAATTGCGAAAGGCGTACAGCGAATAACCATGATAACCGACTCAAAACGAAAGGCCCTCGAGGCCTTCGCGGAAGGACGAAAGCTCTACAAGCTCATGCGCTTCGATGAGGCTACAAAGGCGTTTGCCCGTGCCCTCGAGGCGGATCCGTCCGACAATCCTTCGAAGGTGTATCTTGAGCGGTGCGAATACTGCCTGAAAAACCCGCCTTCCGAGGACTGGGACGGCGTATTTACCATGACGTCAAAATAAGGATTATCCATGCCGCGTTATACCGAGAAGGAAAAAGAGACCGAGGTTACCGTCTTCGGCGAGAAAACCCGGTTCAAGGGCACGCTCAAATTTACGGAAGAACTCCACATAGCGGGTTCGTTCGAGGGATCAATCGACGCTCAGGGATCGCTTCTCATACGAAAGGGAGCCGTAGTCGCGACGGATTACGTACGCGCCGCCTCCATTATCGTGGAGGGTTCCGTCAAGGGCGACCTGACCGCGGGCGACCGGATCGAGATGAAAACGGGGAGCTCCGTCAGGGGCAACGTTTCTTCGTCACGGTTGCGTATCGCCGACGGCGTCGCCTTCGAGGGATCGGTGGAAATGATTCGACCGGTCGGCGACGTGGATCTTTTTTCCAGCAGGACCGACGCCCTGAAGGCGAGTCTTCGACGGGAACCGAACTGACGGATGTTCCGTATCGGAGACGCGCTTCCGTTTTTCTCGCGATACTCCGCGGCGAACGAGGTTGTCGGACTTGCCCGGAAGACGGCCTCGACGATCGTTACGGCGGAATCGCTCACCGGCGGGATGATTGGCGCGGCCCTTACCTCAATCCCCGGTTCGTCCCGGTCGTATTGGGGCGGATTCACGGTGTACAGCCCCGACGCGAAAACGCGCTTGTTGGGCGTTTCCTCGCGAATACTGCAAGAGTACGGGACGGTGAGCAGGGAAACCGCCGAGGCGATGGCGCGTGGCGCCCTTGACGTTTCCGGAGCGGATATCGCCGTTGCCGTTACTGGCGTCGCGGGACCCGGCGGCGGAACCGACGGGATTCCGGTGGGTACCGTATGGATAGCGCTCGCGCGGAAGGCGTCTCCGGGACGCGACGGCGTCGCGCGCGCGCCGGAGGTATCGGCGGAACGATGCCTTTTTGCGGGGTCAAGGCGGCGTGTTCGCGCGGCAACCGCCTTGCGCGCGCTCAGGCTGCTCGCGGCACAGCTTGACAGGTAAAACGCGCTTTACTATACTGATTTCATAGTCCTGTCTTTTTTGGGAAAATCCGACAAACAGCATGTCTTGTAAGATACGCCCTTATACATTTTTCACGGAGTAATCCAATGGCAGCAATCAGAAGACGCCGAACCGCCGACAGCGCGGACGATGCGGCGCAACAAAATCCCGACCAAGGCAGCTTGGATCTCGTGGCGGTCGACCAGTCCGCCCCAGAAGCGGAGCCGGGCCGTCAGGGAGGGTCGGAAACCGCCGTGGCGGAATCGTCCGAAAAACGCGTGGTCGTCAGGCCGCGGGTCAAGCGGAAAGGCGGGTCGTTCGACGGCGCCGCTCCGGGACGGGACGGAGGCCATCGCGACCACCGCGAGAGTCGCGATAACCGGGACGGCCGCGATAACCGGGACAACAGGCGGTATCGGGACAACGGGCATGACTCGCGGGATTTCCGCGACGAGCTCAGTCCGCAATACCAGGCGAATCAGGCGGCGCAAGACGCCGAAGCCCAAAAAGACAACGAAAACAAGCCGAAACTGACCATCAACGAATTGACCCGGATGGGGATGCATCCCCTCCGCGAACTCGCGACCCAATACGGGGTTCCCCACGAAGACATGGTCGCGATGAAAAAACAGGAAATCATCTTCCAGATACTGAAGGCGCATACGGAGCACGGCGGGATAATCTTCGCCTCGGGCTCACTTGAAATCCTTCCGGACGGATACGGATTCCTGCGTTCCCCCCAGAACAGCTACCTTCCCGGTTCCGACGACATCTACATTTCGCCGAGCCAGATCAGGCTCTTCAACCTCAAGACCGGCGATACGGTGTACGGTCAGGTGAGATCCCCCAAGGAAGGCGAGCGGTTCTTCGCCCTCCTACGCGTCGAGACGGTCAACTTCGACGAGGTTTCCTCCGCCCAGAGTCGCATCCCCTTCGACAACCTCACTCCCCTGTATCCCGACGAAAAGCTCAATCTCGAGATGCAAAACGGCGAGATATCCACCAGGATCATGAACCTGTTTTGCCCGATCGGGAAGGGACAACGCGCGCTTATCGTCGCCCCTCCCCGAACCGGAAAGACCATCCTCATGCAGCGGATCGCTAACGCGATTACCGAAAACCATCCAGAGGTATACCTCATCGTGCTTCTCATCGACGAGCGGCCGGAGGAAGTTACCGACATGGAGCGCACCGTCAAGGCCGAGGTAATATCCTCGACCTTCGACGAGCAGGCGACACGCCACGTACAGGTAGCCGAGATGGTCCTCGAGAAGGCGAGGCGTCTCGTCGAGCACAAGCGCGACGTCGTTATCCTCCTTGATTCCATTACCCGACTCGCGCGCGCCTATAACCAGACGGTTCCGACCTCCGGAAAGGTGCTGTCGGGAGGCGTCGATTCCAACGCCCTGCATAAACCCAAGCGCTTTTTCGGAGCGGCCCGAAACGTCGAGGAAGGCGGAAGCCTTACCATCATCGCCACCGCCCTTATCGAGACCGGAAGCCGGATGGACGAGGTCATTTTCGAGGAATTCAAGGGTACGGGTAACATGGAAATCAACCTGGACCGCAAGCTCTCTGATCGCCGCCTCTTTCCCGCCGTCAGCATCAAGAAGTCCGGCACCCGCAAGGAGGAACTCCTCCTTACCGAGGAGGAAATGCAGAAGATTTGGGTGCTCAGAAAGGTACTGAATCCCATGGATGATACCGAGATTATGGAACTCCTTATTGACAGGATGAAGAAATCCAAGAATAATGAGGCGTTCCTGAGGTCCATGAATACCGGCTCAGCCGCCATGGATTGAGGAACTGGTTTCTAAAGAAACCGGCGAGACGCCTTTCTGGCCGCCTCGTTGCTGCGTCGGAACGAACCGCCTGTGTGGCGCAGGGAGCCTTTGGCCCCTTCCGGCGAGCTTTCGCCCCGTGCGAAGGCGCGTTTATTAGAAACATGTTTTGGAGGCTACCATGAAAGAGGGAATCCATCCCGCGTACAACGAAACGAAGATCAAGTGCGCGTGCGGAAACGTCATCGAAACCAGGTCCACGGTGAAGGATATCAGCGTAGAAATCTGTTCCGCCTGCCATCCGTTCTTTACCGGCAAGCAGAAGCTCGTCGATACCGCCGGTCGAATCGACCGCTTCAAGAAGCGCTACAACATCAAGGAAAGCTGAGTTCGCATATCGGATACAGGAAAAAAAACCGCCGTTCGGCGGTTTTTTTTTTTGCCTTGGGGCCCGTACCCCCGCGTCGGCCAAACCGTTTCTTTACGTTGCAATCCCGCGACGGTGTGCTACAATAATCGTGTAAATAAAAAACGGAGGCCTGTAAATGGTAGGTGAGCAACTCTACGGCTTTAAAAAAATCGGCGCCATGCTCGAGATGATGAAAAGCCCGGTCATGAAGTCCCTGACGCCCCGTCAGCTCATGGCCATGAATTTCGTCGCGAAAAACAGCAAATTGACCAGAGTCGGAGACCGGACGTACATGAATACCTTTACGCCCTACTTTCCGTCAACGGCGTACGAACGCTACGTTTCCGGCATCCTCAAGACGGTGGAAGGAAAACCGACACCCGTCATGATGAACTTCGCGGTAACCGCGAACTGTATCTGCAACTGCTGGCACTGCTCGTTTTCGGACAGGACGAAGAAGAACCAGCTATCGGTCGCTGAATTGCGGGACGCGATAGGGCAGGTTCAGGACCTCGGTACGAGCATGATCGGATTCACCGGGGGGGAACCGCTCCTGCGCGACGATATGGAAGATATCCTGTCGATTGTCGGCGATCGGTCCATGTCGCTCATGTTCTCAACCGGTTGGGGCCTTACCCGGGAGCGGGTACGCGCGCTCAAGTCCGCGGGTTTGGGCATTCCCGTCGTAAGCCTGGACCATTACGATCCCGCCAAACACGACAAACGACGGGGAAAAGAGGGCATGCACGCCATAGCGATCAAGGCGATCGAGATGTATCAGGCAGAGGGGATGTATGTCGCCGTTTCCTTCGTACCCGACCACGAACTCATCTCGAACGGCGATGAACTCTACAAGACGCTCGATTTTTTCAAGTCTCTCGGCGTGAACGACATGCGCCTGACCTCGCCGATCCTTTCGGGGCACCTTACCGACAGGCCCGAGGAAAAGCTCACGAAAGAAGACGTCGCGCGCGTGGAGGAAGTCCAGAAATTCCTCGTACGGAACAAGGGATATCCAGCGTGCTTCGCGTATGACGTTTTCGAGGGCGAAAAATTCTACGGTTGCGGCGCCGGCTTCCACTTCATCTTCGTGGATTCCTCGGGCAATTGCTGTCCCTGCGATTTTTGCTCGATCACGCTCGGTAACATGCGAGAGCGGCCGATCAGCGAGATATGGGGCGAGTATACTAAGATATTCCGGGCCCCGGGTTGCTCGTGCTACGCCAACGCGATCAGCAACTCGATCGCCGAGCTCAACTCGACCGTCCGACCGCTTACCGTGCAGCAATCCCGGGAGATAATCGCGAAATGTCCGTCGTTCACCCCCGGTCACGTTCCGAGATTCTATCGGAAGATGGGATTCAAGTGGAGCCCGGACCTGTTGCGCCATGAGTGAGGAATCGTCCCCGATCGTATTCTGTCACGGACTCTTCGGTTGGGGCGAGCGGCAACTCGGCGGGTATCCCTATTTCGTCTGCGCCCGACGGCTCGAGCGCAAGGAGCCCGGCAAGTATCCGCCGTTTCTCTTTCCCTCGACCGGGCCGATCTCTTCGGTGCACGATCAGGCGTGCGAGCTTTTTTACCAGCTGAAGGGCGGGCGCGTGAACTATGGCAGGGAACACAGCGAGCGTTTCGCTCACGCGAGATACTCCCGGGATTATTCGGGACAGGGCATGTATCCGCGCTGGGACGCGGAGCGTCCCCTTGATTTCGTCGCGCATTCGATGGGCGCACCCGTCGTGCGAAAGCTTCAGCATCTCCTGGCGACGGGCTTTTTCTCGGCCGAAGACGGCGTCGACTACGGCACGTCATCGCGCTGGATTCGCTCGATAACCACGGTCTCGGGCGTGCACAACGGTTCGACCCTGACCTGGATACTCGGAGCGGACGAGGAGACGGGAATAGCGAGGAGCGACGCGACGGCCCTCAAAATATTCACGCGTCTCGTCACTCGGTACGCCGCGCTCCAGCAAAGCTCCAAAAAACTGACCGAATGGTATGACCTGCATCTCGAACAGTGGGGTATCGAGCGAAGCGGGGACATATCGGATTCCCTGAAACGCCTCTTCGAGGATCCCGCGTTTTTCTCGTCGAAGGACTGGGCGCTTTACGACCTCACGCCGAACGCGCTCGAGGAGTTCAACGCGCAAACGCGGGAGTACGAGGGAACGTGGTATTTCAGTTACGTGACGAGATCGACCGTATCGCTCGTGCCCGGTTTCGACATTCCGATACCCTATTGGACGCACTTTTTCCTGATACCGTTCGCGTTCAAGATGGGATGCTTCAGGCCGAAAAGCGCGCGCTGGAAGCGGGTGACGGACCGGAGATGGCGGGCGAACGACGGGATGTGCCCCTCCTGGTCTCAGGACCGGCCGAAGCTCGGGCGCGGCGCGGAGGTATCCCCGGCGGCGAAAGGGCGTTCGAGGAGCGCAAGGTCTCCTGAAAGCCTCGCGGCCCTCGGGTCCGGCGCCTGGATCATGGTCCGCCGGTTCCGTAAGGTCGACCACGGGGAAGTCGCGATGATACCGCATATACTGCGTCTCGGATACGGAACCCGCGCGTACAGAAAGATAGTCGAGACAATCATCGAAACAAGGAAAACGCGATGAGCGAAGATTGCGTAAAGTGCCTGTTACGAAGCGATCAGATCATCAAACCGGACGAGATTCCCCTGATGACCCAGTATATCCCGTATCGGATGGTGCGGGCGATTGGCGAACTTCCGTGCTGTTTTTTCGAGAGGAAGCTCGAGCTTCTTACGGGCGTCGTCGTGTACTTCGATATCGTCGGGTTTACGGCGACGGTCGCCAACCACGTCAACGCCGGACGGGACGTCGGCATGCTTTCGGACGTTTTCCGTTCGTACTATAGCCTGATAATCGAGACGATACAGTCCATGGGCGGGTCCGTATTCCAGTTCGCCGGCGACTCCTTGCTGATATGCTTCGAGCGCTATTACGGCGAGAGCGAAGAGCAAAACTGGCGAAGGGCGCTGACCGCGATGGACGTCGCGCTCGAGCGAAGCAACGCCTACAACGCCGAGAACAGCGGCGCGAACGGATTCGTGCTTGACCCTAAAATCGGAATCGGTTTCGGACAGTTTCACCAGATACTGCTCGGGGACAGGACGCGCTTCATCACGCCGGTTATAGCCGGGGCGGCTGTCGACGAGGCGATCTCGAGCGAGCGCGGGTGCAACGGACGGGAGATACTCATCGGCGAACGGGCGTACCAGTTCGCGTGCTCCATAGGGTTGCGCGACTGCTTCGCGGGAAAGGGCGCGGGATATCTGCTGCTCGGCCTCCCCGACGACTTTCACGAAACGGTCGAGGCGCCCGCGTTTTGCGACGAACGGCTTCTCTTCGACAATCCGCGATACTACAACAGGATTAACGCGTTCATAAATCCGATGATCCAGCACCAGATAAAGACCCACTTTCAGGGCTTTGTCGGCGAGTATCGCGAGATAAGCTGCGCCATGGTGCGCTTCGACGGTTTCTTCGCGCAGACTACCGACGAGTTCGATCTCGTGAAGGGATACGGAAACCTCAACGCGGTCTATAGTCTCGTGCAGGACAAGGCGACGCGCTACGGGGGGTTTTGCACGACGCCCGACCTTTCCGACAAGGGCACGGTATTTCCGATTTTATTCGGCGCCCCTGTGGCCCTCGAAAACAAGGAACGGAACGCCGTGCTCTGCGCGGACGAGATCCTCCGCGCGACGGGGCAATTCCCCTTTATCTCCTCGGTCAATATCGGTATCGCGACCGGAGACGTGTATTGCGGGGAATTCGGCGGCATAACGAGAAAGGACTATTCCGTCGTCGGGAGCATGATAAACCTCGCGGCTCGGCTAATGATGACCGGAGACCGTAACGCCGTGTTCATGGACGACACGACGAGACGGAAAACCGAGAGCCTTTGCGAGGTCGAGTCGGCCAAGGGCATCTACCTGAAGGGGTTTTCCAGGGAACAGGCGGTTTTCCGCTTCACGGACCTCAGGAAGGAAAAGAGATCCGACAAGAAACGTGTCGGCATGATAGGTCGCGACCGCGAACTCGCGCGGCTCAACGCGGCGTTCGCCGAATCCCTGAAAGGCGAGATACGCTTTTGCCCCGTAATCGGGGACGCGGGAATGGGGAAGTCGTACCTCGTGGAGAATTTTCTCAACGGTTTGCCGGACCTTTCCCGCGAAACGAGGGTACTGTTCGGAAGTTGTTACCAGTACGAGGAATCCACGATCTTCTTTCCGTGGAGAAGCATCATCAAGGCCGTGGTCGGGATCGAGGAGGATATGCCGAACGAGGACATGCTCGCGCGCGTCACGGACATCTTCCGCGAACGGTTCGCCATCACCGATCTCGTATGGATAACGTTTTTCCTGAACATGCTCGGCTACGATTTCGAGGAACACGAGGCCGTCAAGGAAATCGACGTATCGATCAAGCAGGACCGGTTTTTCGCCTTCGTCTACAGGATTCTCGTCGAGAAGGCTCGCGAAACGCCCTTGGTGGTCATAATCGAGGACATCCACTGGAGCGACGCGGTGTCGCTAAAGATGCTCGAATACCTGATCAACGGTGCCTCGGCAGCCTCGCTTCTCGTCATTCCGGTTTCCCGCGAGTCCGAATCGGTCATCTCCTTCTTCAACAGGTATTCGGTGCCATTCCTGAAACTCGAGCAGTTGCGGCCCGAAGCCGCCCGCGAGCTCGCGACTAGGCTACTCAATATGGATCCTCCCGAACGGGCACTGGTCGAAAAGATCGTGAACACGTCGGACTCAAACCCGTTTTTCATCGAGAATATCGTCCAGAACATGATAGAAAGCGGCGTGCTCGTCGAGGCGACTAACGGAACCTACTTCCTTTCGAAGGACATAAAGAACATCAACATACCCTCGTCGATCCAGAACATCATACTCGCGCGGTTGAACTCGCTCCTGTTCGAGGAACAGGTGGTATGCAAGACCGCGTCCGTAATCGGCAGGTCGTTCCTCTCGGACATACTCCGCGCCCTCGTGCCCGAGGGTATTTCCGAGTATATCTTCCTCAACGCCCTCGAGAATTTCGAGACGCACAACCTGATCCTGCGCGAGGACGAGCGCAGGAGCGCGTATTACTTCAAGCATATTACGATACGCGACGTCGTGTACAATACCATTCTCGAAAGCACGAGGAAGGAGCTCAATATCATGCTCCTTTCGTATCTCGAGAACAGGTATTCCGACAACATAAACGCCGTAGTCGAGCGTCTCGAGTATCACGCGAGCGAGGCGGAATCATGGCCCCTCGTGTACAAGTACGCGCTGCAGTCCGCGGTAAAGTCGGAAAAGCAGTTTTCGACCCTCGACGCGATCGTACATTACCAGAACGCACTCGACGCGCTCGGTAAAATCGAGATGGAGGACAGGGAAGACAGGATAAACGACATTCACCTTTCCCTCGCCGCCGCCTACCGGAAAAGCAGCGACTACGAACGTTCCCTCGAAATGTACGGAGCGATGCTGGAGCGGGAATCCCGGCCATGGTACCGCGCGGCGATCTTGCAGGGGATAGGCCAATGCAAGCAGGAGCAGGGGCGTTTCGACGAGGCGGTATCCGCGCTCGAGGCATCCCTCTCGATACTCGGCTATCGGGCGCCCCGAGGGAAAGCCGCGACGTACATGAGCGTCGTCAAGGCGGTTCTCGCGCAGCTCGCGAACCATTTCCTCTTCGGTAACGACGTGCGGGAGCTGACGGGTAAAAAGCGCGAATACGCAGAGATGCGGACGGATATCCTTTCGGTGCTCACGAAACTGTATTACTTCGGCAAGCCGGAGAAGATCGCGTGGGCGAGCGTCTGCAATTTCAACAACATGCTCGCGATCCGTTCCCTGAGCGACAAGTGGGTCATGAGCGAGTGCAACTACGCCGTTTCCCTCGTCTCGGTCGGGCTCTCCTCGCTCGGGCTTTCTCATTTCGAGAACGCGAGCAAGGTGATTGCCCGTTCCAAGAGCCGGACCGCCGTAAGCATCTACAAGTCGCGGTACGCCTTTTACTTTCTCTTTTACAGCCAACCCCACAAGTCCATCGAGCTTCTCGAGGACGCGACGAACCATTTCCGCAGTATCGGCGAGACGTGGGAACTCATGACGGGCCTCGGAGCGCTCGCCCAGAACTATTTCCTGATTTCCGATCTCCAGAAATCCGAACGGGCGTACCTCGAAACCGAACGAGTCGCTCGAAAGCTCCATTCCACCATGCATATCGGTTGGTCGTACAACAAGGTTCCGTTCATCAGGTACCTGCAGGGAACCATGACCGCCACGGAGGCGAAGACCATGCTCTCCGAGGGAATCGAGATGAGCTCGATCGTCCAGGACCACATGACGCTGTGCATTCACTACGGCCACCTCGCGTATATCGCCGAGAAGGAAAACGACATAGAGGGCGCCGTCAAGTACGCGAAAAACATCATTCGCGAAAACCGGCTCTATACGGTCAACGTTCCGCACGTCAAGATCTCGTACGTGAACGCTGTCGAGGCCCTGTGCTTCGCGCTCGAAAGCGGTTCGTCGTCCGTACCGCGCGGAAAGGCTGCGCGAATGGCGAGGCGGGCGTTGTCGCGCGCGCTCGGTCTGGGGGAGACGTTCGAGCTAATACGCGGGCCCGCGTACCGGGCCGCCGCGCGTCTTGCCCTGCTCGAGAAAAAGGGCGAAAGGGCCAGAGCCCTGTGCGCCCGGTCGCTTGAGTGCCTCTCGAACGGGCCGTACGAATGCGAGTACGCGCAGACCCTGGAATTGGCCGCCCGATGCTTCCCGGAAAACGCGAAGGCGAATCTCGCCCATGCCGAGTTGATCCGCAAGAAGATCGGCGTCGTGAGGAGATAGTCCAGAAACGGTACAGAACGCCCGTTACGGGCTCCGCGGCCGGATAGATAAGGAGGTACACGTGAGAAAGGACGCAGTGAGATACGATCACCTGAAATCGTGGTGGAAACGGGCGCGTCAGGGCCTGTTCCGGTTTTGCATTTACGGCGCCCTGCTCGTGGCCGGCGAGGTCGCGTTCTATACGATCACGAAGATAGGTAGGGCGATTCCCCAAATCTCCTTCCTGTTCCAGTATCAATGGCTCGTCGACGACGAACTGAAGCTCAACCACATCTGGGACGTCAAGATATACACCCTGTTCGGCCAGGCTAGCCTCTACATGTTCTTCGTGTACGCAACCATCTGCGTTTTCGGCCTCGAGCCCGCCTACCGGTTCATGAAAAAAAAGGACGTTCCGATTCTCATCCGCGGAATAGTCTACATGTTCATCATCCTTTCACTCGAGTGCGCCCTCGGGTGGGTCCTCGTCTGGCTGACGGGAATCAAAATCTGGTACTACGCGGGCCCGGGAGAGCTGTTTACCTACACGAGCTGGGCGATCGCTCCGATGTGGTTCATCTGCGGCCTGATTTCGGAGAACGTCATAAACCTCATCAACTCCTTCGACGAGTTCAAGATGAACGTCTACGGCCTTTCGCAGTCGGGGACCGGACCGAGGAACCAGATCGTGTTCATCAGCGACGTACATATCGGCCCGCGCGGCAAGGACGGCTCCGACGCGGGATGGTTTTTCGGGGTATACGAAATCTACCTGACCATCCTGCTCCACAAGATAGCCCACGACAGGCGTGTTCGCGAGCTCGTCTTCGTCGGCGATCTCTTCGACGACTGGCTCTATCCTCCCGGGACGCGTCCGATATCGATACGCGAGACTATAGCCGCGTGGAAGGACTCGCTTTTCATGGCGCCGCTTCGCGCGTGCGTCGAGCGGCTCGACGCGGTGTGGTACCTTCCCGGAAACCACGACATGCGCGTGAGGCAGGAAGACTTTACGGATCTCGCCGTGGGAGATAAAACACTGAAAATCGTCGACCGCGAAGAGTTCTCGAAAGGCCACCTTCTGTCGTGCGGTACGGTCCTTTCGGTCGAGCACGGTCACGAGGCGGACTTCTTCAACGCGACCGACGCGCATCCCGAGGCGATCAGGGGCCTCCCGCTCGGTTACTTCGTGGCTCGTCTGTTCGCCGCGACAGAAACCCCGGTTACCGGGGCGACGGTAACCGTGGACAAGCTCCTTCGCGCGGCGTATTCCCGCGTCGGGACGGCAACGATCTTCGAAACTCGCGGCGAGTCGCGGAAAAGCCGCATGGGACAGCTTTTTGTCAGGTTCTTCGTCGACGCCCTGATAGCGTATATCAACGGGAAACTTCCGGAAGAACGCCACCTCGACAACCGGACGAGGATTTACCTCCCGCACGTCGAAGGGCGGGACGACGGTCTGGACTTCGTTACGGTCAGACAAGTGAAGGAATGCTATTCTTGGCTCCTGGAGGATTGGCTCAAAGGCCGTTCGACGTCGTTCTTCGCGACGACCGGAAAAAATGGCCTCGAGAAGTACGCGCGGGAGAAATTCGGTGAACGCGACTGGAAGCTCTGGTTCTCGCGGATTTTTTCCGGTAAACCCGACGACCTCGTCGTCATCATGGGCCATACGCATTTCGCCAGGCTCGAGTACGTCATGGACCGAGAGAAGCAGGGAATATACGTGAATACGGGCGCGATATGCAAGAACGACAAGCAACGCGGACCGAGCTGGGTCGTGGTGACCGATTCGACCCGGCGGGCCAGGGTGAGGATCAAGCGGCTCTGAGCGCGGACGAAGGGGCCGCGGCCGCTTCTCAAAGAGGCACGGTAATCTTCCAGAGACGGTGAACGCGCCTGTCCCGGAAATCCTCGGGGATAGACGCCTCCGTCAGGTCCCGTATCGCGGTCCGCCCGTTCGCCGCGGCGCCTCCGATCTCGTCCGGATCGAATTTCAGCGAGCGCGAGTTGCTCGAGAAATAGAGGCTTCCTCCGGGGGCGAGCAGGGCGAGGCAACTCCTGCAAAGGCTAGCCCAGTCCCGGTTGACGTCGAGGATGTCGACCGCGCGTTTGGAGTTCGAGAAGGTCGGCGGGTCGCATACGATAAGGTCCCATCGGCGGCCGGTACGGAGGCTCGCGGCGAGAAACGCCTTGACGTCCTCGCGGACGAGGGGGTACCGGGACGACGGCGACGACGGGAACGACGTCGCGAAACCGTTCAACGAGAGGTTTTCGGCGGCCCACGCGAGATAGGTATTCGATATGTCGACCGACGTCACGGACGCCGCCCCGCCCGCGGCGGCGTGCACGGAAAAGGCTCCCGTATAGCAAAACAGGTTCAGTACGCGCTTGCCTTCCGACTCCGCGCGGACCATGGCGCGAGCCGGTCTGTGGTCGAGAAAGAGCCCGGTGTCGAGGTACGCAGAGAGGTCGACGAGAAAACGGGACCCGCCCTCCGTGACCGTAACGCGTTCTCCGGATGTCGACACGCGCTCGTATTGCGAGCTTTCTCCCCGTTGGCGTTTGCGCATTCGCGTTCGGGCGAGATCCGGTTCCAGGCCCAGGACGTCGACCGCGGCATTCTTCATGGCGAGAAGCCAGAGTTCTTCCTCGGCCTCCGCCTTCTCGTAGGGTCGTTCGTACAGGGAGATGAGCAGGTGCCGGCGTCCCGTTTCGGCTTCCTCGTAGAGATCGCACGAGAGCGGAATCTCGGGGATGTCCCGGTCGTACACGCGGAAGCAGGTGACTCCGGTCCTTCTCGCCCACTTTTTGAGGTGCTTATGGCGTTTTTCGAGACGGTTGGCGAAGAGTACCGCCTGTTCCGCCGTCTTGCGGGCCGTCTCGTCGCTCCGTCCGGTCGTCTCGATCATTCGTGCCTGGAGGCGTTCATCATGACGCAGAGCATGGCGTAACCGGACGTCAGGTCCTCTTTTTGGACGACGACCTCCTCGGGAACCTTGAGCTTCACGTTGGTAAAATTCCAGATCGCGGATATCCCCGAGCTCACGAGAAGGTCGGTTATCTCCTGCGCGTTCGAAGACGGTACGGTGAGGATCGCGATCGTCGCCTTGAGGTTGCGGATCTGGATGGGAAGGGTTTCCATGGAAAAGACGGGAACCCCGTGTATGGAGGCGCCGATCTTCGACGGGTCGTGATCGAAGGCCGCGCAGATATGAAGCCCGTGATACAGGAATTCCTGGTAACCGGCGAGCGCCGTACCGAGGTTGCCCGCGCCGATAAGCACCGCCTGCTGTACCTCGTCCCATCCAAGAAAGTGTTCGATGGCGGCCATTAACGCGACGACCGGGTACCCCTTTTTCGGCTTGCCGACGATCCCGGTAATGGCCAGATCCTTGCGAACCTGGATGGGCTCGAGATGGAGTTCCTGGGCTATGACCGTTCCGGAGATATACTCATGGCCTTCCTCGCGCGATTGCCTGATGATGTGCAGATACGACGGAAGGCGGCGGATGGAAGGTATAGCCGCTATCTTGTGTTTGGCCATGAAACGTCCTTGCTAATCGGGTTTTTTTTAACGATATACCCGAAGCCGGGGAAAGTCAAGACGGTACGCGTGGCGAAGACCGTCCTTGCTCCCGCCGGGACGAACCGGAGCGGATATGGAAACAAACGGGCGAATCGGCTATACTGCCACGCATTCAGTACGCGTCGAGGAGTTTGCAGCCATGTACGACCCGGTTGATCCCAAAGTGAGCTTTCCCGCCGAGGAAGAGCGGATACTCGCGTTTTGGAGCGAACACGACATCTTCAAGAAGTCGATAGAAAACCGCGAGGGAGCGGAGGAATTCGTGTTTTACGACGGCCCCCCCTTCGCGACCGGGCTTCCGCATTTCGGACACTTCGTGCCGAGCACGATCAAGGATATCATTCCCCGCTATCAGGCCATGAAAGGCAAAAAGGTCGAACGGCGCTTCGGCTGGGACTGTCACGGACTTCCCGTGGAAAACCTCATCGAAAAGGAACTGGGTCTCAACTCGAAGACCGACATCGAAAAATTCGGCATAGCCAAGTTCAACGAGGCGTGCCGTTCGAGCGTGCTCCGGTACGTCAAGGAATGGCGCGACACCATCACGCGTCTCGGACGCTGGGTCGACTTCGACAACGACTACAAGACGATGGAGCCGGATTACATGGAGTCCATCTGGTGGGTGATGAAGCGACTGTGGGAGGAAGGGCTCCTGTACGAGGGTCACTATATCCTTCCGTATTGCCCGCGCTGTTCGACCGTGCTTTCGAACCACGAACTCAATCTCGGCGGATACAAGGACGTCCACGATCCCGCCATAACCGTCCGCTTCGCCGTGACCGGAACCGCCAAGGGAAGCGCCGCCGAACGGACATTCGCTCAAGCGGCCGGTTCGGACCTCGCGAACGGGTCAACCTACCTACTCGCGTGGACCACGACCCCGTGGACCCTTCCGAGCAACCTCGGCCTCACGATGGGACCGGACATCGATTACGTCATGGTCGAGGACGGGACCGATCGGTTCGTTCTTGCCGAGGCGCGCCTCGGCGCGTACTACAAGGACCCCGCCTCCTGCCGCGTCATCTGGAAAAAGAAGGGTTCCGAGCTTGAAGGACTCGCGTACGAGCCCTTGTTCCCGTATTTCGCCTCGCTTTCGAGAAACGAGGACGGAAGCCCCGGGGCGTTCCGGACCTTCCTCGGCGATTTCGTCACGACCGAGGACGGTACCGGTATCGTGCATACCGCTCCCGGTTTCGGCGAGGACGACAACAAGGTGTTCAAGGGAACGGGAGTTCCCACGGTATGCCCCGTCGACGCGGAATGCAGGTTTACCGCCGAGGTATCCGATTACGCCGGTATCTTCGTGAAGGACGCCGACAAGGCGATAATGGAGCGGCTCAAGGCGGAGGGAAAGCTCGTCAAGCGCGACCAGATACTCCACTCGTATCCGCATTGCTGGCGTTGCTCGAGCCCGCTCATTTATCGCGCCGTAGGCAGTTGGTTCGTTTCAGTCGAGAAGATCAAGGAGCGCATGCTCAAGGCGAACTTCTCCATTACCTGGCAGCCGTCACATATACGCGACGGGCGCTTCGGCAAATGGCTCGAGGGCGCGCGAGATTGGGCGATCAGCCGGAACCGCTTCTGGGGAAACCCGCTACCCATCTGGAAGTGCCCGGACTGCGGAAAGACCGTATGCGTGGGAAGCCGCGAGGAGCTCAAGGCGCTTTCGGGGACGTACCCGGAGGACCTGCACAAGCATTTCGTCGACGCGATCACCATTCCGTGCGAATGCGGTTCGACGATGTCTCGCGTAAACGAGGTTCTCGATTGCTGGTTCGAGTCGGGCGCCATGCCCTACGCCCAGAACCACTATCCCTTCGAGAACAAGGAATACTTCGAGAGCCACTATCCGGCAGATTTCATCTCGGAGGGTCTCGACCAGACGCGCGGATGGTTCTATACCCTGACCGTCCTCGCCGCCGCGCTCTTCGACCGGCCGGCGTTCAAGGCCTGCGTCGTCAACGGGCTCGTGCTCGCGACCGACGGCAAGAAGATGTCGAAATCGCTCCGCAATTATACCGACCCGAACAAGGTCGTGAACGAATTCGGCGCCGACGCCCTCAGGCTCTTCCTCATGCATTCCGCCGTCGTGAAGGCCGACGACCTGAAGTATTCGGACGAGGGCGTACGTGACGTCCTCAAGGGCATCCTCATCCCGTTGTGGAACAGCTACAGCTTTTACGTAACCTACGCCAACATCGACGGCGTCGGCCGGCCGGAGACGAAAAAGGCGCGCGAAGGAGGGGTGGAGAGCTCGAATCCCCTCGATCGTTGGGTGCTTTCCATCACCGAGAAGATGGTAAAGGACGTATCCGAGGCCCTGGACGCCTACGACCTTTCCCGCGCCATCGACCCGATCGTTTCCTTCGTGGATCAGCTCAACAACTGGTACATACGCCGTTCGCGCCGGAGATTCTGGAAGAGCGAGAACGACGGCGACAAGAAATTCGCCTACGACACCCTCTACTCGGCACTGCGAAAGTTCGCGCTCGTCGCCGCTCCCGTCATCCCCTTCATCACGGAATCGATCTGGCGGAACCTGCGGGCCGAGGACGACCCGGAATCGGTGCACCTCGCCGACTATCCGCGCTACGACGAGTCCCTGCGCGACGACGGACTCGAGTTCAAGATGGAAACCGTCCAAAAGGCCGTTTCCATGGGACGGAGCCTTCGCTACCAGTACTCTCTCAAGACCCGCCAGCCGCTCAAGTCGGTTGAGCTCGTCACGAGGAACCCGGAGGAAAAGAAGGTCCTGCTCGAGATGGAGGAATCCATACGGGAGGAGCTCAACGTAAAGGAAGTCGTGTTCCACGACAAGGAAGACGAACTCGTCGAGTACTCGGCAAAGGCGAATTTCAGGGTCCTCGGCAAGGAGCTCGGGCCCGCCATGAAGGTCGCGGCCTCGGCGATAGAAAAGATGTCATCGGCCGAAATCCAGTCTATCGTGGAAGGATCGACGCTCAGCATCGACGTCGAGGGAAAGTCAGTGGAGATAACCGCCGACAAGATCGCGGTAAACCGCGTCGAGAAGGCGAACCTCCGCGTCGTGAACGAGGGAACGCTGACCGTCGCCCTCGACACCGAGGTAAGCGAGGACCTTCTACTCGAGGGATGCGTGCGCGACCTGGTCCGCGGCGTCCAGAATCTCCGAAAGGAGCGCGGCCTCGTGGTAACCGACCGGATAACGCTGACGGTTTCCGCGAAGGGTGAAGGGGAGGGTCCCGCCCTCCTCAAACGCGCCTTCGACGGTTTCGCCGAATACCTGAAGAGCGAAACCCTCGCCTCGAGCGCGACTTGGGTCGATTCCGTCGGAGGGACGCGAGCCGTCGAGATCGAGGCCGGTGAGTTCGTGTGGATGGCGGACCTTGCGCGGGCGTGACGCGGACAGGCGATACCCGTTCCTTCTTACGGTCGCGGCGTGCGTAATCCTTTCCGCCTGCGCGACGTCTCCGTACGCCTTTCGGCAAAGCCCGCTTTCCGTGATGGGAAGCGGCGCCGACGCCTGGATAGTCGTGCCCGTGGAAAACCACCGTTCGCTCGTCGAGCGTGTCGCGTCCGCGAAGGGTTTTTCCGTGTCGGATACGGCGCTGGGCCGCACGAGCGTCCTCTATCTCGGCGTTTATCCGGAACGCTCTTGCGTCCCGGCCGCGGCGGAAGACGATAGCGCCGCCGTCTCTCGCGACAGCGCGACCGACGTCTCGCCCGCCGGCGCGCCCGAAGTTCGCCTGCTCGCGACCGGCTCCTTTCCGAGAAGCGCGAGTTCCGTCGTCTTTCCGAAGTCACGCGGATGGGAACGGGCGGGGTCCGATTCGGGCGTCACCTGGTATCGTTCGGGCTCGATGGGCGCCGCGATTCCGCGTTCGGGGCTCTTCGCCATGGCCCGTGATTTTCCCGCGCTCTTATCGAACCTGTCGCGGTCCGATATCGCTCCCGTTTCCGTACCAGCGGAGTTCGAGTCGTATCTCGAATCTCCCGCGCTGGACGGGCGCGTGGCTTTCATGGCGGCGTCTCCCTCCGCGTGCTTCTCGGGGCTCCTTCCCGTGGGAATGACCTTGCCCGTGGATTACGCGCTCTTTTTCGCGAGCCGGCAGGACGGCGTTCGTACGGGCGTAGAAGGCACATACTCGCTGACGGGATACCTCCAGGCGCGCGACGTACGCTCGGCTCGCGCCGTAGCGGCCCTGCTCAAACTGGCTACGGGATCGCTTCAGCGAACCCCGGGATCTGGCCCTCGAATCCAGGGAACGCGCGTCTACCTCGAGGAGTGGACGGTCGACACAGACACGCTTGCCGCGTTCGCGGGATTTTGAGTATCTTGTGGTATACCTGAAACACGCGCGAGAGGTACGAATATGCCGACCTATGATTACGCATGCGACTCATGCGGACACCGATTCGAGGCCGTACAGAAGATGTCGGACGCGGCCCTGACAACCTGCCCCGAGTGCGGCAAGTCGATACGACGGGTGCTCACGGGGGGAATCGCCATCAGCTTCAAGGGAAGCGGCTTTTACGTCAATGACGCGAAGGGAGCGTCGACTGACGCGAAGAAGGGCGGCTCTTGCGCCGCTTCGGGCGGAACGTCATCGGGCGACGCGAAGGCCTCGACGGCCTGCGCGTCCTGTCCGGCGGCCGCCTCGGGCCAGTAGCCCGGCGGATACGGGAATCGCCGAACGGTGACGAAAAAGCCGAAGTTTTTTTGCGAACATTGCGGTACCGAAGTTAAGGGCAACGACAGGGTTTGTCCGCACTGCGGCAAGTTTTTCGCGTCCGTGCGTTGTCCGTCGTGCGGTTTTTCGGGCGCCTCGCGGGACTTCCGGTCGGGTTGCCCCGTGTGCGGCTACGCCTTCGGAACCGGCGGTCAATCGTACGGAAACCGGAAGGCCAAGCGCGCGCGCGAGGCCGCGGATCCGCTTCCGTGGTGGGTGTTCGCCGCGCTCGTGACGCTGGCCGTGGCCCTCTGCGCGCTGATCCTGCGAACGCGCTGAACCGCCGGGACCGTGGAGGAGCCGGTCGGCACCGGTCGGCTCCGCTGCCGCGGAAAAACGCGGCCGGGCGTCAGTCTCCCGAAACGGCTGAGCCTACGGCCTGAGCGCCGACGACGCCCTCGATGGCCGAGACGAGATTCGCGCCGGGATCGGCGAGATCGAGAATCATGAAATTACCGGTTTTTCTCACGACGCACGAGGGCGAGAATTCCGCGCCGTCGATCATGAGTGTGCATTGGGTGACCCGTTCCCCGGGAGAAAGGTCCGAAACCGCCGAAGGCGAATCAGGCCTGAACATGAGCGTGGCCGACGAAACCGAATCGAGTTTGCCCGTGATAATCGTGTCGCTGAGGGGATTGGTGAACATGAACACCATCCGCTCGCCGACGGCGTCGCACACGCGCGGATGCGTCTCGACCCCCACGTAGCGGTACCGGGAAAAGACCTCGACGAGGCGCGGTACGTCGTTTCCGCCGGTCATCGACTCTCCGACGATGGCCTGAACGCCGATGTGAACCGCCTTGTCGGCGTCCTCGGCGGTAAACCGGTCCGTGACGAGCAGGACGATGACCGTGCGGTCCTTTCCGGTGTCGGAACGAATGTACTGCACGATCGTTTTCCAGTGGCGCGGAAAGTCTCCCGCGCTGATGAAGACGGCGTCGGGGGATATCTCGTCGACGTTGTCGAGCGCCTTGACCGGGGACCGGTATCGGATTATGTCAAAACCGTACGGCTCAATGGTGTCCGATATCGCGCGGACTGAGACGTCGGTGTCTGCTATCAGCAGTGCTTTCATCGCGTATCCTTATGTGTTACTCGGTACCGAGATTGTCGACCTTGTAGTCGAATACCCTCCAGATTCCGTCCCGCGAGGAGAGATAGTACGTAAAGCGCTTCTTCTCGCGGAATTTATTGTAGTCGAACCATTCGATGACGGAAACCTCTCCCTCGTTTTCTGTGTAGGAGGTCCGTTCGATACGGAAGTCGACCGGAATCGTAGATATGTCCTTGTCGACGATGGACTGGGAAAGGTCGAATTTGTAGTTTTCCAGCAGTTCGTACCGTTCTCGTTCCGAGGCCTGCTTGAACCGGCGTCCGCGCGCGGGATCCCTGGCGATCATCTGGTCAAGATCGAGGTAGAGGAAGAACTGGTCCCACCGGGATTTTTGGCGAGCGGTCAGCACGTACGAAACGACCTGGTCGGGAGGAATCGGCAGGGGCTGGAGAACCTCGGCGGTTACGGGAGACAGGGGCAATACGCGGGTGGCCGACGCGATCGGGGAGGGCTTGACTTCGAGCGTCAGGCGATTTGACCTGATAACCGGCTCCAGATCTCCCGAAAGCCGCTTGAGCTCGGGATAAAACCCGCAATCGAGCACGTAGATACCCGGTTCCGGCACGGAAAGATAGTCCTTGAGGTTTTCCGAAAAGGAGAACGACTCTCCGGGCTCGATACTGACCTCGCGGAAATACACGTGCTTGTTCGAGCTTCGCTTCCGAAGCCAGGCGGGGGTGTGATCGAGGGGCACGCCCTTCATCGTGAGCGCGCGGAAGTCGACGCTGAAGATGCGGTCGTCGGCGAGCTTGAAACGGAGCGTTTCCGGGCTTCGGTTCGTTATGGTCAGGTGTATCGTTACGGGTTCGGATGGGCTGTTTCCGGGATAGTAGATGACGCGGTCGAGAAAACGTATCGAGACGTCCGCCGCGAGCGACGAGACGTTCCCGCCATTCTCCGGATTCCCCGTCTGGGCCGAAACGGCGGCGAACGATCCCGCAAAGAGAGCGAAGCACGCGATATACGGAAAGAGTTGTTTCACCTGAAAATCTCCCTTTTTCATTATATCGGCCTTTTTAAGTTGCGTCATTAGTGGTAATATCCCGGCGATATGGGCATTGAAACACTGTCAAACGAGATACGCCGGTGGTCCGGGATGACCGGCGTGTTTCGTCGTCTCGAGGAAAACCGTTGGCCGTGCGAGATCGAGGGCCTGCAGGGGGGCTTGCACGCCTTTTTCCTGTCTGAGTTCGCGCGAAACGAGCCGGGACTCCTCGTTCTCGTCGTTCCGACCGAGAAGGACGTCGAGATACTGCATTCCGACCTTGAACTCGGCGGACTCGACAGCATCGTCTTTCCCTGGTGGGGTTCGATCGCCTACCGCCCGGTGGCGCCGGGCGCCGCCGTGTTCGGCGAGCGGGCCGCGGCCCTCGCTCGGCTGTGCCCGCGGGCATCGGGAGGAACCAAGGACCCCGGGATCGCGCGGGGAACGCGCGTTCTCGTTATGACCGAGCGGGCCCTGCTGACGCCCGTTCCGCCTCCCGACTATTTCGCGTCCCTTGTCACCGAGATCGCGGTTGGACAGTCGTTCGACCCGACCGCCTTCGCGGGCAAACTTTCGGCGCAGGGCTACGTTCGCGTTCCGCGCGTCACCGTGCACGGCGAGTTCGCGCTTCGCGGCGAGGTTCTCGACGTTTTCCTTCCCGGCGAGGCCTACGCGTACCGCATCGTGTTCGATTTCGATACCGTCGGGAAGATAACCCGATTCAACCCCGAGGATCAAAGCTCGACCGGTTCGGTCGAGTCGATGCTGGCCTATCCCGCGCGCGAGGTCCTGTGGACCGAGGACCGCCTCGAGGCCCTGGCGGAACGCCTGCGCGAGTCGCGGGAGTTCGCCGACGGCGCGCGCCCACTGGTCGAGCACCTCGCCCTCCACGGTACCTGCGAGGGAGAGGAACTCTTTTTCCCGCTCGCGTTCGAGTCACCCCACTCGGTGGCCGATTATCTGGAAGCCTGGAACGACTCGGTCGGGGAATCCTGTCCCGCGACGATCGTGTTCGTGGACTACGACCGGCAGGAAAACGCCCGCGAGAGTCTCGAGCGCGAGTATCTCGGCCTGTACCGGAAGGTCCGCGCGGGCGGCTCCGGAGAGGGAAAGAATCCCCTTCTCGCGGAGCTTCCGGAGCCCTCGAAGGAACTGCTCGACTTTCGCGCGGTTTCGACAGCCTGCGGGCGGCGTATCCTCCTCAGGACGATACACGGCGCCGAGACGCAATCCCCGGAACGCGTGCGGATCTCCTGCGACCCCGCGAGGAGTTTTTTCGGAAACATCGTGTATCTCAGGGAAGAGCTCGCGAACCTGACCGCAGACGGCTGGAAGGTATACGTCTTCGCGGAGAGCGAGAACCAGGCCCTCCGCGTCGGCGAGCTCCTCAAGGAGCTACCCGTCGCGATCGTTCCGCTTTCCCTCTCAACCGGATTCGCCATTCCCGAGCTCAAAATCATCGTCATACAGGAAAACGAGATATTCGGGCGGCGCCGGCACATCCCGCGCTCGGTCAAGCACGCGAAGAGCGCGGTAATCGACACCTTCGTCGAGCTCAATCCCGGCGACTACGTCGTCCACGTCAACTACGGCATCGGCCGTTTCTTCGGCATCGAGCGCGTCAAGGCGCTCGGGAACGAGCGTGACTACATCAAGCTCGAGTACGCCGAGGAAGAAACCGTCTTCATCCCGATCGAGCAGGTCAACCTCGTCCAGCGCTACATCGGGAACGAGGGCGACTCGCCGCGTCTCGACCGGCTCGGCTCGAAAAGCTGGGAGAACCGGAAGAACAAGGTCAAGAAGTCGGTCGAGGACATCGCGGGCAGGCTCATCGACCTCTATTCGAAACGGAAGGCGGCGCAGGGCTTTCCCTTCCCGAAGGACGGCGAGTGGCAAAACGCCTTCGAGGCCGCCTTCCCCTACGAGGAAACCGACGACCAGCTCACCGTGGCCGCGGAGATCAAGGCGGACATGGAAAAGCCCGTTCCCATGGACCGGCTCGTGTGCGGCGACGTCGGCTACGGAAAGACCGAAATCGCCATGCGCGCCGCCTTCAAGGCCGTCATGGGCGGAAAGCAAGTCGCCTTCCTCGCGCCGACGACGCTCCTCGCCGAACAGCACTACGACACCTGCGTCGAGCGGTTCGCGAAGTTCCCCGTGCGCGTCGCGCAGCTTTCGCGCTTCGTGTCTCCCGCCGACCAGAAGAAGACCCTCGAGCGGCTCGTCGCCGGCGAGGTCGACATCCTCGTCGGCACGCACCGCATCATCCAGAAGGACGTGCGTTTCAAGGATCTCGGACTGATGATCGTCGACGAGGAACAGCGCTTCGGCGTCAAGGACAAGGAGCGGCTCAAGGAGCTCCGGACGAACGTCGATTCCCTCGCGCTCTCGGCGACGCCCATCCCGCGCACGCTCCACATGAGCCTCCTCAAGATACGCGACATGAGCCTCCTCGCGACTCCGCCCCAGAACCGGCATCCCATCGAGACGGCCATCGGCGAGTTCAACCCGGACCGCGTCGCCGCCGCCATCAGGCGCGAGGTCGAGCGGGGCGGGCAGGTCTTCTACCTCCACAACAGGGTCGAAAGCCTCGAAGAGACGCGCGTCATGCTCGAAGGCCTCGTACCCGAGATGCTCGTCGACACCGCGCACGGCCAGATGAGCTCGACCGAACTGGAGGAGCTCTTCCGGCGGTTCAAGATGGGCGGCTTTCACGTGCTCATCTCGACGACGATCATCGAGAACGGCATCGACATCCCGAACGTCAACACCATCATCATCGACCGCGCGGACATGTACGGCGTCTCCCAGCTCTACCAGCTCAGGGGCCGTGTCGGCCGGTCGGACCGCAAGGCCTACGCCTATCTTTTTTATCCGGAGGGACGGGCGATCTCCGAGATAGCCATGAAGCGGTTGCAGGTCATTTCGGATTTCACCGAGCTCGGCAGCGGATTCAAGATCGCGATGATGGACATGGAGATTCGCGGCGCGGGAAACCTCCTCGGACGGGAACAGTCGGGCGACATCTATTCGGTCGGTTTCGACCTCTACCTCCGCCTACTGGAGGAGGCCGTCATGCGGCTCCGGAACGAGGGCTTCGAGGAGGAAACCGAGGCCCTGCTCGAGCTCGAGTACACGGGGTTTATCCCAGACGCCTACATCGAGGTTCCGCAGACCAAGATGGAGGTCTACAAGAAGATCGCCTCGGTCTCGCGGCAGGAGGAACTCGAGCGGGTATACGCCGAACTCCAGGACCGGTTCGGGCCGATTCCGGACGAGGTGCAAAGCCTCCTTTCGCTCGCCGAGATCCGCATCATCTGCAAGCGGCTTTCCATCGCCGTACTCAGGGAGCGCGCGGGATCCGTGGAGGTCGTCTTCTCGCGGGTCTCGAAGGTATCCGTCGAACGGCTTCTCCGGATGATGCGCGAGTCGGCGGGTCGCGTGAAGCTTGACCCGAAGCGTCCCAACGTCATACTTCTCGAAACCGGAAAGATAGGCCTCAAGGAAAAAAGCGAGTTTATCAGGGAGCGTCTCGATTCGCTCGCCGCGGTTTGACGCGGGCGGCGGCCCGAGCGCGGCGGCCCGCGCGCGCAAGACACACGATACGAGGAGTACTGCATGATACGGGCACTGGCGCTTGATTACGGGAACGTCATATCGGAACCCCAGGACACGGGTTGCTACGCGCGAATGGCCGCCTTGAGCGGCCTGAGCGAGGCCTTTTTCAGGGAGGCCTTCTGGCGGTATCGCCCCGCCTATGACCGGGGCGACATTCGGGGCGTCGAGATGTACGAGTCGATACTGGCCGAGGCCTTCGGTGCGGACGATACCCCGGGTTCGCCCGGGCCCGCTTCGACGCGTTCTCTCGCTGCTACCCGCGCGCTCGCCGAGGCCCTGCTCGCCGAGGACCTCGCGTCCTGGCTCCGCGTGTCCCGGTCCGTTACCGACTGGGCGCGGACCCTCCAGGGCCAGGGCTATAGCCTCGCGATACTCTCGAACATGCCGCACGACTTTCTCGAACGGCACGGGGAGGGCATACACCTCTTCCGCGAGGCGGACGTCGCGGTCTTTTCCTGCCATGTTTCGCAGGTCAAGCCCGAGCGCGCGATCTACGACACCCTGATACGGAGGCTCGGCGTGAAGCCCTCGGAGATCGTCTTTTTCGACGACATGGAGGCGAACGTGGCCGGCGCCCGCGCGGCCGGCATCAACGCCTTCCTCTGGACGGGTCTCGAGCGCGCCCGAGAGGACTGGGCCGCCGCGACGGGCGCTCAAGGCTCGGGCGTCTGAGTCAGGTCAGGAGTACCGCGAGAATCGGGATCGTCGCGACGGAAAGCAGGGTCGTGATGAAGATGATCGAGGAGCCGGTTTCCGTGTCCCCGCCGTACACCTCGGCGATGAGGCTCGTGTTCGAAGCGGCGGGCATTCCCGCCATGATGACCGTAATGGCCGTGAGCTGGAAGCCGACGCCTGCCGCCCGGCACGCCGCCCAGGTTACGAAGGGCCACACGCCGAGCCTGAGGGCCGTTACCGCGTAGAGCCGCCAGTCCCCGACGACGGCCTTGAGGGGCGTTCGCGCGAGCATGAGCCCGACCACGATCATGGCGAGCGGAGTCGTGGTGCTGCCCAGGAGCTCAAGCGGCATGGCGACGGCCCGCGGAAGGGTAATCGACCCGACGAACAGGGCGAACCCGACGAGGGCGGCTACGACGTTAACGTTTAAAAGCCTGACGAGTGGGAAGCCGAAACGGTATTTTTTGTCGGTTTCGCCTCGTTCGGAAGTTCCGGAAACTATCGCGATACCCACCGAAAAGGCCAGAAGATTGAATAAAATGTTGTGGATCGCCGCCAAAAAGAGGGAATCTTGCCCTAGAATGGAAACTACGACGGGAAAGCCCACGAAACCGGCGTTCGAGAACGCGAGCGAAAACACGAGGGCGCCGACCTGTCGTTTCGGCGTTTTCAGGAGACGTACGGCGGCGTACGAAAGAAGGATCATCCCGAGATAAAAGACCGTCGCGACGACGAGGGTCAACATCGCCCCGGAGAAGAGTTCCGGACTGAAGGGACGCTGGAGGGACGTCAGAATAAGGGCGGGAAGGGCCGCCTTTATTATCAGGTTGGAAAGGCCCTTGAGGGCCGTCCCCTCCACGATCCTGAGCTTGCCGAGGAGAAATCCGATGGCCATAAGCGAGAAGAGGGCGCCGATTTGCGTGAGAACCGTCATATTTTCATTATCCGTAAAATCAATAATTGACACAACCGGTGCGTGACACTATAGTGCAAAAACCAGCTTGTTTTTCCAAGGGAGGGATCTTTAAACTAATTGAATAGAGACGAATACATCGGCGATGCCGATTGGCACCGTTTTCTCGAGTTTTCGGAAAAACTCGAAACGCCCTGTTTGGTCATTAATCTGCGGACTATCAAGAAAAACTTCATCAAGCTGCAGAATTCCTTCCCGTTCGCGCAGATTTACTACGCGGTCAAGGCAAACCCGGCCCCGAAGGTAATCTCGCTCCTTTCAGAACTAGGATCAAGCTTCGACATCGCCTCCCGCTTCGAGCTCGACAAGGTCATGGGCCTCGATGTCGCGCCCGAGCGCATCAGCTACGGAAACACGATAAAAAAAGCGAAAGACATCGAGTATTTTTTCGAACGCGGCATCCGCATGTTCGCGACGGACAGCAAGGAAGACCTGAAGAACATCGCGAAGTACGCCCCCGGCTCCAAGGTGTACGTCAGGATTCTCGTCGAAAACTCGGTAACCGCCGACTGGCCCCTTTCCCGCAAGTTCGGCTGCCATCCCGACATGGCGTACGACCTTCTCGTGCAGGCGCGGGATCTCGGCCTCACCCCGTACGGTATATCCTTCCACGTCGGTAGCCAACAGCGCGACATCGGCCAGTGGAACGACGCCATCGCCAAGACGAAGTATCTCATGACGAGCCTCGAGGAAGAAGAGGGCATAAAACTCCAGATGATCAACATGGGCGGAGGCTTCCCCGCCAACTATACCCAGCCGACGAACGATCTTTCCGAGTACGCCTCGGAGATCACGCGGTATCTCCGCGACGACTTCGGCGACGAGATCCCGCAGATCATCCTCGAGCCCGGCCGCTCGCTCGTGGGAGACTCGGGTATCCTCATCAGTGAGGTCGTCCTCATCTCCCGCAAGAACAATACCGCGCTCAGCCGCTGGGTGTACTGCGACACCGGCAAGTTCAACGGCCTTATCGAGACCCTCGGCGAGTCCATCAAGTACCCGATCGTCACGAGCAAGGACGCGCCCTCGGTAAAGATGGGCGAGGTTATACTCGCCGGCCCCACGTGCGACAGCATGGATATCATGTACGAGGACTGCAAGTACCGCCTTCCCCTCGACCTAAAGATCGGCGACCGCCTCTACTGGCTTACCACCGGCGCCTACACCTCGAGCTACGCCTCGGTCGAGTTCAACGGCTTCCCCCCGCTCAAGACCCATTTCATGGATTAACCGCCTCGTAGGATAGTCGCGCCCTGGCGTTTTCGCCGGGACGCGACTACTATTACTAAGGGGGACGGTCATGAAAACGCGAAACGATTCCTCCTTACGACGCACGTTCCTCCGTCTTCGGGCGTTCCCGGTACCATTCGGGGTCGTGTTCCTGTGCGCGGCCCTTTGTTCCGTCTCCTGCTCTTCGGGAGCTCGGGACGAGTTCTCAGGGACGCCGAACGGGGTGAGCGTGGTATTTTGCGTGGGCGACGGCATGGGACCCGAGCAGATTCGCGCCGCGAGCCTGTTCGCCACCGGTCGGGATGACGCCCTGTCGTTTTCCGAGTTTCCGGTCCGGGGAACGGCTACTACGCGTTCGGTGAGCTCGGCGATAACCGATTCCGCCGCGTCGGCGACCGCCATGGCCACGGGTTACAAAGTCGATAACGGAGTCGTCAGCAGGCTCCGTCCCGGATCCGGTCGCGATCTTACGACCCTTGCCGAGTACGCGAGCGCCCTCGGCAAGAAAGTCGGCGTCGCCACCACTGCCGCCGTCACGCACGCGACCCCCGCGGCCTTTATCGCTCACGCGAACGACAGGCTGCACTACGGCGTGATAGCGGGGTACATCGTCAACGCAACGCGACCGCTCGTCCTGTTCGGAGGCGGGGGCGCCGAGTTCTCGGCCGAACCCGCGTTTTTCGCTTCCGCGGGGTATACGGTCGTTCAGACGGTCGAACAGCTCTCGACCTCCGGTTCCGCTCTTCCCCTGTGCGGGCTCTTCGCCGACGGGCATCTGCCCTACGAGTACGACGGTTACGCAGCCGCGCCGGACGCGCCGCGTCTGGTCGATATGGTACGAAGTTCCCTCGCGGTACTCGGAGAAGGCGAGGCGGGGTTTTTCCTGCTGGTGGAAGGCGCGCGGATCGATAACGCGGGGCACGACAACAACGTCGAGCGGATGATCCGCGAGACGATCGCCTTTTCGGACGCCGTACTCGCCGTCACCGAATGGATCGACGCCAATCCCGGGCGAAAGATCCTTTTGGTCGTAACGGCCGACCACGAGACCGGCGGGCTCGCCATCGTAGGCGATCCTGCGGCAGGCGTCTATCCCGAGGTTACCTGGTCCACGACCGGTCATACCGCCACTCCCGTCCCCTATTACGCCGTCGGGTACCGCTGCGCCGACATGGCCTCGGTGACCGACAATACCCACTTCGCCGGCTTGTTGCGGGACGTGATGCGGCAATAAGTCGCGGGCTCAAATATTGAAATTTCGATACACCTATGAAAAAATTGTTTTTTGATTATCCCTCTTTACTAACTGCTAAGCAAAGAAAGTGTTGACAAAAGAGTGTGGTTTAACGTTATCTCAAAGGTTTACATGTTGGGAATGATAGTTCAAAATAAAATCATGGTCTACGTGTCAACATCGGTGAAAGACTTCCGCTTTTCATCGGTCAGTCATTTCCGCTTTTTATAGTGTTCGGGACCTTCATCCCAAGGAGTCAACGACTCCCATTTTCAACCGATCTTTCATGCGGTATGAGTCGCCCTTAAGCGAAACGACGTGCGCATGATGCAAGAGACGGTCCAGCGTCGCCGTGGCGATCGCGTCATCGGACATGATCTCCGACCACTTTCCGAAGGGCTTGTTGGTCGTAATCATGATCGATCCGTGTTCATACCGCGAATTGACCAACTGAAACAGTAAGTTAGCCTGCTCGGCCGTGTAGTTTTCGTAACCGACTTCGTCGATCACGAGAACGTGCGGCTTCTTGAGCCAGGTAAGCTTGCGCTTCAGACGATTTTGAGCGCGGGCATGCGTCAGCGTTTCCATCAAGCTCGTTGACGACATGAAATAAGCGGTGTATCCGGCGACACACGCCTCGTAGGCCAAAGCGGACATGAGATGCGTCTTACCGAGTCCCGAGGCGCCCAGAAGGATTACGTTTTCCTTGCGTTCGATAAAAGAGAGTGTTTTCAGCTCGGCGAGCTTTGAAGCGCTCAAGCCACCCTTGAGCCAGGAAAGATCGAAATCGTCGAGTCGCTTCTTGGCCGGTATCGCCGAAAGCTTGAGCCTGCTCTTTATCGCGCGCTCGCGGCGCGGGATATACTCGGTCTCGACTAAGCCCGACACGATGTCGAGAAGAGAACCGTCTTTCCGCGCCTGATCGGCGAGAAATGACTCGAGGTTCGCGGCCATGAAGGAAAGGCCCATCTCCTCAAGGCGCATCGTCGCGGTTTCAAGTTGGACGTTCATACGGCAACCTCCGCGAGAAGGCGCTCATACCATGAAGGAGGACGCGTATCGACGTGGATGTCCGAGGCCTCGACGTTATGCGGTTCGTTCTTATGCCCGTGCGGCTGCGTCTGCTTGCGCCAAAGGGCAACGAGATCCTTTCGGTCAACGTCCCTGATATCGGCCACGCGCGAACCCTTGGATAGCAGCGTGAAGCTGCGTATTGCCGTTTCCTTTTCGTAGAGCGTCGCATCGCGAGTAAGCGGGTGAAACCGCAACGTCAGTACCTTCCCGAGGTACCGAGCGGGGACCGAATACCGGTTCGTCTCGAAACGAATCGTTCCTTCAAGCGAGACGACGACCTCCTCGCTCGCGCGAACGTCAGGCGCGGCCGCCGGGATGAATGGGGTAAAAAGCGTCCGCTCGCGTTCGAACCGCTCATTTCTGGTTTCGCAGAACGCCCTGATTGGCTCTTCGTTGACCTCTTCAAGCCACTCATTCACCGCCGAGTTAAGGTCATCGATGCTCGTGAGGTTCATGGTTCGGGCCATCGGCAGAAAGTGGTTTCCAAGATACCCGATGAATCGTTCGACCTTGCCCTTTGTCTGGGGCCGCCTGACCTTGCACCGCTTTGGCTCAAAGCCGCACTGCGCGGCGAACGCAAGAAGCGCGGAATGAACTTCCCAGACCCCGCCTCGATTGAGCCATGCGGTTTTCATGTTGTCGTACAGGATTTCGCGGACGACGCCTGCGAAATGCTTAAACGCCTCGACATGACACGCGAGCAGCGTCGGGCTTTTCATGTCGGTCGTGAAACGGACGTATGCTCGGCGCGAATAGCCAAGGAGCATGACGAACGCGTATACCTTCCGCGGAACGCCGTCGATTTCCCATATGCCCGCCTCTTTCCAGTCGACCTGGGCTTGCTGTGCTGGCATCGTCTCGAATCTGATAACAGCCCGTTTGACGACTTCGTCGCTGACTTGTTTTGCGCGTACCCGGAGGATGGTCATTCCGCCCGTATAGCCTTGCGCAACGAGCTCTTTTCGGAGTACAACCAGATTGTAATTCGGTGCCTTGTCGATTCTAGCCGTGATGTATTCATGATAGGGATCGAGCAGGCTCTGTTTCGCGGCCGGTTGCACTCCCGGCTTCGCCTTGAGGTAGTTGCGGACCATTCGGTCGCTTACCCAGGGCATTTCGGCTATCTCCCACTGTTTGTGTCCTGCCTTTCGCAGGACTTCCGCTTGGTGCATTTTCACCTTCCTGGCGTTTATGGACGGGCTCCTTTTGCTGATTGTCGTTAACCAACATTAGGATGTCCCGTCCTTTTTGTCATCAAAAAAGCGGAAACGCCCGACCGATGTTTTTAGGAAAGATATCACCGATGCTCACACTACGTCGTCTATATCTACCAAAGAACAAATCATTTATCGATTTTTAAATCAGAAATATCTTGCTAAAATCGTGAACAGGCTCAATAATCGACCGAGGAAATCACTTGGATACAGAACAACGCGGAAGACTTTTCAACTTACCTCTCGTATTTAAAACTTGATTTTAGGCTTGATTACGAGACAATAATATACAATCAATTGGCTGACTGAGTTTTATTTTTCTGATGTAAACATTACTATATATGATGCATTTGAAAAAACCTGTGAAGTTTTAAATGAGTAAACCCAAAATATTAGTCGTTGCTCATGATTCTTCTTTGTATGGGGCTTCAAAGTCTTTATTGACCTTGCTTGAATATATCTCTTTAACTGCTTTTGCGACTCTTTTCGTTTTGATTCCCTATGGAGGAGTTGTAGAGGATGAATTATAGAGGCTTGGGATAGAATATGAAATAATCCCGTTTCGGAGGTGTGTTGCAAGGAATTTTGAAGGATCTCGGTTCGATTGGTATAAAAGGATTGTACGGTATTATTTTTCTCAGATGATAAGTATCAAAAGGTTGAGACGATACGTGAAAATAATCAATCCTGATTTAATATACTCAAGCACCTCAGTAATTACGATCGGATATTCACTTGCTCGTAAATATCTGGTGCCGCATGTTTGGCATATCCGAAAGTTTGGTGATTTAGATTACAATTTCTCATATTTTCCGAATCGCGAAACTCTCATTCGGAATATAATAAAAGGGGCTGTACTAGATAAAATTCCGAATTATACTTAAAAAGTGGTTATAACTCATTGTAGGTTAAAGAAATCCACTCAAATAAAACTACTAGAATTCTTTGTTCTAGAAGTTACTGCGAGATCAGCTGCAAATCTCCTAGAAATACACCCAAATTCAGCTGCTTTGTTTTATACAAAAATACGCCAAGTTATTTCGTATTACCTTGGTTTAGAAGCTAAAGAAGTATTTTACGGCGAAATAGAAATAGATGAAAGCTATTTCGGTGGTGTGCGTAAAGGAAAACGAGGGCGTGGAGCAGCTGGTAAAACTATTGTATTTGGTATGCTCAAACGTCAATGCAAAGTCTATACAGTAGTGGTTGAGAATACGAAAACAAGCACCTTAATGGCTGAGACTGCCCGGAAAATAAGGCCTGACAGCGTTGTATATACTGATTATTACCATAGCTATGATGCGTTGGATGTCAGTGAATTTCATCATCATCGTATCGATCATTCAGATAAATTTGTTGATGAAAAGAATCACATTAATGGCATAGAGAATTTCTGGAACCAAGCAAAACGTATTTTGAGAAAGTACAACGGAATTGATAAAAATCACTTTTCATTATTTCTTAAAGAATGTGAGTTCCGTTTCAATTACGGAACCCCAAAACAACAGCTTAAAACACTACGAAAATGGTGTGGGGTTTAAGGTTTTATCTAGTACAGCCCCTAATTTTTATTGTTAGAAAACAATGCTACGAACGGTTTATTATTCCCTCCTTATCGAGCATATTTATCTCTAATTACGCATTGCTCTGTTCGTTCCATAATTAGGACTTTCTTGTAGGTTAGTATGTCAACAAGAAAGGGATACTACGCTTTTTGTATTGATTAGGAAGAGAATTGTACAGCATACTTGGAATGTTTTCGTCATATAATTGAATAATCGTAATACCATTTTTTTATAAGTTGTTTGAAACGAATAGATCAATGTCCGAATAATACGATTATGACAAGGTTTGTGTTATTGATTATTATTTTGTTTTCGTTTCTTCTCCTTGAAATATATGCTATTCTTCGACGGTGATATCAATGAAACTGGATATTTGATCCTTTAGGATATCATTTTATCAACTCAAAAACATCGAATCTAGTTCATTAAGAAATAATGCTAAGCATTTTACATGCTTAAATAAAAGTTTGAGAGTTTAAATCGATCTTATCTTAATTCTACGAACAATCCCTTAATGACTAAAAAGTATTGGGTGGACTTCAAACATGTAATCAGGCGAAAGCTTGCTCTATATAGATAGGGATAATTCTTATTTACTGAATAAAAATGTTGCAATTTATGTTTTTATATATATAATCAAATTAAATATGTTAAAAAGAAAACTAAAATATTTTAGAAAGCTTATTATTTCTTCTTCTAAAGCATTATCGCGGTTTCTTGTTGCGATATTCTATAATACAATCTGTAAATGTTTTATTTTTATATTTGCGAAGAGAAACATCGATAGAAAAAAATATTATGTTTCAATATGTCTTATTTTCAAAGACGAAGCCAACTTCTTAAAGGAATGGATTAGCTATCATCTAGAAATCGGCGTTGATCACTTCTATCTTTACAATAATAATTCTACAGATGATTATAAAGCAATTATTACTCCGTACATTGATAATGGTGTAGTCACACTTATAGATTGGCCATTTCAACAAGCACAGATTGCAGCATACAAACATTGCTTCGAGAATTATCGTAATGAATCGAATTGGATTTCTTTTCTTGATGCAGACGAGTTTGTGTGTCTAATTAAGCATGATAATATAGCAAAGTGGTTAAAAAAATACGTTAGATTCCCATCAGTTACAATTTACTGGAAAATGTTCGGAACTGGTGGACTTCTCAAACATGATAGAAATAAACTTGTTATTGAGCAATACACAGTGTGTTGGGATCATTTAAATGTACACGGAAAATGTTTTGTGAATACTTATTATGACATTGCCAATTATGATAAATGGTTTATGCATCATTCAACGTATATGCTGTTTAGTGTGGGCGGCATTTCAGTAACGTTACCTCCAGTTAATCAATTTAAATACTTTTGTACCATAGATACAATGTGGGGGCATGGAGATAAGAACAATAATTCAGAGATTCAAATTAATCATTATTTCACAAAAGCATGGGATATTTATGAATTAAAAAGTAAAAAGTCTGATGTGTTCTTTACAAGTAATCCAAAATTGGATTTTTCATATTTTTTAAAGTATGAGATGAAGTGTACTAGTGTTGATTATTCAATATTTAGATTTGTAATGAAACTTAAACTAAAAAACGAAATGGTATTTGATAGTGAAAATTTATAGTGCTTTCCAGTTTGCAATTTGTTGCAAAAACTGTAATTAGCAATAAAACAAACCCCATTTAAATATTTTATGGATAACGAAACAGGCTAAATGATGGTCATGCATATTTGAAAGTAACTTTGGTTGTATTTTATTTTCTGCGACTAACCCTTATGCCTAGACAAAATTTAACTAATTTTTTTATAAGGGATAAGACTTTATTCTTCTTCAGACGAGCATTTGAAACCGCTATTACACGTGAGGCATTGTAACCTCGATTATCATACTCATTCCAGAATTTTTCATAATTATTCGGTTTTTTGTGTGAAGATACTATTGCTGAGTTTATTTCAAGAATGTTGTTGATAATACCATCGTCAATTTCCTTATATATCAAAGAATTGCCTATTTTATTAAAATAGTCTGTTCCCTTATCGCCGTGCGATAAGACTAAAGAAGTCCCATAAGGGCTGAATATTTCAGGAATCATTAAATCAGGGGCAGGGAAATCACCGAGAGATAAATCGGCCCAGCTCCTATTAAGTCCCCTGTATTCACAATGGTAACAAGAAGGTCTCAAGATATAATGCTTAAAAAATTGTTGATAAAAATCATCTTTAGAAGCATTTCGAATGTATGATTTGTTATGGAATACAAATTTCAAATTGTATTCATTCTTCATTTTATAGTCTTTATATCTGAAAGTCACGTTGAGCATTTTACCAAGAGACTTCTCATTGTTTTTTTGTTCAGTAATGTAGTCTGTCCATATACCAGGACTTGCTACTCCATGACAAATTAAATCAACGGAAATAAGGTTGGTATTATTTGCTAGTTTTTCTCCTAAGAAAGACTTTAACCCAACTATTTGACATGGAGTTCCGGTAAACAATACAAGAGTTCCATTGCGTATAAACTCTCGTGCTTGTTTATATGTTAAGGAGATATCGCTTTGAACGTACTTACTTCCCAGAATATCTTGAAGTTCATGAATAGTCTTAGCAAATTGATGAACGACTGTAAAGTTTTTATTTAAAACGGCGCCAAAAACGACTCCATTATGATTGAGGATGTAAGTTGCCAAGACCTGAAAGACAGCTCCGCTTGAAGAACCGTTCAAGATAATTTTTTCATTTTTAGCTCTGCATGCGATTACAATCGACTGTTTCGATTTTTGTAAAGGTGTCTGAGGACATACGTCATCACACAGGTGACAATTTGCTGTTTTACTACAGCCTTCGTTTGTTGGATAAAAAAAACCATGATTGTCAATAGTAAAGTGACAAAAACCATCAGGACAGATTTGAACACAAGCGCCACAGCCCGTACAATCTTCGTGGTTTCGCATATCAGATCCTCATTATCATTAAATGCACTTATCGTTTCGTTAATTCGGTTTTCAAATCAGCTTTGAAATTCCGTAGCTTGTCATTTACTGATTTCATCGATTCTAGTCCGGCTTTGTGCAATTCTTCGCTTTTGGAGATGTACTCCAGCGTTTTAGCGACAGCCTGTTCGGTTTGCATCGTTTTCCCATCGATGATGTAAGGGTAGCCGATATTGTGATATAACCCTTCGAATTTTCTGCTATAAGCGAAGGGTATAGTCGCAACTCCGGAGGAGAACGCGGCAATCGTTGAATGCATTCTCGCCCCGGTAAAAACGTCCATTGTTGCGATATAGTTCTTTGCGACAATTGGATTCAGGAATTGTGGGGCAAGGATAACTTGAGGGTACGTTTCTTTCAACTCCTTTGATACTTGCAAATCCCCGTCACGTGCCTTTGAACTCGAATCAACAACATGTGGGATGATATGAATCTCGTTCTGACCTTGGTCGTATAGTGTATCAATTAATGAGTTTATGTACTCCTTATAATCTACTGTAAGACCAAATTGGTTTTCATTTGAAAAACCGCCTTTCCACAGAAGGCCGGAAACATTGAGACCGATCTTTCTTTTCTCGTTCCTATCCCTTTCTTTCTTGTAGGGCAGGGCAAATGCCAAATCAGTCGCGATGAAAATATCTTTTTTGGGCAGGCTTTCATAAACGAAGTCTTTTGAAGGGACATCCCTCGTATAAACGCGTTTGCTTTTCTTGATTGCCCGAATCGCCTCTTTTTTCAGTGTTTTACTCTCGAATGGACCGATAGTCTGAGGCATTAAAATAAGCGGGACCCCGAGTTTTTCGACATTGAGTTTCATACGAGTGGTTCGATGTACAAATTTGGGCAAGTATATGTCGGAAAAATTGTCGCCATAGGTTATATCCAAGACCGCGTCGCAGGTTTTAAGAATCTTGGCTACTTGTCTCTCTTTCAATGTCAGTCGTGAAGTAAGATGGTAGCGAACTCCCGATAGTTTTACGTCGGGGAAAAAGTCGCGGGCTATCTCCAGGTTTTCGACGCTATCGGTAAAATTGATGATTTCCAAATCATCGGGAAATAAATCGATAAGAATGGAGATTACTGAATACGTAAGCGCGACGCAACCCATGTTCTCGTTATCGAATTTAAACCCCAATAATCCAATTATCATTCTACCTATCCTTGATTATCATGTCTCGCAAACAAGTGGAGACTGTATATGGTCACTGAGAGTTTATCATGATTCTCCGCTATTTTGAAGGAACTTGAGAAATATTGTTCAATGCGTATTACGCGTTACTCCCACTCAAACCTTCCGAACGGATCCGCCCAAACGGAGCCGTCCGTATAGCGGATTCGGGTCGCGCGGACGGTCGTTACGGTGAAGGAATCTCCGACGGATACGCCGTATTGGACGGGAGCGATCGCGCAGACGGCGGAACCGCCGGGTTCGACCGTCACCGGGAAGGATTCCTCGCCCGAAACGTCGTCTTCTCCCGAGAAGCCTTCCCACGAGAGGGTGATGTCTGTCACCGTTTGATCCGACTCATTGACGAAACGGAAGGGGCGCGCGACGTGGTTTCCCTCTATGCGCTCGTCCGCGGCGATCGCCGGGAAAATGCCGTACGGACGCCGCGTTTCGCCGGGCGGCGGTGTGACGCAGGAAACGAGGGAGAGGCAAACGAGCGAAACGGAGAGAAAGAAGGACGGAACGCGTGATACCATGCGATATACCCCCGGGGATACTATCGCGTGGTTTCGCGGGCTTGCCCGGAAACGGATCGTTACGCCCGCGCGGAAAGAATAGAGCGGGCCGCGTCGGCGTATGTCGCGCGGTCGACCGTCTCCCGCGTTTTCAGGTTCTTGAGCGTCACGGAACCGTCTCCTTCCGACGCCGGAACGTCGGCCACGAGAACTCCCCAGGGAACGCCCTTTTTCTCGGCCCAGGCGTATTGCTGGGCCATCTTCTTTTCGTCGGGAAAGACCTCGCAGTACACCCCGAGCGCGCGAAGGCGCGCGGCGGCGGCGAGATAGGCGCCCGTGAGACTCGCGTCCTGGCAGAAGACGACCGCGTCCGTGAAGCACGCGCGGCCGGTAGAAAGCCCGAGCTCCGCGAGTCCCGCGAGCAGACGGTCGAGGCCGATAGACGAGCCGACGCCCGTGATCCGCTCTTTTGTGTAAAGCCCGGCGAGATTGTCGTACCGCCCGCCCGAGCACACCGATCCGATGGACGGCAAGTCGTTAAGGAAGGTTTCGTAGACGACGCCTGTATAGTAGTCGAGGCCGCGCGTGATCGAGGGGTCGAGCACGAAGGATGCCTCGATGCCGGTCGCTTTCATGAATGAACGGATGTCGCGGAGCCGCTTCGTGTCCTCGGCGGGACCGCCCGCGAGACGCTCCATGAGATCGAGCGTCGCATCGAAGTCGTCGCTCGAAAGGCCGGCACCCGCCGGAGCGTTCGCTCCGGAGACGAACGAGAGTATCTCGTCGGCGAGTTCCCCGGCGCGGGCGGCGTTTGCTTCCGCCGAGGAACATGCCTCGACGATCGAGGCGCGAACCTCGTCCCTGCCGACCTTGGCGAGCTTGTCGACCGCGCGGAGGACGTCGTCGCTGGCGCACGAAAGGCCGCGGTTCGAGAGAAAGCGGTTGAACACTCCGCGGTGCGAAAGGCGGATGGTGACGGCGTCGACGCCGATGGCGGACAGGGCCGTCTTCATGAGGCTGAGGATTTCGAAGTCGACCGACGCGGAATCGGAGCCCACGACGTCGAAGTCGCACTGCACGAACTCGCGGTACCGGCCCGCCTGCGGTTTTTCGCCCCTCCAGACCTTGGCGATGTGATAGCGCTTGAAGGGGAGGTAGAGCTCGTCCTTGTGCTCGGCGACGAAGCGCGCGAAGGGAACCGTGAGGTCGAAGCGGAGCGAGACGTCTCGCCCGCCGTTATCCTCGAAGCGGAATACCTGCTTCTCCGTCTCGCCGTCGCTCTTGCGCAGGAGTATCTCGGAGTATTCGAGGGCCGGGGTATCGATCGGGACGAAGCCGAAGGAGCGGAAGGTCGCGGTCAGTTTCTCGACGAGCAAGGCACGCTCCGTCTCGGCGGCGGGGAGGAAATCGCGAAAGCCCTTGAGGACTCTGGGTTGTATAAGGTCGGACATGGTGGTATGATACCGGCCTAACGCGATTTTATCAAGCGTACGGGGGAACATCGCCATGTTGATGGTAATCGACGTCGGGAACACGAACATCGTCCTGGGCCTCTATCACGGCTCCGACCTCGTACTTGACTGGCGTCTATACACGGACCCGAGACGGACCGACGACGAGTACGTCTCCGTCGTTCGTTCCCTCTTTCGCGATTCCGGCATCGCCCCCGGCACGATAGAGAAAACCGTCATCTCCTCGGTCGTTCCCCAGCTGAACGATACCATCTCGTCCATGGTGGAGAAACTTACCGGACGCCATCCCGTCGCCCTCGGACCCGACAAGTACGCGCGGCTTCCGGTCCGCGTTCCGGAGTCCGCCCTGCACGAGATCGGCACGGACATCGTCTGCGACGCTGTCGCCGCATGGGACGCCTACCGCGCAGCCTGCATCGTCGTCGATTTCGGAACCGCCCTTACCTTTACCGCGATCGGACCCGAGGCCGACATCCGCGGCGTCGCCATCGCCCCCGGGCTCGGCACCGCCGTGAAGGCGCTCTTCCGGGACACCGCCCAGCTACCCTCCGTTCCGCTCGTCGTTCCGCCGTCGAGTCTCGGCACGAATACCGTGCACGCCATCCAGTCGGGCGTCGTACTGGGGTATCAGGGACTCGTCGAATCGATGATAAACAGGATGCGCCGCGATCTCGGCGTCGAGGCCCCCGCCGTCGCGACGGGCGGTCTTTCATCGGTGCTGTCGAGCGTGTCGGACGTCTTTGACCGCGAGGACCGCCAGCTCACGCTAAAGGGACTCTATCTTATCGCGAACCTTCTGGACGCCTGACGGACGACCGACCGACCCCTGAACGACGCATGACCGGCGCATGACCGGCGGGCGCGCTACCGGGCGATAAAGTCGTCCCAGGAAACGCCTGCGCCGTTTTCCACGTCTCGCGCGAGCACGCCACCCGTTATCGAATCAATCCACTCGGGCCCGATACCGGGCGAAAGAAGTTTCTCGGTTCTGAGGATCGCGATGTCGCCTTCCGCTATCCTCGTGCCCGCGCGCGCGGCACGGAGGTAGTGAAGGGAGCGGTTTGTCCTTCCGTAATTCGCGCGCTCGGAGGGTGCAAGTCCCTTTATACCGGTTCCGAGCGTGGCCTCGACCCGCTCCCGGCCGTACTCGGCGTAAAGCCGTCCGATCGTCGCATCGGGGCCTTCCGTTTCGGCCTCCCGTACGCGCGCGACCATGCGGGCGAAATCGGCGGGGGGGAGGGCTACCGGGTCGTCGAGGCCCGGATCGGCGCGCGACAGGCATATATGCTTTTCGATCGCCATGGCGCCCGCGGCACCGGCGAGGGCGGGCACCAGAACGGGGTCGAGCGAATGGTCGCTTACCCCGCACGGAATGCCGAAGATGGCGGAAAGTGCGGGTATAACGCTGAGATTGTAATCGGTTTCGGGGGCGGGATAGCTCGTAACGCAGTGGAGCAGGGCCCGCGCTGGGGCCGTTTCGGTGAGTTCGAGCGCGCGTTCGATGTCGGACAGGCGTGAAACCCCGGTCGAGAGGATGACCGGCACGCCGAAGGTCGAAACCTCGCGGAGCAGGGGCGTGTGATTGAGCTCCGGAGAGGCTATTTTCACGGCCGCGGGGCTCAGCGTCGCGAGTTCGCGCGCGCTTCGGAGCCCGAACGGCGTACACAGGAAGGTGAGACCGCATTCCGCGCAAAATAGGGCCATTTCCCGGTAAAAGTCGACGGGTAGCTCGAGGGAGCGGAAGCGTTCGTACAGGCTGATGGGGCCGCCGGGGAGGGGAACGAAGCCCGTATCCGGATGAAGGATTTCGTCGGCGTAGACCATCTGGAATTTCGCGCAATCGGCCCCCGCGTCCCGCGCGGCGCGAACGAGGTCTTTCGCTTTTTCCGGGGAGCCGCCATGGGCGGTGCCTATCTCGGCGATCACGAGGACCGGGCCGCCGCTCGAATACGTATGTCGTTCCAGGGAAAGGGATGCCATAGCTCGATTGTAGTCGAGGGGAATCCTTTGTCAACAAAAAACTCGCTCGACAAACCGGAATCTTTGCGCTATCATACGAGTATAACGCCAACAGTTCGTAGGAGTAAGTCATGAAGACCCTGTATTGTGATGTCTGTAAAGGCGAGATTGAAAACCCGATTCCCGGCCGAACCTGCTATTTTATCAAGGAATACGATATCTGCGACGATTGCAAGGAGACCATCGACGCGCGCCTTCGCCCCGTCGTTCGTTCCCATTTCCCCTATTCGGCGGAATGGTACGAGCAGCAGGTGATGGCCCTCGTCGAGCGCGGGGTCACGACGAGCCGGGCCTGATTCCGACTGTTGTTATCGGATATCCCTTCGCGTAAGGCATGTCGGGCGCGATAAAGCGCGTTTTCCGCGGAAAACGGCCTTTGTCGCGCTCCTTGACATGCTTTTTTACGTTATGGTACTATTTTGCACATACTGCGATACACCCTTCGGATTAAGGAGACATAATGTCAGGACATAGTAAATGGGCGACAATCAAGCACGCCAAAGGCGCCGCGGACGCGAAGCGCGGCCAGATGTTCACGAAGTTCATCAAGGAAATTTCCATAGCGGCCCGTATGGGCGGCGGCGATCCTAACGCCAACCCGCGGCTTCGCACTGCCATCCTCAAGGCCCGCGCCGCGAACATGCCCAAGGACAATATCGAACGGGCGATCAAGAAGGGAACGGGCGAGCTCGGAGCCGCCATCTACGAAGAACTGACCTACGAAGGCTACGGACCCGGCGGCGTCGCCGTTCTCGTCGAAGTCCTTACCGACAACAAGAACCGCGCGGCCGCCAACGTACGCAACCTCTTTTCCAAAAACGGCGGAAACCTCGGCGCGACCGGTTCGGTATCCTATATGTTCAACCGCAAGGGCGTTATCGAATACGACGCGGAAGCCGTGAGCGAGGACGTGGTCATGGAGGTCGCGCTTGAGGCCGGCGCCGACGACGTCGCGAACGAGGACGGAGTTCTCAGCGTAACGACCGATCCGACCGCCTTCGAGGCCGTTCTCGAGGCCCTGCAGGCAAAGGGGTTCGAATCCCTTTCCGCCGAAATCTCGATGGTTCCGGACACCTACAGCGAACTCGACGTCGATACGACCCGAAAGGTCCTCAAGCTCGTCGACAAGCTCGAGGAGGACGACGACGTCCAGAACGTCTATACCAATCTCGACATTCCCGAGGGATTCGAGGAGGAGTAATACTCTTCCTCAGCATGGGCCGTCGCGCTTGCGGCGGCTTTTTTTTTGCGTTATCATCCCGTCATGAAACCAACGGCAACGCGCGTCGTCATCGGCATCGATCCCGGGCTCGCCTCAACCGGATACGGCGTCGTGTCGTCGCTGAAAACGCGCCTTACCTACGTGGACCACGGCGTCATAAAGACGACGGCGGACATGCCGCATCAGGAGCGGCTACTCGCGATATTCCACGGGGTGTCGGCCCTGCTCGAGCGGTTCGCCCCGACAGAGGCCGGTATGGAAACCCTCTATTTCGCCAAAAACGTCTCGAGCGCCATGGCGGTCGCCGAGGCGCGCGGCGTCGTGACGCTTGCCCTCGCGCTCAAGGGTATCCCTCTCGGCGAATACACCCCGCACGGGATCAAGCAGGCCGTCGTCGGGGTCGCGCGCGCGGACAAGGCGCAGGTACAGGAATCTGTTCGCCTCCTTCTGGGGCTTGCCGAAATACCGCGACCGGATCACGCGGCGGACGCCCTCGCGGCCGCCATCACCCGCATACACACGGCCGACATACTCTCGCTCGTTACCTGATTCCTCCCCGCGCGGACGCCCGGCACTGCTTGCGCTTCGGGCCGGAAACGGCGATAATACCCGCATGTTCAACAGCCTTTCGGGGACGATTACCGCCAAGCTTCCCCAGTCGATATACGTAGAGGCCAACGGGATAGAATGGGATATCGCGTGCCCGACGCTGAGCCTCGACTTCTTCGGGACGGTCGGCTCGCGGGCGCGCGTCTTTACCTGGCTTTCGCACCGCGAGGACCAGATGCGCCTGTTCGGGTTCGCCACGGTGAAGGAGCGTGACCTCTTTCTCGACTTGATGAAGGTCGAGGGCATCGGCCCCAAGCAGGCCCTTCGCATACTGTCCGCCATCACCGTATCGGATCTCGAAACGGCCCTCGACGCGGGCGATCTCGGCAGACTGCAGGCCGCGCCCGGCATCGGAACCAAGACGGCGCAAAAGATGATACTCGCGCTCAAGGGCAAGCTCACCTCCTCGGACGCGATTTCGGCGAAGACGTCCGCGAAAACAGAATGGTCCGAGATCGTCGACGCCCTCGTGAACATGGGCTTCGACCGAAGGCTTTCCGCGGAGAGAATCGATACGCTCGCCTCAGAGCTCGCCTCGTCCGGTCTCGACCGCGCGGCTCCTTCCTTCGAGAAGGAGCTGTTCCATCGCGCCATCGTGGCGATGAGCTCGTGACGGGACGGTAGCCATGAAAGATACGACGAACGGCGGAACAAGCGGAATCGTACGGCCGGAACGATTCGAAGAGGACGAACGGGACAGGGCCCTGAGGCCCAGGCTCCTCGCGGACTTCCAGGGACAGGAACAGATACGCGCGAACCTTTCTGTTTTCATAGAGGCGGCGCGCGCGCGCGGCGAAAGCCTCGATCACCTTTTTTTGATAGGCCCGCCGGGTCTCGGCAAGACGACGCTCGCGCAGATAACGGCGAACGAACTCGGCGTCGACTTCAAGGTTACGAGCGCTCCCGCGCTCGAAAAGCCCAAGGACCTCGCCGGCATACTTACCACCGTCACCGAGCGTACCGTCTTTTTCATCGACGAGATACACCGTCTCAAGCCCGCGATAGAGGAGATGCTCTACATCGCGATGGAGGACTACGAGCTCGACTGGATAATCGGCCAGGGCCCGAGCGCGAGGACCGTGAGGATTCCCGTGCCGCCCTTTACCCTGATCGGCGCCACGACGCGCGCGGGCATGGTCTCGAGCCCGCTTATCAGCCGGTTCGGCATCGTCCAGCGGTTCGCCTTTTACTCGCACGCCGAGCTCGCGTCGATCATACGGCGGTCGGCGGCCATCCTCGGGGTGAAGATAACGGCTGAGTCGGCCCTTTCGCTCGCGGCGTGTTCGCGCGGGACCCCCCGCGTCGCGAACCGCCTGCTCAGGCGCATGCGCGATTTCGCGGAGGTCTCGGGCGACGGGTTGATCACCGACGGCATCGTGCGCGACGGGCTCAAACGGCTCGAGATAGACGAGCTCGGACTCGAGCGGTACGACCGGGAGATCCTTTCCTCGATTGTCGAGAACTACGCGGGCGGACCCGTGGGCGCGGAAACCCTCGCCATCTCGGTAGGGGAGTCCCAGGAAACCCTCGAAGACTATTACGAGCCCTATCTCATACAGGCGGGACTGATCCAACGAACGCCGAGGGGGCGCATGGTGACCGACAAGGCTTACGCCCATCTCGGTCTCTCGGCTCGAAGACCCGCGCGGGACGAATCAGATGCAGACCAACGACTTCCGTTTTGACCTTCCCGAGGAACTCATCGCGCAAAACCCCTCGGGAGAGCGCGGGGCCGATCGCCTGCTCGCGCTTGACCGCGCGACGGGAGCGATTCGGGACGCGTTTTTCGCGGATTTTCCGTCGCTGGTCGATCCCGAAAGCCTGCTCGTATTCAACGATTCGCGCGTCAGGCACGCGCGTGTCTACGCGACCGCCGACTCGAGCGGCTCGCGCGCGGAGTTCCTGCTTGTCGCGGAGCGCCGCCTGCCCGGAGTCGAGCCGGGAACCGTCTGGAAGGCCATGGCCCGGAACGCCAAGCGCCACCGCGTCGGCCGCGGGTATACCTTCGACGACGGGACGCGCGCCGGTATCGTGGACGTGCCGGGCGAGGAAACGGCCGGAAGCGAATTCCGCTTTCTCGAGTTCTCGCGGCCGATCGACGACGACTGGCTCGACGCGAACGGCCACATGCCCCTGCCTCCGTACATCAGGCGCGAGGACGGGCTCGCCGACGCCGACCGCTATCAGACGGTGTACGCCCGCGAGACGGGTTCCGTCGCCGCGCCAACGGCGGGACTTCACTTCACGGACGGGGTACTCGGCGAGCTGGACCGTCGCGGCATCGAGCGGGTTACGGTTACATTGCACGTCGGCTTGGGCACGTTTTTGCCCGTCCGTTCCGAGAAAATCGAGGACCACGCGATGCACGAGGAATCATACGGGGTAAGCGCCGCGGCGGCGGAGGCGGTTACCCGCGCGAAACGCGACGGACGGCCCGTCGTCGCCGTGGGAACGACCAGCGTGAGGACCCTCGAGTCCGCCTGGGACGAAGAGACCGGTTCCCTGAGGTCGGGAGGGGGGGCGACGAGAATCTTCATCTATCCCGGGTACCGCTTCCGCGTGGTTGACGCGCTCTTCACGAATTTCCACACGCCGGAATCGACGCTGCTCATGCTCGTGTCGGCCTTCGCGGGCAAGGACGCGGTGTTTCGCGCCTACGCTCACGCCGTCAAAAAGAGGTACAGGTTCTTTTCCTACGGCGACTCGATGTTCATCCGGTAGCGATCGCCGCCCGCCTCTAGGTGAGGAGCCTCAACGAGTCCTCGATGAGGTTCAGCATGCAGCTCCGCTCGTACGAAGGAGGGAACAGCGTCCTGTCGAAGAAGAGTTCGGCCTTGTCCATGAGGTTCACCATGTCGCGCTCGGACAGGGGCAGGGTACGCCCTATCATGAGGTTCTCGAACTCGCGCTGCCGGAAAAAGAATTTTCCCGCCCACGCGATCCGGATGTCCGCGAGGACGTTCTTTTGCGCCTTCACGAGAAATGCGAACGACGACGTCGTGTCCGTTACCATGTTCGCCCTTCCTATCCTGCGGTAGATCGAGATGTCCCATTCCTGCGTCGGTACGCGTATCTTGCTGATGAACTCAGGCGTCTTCGTGTGTTCGCGTCCCGTGTTCGAGAAGTACCGCAACATCGGTATCCACGTCGCCTCGAGCGGCGTGCGGATCTCGAGCTTCGCGTCGAGCGCGAGAAGCGGCGCGAACGCCGAAAGGCGTCGTCCCTTGGCGGCTATGTTTCCGCCGATCGTCGCGATCGACCTGATGGCGGGGTTCGCGATTCCGAGAACGCACTCATGGAGCATGTCGGGCAGGTTCTTCCTCCCGAGCTGAAGGAGGGAGGCGAGCGTGACGGAGGAGCCGAACTCGAGGTATCGCTCCGTCTTGTTGACCGTCGAAAGCTCGGGTATACGGGCGACCGAGAGTATGTTCGCGGGAAGGTTGAGGGCGTAGCCCGACTGCCTGCGGGCTATTTCGGTGCATCCCGCCACGACCGATATCCCGCTCACGTTCTTGAGGATCATCTGCACTTCCGCGACGTTGTTGGCGTGGAATACGGTCGTGTTCTTATTTAGCATTGAGCCTCTTTCTCCTGACGGTACCGGCGTTCCGGACGCCGGCGATCAAGTCGCCGACGCTCGTGCACCTGCAGATGTTTCCCGCGTACATGGTCCTGATATCCTCCTCGCTCGGCCTGAGCGAGGCCTGGAGCGTCGCGTGCGCGATGAATATCTTGCCGGAGTCGCAGAAGCCGCACATCGAGACGCCCGCGAGCGCGAAACCTTCGAGTATATCCGCGCAGTCGGGCGTTTCGCGGAAGGCCTCGATGGTCGTCACGGAGGAGTTCTTGACCTGGAAGACGGGAACGATGCAGGAGGGAACCGGGTTACCGCTCATCAGCACGGTGCACGACCCGCAGCGGCCCGAGAGGCAACCCTCGCGCGCCCCGAGAAGCCGGAACCTCCCGCGGAGTATGCGGACGAGACGCTCTCCGGGATTCGAGTCGATGATAACCCTTTCCCCGTTAAGATCGAACGGTATGATCATGCCTGTTCCTCCGTTTCGTCGGATACGAGCGCGTAGAGGGATTCTGGATCGAGCGGAAGCGACGCGATCTTCCTGCGCAGGACCTGGGCGACGGCGACCGAGAACGCGGCCGGAAGCAGGTTGTGCGCGAGCGATCCGATGCCGCGGGGCTCGTCGCCCGATTCGAGAAAGGTGATCGACGCCTCGGGTATTCCGGAAGGAGGGAGCACGTCGTACTGGATCGAATCCTTCGGGTAGAGCCTTCCGTCGCGGAGGGTGATGCTTTCCGCCACGACGCGGGATATCGCCTGCGCGACGGATTTCCTGACCGAGCTCGTCGCGGCGGCCTTGTCGAGAACCCTTCCCGCGTCGCAGGCGATCCAGATGCCGCGGATGTCGGATTCCCAGGTGAGCGGGTCGATCTCGACCTCAACCGCGCACACCGCGTTGGTCGTCGAGACGAAGGGCGTGCCGCGAAGCTGAGCCGAATCCCAGTCGTCGGTTTTGGGCTGTTTCCATGCCCGTTTGACCGTGATCGGGAGCGGTTGCCTGAAACGTTTTTTCTGAATCGCGAGACAGCATTTCTCCACGAGCGGGGCGAGTATAGTCAGTTTGGAGGAGAGCGTTTCGGGCCCCGAAAGCGAAAGGCTTTCGGTACTGTCTCCCGCGAGGGAGATGAAGTCCTTTTCGATGCCGAAGATATCGGCCGCGATTCCCGAGATGATCCGCGTCATCGACTCGGACGCGTTTCCCGCGGAAACGCGTACCTTCCCGTCGGTGTCCATCGTCACCGATACCGCGTAACCGCCGTCGGAGGGAACCTTTCCGGTAAATCCGTTTCCCTGGTATCCCGCCACTATCCCGATACCGCGGAGGGGTCCGTCGCGGAAACCGCTCCTTCTCCGATTCAGTATCTCGTACGCCGCGTATTTTCTGGTAAAGTCGCTCTGCCGGCAAACGGCCTCGAACAGCTCGGGGAACCGGTGATCCTCCTTGAGCGTGGAACCGGTAAGCGTTATGCGTCCCCGCTGGATCATGTTGAGGCCCTTCCATTCCACGGGAGACGCGCCCAGGCGCATGATCGTGTCGGCTACGTGCGTCTCGAGCGCGAAGAAGGCCTGCGCCTCGCCCCAGCCCGCCATGGCGCCCATCGGGGGAAGGTTCGTGCGCAGGGCGTACGCCTCGATGCGGTAGTCGGGGCAGGTATAGGGGCCGAGCGCCGCGATGGTCATCCGGTCGATTATCTCGTCGATCAACGGGCTGTACGCGCCCGCGTTGATGAGGATGCGCGCGTGCAGGGCCGCGAGCGATCCCTGGTCGTCGAGAGACGTCCGGTACATGATCCTCACGGGCGCCGATTTTCCCGAAAAAAGGAAATCCTCCTGACGCGAGAAGCACAGCTTGACGGGCCGCTTGCTCAGGACCGCCGCTAGAGAAACCTGCGCGGCGATGAGCGACGGATACCATATCTTGCCGTCCATGGTTTCCCCGGCCCTCGTCGGGTGCACTACGATCTCCGACGGGTCGAGGTCAAGTACGGCGGATACGGTCGATCGAACGTGAAAGGGCCATTGCGTGGCGCAATACACGTCGAGCCTCTCGTGCGAGACGTTGACCGCGACGCCGACTGGTTCCGCGTAGTAGTGGTCCTGCGGCCCGATCTCGCTAACCGTTTCCGTCACGGACCCGAGCTTCTGGAAGGCGACGTCAGAATTGCCCGAGAAGATGATCCGCTTCGCGACGACCTGCGACGCGCTGAATTTCTCGCTGAACGGAAAGGGTTCCAGGGGTTCCGTTTCGATCAGAACCTCCGAAACGAGTTCCTGTACCGTCTGCAGGTTCGGTCCGACGAGAATTCCTATCGGTTCCCCGAAGTACTGAATCTCGTACGGCGTGAATACGGGCACCGACGTACCCATGACGGTAAGGCGGTTCTCCCCGGGTATATCCGTCGCCGTGTACAGGTGATACCCGTCCGGCATCGCCGGTGGCCGGACGCCGATGAGGTAGCCGCGTTGTATCGAGGAACGTACGAGCACGCCGTAATACTGATCATGAAAGTCCATGTCGGAGAAAAAGACCTGCGTGTTCGTTGGTTTCGGCTTCATCTGGCCTTCCGGTAATGGCGTTCGCCCGTTCGCTTTACGACGTCGATGACCCGTGCGACTTGGGCGTCGCTCATGTCGGGCCAGAGGGGAAGGGTGATCGAGGAGGCGGCCTTTCGCGCGGTTTCGGGGAAACTCCGCCCGTCGAGGTTATAGCGTTTCTTGCACCAGGTCATCTCGTAGTGCGGGATAAAGTGCATCGATATGCCGAGACCGCCGTCCTGAAGCTCGCGCGCGAAGTCGTCGCGGTCGCAGTCCAGCAGTTCGGGCACGACGCGGATCATGTACAGGTGCCAGGCGTTGCCCGGCGAGTCGGGCGGGGTAACGAGCCAGTCGAGGCCGGCGAATGCCTCGTTGAAGCTCGCCGCGATTCCCGATCTCCTGACGAAGAACTCGTCGGCCTTTTCGAGTTGTACCCTCCCGAGGGCGGCCAGGATGTCGGGAAGGTTGCATTTCCAACCCTCGGTCGTCACGTCGTATTTCCATGAGGCGTCGCGCGCGGTGTACCGGTCCCAAACGGTTCGGTCGATCCCGTGCGATCTGAGCGTCCGTATCCGGGCGGCGGCCTCGTCGTCGCGCACGGTGATCATTCCGCCTTCCCCGGTAGTTATCGTTTTCGTCGCGTAGAAGGAGAACACTCCCGCGTCTCCGACGGTGCCGGCGAATCCGAGCGGCGTCCGCGACGGGAAGGAGTGGGCGGCGTCCTCGATCACCGCGACTCCACGCCCGCGGGCTATCTCCATAATCGACCGCATGTCGCAGGGATTGCCGGCGATATGCACGGGAACCACCGCGCGTATCGAGGCGTCGCGCGAAAGGGCTTCGTCGACCTTGTCCGGGTCAAGTCCGTAATCGTCCGCCGATACGTCGGCGTAGGTAACCTCGGCGCCGAGGTGTATCGCGCTCGTCGCGGTGGAGACGAAGGTATACGGCGAAGTCAGAATCCTGGTGCCGGGACCGACACCGAATGCTTGCATGGCGAGCAGGAGCCCCGACGATGCGCTGTTTACCGCGAGGGCGTGGGGCGACGAGGTAAATCCGGCGAATTCCCGCTCGAAGGCGAGCGCCTCCGAGCCGGTCGTGATCCAACCGGACCTGAGAACCCTGACGACGGCCTCTTCCTCGCGGGCGTCGAACGAGGGCCTGAAAAAGGGAATGAAGTCGGCGGGTTTCTTATCGGGCATCGGCGGCCTCGCGATAGGAACTCACGGTTTCGCGAAGAACCGAAAGGAGTCCGTCACGGTCCCTGAAACAGCCCGGGCGAGCTGGGTCGTAGACGCAATAGGGGCGAAGGGCGTCGAGCGTCTCATCGGGACGCATGTCGTCGGGATGAGACGCGCTGCCGTTCTCGGTACCCGATTCACGAGCGCGCTCGAGCGTCAATATCTTGGGGTATTCGGTCTTGACGGGCTGTTCGCCCGCCGACCACAAGGGTTCGTCGAGGCGTTCCCCGGGACGCCTTCCGATGAAGGTAATCGGGATGTCCGTTCCGGGCTCATAGCCCATGAAGCGGATGAGCTGCTCGGCCACGTCGAGTATCCGTACCGGCTCGCCCATGTCAAGGAGATACGAGGCGCCGTTCTCGCCGACGCCTCCCGTCTTGAGGACGAGGGAACATGCTTCGGGAATCGTCATGAAATAGCGAACCATATCGGGATCGGTCACGGTAACCGGCCCGCCGTTCCTGATTTGGTCGATGAAAAGCGGAAGGATGGAACCGCGGGAGCCGAGGACGTTGCCGAAGCGCACGAACATGTACGCCCCGTCGTCCGGTTCCTTTCGCGCGGAGCGTTTCGCGTACGAAAGGACGAGTCTCTCGCAGAGCATCTTGGAAACGCCGTATACGGAAACGGGGTCGACCGCCTTGTCGGTTGAAACGAGAACGAAACGCTTTACGCCCGCCTCGAGACTCGCCTCGAGCAGGTTCGCCGTCCCGAAGACGTTGTTCCCGATGACGGCGACGGGGTTTTCCTCCATGAGCGGAACGTGCTTGTAGGCCGCCGCGTGGAAAACGACGTCGCACCTGAGCCGGGATACGATGTACCGCATGTATTCGCGGTCCTTCATGTCGCCGATAACCGGAACTATGGTCGCTTTCTCTCCGACGCCTTCCTTTTGCAGGAGTCTGAGTTCCCGGTCTATCTGGTATATCGCGTTTTCGCCGTGTCCGAACAGGTAGATGCGTTCCGCGCCGCCCGACAGGAGCTGTCGGGACAGTTCGCTCCCGATCGAGCCTCCGGCGCCGGTAATGAGTACGCGTTTTCCCCGAAGGTAGGCGAGGCTTTTCCTGAGGTTGATCGCGACCGGTGCGCGCCCGAGCACGTCGAGCGGGTCGATTTCCCGGGTTTGAACGAGGTGCGCCTGGCCTTCCAGTATCTGCGCGATTCCGGGAAGGAGGCGTATGCGGGTAAAGCCCGCGGCCTTGAGCACGGAGTAGATCGCCCTGAGTGCGTCCGGACCCGCGCTCGGAATGGCGATGAGAGCCTCGTCCTTCGAGCCTATCCTGATGAGGCGCGCCGTCTGGTTTATGGGCCCTATGACGGGTACCTCGTCTATGACGCGGCCGATTTTCGCCGGGTCGTCGTCGAGAAAGGCGATCACGCGCCCGAATATTCCCTTTTCCCGTATTTCCCTGGAGAGCATCGTGCCCGCTATTCCGGCCCCGATGATATAGATGTTCGTGTCGAGCTGTTCTTGTTTCATGCTTACCGGCTCAATATCTCAAAGGTTAGATCGACGGGAAAAGACTCGTCGTACAGGTCGAGCGCCACGCGCGCGCGACACTTTCTCTTATCGACCTTAATGATCCTCCCTTCAAGCCCTTTCAGCGGACCTTCCAGTACGCGGATCCGGTCGTTTTCGTCGAATGACACGCGTGACGGGCCGGCGACGTCGCCGAAGGACATGAAATGCTTGATGGTCGAAAGGTCTTTTCCCTCAAGCGGCAGGGGACCCGCGTTTTCGGGCAAAAAGCGGAAGAAACCGGAGGTCGTCCTGAGGTGCCAATACAATTCTCCCCGGATCGTCTCGGTCTCGAGGAAGACGTAGCCGGGGAATACCGGTTGCTGTACCCGACGGGTAGCGCCCTTCCGCCTGATCGTGATCGCCCTTCGAGGAAAAACGAGCCTCCAGTGACCGACGTCGTCCTTCATCGCGATCTTGACGGCGCGTCGTATGAACAGCTCCTCTGAGCGAGTTTTTACCTGGAGGGCGAACAAGTTCATGGGAAAAAGATACCATAAAAGGTGTAAAATGAGAATAGAGGACAAGTCGACGAGAATTGACTCATTTACGTCGTAAAGGAGTCGATACTCTAACGGTAGGGGAGGGTTTCATGCGTCTGCGAACATGCGTATCGGCATTTTACTGCTTGCTCGGACTCGCGTCGGCGCAAGCCGCGACAGTGACCGTTTCGATTGCCCAAAACGCCGAGGCTCCGGCGACGGCCCTTGAGATGTCAAGGACCGTGGAGGACGAGATCATGGGCGTGTTTTACGATTCCGGGCACATCGTCACGAGCAACGCCCTCTCGATGAACGATTCGGCCTTCGACGACCTGTCCTTCGGCGTCGCCGAGGCGTCGGAAGGATTCGCGGATTACCTCGTTACCGTGCGGCTTACGTACAAGAAGGACGAGATTACCGACGAGGCGCGCGAGATCACCTACGCGGACTTGAAAACGCTGACCTGGCGGGTTGTGAAACTCTCCACGGGAACGATGATAGCCGGCGATACGGTAAAACTGCCGGACGGACGGTCCGGAGATACCGACCCCTATCAGCGCGCGAGGGCGACGGCGAGAAGGATCGCCGTCGATTCCATAAAGGCAATCGACAGGGAATACAAGGGAGAAACTGAAAGATGAAACGATCAAGCGCTTCGTTGGCGATTATCGCAATTCTTCTAGCGATCGTGCCGGTCGTCGGCGTTTGGGGCGTTTGGGAAGGTAACGCCGGCATCGCGGCGGTCTCGGAATTCCCCGGCTCGGGTCTGTACGCGAAAAGCGACATGTTTCCCCGGAACACCATCGTGGAAATCGAGAACCTGGAGACGGGCAACTCCGTTCGCGCGGTAATAACAGGTTCGTCGGGTGTGGCCGGTCTCGTCGCGGTGTTGTCGCCGGAAACGGCCTCCGCGTTGAACATACGCAAAGGATCTGTGAGCCGAGTTCGCATACGCATTCCCGTTCCCGTAGGGGAAACGCCCGCCGAAGGGTTGATTGCTTCCGGTTCCGGCGTTTCGTCGAGGGATCCTGACGTAAATCCGAAAGAGGCGGTGCGTACTTCTCGAACAGGCGACCCCACGGTGCCGCTATCCGAAATCGTTGAGCCGAAAGGCGAACGAATGATACCCGCGGATTCCCTGCGAAAAGGCGAGCCGGTCGAGGGTTCCATGCCGGCCGAAACCCTTCCCGTCGTTGCCGTCGCCGAAACGGAAAGCGCGGTCGCGGAAAGCGAGCCTGTGGTGGCGGAAACCGAACCCGCGGTCGCCGAAACGGAAAGCGCGGTCGCGGAAAGCGGGCCCGTCGTAGCGGAAACCGAACCCGCGGTCGCCGAAACGGAAAGCGCGATTGCTGATAGCGAACCCGTCGTAGCGGAGGCAGAGACCGCGGTCGCGGAAAGCGATACGCTCGTGGGGGAAGTCGAACCTGCAGTCGCCGAGCCGACCGCCACCGTATCCGAGCCCGCCCCGACGGCAGACGTTCCGGCCGAATCCGCTCCCAGCGAATATGTGCTTTCGGAACCAGCTCCGGTGTACGAAGAGGAGCCGTCCCTTGTCGTTCAGGATGATGCCGTCGACTCCCGAATAGATCTCGTGCCCGCCGAGCCGAACCCGCCGGTAACCACGGCGGACTCCCCGCTCGTCGGTCCCGCCATCGTGGTCGTTCCCGAGACCCCCGTTGAAACGCCCGTGTCGGAGAAAGCTCCGCTGACGGAACCGGTCGCGGAGTCTGTCGCGGAACCGGTAATTGAATCGGTCGCCGAACCGTACCCGGAGATCACAACCGAACCGACACGCGCGAAAGAACCAAGTTCCGCGATAACGAGCATCGGCGACTATGAAGGTTTGCCGTTCGTGACGTCCTTGCAACGCGGCGGCTACTACGTCCAGATCGCGACCTATAGGGACCCGCAAAACGCGCGGAAGGTCATTGGCGACCATTCAAGAAAATACCCGATCGCCATCGAGCGAACGGGTATCGATACGCTCAAGATTATCGTCGGACCCGTCAAAAAGGACGAATGCGGCGCCGTACTTGAGCGCTTCAAGGGTTTCGGTTTCAAGGACGCCTTCGTGCGCAGGGGAAAATAACCAACGTGGAATACCTAGACGGAATCGTCTTTCTCGCGAGCCGTTCCGGGCTTTTCAGGAACAAACGGTTGACCGTGCGGATGATCGCGAATCCCGCGGCCGGAGGCTTTACCCGGAAGAAAAGCGCTGAAAGAAACCGACGCCATCTGGAAGAGGCCGTTGAGCGTGTCAAGGACCGTCCCGTGGTAACGCTATCCTGTTCTGGCACCATTCAGTATACCGAATCGGCCCGTCACGCGAGCGAGCTTATGGCGGTGATACTCGCGCGGGCGAAGGCCGCAGGCCCGTCGGACGAGATCTTTCTCGTGCTGACGGCGGGCGGTGACGGAACGAGCCTCGAGGTTCAGGAAGAATTGGCGCGCGAGATTCTCGAGGAGGGAAACGCCTCGTTGGCCGAACGTGTAGTACTGGTGCGGCTTCCGTTCGGCACGGGCAACGACGGTTCTGACGGGAGGACTCTCGACGAAACCCTCAGGCTTTTCACCGATGACGCGCGCGTGGAACGTCAAAGCGCGATCCGCGTATTCAGCGAGCGGGAGCCCGGCCGCGTATGGTACTCTTTCAACATCGCGAGCGTCGGTATAGACGCGTTCATAACGCACATGACGAATCGGGTCAAGCGTTTCTTTCCCGGTGACTTCTACAAGATATGGGTTGATCTCGCCTGCCTCTTTTACGACCGTATCTACAAGGTCGGAAGGATGGATGTGGTCGCGAAGGACTCTTCGGGCGGCACCGTCCTTTCACACTCAGACGCGATGCTCCTGTACGCGATGGGGGTATCGGGACACAGGACGTACGGATCGAACCAGAAGATACTGCCGGACGAGAATAACGTATGCGGCCTCAGGAACATGTCTCTTTTCAGGAAGCTTTCGCTCAAGTCCTTTTTCAAGACGGGCGCGCATAAGGGACAGCCGGAAACGATGCTGTACACGGCGGACCGGATCGAGTTGCGCTACGCGGAAAGGATGCTCGTTCAGCTTGACGGCGAGACGCACTTCCTCTTACCGGGAGATTTTCCCCTCGTAATGGAGAGGACTAAACCGTTTATTCCGGTACTTCGGAGGAAATGAAAAAGAACGCCCGGAAAGGGCGATCTTTTTTTTAATCACGTAATGTCTTATTTACCGTGGCAGAATTTGTACTTTTTGCCGCTGCCGCAGGGGCAGGGCTCGTTCCTGCCAACTTTCGGGACGACTCGAACCACCTGCGCGCCCTCGGGCGAACTGCCCGCGAGAGGGCCGGAACCGCGATTTCCCGAACCGCCGGAACCGAACGCGTCGAAACCGTGGTGCTGGGCGTTGACTGCCACCGTCTTGGCGTGCCGGACGGGAGTTCCTTCCGTTCGAACCTTGACGAGCAACACGCGTGAGGCGATCTCGATCCGGATATCGTCTATCATGCGGTAGAAGATCTCGAAGCCCTCGAGCTTGTATTCGGTAAGCGGGTTTTTCTGGCCGTAGGACCGGAGATACACGGCCTCGCGCAGCGATTCGAGATTCTCCAGATGGTCGAGCCATCTCTTGTCGATCGCCTGGAGATACTGCATTCGCACGAACGTATTGAGGTTTTCAGTCCCCGCGAGGGACTCCTTTTCGGCGATGTTCGCCTTGATCCTCGAAACGAGAAGGTCGACCGCGGCTTGTTGTGATGACGAGCAAAGCGCAATATCCCCTTCGGAGAGGGTAATCCCGAACTTTTGCCGCATCGCGAGCGAAAGGGCCCCCGCCGCCTCGTCGCCCTTCCGCTTGACCGCCTGCGAGAAATCGTCAAGCGCGTCTTCTATGAACTCGGTCGCCGTCGTGACTACTCGATCCACAAGACGCTCGTCGGACAGGATCGCGTCGCGCTGACCGTAGATGAAGGCGCGTTGCTCGTTGAGAACGTCGTCGTATTCCAGCAGGTGCTTTCTTATTTCGAAGTTCCGTTCCTCGACCTTTGATTGCGCCTTCTCGATGCTCTTGTTGAGCCAGGGATGGAAAATCGGTTCGCCGGGCTCCATGCCGATCTTCGTCATCAGGTTCTTGAGCCCTTCGCCGCCGAATTTCCTCATGAGTTCGTCGTCGAGAGAGATGAAGAAACGCGACCTTCCCGGGTCTCCCTGTCGTCCGGAGCGTCCCCGCAGCTGGTTGTCGATACGGCGGCTTTCGTGCCGTTCGGTTCCGATGACGTAGAGACCGCCGAGTTCCTTGACTTCCTCGTAGTCGGCCCGCCATTTGGCGTATTCGTCCGCGAGTATCTCGGCGTACCGTTCCGGCGTCGCGTCTGTTCCCGCGCGCTTGCGGGCGCGGTATTCGGGGTTTCCCCCCAGTTTGATGTCGGTTCCGCGGCCGGCCATGTTGGTGGCGATGGTTATGGATTTTTTCGCGCCGGCTTCCGCGATGATGAGCGCTTCCCTCGCGTGGTTCTTCGCGTTGAGAACCTCATGGCGCACCCCGCGTCGCGTGAGAAGCTGGGATATTCGCTCCGACTTCTCTATCGAGACTGTACCGACCAGGACGGGCTGTCCGCGCTCGTGCGCCTCCGCGATCTCGTCGCAAAGCGCGTCCCATTTCTCCTTCTCGTTCAGGTAGACGACGTCGTCCTCGTCCTTTCTGGAAACCGGAAGGTTCGTCGGTATGACGACGACCTCGAGGTCGTAGATCTTCTTGAACTCGACCGCCTCGGTATCGGCGGTTCCCGTCATGCCGGAGAGCTTGCCGTACATGCGGAAAAAATTCTGGAAAGTAATGGTGGCCATGGTCCGGTTGCGCTGGGCGATGCGGATCTTTTCCTTCGCCTCGATGGCCTGGTGAAGCCCGTCCCCGTAGCGCCGTCCCTCGAGAATGCGCCCGGTGAACTCGTCGACTATCTGGACGAGACCGTCATTCACGACGTAATCCACGTCGATCTTGTAGAGGCGATGCGCGCGTACCGCCTGGGTGAAATAGTGTATGTACTCGAAGTTTTCCTCGTCGAACAGGCTTCCCGAAATCAGAGAGCGCTTCTGGAGTATCTCCTCGATATGGAGCATTCCGGAATCGGTAAACGAAACCCTGCTCGATTTTTCGTCCAGCGTGTAGTCGCCGACGATCTGTTCGCCCTGCAGTTCGTCCGGGTACTCTCCGGTCGTCGGGTCGCGCTCGACCTCGGCGAGTTGGCCGACGAGCTTGTCGACCTCGAAAAAGCGGGCGGTGTCGTCTTCGGCCGAACCGGAAATGATGAGCGGGGTTCTCGCCTCGTCTATGAGTATCGAGTCGATTTCGTCGACGACCGCGAAGGTGAATCCCCGTTGAGTCCGTTCAGAGACGTCCCATTTCATGTTGTCGCGCAGGTAGTCGAAGCCGAGCTCGTTGTTCGTTCCGTAGGTTATGTCCCGATCGTAGGCGGCCTTTCTCGAGGCGCTGTCCATGTTGGAGACTATGGAACCGACGGTCACGCCGAGGTAATCGTAGACCGGCCGCATCCAGTCGGCGTCGCGCTCGGCGAGGTAATCGTTGACGGTCACTATGTGCACGCCTTTGCCGGTAAGGCTGTTGAGGTACGCGGCCGCGACGCTCATGAGGGTCTTGCCCTCGCCGGTTTTCATCTCGACGATGCGTCCCGTGTGGAGCACGAGGGAGCCGAGTATCTGGACGTCGTAGGGTCGCTCGCCAAGCACTCGTCTGGCCGCCTCCCGGGCGAGCGCGAACGCCTCGGGAAGGAAGGCGTCAAGGCTTTCGCCGTTTCTGTACCGTTCCCGGAATTTCTCCGATTCCCCGCGAAAGGCGTGCGCGGGAAGGGAAACGGCCCACGCCTCCCGAGAGTTGACCTCGTGTAGTACCGGGAGGAGTTCCTTGATGTCGCGTTCGTGTTGGGAACCGAAGAAAAAGCGGATTATTTTATCGGTAATCATTGATCCATACTACTAAATGTCATCGGAGTTGACAAGCGATCAAATGAATTCTACCTTGATACGCGGAGGAACGCATGAAAACCCGTTCGCGCCCGACCCGTTCGTTCGGCTTTGCCGTACTGCTCTTTTCGTTGGGCATCATACTCGTGACGTCTTCGTGCGGCACCCGCGTTACGACGCAGGTAGAAAGGGAGAAACTCTTTTCCCTCTCGTACGGCCGCTTTGAGGACGAGATAGACCTCTTTCGACTCGATACCTCGACGACCGGACCCGATACGCAGGTTTTCATGAGGGACGGGATGTTTTACATCTCGAATTCGGGCTCGAAGAAAATCCTTCAGCTTACCTCCTTCGGCGACCTGCTTTCCGTATATTACAACCCGGACGACAATCCCGTACCGTCATACGCGATAGGACGCGACGGCACGGCCGGCGAGGCTACCCGGAAGGCGACCGCCTATCCCTTCGTTCACCCCGTTTTCCTGACGGTTGACTCCGCGAAACGCCTCAGCGTCGTCGACCAGATTCCCCAGGAGCGGTATGAGTACGATAACGACGAGCAGGTGCTCCTTCGCGACGTGGTGCTCAGGTTCGGTTCGGACAGCAGGTTCCTCGATTATCTCGGCCAGGAGGGTCCGGGCGGGACTCCGTTTCCGCCCGTTTCGGGGATTTTCTCCAATTCCCGCGGAGAAACCATCGTAACCGCCCGCACGCAGTCGGGCGCGCGGGTGTTCTGGTTTGACGCTGACGGAAACCTTCTGTACCGCGTTCCGATTCAGTACCGGAGCCTTCCGGGCCCGTTTACCGGTTCGGACGTGGTCTACTCATCGCTCGAAAAGGTCGTTCCCGATCCCGACTCGGCGAAGCTGTACCTGAAAATCGACTACTATGCCGAGGAGATCGACAAGGATACGGGAGCGGCGGCGGGAATCGCCTATAACCGCAGTTGTCTCTATCCGTTTGACATCCAGTCTGGCACCTATGAGGAAAAGATCGACGTGCCCGCCTACGAGGGCGTGGACAAGGACGGGCAGGGTACCATTACCTTCAAAAAGCCGTACGAGTTCCTGGGGATCACCTCGAGCGGTTGGGCGTTCCTCATTTCCCCCGACAAGTCCGGATACGCCCTCGAAATCCTCGACGTCAAGTCCCGAAGGATCCACAAGCGGACCCTGTCGGTCAGCCAGGACGAACTGGCGTATAACGCCCTGATGCTCTCCCCGGACGGAATCGTTTCCGCTTTGCTCGCGACGCCGTGGAACGCCTCGATAGTCTGGTGGCGCACGGATAGCCTTATCGGGGAGATCCGACGATGAGCGACCGGGACGGGGACGGGGGAATCCTTCCGCACGATGACGGACAACCGGTAGATAAAACGGTATTCCATTACGATCGGGAACGTCGCCTGCAACGGGCTCCGGAATCGGTCAAGCGCATGCATGAGGAAGGCTATACGCCCAATAAGGGTTTCATCAAGGGCTTGACCGCGAACGCCGGGCTGAAAAGCATCTTCGTTACCATTATCATCCTGTCCGTTACGGCCGTCGCGCTAACCCTCTTCGGGGGACAAAGCGGAAGGGTATCGGTCGGCGGGCTCGAGGTTCGCCTTCGAGCCTTCCCGTACGGGGACGCCGTGTACGTTTCGGTTCTGGTGCCGGAAAACGCGGCGTTCGCCGGTCGGGTAGTACCGGTATCCGCCACGCTTCGCGGCCTGGACAAACACGGGGCTACCGTGTCCGATAAGGAGTTGGCGGGGGTATATACCGGCTCCGAGCTTCTGTTGCGCGGGATACTGCCCGATCACGATACGGAACGCGTACTCGCTCTCGTGTATCTTGGTGAATCATCCGGAAACGCGGCGGTATCAGTTGACCGTGAGTGAACTTTTTACTATTCTTAGCTAGCAGGAGAACGAAATGTTGCAGTTTTATTTCCTATCGATCCTTCTCAACGCGGTAACCGGGGTGATTTTGCTGTATTCCGAAACGGACGATTCCTCATCGGAGGTGCGGTTACCTTCCATTGCGTTTGATGAGACTTTCAGGCTCGTACTGGGAATTCTGACTGCCGTTACCGGTTTTTTCAAACTCCTTACCGCGATCCGCGGCGACTTGCCGGTTATAGGCGACCTTGTTCCGGCCGTCGCGGGCCTGGCGGGCGGTTTCGCCCTTCTCTACGAGTTCTACCGGGGTCGTTCGACACTCGACGAAACGCGTCTTCCGGCGGTTTTGCTTCAGGTAGTATCCGCCAAACGCTATGTCGGCATCTTCGCGCTGATCGCGTCCGTCGCGCATTTTCTCTTTCCGACGGTGATCTTCCTTTAAAAGGGCTCGATGAAACGCTCCATTGCCGGCATAGTAGAGCGCAACGGCTCTTTTCTCGTCGGGTTACGGTTGCCCACGGGAGAAATGGGCGGACGTTGGGAATTCCCCGGCGGCAAGGTAGACCAGGGAGAGCGCCCCGAAGAGAGCCTGGTTCGCGAGTTTCGCGAGGAGATGGGCGTCGACGTCGTTCCCGGCAGGGATATCGCGACGGTGAGATTCGAAAACCGCAACGGACCCGTCGAGCTTACGGCGTACGAGGTGACGATGCGCGAGGATACTCCCGCCTACTTGACCGAGCACGAACGGGTAGAGTGGATAACCCTCGACGAGGTCGAGCGCCGTTCGTTCGTCGATTCGGACTTGCTGCTCGTTCCGTATCTCAGAACATGGTATGACAATGGGCGGACGTGACGTACGTTTGCGCGGAACGGTGGCGGTATGCGTGGCGTGCCTCGCGCTATTCTCCGTTTCCTGCAAGAACAAGGAATCGATTTCCGGTTTAACCCTGCCACCTTCAACGAGAATCTCCACGGAAGGACGATTCGCCCTCGTGAGCGACCCGTACGTATCCTTGCGCGACATACCCGGTCCGTCGGGAATCACCGTAGCCCATGCCAGACGGGGCGACATCCTGCGGGTGAAGGGGAATCGGCTGATACGGGACGGGCAAACCGTGACCCTGTGGCTTGATCTCGGGCAGGGTTGGGTTGTCGATTCCTCCGTTTTGCTCTACTCGAACGAATCCCGAGCGGTACACGCGTCCCGGCTTATCGAGTCTGATTCCCGACAGGAGCGGTAACTGACGCACCGAGTTGTCCGCAAGCGCCGCCGATTGTCCGCCCTCGTTTCATTCTGAGCGTCGCGTTCAGCCCCAGACGCTCGAGCGAGCGCAAAAACGATTCGGTTTCCCGGGATGACGGGCTTTCGAAGGGAAGGTCGGGGATCGGGTTCCACGGTATGAGGTTGACGTGAACGTTCAAACCTTCCGCGAAGTCGGCTATGCGTCGAGCTTCCTCGTCCGAGGTGTTTACCCCGGCCATCAGCGCGGCCTCCAGCGTTACCCGATTGCCCGTCGCGTCGCAATAGTACCGAATCGCGTCGCGAAGGGCCGGCAGCGGGTTCGCTCTCGTTACCGGCATGAGCCGTTCGCGAAGTTCGGGATCGGCTGTCGTCAGCGATACTGCCAGTCGTATGTCCGGGCCTTCGTCAGCCAGCGACCGGATACCCTCCACGACGCCCGCGGTGGAAACCGTGATGCGTCTTCGCGAAAGGCCCCGTCCCTTAGGGTCCGTAAGGATTGCCACCGTCTTTCGGATCGAGCCGAGGTTCAGCATCGGCTCTCCCATACCCATGAATACGATGTTGTCGAGACGGCCGACAGAATCCTCCAGATGATAGAATTGCTCGACTATTTCTCCCGCGTCCAGATCGCGGGAATACCCGATTCTTCCCGTCTGACAAAAGGCGCACGCCATCGGACAGCCGACTTGCGAGGACACGCACGCGGTCTTCCTGGATTCAGAGTCGGTCAACAGTACGGTTTCAACCGCGTTTCCGTCGCCGAGGGATATTTGCAGTTTGACGGTTCCGTCGGGGTCACGCAACTCGCGGGAAACGGAAGTCGAAAAGATCGGGACGCCGCGCGAAAGTTCATCCCTGAGGCCCGCGGGAAGGTTGGTCATGTCGGCGAACGAGCGCGCGCCGTCGGATATCCAGCGGTAAATCTGACGCGCGCGAAAGGGTTTGTCGAGTCGCAGTACGCCGGCTATCTCTTCCGGCGTCATGCCGGAAAGGGAGCGCGGTCCGTTCATGAGGTCGCCCATGCCCGTCAGGCGCGAATCTTGTCCAGCATCTCGGAAACGAGCTGATTCCGTATGCCGAGTTTCTGGAAGTCCTGCAGAACCGTTACGGCCTGTTGGCGGTCGCCCTTGTTGAAAAAGCACTCGGCGAGCTCTATGTACAGGCGGAAGTTCTTGGGATCCGACTGGATGAGGCGTTGGAGGCTCGTGGCCGCCTCGTCGTACCTTCCCTTCACCTTGCTGATCATGGCGAGACCGAGAACCGCGTATACGTCGAACTCTATGTCGAGCGCGCGCTGATAGTACCGTTGGGCCTCGTCGTAATCTCCCATGTTGCGGTAGGCGTCGCCGGCGCGCGTCAGTATCACCTTGTTGTTCGGATCCTTCTCGAGAATCCGGTTCCAGTACTCTACCGAGCGGAACTGCTGGTTCATGCCGCGGTAGCAGTCGGCGAGCCCGAAGAGGGCGTAGAAGTTGTCCTCGTCCATGCGAAGCGCCCGCTGGAAATAGTAGATTCCCTGCTCGAACGTTTTCAGCTTGCGGTGACAGTTTCCGATGGAGGTAAGCACGCGAATGTCGACGGAGTCTTCGTTGAGATCGAGCATTTTCTGCCAATAATAGAGGGCGTCCCGGTATTCCTTGAAATCGTAATGAAGGTGTCCGAGCCCGATGAGGGCGTACGGATTGTTGTCCTCCATGTCGAGAACGCGCAAATACAGGATTTTGGACTGCTTGAAGTCCCGTATCTTCCGGTACGCGTCGGCTACCCGCGTCAGTACCGTGATGTTCCTGTCGTCGTGCTGAAGGTACTGTTCCCAGATCTCGATCGCCTTGTTGTACTGGTTCAGCGCCTTGTAACAGTCGGCGAGGCCGAACAGGGCGTAATTGTTTCCGGGATGATGGGTGAGGCACGTGGTGTAATACTCAACGGCCTCGCGGAAGTGATTTCTCTTTCTCGCCGCGTCTCCCAGTCCGACAAGGGCGTAGTTATTCTGTTCTTCGAGGGCGAGTATCTTCTTGAAGGCGTTTTCCGCCTCGTCTATGCGATTGTCCTTCAGCAGGAGATATCCGTTCTTGGATTGCTCGGCGATCTCGTTGAATCTTTTTTCTTCTTCGGTGGTGCCCGCGGTCGGTTCCGGCATGGGCGGCATATCGTTCAATACATCAGCCATATTTTACCTCTTTATGAATCCGTCAACATCGTTCCGATGAGGGCGGCTACGTCTTCCACAATTTTTTCTGTCTTTCGACGGTTGTGCGCGAGCCAGTACAGCTTCAAGGCTTCGATTACGCGACCTTTATCCGCGTACACGTCTCCTACCCTCGATAAACCATCGGAATACCCGGTAGTAACGAATATTTTCCGCGCGGTTTCGATATCTCCCGCGTTAAAAAGCTCGTTTCCCTTGCGATTGAGCGCGGCTTTCTTGTCCGTTGCGATGTTCGAAACGGGAAGATCCGCGCTTTTTATCAAACCTTGGCCGGTAAACCGGTTAAATTCGTCCAAAGATCTGGATTTCAAGTCATTCCCTGAACTTATAATAAGTAATTTAATCCCGTGTTGCAAGCGGAATGTCCAAAAAATCACTCTTTTACGTAGAAATCAACGATAGAACGACCGTATTCGCGACGATCCGTAAGCGACATGTTTCCGATGGAATCGGGCATATCCCGCTCGCGCGGACGATGGATAAGGGCCAATCCGCCATCCTTCAATACGGGCAAATCTCCGGACATTTTGACGAGTTCCTGGTGAAATTTATAGGGAAACGGCGGGTCAAAATAGATGATATCGAATCGTTCCTTGCTGCGTTTGAGGAAAAGCTCCACGGCCATGAATTTGCATTCAATGCGATGAGGGGCCATCGAGACGTTCTTGAAAAGCGTTTCGACCTTTATCGGGTCCTTTTCCACGAGATACACGGGGTGAGCGCCCCGCGAAGATGCCTCGAGGGCGCATACGCCCGAACCGGAGAACATGTCAAGAAACGACTTCCCCGTAAGGTCGCCAAGGATCGCGAAGAGGGATTCCCTCATTCGATCCATGGCGGGGCGTATTACGCCTCCCGGACATTCAACCGTCCTGCCGACGAGCGATCCACCGGTTATTCGCACCTTACCACCCCTTGCTCCTGCGGATTCCGTCGGCGGCCCTGAGCCCCGAGGCCCAGGCGGCGGTGATCCCCCGCGAGGTACCGGCTCCGTCGCCGATGAGATAGATATCCTCGGCAGCCTGGAAGTACTGGTCACGGAACACGGGTTTATTCGCGTAGAGCTTTATTTCTGGGTAATAGAGGATGGTCGCGGGATGCAACAAGCCGGGCACGATGGTGTCGAGCAGCTTCAACGCCTTCCAGACGGACCTGAGGAATTTCGCCGGCATGGCGAGGCTGATGTCGCCCGGCGTACACGACGCGAGGGAGGGCGCGAAATCGTAAAGATCCTCGTTGAGACCTTCCTGCGTCGTGCGCTTTCCGAGCCGAAAATCACCGATTCTCTGCATGATGGGATGTCCGCCGCCGGTGAGCATCGCCAATTGCGCGAGGAATTCCGCGTAATCCTGGCCGGAGGCGAGGGGGCGGGTGAACTCGACGCTGCGGAGTACGGCGAAATTGACGAGCCCGTTCGCCTCCCGCTCGCTTGACCACGCGTGACCGTTGACGCTGTAATACGGTTGCCCGTTCGCGGCGGTATATTGCTCCTGAACTACCTGAGCCGCCCCCGAGTTCGTGCAGAAGGTTCTCGTTCGCTCGGGGAAAAGGAATTTCGGGTCGTAGTAGTCGCGTACGATCGGATAGTTGCCGATTTTCGTCTCGACGCGTACTCCCACGTCGATGCTGTTGTCCGTGTACTCGATCTCGTTGTCGCGCATGAATCGCCTGAGAAAGTCGAATCCGTGTCTGCCGGGCGCCACGATAAGCTGGTCATAACCGACGCTTCTCCTGCCAGTTACCGCGGTTTTGGTCGCGCGGTCTATCGAGACAAGCTCTTCCTCGAGGGAAACCTCGACGCCCGCGTTTTCCAGGCGAACGACAAGTTCCTTGATGAGCTTCAGCCCACCGTCGGTTCCGAGATGCGATTGTCGCACCATGAGAAGCTCGACACCGATGCGTTCCGCGCGCCGCTGGTACGTAGAAAGGTTCGTTTGACCCATGATGGCGGGCTTGAGGAATTCTTCCGTGCGGAACAGGTAGCCGGCCGCTATCTCCTTCGTCCAGTATTCGGAGGGAAAGCCGATAGGCCAGGTAAAATTCATCTTGCAGTCGTTTCTCAGTCCGCCCGAGGACACGCGCGCGCGTTCCAGGAGAAGTATCCGGGCATGTGGTCGCGATTCCAGTACGCCGAACGCGGCGGCGAGTCCCGCGGGGCCCGAACCGACGATAACGCAATCAAAGGTCGTCATGGAAGGGAGTATATCAGAAATTCAGAAGCTCGCTCAACTCGCTGCGGGACACGACGTCGCGGGCATCGGCTCCGGAATCGCCCTTGCGTATGCCGGTGCCGATGTCGGTCCTGAGAGCGGCGTGGGCGTTTCGTATTCCCTGAATTTTGGTCAGGAATTGGGCGAAAGACGCGCTCATCGACCCCTTTCCCTGAAGGATGAAATCCAAAAGGCGTATGAAACGGTCTTCGCAGGAATGTAGCGAGTGAAGAATGTCCAGGTAATCGGAAATCCGGCTGTTGTCCCTCACGAGTTTCGTCGTCTTTTGCAGGGCGACGTCGAAAAAGAGCAAGTCGTCAATCGCCTTGTCGAGAAATATGTCCTCCGACAAGTCGAGTAACAGGCCCTCATAGAGGTTGTCGATCGAACGCGCGAGTTGGTAGATATTGTCCTGAAAAATGATTGTATGAAGCATGATCGACTTCCTCCCGTTCTTCCTTGAATATCGGCAGGGTTCAATTCCGCCTTGACCAAAGAGGTGGGAACTGGTAATCTTTATTGCCGGTTATGGCGGTTTTTGCCGAAATTCCCGACAAAAGGGGGCATGGCCCCCGAACAAACTCCCGCCCGCAAACCTCGTTCGCGTCACATACGTCGCGATCGGATAAAAGCGGGCCCAGTAATGTGTCCATGAGGAGGAAACATGAGAACGTATGAACTGATGGTCGTATTCCCGCTTGAGGAAGACCAGTTCAAGGCAGGCGCCGACGGGGTACGCAAGGTACTCGCGGATTTCGGCGCGCAGACGAAGAGCGAAGAGCCGTACGGCGATCGCGACCTTACCTATGAAATCAAGAAACGCACGAGGGGACGGTACGTACTGTTCAATATCCTCGCCGCTCCCGAAAAGATCGTGGAGATGGATCGTCAGTTCAAGCTTAACGTGAACGTTCTGACGTTCCTTTTCGTCAGGGTTGACGAGTAACGACGACAGGAGGACCCATGGCCGATGTAAATCACGTAATACTGATTGGACGGCTCACCCGTGACGCGGAGCTGAAATACACCTCCGCCGGCATGGCCGTCTGCAAATTTGCCATCGCGGTCAATAAACGGCGGAAAAACGGCGATCAATGGGTCGACGAGGCGAATTTCTTCGATATCGTGCTGTGGGGTCGCGCGGGCGAGTCCATCAACCAGTACCTCGTAAAGGGGAAGCAGGTCGCGGTAGAGGGAGAGCTTCACCAGAATCGCTGGGAGCAGGACGGACAGTCGCGTAGCAAGGTTGAGATAAACGCGAATAACGTTCAGCTTCTCGGCGGAACCGGCGGTTCGGGCGGTTCCTTCGGCTCGTCAGGCCAGTCACCGTCCGATCAGGGCGCTCAGCCCTATCAGAGACGATCCGACGCGCCGTCCGCCCCCCGGCAGGAACGGGACGAAATGCCCCCAGCCGATTTTCCCGACGATATTCCATTTTAAGGAGATTAGGTATGTCTGACGAAAGGATGAAAGATATGGATCAGGATATGCAGATGCAGGATGTTCTTCGCGACTCCGACGAGCGCGGCGGCGGCGGTAGAAAGGGCAAGATGTTCTTCCGCAAGAAGGTCTGCCGTTTCTGCACGCAGAAGACCAAGATCGATTACAAGGATTCCGACGGGCTTCGCCGGTATACGACCGAGCGCGGAAAGATCCTTCCCAGAAGGATTACCGGAACGTGCGCCAAACACCAGCGGCGCCTTGCCCTCGAGATCAAGCGGGCGCGCGCGCTCGCCATGTTGCCGTACGTTCAGGGTTGAGCCCCGGACGGCCTTCCCGGCACGCGCCCCTGCGCGACCGGTGAAGGCGTGTGGACGGACGCGTCATTCGTGATTAACCGTTCTCCCGATCCGACTCCTGGACGACGGGAGAAACGCGAAAACAATTTTCAAGGAGCTCGTGTATGAAAGTGATTCTGAATCAGGACGTAAAGCACCTCGGAGAAGAGGGCGATATCAAGGACGTCGCGACCGGATACGCGCGGAACTACCTGTTCCCGAGGAATCTCGCCGTGCCGTGCAACGACATGACCAAGGCGTATTTCGACGGCAAACGGGCAGACATCGAGGCTCGCAAGGACTCGAAGCGCGCAGCCGCCGCGTCCCTTCGTGAGAAGCTCGAGGCTACGACCGTCACGCTCGTCATGCCCGCCGGCGCGAACGGCAAGCTTTACGGAGCCGTCACGAATCAGACGATCGTCGACGAACTCAACAAGCTCGGTTTCGAGATCGAGCGGAAGCGCGTCGAGCTTCCCGGTTTGACGTTCAAGAGCGTCGGAAAGTATACCGTGATCGTGCACCTCTACGAGCAGGCGACCGCCTCCGTTCAGGTGATCGTCGAAGCCCAGCCCGAAACCGAGCGTTCGTCCGCCCCGCGCGCCGAGCGACCCCGCAGACGGCATGAGGAAGACGAAGCGCGGGCGGACGCCTCCGGCGTGGCCTCGGAAGAGGCCCTCACGAACGAAGCCCCGGCCGCCGAAGAGTCGGACGCGGAGTAATCGGGCGCGAATACCTACCCATGAGCAATTCGCTGAAAGACAAGGTTCCGCCCCATAACCTAGAGGCGGAGCAGGCGACCTTAGGCGCTCTCCTTCTTGACGCGGATGCCGTGGGTACGGTTATACGGTATCTTCGGCCCGACAATTTTTATTCGCTTCAAAACCAGAAAATATTCCAGGCCATCATCTCGCTGTTCGGAAAGGGACAGCGGGTCGACCTGATCACGCTTATCGAGGAGTTGCGCCTCGAGGGCATACTCCAGGCGGCCGGCGGACCCGGATACGTGTCCGCGTTGACTGATACCGTACCCACGAGCGCGAACGTCGAATACTACGCCAAGATCGTGCTCGAACAGTCGGTGCGGCGTTCACTGCTAGTGATCTCGAACAAGATCATAGCCGAGGCGCACAACGACTCGAGGGAAAGCCGTGCCGTCCTCGAGGACGCCCAAAAGCGCATTTTCGAACTCACCGACGCCAACCAGTCCGCGACGTTCAAGACGCCGAAAGAGATCATCCCGCTCGCAATCGAGGCTATAGAGAAACTCTACCACACGCGCGACGCCTTTACGGGCATACCGTCGGGTCTCATCGAACTCGACCAGATGACGAGCGGCTTCCAGAAATCGGAGCTGATCATCATCGGCGCTCGCCCTTCGGTGGGTAAAACCGCGCTCGCGCTTTCCATGGTCGCGCACATATCCATCAAGGAACGCATTCCCGCGGCCTTTTTCTCGCTCGAAATGTCGGACATGCAGCTCATTCAGCGAATGATCTCGCAGGAATCCCATATACCTTCCGAAAAGATCCGTACCGGGCTTCTCAAGATGAGCGATTTCCAGGCGATACAAGACGCCGCGGGACGGATATACGACGCCCCGTTGTATATTGTCGACATGCCGAACATGAAGCTTCTCGACCTTCGCGCGATGGCCCGCCGGCTCCGCGCGCAATACTCCGTCGAGATCATCTTTATCGACTACCTCACGCTGATAACGAGCGAGAACAGTCTCATACCCCGTCACGAGCAGATAGCCGAGGTTTCGAGATCCCTCAAGAGCCTCGCGCGCGAGCTCAACATTCCCGTCGTCGCGCTTTCGCAGGTGCGCCGCGACGCAGAGGGGAAAAAACCGATGCTCGCGGATTTACGCGAATCCGGATCGATCGAGCAGGACGCCGACGTTGTCATGTTCCTGCACCGGGAACGGGTCAGTTCCAACAAGGACGGAGGGGATCGGGATCAGGCCGTCGACACGGAGCTTATCGTGGCGAAACAGCGCAACGGCCCGATCGGCGACATCGACATTCTCTTCCTTCCCCGCTATACGAAGTTCGTCTCGAAAAGCAGGGATTAAGCCGCGCCTTCTACCGCGTCCATTCGTCCGTCCCCACGAGCGCGGCGGTCGCCGCGATATCCCTTCCGGATTTGTCATACCAGGTAAGCGACCCGTCATAGTTCAGGCTCACGAAGAAACCGTCAAGTATCGCTCCCCTGGCGGGCAGGGCGTAGTCGCGAACCAGCGATCGCTGTCGACCGGACGAGGCGTCGATAATCGCGAGACTGCCCTTGCCGAGGTTCGTCAGGACGTGCCGCGAATCGACGTAGAGCGTCGCGTGAAGGTCTTCGTCCCTGTAGCTGGCGTTCACCGTCATTTTCGTGGACGATACGGACGCGGGATCCAGGCGAAACGAGAAAAGCTCGGTGGACGGCGGGTTCCCGCCCTTTACCAGAAAACCGCGGAGTTCGTTTTTCGTCGGGTCCGAAAGCTTGAGAGAGAAACAAAGATCTCCCTGGACGGGAAGCGGGACGGTCTCGCCGGTGCGGCTGTCGATGTACAACAGCGGGAACGGGGATCGGGACGTCGAGGATTTGGACACGATGACCGCGTCGCGCGTTACGGGTACCGCGTCCTGCAAGCCCGCACCGGAATACTTGAAGGGTTCCCCGTCGCTTTCGGGCCTGAGAACGACTACGGAGCTCGATCCCTCGACGAGCGCGATTACCCCGTTGTTGTGATTGAGCGTCGATATACCCTCGAGCGGGGCGTACAGTTCCCGTCTTCCCTCGCCGGACAGGGACGTGGAAAAAAGCGGTGTCGCGGAATGCGATGTCCAGAATACGAACGTCGCTCCGACCAGTTCCATGCGATTCGCCGGGATACCGCCGAAAAGGCGCTCGGGCCGAACGGAGGGATCGCTCGAGGCGTACACGGTTCCCGCCGCGAGGATATAGAGCGTCGAGTCACGCGCGACGATATCGTCGATTGGTATGATAACCTCGTTCGACGTTTCGACCGGTACGGGCGGCGTTTCGGAATAATCTCCCCGTGGAAAGGTGAGTACGAGTCCCGAATCGGTGCCGACCGCGATATGACCCGGAAGGGCCGCCGCCGAGGTGACCGACGAGCCGTCCGGAAGGGTAAAGCGGGCCGAGGCGGACGGCCCCGTTCGGAGCGCGTACGCGGATCCGCTGCGCTCGATCCATACGGGAACCGAATCGGAGGGCAACGTCGCGAAAAACGCGGGTTCACCCGATTCCCACGATTCGATCACGGTACCTTTCGTCGCGTCGATCGAAACGACCTCGTTCCCCGCGAATCCCGTTATCACGCGGTTATTCGAGTGGATAACGGCTTTCGCGATGTCAGTCGGCCCGTCATAGGCGGCTCGTTCCGATCCGGTTGACGCGTCGGTATACCTGATCTTTCCGGACGGGCCGAACGTCATGACGCTGGATTCAGACGATCCGGTAACGCTCGCGCTTACGAGGCCTTGCGGTTTTTTGAACGCGCGGCGCGCCTCCCCCGATTTTCCGTCCAGGACGGTTAACCCCTCCACCGAGGTGCTTCCGACCATGATCCAGCCGCCGCGCGCGGACCAGGAAAGGGAAGTGATTGAATCTCGAAACCGTTTCGCGAAAAGACGCGTTTTACTTTTCCAGTCCCATACCGAAAGCCGGTGCGTGGTGAATCCGTCGGACTCATAGCACGCGATGATATCCCCGGAGGGATGGGCCGCGAGCGCGCGTACGGGCATATCCGACACTTGCCATGTTTCGTCGTCGGAACCGACCCGATGAAGGGAAACGAACCCGTCCTCCCCGCCGCTGAAAAAAGCGTCCTCACCGGGAACCGTCGAAAGGCACATGACGGACCCGGCATGACGCCTGGAAACGAGCGTGGAGCCGCTGTCGCGGGAGTAGGAGAGCTGAGAAGCAAACGCGAAGGCCAAGCAGCAAAGGGCGAATTTTCTCGCGAAAGTGATCGGCATCGGCGTCAATCCTCTACTAGAACGTTTTTGACTGAGACATACGGTCCGTTCACGACCGCCGCGAAGTCTTCGTTACCCGGGTTGTTCCGGTATTCGTCGAGGATAGAGTCGTATATCCTGCGCGGTACCGTGGTTACGGCGACTTCGCCTTCCCGCAAGCCGTGGGCGTGGAATACGAGATCCCCGGATTCGTTCACTCGTTCGAAGATCAGGGTGGGCGAGCGTTCGGGATTCGTTTCCCTCGCCCGTTCGAGCAGGCGCAGTTTCAGCGTCTCGACGGCGACGGGGTCGAGATTCGCCGAGAGAACGGCGAGCCGGTCCGCGAGTTCCGCGTACCCTACCACGAACGATTCCCCGGCGCGGGGCGTTACGGCGCCTGAAAGGAGCGAGAGCCGCTCAAGCTCCGGGATCAGCGTTACCGTAAGGCCTTTCGAAGGCCACTCGAACGTGGTGCGCAAATCGAGATGGAGTTCCGCGTCGCACCTGGGGCATACGCACGCGAGGAACGAGCCCGTAGCGACGTCCGAAAGCACGGACGGGCTCTTGTCGAGATCGACCGTCTCTGGGATATCCACGCTGAATTCCTGCTCGCAATGGCACGTAATCTTTCTCACGCTACGCCTCCGTCTATTTCAAGAGATATTGGATGTCGCCGAAAAGGGCAAACGCGAAAATGAAAAGGATGAATCCGACTCCGATGAACTGTACGTAATAGAGCGTTTTCGGCTTGAGGGGGCGTCCCTTCAGTACCTCGAGCGCGCTGAACAGGATTATTCCGCCATCGAGTATCGGTATCGGAAGCAGGTTCATGAGAAACAGCGATACGCAGATTACCCCGAGCAATTCTGCGACTCCGGTCAAACTCGTTTCCGCGACCTCACCGATCATCATTGTTATCCTGACCGGGCCAGAGACGGCCTCGCTCAACTCGACCCCGCGAAAGAGAAGGGCGATCCCGCGAACGGTGAGTTTAAGCGTTCGCGCCACGTTTGCCACGCCCGCGCGCGCGCTATCCAGGAAGCCGGTTCCCCGTACCGTCACGCTGACCGGTTTCCACGAGATTCCCGTTTCGACCGACCCGTCATCCCGGTACAGAAGAACCAGGGGGAGGCGGACCGAAAGGTCGCCGCGTTCCACGGTCACGATCGCCTGTTCGGGTCGATGTGAAAGCGCGGCGGATAACTGCGCCTGATGGGAGACGGGAGTTTCGTCGACGGAGACTATCCTGTCTCCGCTCCGTATGCCGCTCGATTCCGCGGCCGAGCCCGGGGAAACCTTTCCGACGACAAGCGGGACGTAGGGAAATACGCCGATCCTTCCCGTACCCGTTTTCTTGTCGAGTTCCGGAACGAACGCGATCGAGAGCGTCGCGCCGTCCCTCTCGATTGTAGCTTCTATAAGACGGTCGGGATTGGTTCCGACGTATTGCTGGATGTCCGAAAACGACAGGACGGGATTCCCGTCGAGGGACACTATCCTGTCACCTTCGAGCATACCCGATTCAAGCGCCGTCCTGGGGGCCGACGGTTCGTACAGTGCCGCGGGAATGATCCTGTTTTCGTACGTCTCGTACGAATAGCCTATCGCGCTGACGGCCGCGAACACCAGGGCGGCGAACAAGAGGTTGAAGAACGGTCCTGAGAAGGCGATGAATGTCCGTTTGAGCGGATGCGCGCCGTAAAACCCGTCCGTTTCGCCGGGAATCGCGTCGAGGCCCTTGTCGAGCGCCTCGCGGAACGCGTGTTCCCCCTTCATTCCGCAGTAGCCTCCGAGGGGAAAAGCCGAAATGCGGTACTCCGTCGCGCCGCGCTTTTTTTTGAAAAGGACCGGGCCCCATCCGATCGAGAACGACTCGACGGTTACGCCCGAAAGGCGCGCGGCGATAAAGTGACCGAGTTCATGCACGAAAACAACCAAACCAAGGGCCATAAGACCCACGACTACACGAATCACCACGAGCGCTCCTTGACGTACTGCCTTGCATTGCCCCGCGCGCGGCGATCGGCCTCGAGTATATCCTCAAAGGACGTCGGCTCGGTCGACCAGTCGTCGTCCATGACCTTCGCGACCAATTCGGCAATGCCCCCGAAGGGGAGAGACCCGGCCAGGAATCGTTCCACGGCGATCTCGTTGGCGGCATTATAGCATACGGTATACAAACATCCGAGCGATGCCGCGCGATACGCGAGTCCCAACATCGGAAAAGCGTCCCTTCGCGGGGGTTCGAAATGCATGTCGAAGGCCTCGTCGAAGGTAAGCGGGCGCAAGTCGTTGTCGGACTGCTCGGGCCAAAAGAGGGCGGAAAGGATCGGATGGCGCATGTCGGGGTGGGAAACTTGCGCGTACAGCACACCGTCCCGCGTCCTGACGAAGGAATGGACGAGGCTTTCGGGGTGAACCACGACCTTGACGGAGTCGGGAGACAGGTCGAACAGCCTGACCGCCTCGATAACCTCGAGGCCCTTGTTCGCGAGCGAGGCGGAATCTATCGTGATCTTCGATCCCATCGACCATGTCGGGTGCTTTAGCGCGTCCGCAGGAGTCGCGGCACGGATACGACCTTCGTCCCACGTTCGGAACGGGCCTCCCGAGGCGGTAAGGATGACTTCGGAAACGGCTTCGTGGCCATACGCACCGATAAGCGAAAAAACGGCGGAATGCTCCGAGTCTACGGGGAGTAACGATCGACCCGCCCGCGAGGCGAGGGACCTGACGAGCGGACCTGCCATGACGATCGTTTCCTTGTTCGCGAGCGCGAGATCCTTGCCCGACTCCAGAGCCGCGACCGAGGGAAGGAGTCCGCTCGATCCCGCAATGCCGTTTACGACGATATCCGCGTCGGTATCTCGAATCATGTCCAGCAGGGCGGATTCGCCTTCAGTACCCGACAGAACCGCGGATGCGCCGGGAAACTCCGCTTTCAGCGCGGAGAGGGCGACGCCGTCGGAATGGGCGGACAGGGCCGCCACCGTAAAGGAATCGGGATTGCTCCTGATCACGTCAAGGCTACTGTCGCCTATTGAACCCGTCGCGCCGAGCACTATGACCCGTTTTTTCCCTTTCATCGTTTATCCGAAGAAGAGTTCCGTAACGATGTAGAATACGGGCGCCGCGAGGATGACCGAGTCGATGCTGTCGAGAACGCCGCCCCTTCCCGGAATGAGGGTACCGGAATCCTTTATGCCCGTCGATCGCTTTAGGATTGACTCGATGATGTCGCCGATGATCGCCATCGTCGCGGTGCATATTCCCGTGATGACGAGCCGACCCATGTTTCCGCCGAAGGCGTCGAAAAAGAGATACGTGCCGATTATCCCGGCGACTATCGACCCGAAATATCCGCCGACGAAACCGGCGATACTCTTGTTCGGGCTCGCGGGAATGAGACCCCTGTTTCCCTTGCCGAACAACATGCCGAAAAACCAGGCGAGTGAGTCGCACATGAATACCATGAGAAAGAAAACGCTCAGAAGCGCGCCGGCGTTTTCGCGGACGGTCAGCGCGCACAGGTAGGTAACGAGCGTTGACGGATAGATAATGATGGTGAACGAGGATGCGATCCTTCCCGCGGCCTTGTCGAACGAGCCCGAGAAGGAACCGACGAACTCCCAAACGAGTATGACGATGCACGCGAGCGCGGATGACACGAAAATGGCGTGAAGAGGAAACCCGAATACCGCCGCGGCCGAAGCGGTTCCCGGCACGATCAGGGCGGTAAGGAGGGACAGGGGCAGGGGCAATACGGGAAGACGGGTCGCGAGAAGCGCGCGCATCTCCACTACGGCGAAGGCCGCGAAAACGAGTATCTCGATGTGAAAGAATAGATAATTGAAATGAGGAAGGAAAAAGACCGATGCGACAATGAGCGGAAGACCGAAGAAAAACAGCAAAAGCCGTTCGATAAGCTTTCTCATTTAACACCACCAAAGCGTCTATCGCGCGATTTATAACAGTCTAACGCGAGATCGAGTTTTTCGCCATCCCAATCGGGCCAGAGTTCGTCGCTGAAATAGTATTCGGCGTACGCGGTTTGCCAGAGCATGAAGTTGCTCAAACGACGCTCGCCGCTCGTGCGAATCACCAGGTCGACGGGAGGAAGCTCCGGCGCGTCGAGGAAGGCGGCGAACGCGTCCGCCGTCATCGTGGACGTTTTATCGACGGGAATTTTGCGTATTGCCCTGATTATCTCGTCCTGACCGCCGTAATTTATGGCGAGGGCGACCGTCATGCGGGTGAAAGAAGATGTTTCCGCTACGGTTTCGGTAATTTCCCTCGCGATGTTGTCCGGGAGCGCCGTGATATCGCCCATATGCACAACGCGGATCCCGTTATTGCGGTAAAAATCGAGCTCCGCGCGAAGATGCGTCGCTATGAGGGACATGAGAAATCCGACTTCCTCCGCAGCGCGTTTCCAGTTTTCGGTGGAGAAGGCGAAGAGCGTGACGTACCGGACGTTTCGTTCCGACGCCCGCTGGATTACCCGTTTCGCGGCCTCAAGTCCCTGCTGATGTCCGACGGTTCTCGGGGCGCCCCTTTGCTTGGCCCATCGCCCGTTTCCGTCCATGATAATGCCGATGTGACGCGGTATGTCGTTCATCAGCCTTCCATGATTTCCTTTTCTTTTTCCTCTAGGATCTTGTTAATTTCCTGGATGAACTTGTCCGTTTCCTTCTGCAGTTCTTCCTCGGCGGTCTTGAGACCGTCTTCGGTCAGCTGGCCTTCTTTTTCGAGTTTCTTGAACTCATCGTTGCCGTCGCGCCTGATGTTCCTGATCGCCACGCGGCTTTGCTCGGCCTGACCCTTTGCCTGCTTGACGAGTTCCTTTCGGCGTTCTTCCGTAAGCGGCGGTATGGCTATTCGAATGACCTTTCCGTCGTTCGACGGATTGAGTCCGAGTTCGGATTTTTGCAGGGCCTTCTCAATCTCGCCGATGAGCCCCTTGTCCCAGGGCTGTATCACGACAAGGCGCGCTTCCGGTATCGATATGGTCGCTACCTGGCTAAGCGGAGACTTGTCTCCGTAATAGTCGACGCGGACGCGATCGAAGAGGGCGGCTGACGCGCGGCCCGTTCGGATCGTATTCAGATCGTCCTTCAGGGACTGAATCGATTTTTTCATGCGCTCGACATGAGCGACGATGCTATCGGACATCTGGGTCCTCCCATGGACTTTCGTCTTATTGAGGAAACGGGACCGTACCCGCCAAGGCCGGTCCCGATCCGGGTTATTTCGCTCCGAGCTGGAAAAGGACCATGCGGGAAAGCTCGAGCTTTCCTCCGGCGGCCTTTCCGATCTCTTCCATCTTTTTGGCGACGGAAACCTTGTCGTCCTTCACGAACGGCTGCTCGAGGAAGCAGATGTCCGCGAGGTGCTTCTTGATCTTGCCCTGAACGATGCCGGCCTTGACGTTTTCGGGCTTGTCGAGTTCGGCGACCTGCTTCGTGAAAATCTCGGTCTGCTCGGCGATATAGGCCTTGTCCACGGAACCGGTGTCGGGATAGAGCGGAGCGAACGCTGCGAGATGAAGGCAGCAGTCATACGCGAACTCGCGAACAGACTGGTTCGAGAAAACCTCCGGCTTGTCGGACTTGAGAACGACGAGGGCGCCGGTTTTCTTGTCGGAGTGGATATACTTCTCGATATACTCGTTGGCGGACGCGGTTACGGAAACGACGCGGGTAAGCGCCATGTTCTCGCGGACCTTCGTGGCAAGCTCGAGAACCATCGAGGAAAGATCCTCGGTGACGTCCGTATAGCCCTTCGCGAAGGCTGTTTCCACTACCTTGTCGCCGAGCGCGATAAAATCGGTGTTCTTCGCGACAAAGTCGGTTTCGCACGTAAGTTCGGCCATGACGGCCTTTTTACCGTCGGTCTTGACGAGCACGAGGCCTTCGCTCGTCGCCCGTCCGGCGCGCTTTTCGACCGCGGCAAGACCTTTTTCCTTGAGGAGTTTTTCGGCCGCGGCGGGATCGCCGTTGCACTCGACAAGGGCGTTCTTGCATTCCATCATGCCCGCGCCGGTTTTGTCGCGCAGGGCCTTAACGTCAGATGCCTTTATGTCCATGAATCGTCTCCTTGTTACGGGTTACGGAACGGTCGCACGCGACCGTTCCGAACCGTTATTTCTCGTCGTAGAGCTTGTCTTCGTCGACGAGGCTTTCGGTCGCCTCGGCGGCCGGCTCCTCGGTCTTGGTCTCAGCGGGAGTGTAATTGCTGTAATCCTCGATTTCTTCCTCTTTCTGCACGGGAGCGGCGCCGGTATCGACGTCGTCCTCGTCATCCTGGAGGTTCTCGATGATCTTGAGCCCGTTCTCGTTATCCGCCTCGACGACGGCGTTCGCGATGATCTGCGTAAAGAGGGAGATGGCGCGGATCGCGTCGTCGTTTCCGGGAATCGGATAGTCGATGCCCTCGGGGTTGCAGTTCGTGTCTACGACGGCGACGATGGGGATCCCCATGCGGCGCGCTTCGGCGACGGCGATGGTTTCCTTGCGGGTGTCGATAACGAAAATGATGCCGGGAAGCTCCTTCATCTCCTTGATGCCGCCGAGGTTCTTTTCGAGCTTGGTTTTCTCTTTCTGGAGGGCGGCGATCTCTTTCTTGGTGAGGCTTTCGAAGGTGCCGTCGATTTCCATCTTCTCGATTTTCTTGAGACGGAGAAGGCTTTTCTTGATGGTGGTGAAGTTGGTAAGCATGCCGCCGAGCCAACGGTTGTTCACGAAGAACATTCCGCATCGTTCGGCTTCCTTGGCGATCGTCTGCTGCGCCTGCTTCTTGGTGCCGACGAAGAGTACGCTCTTGCCTGCCGCGGCGGTCTTGCGAACTGCCTCGTAGGCTTCCTTGATCGACAGGATGGTTTTCTGAAGATCGATGATATGGATCCCGTTCCGTTCCGCGAAGATATACTTCTTCATGCGGGGATCCCAACGCTTGACCTGGTGCCCGAAGTGCACGCCGGATTCAAGCAGACTTTTCATGGTGACTACTGCCATGAGTTGACTCCTTTTGCGGCTAAACGGACCGATTGATCCCGATTACGCCGCCCCTTCTCTGATTCTCGGATGCCGGAAGGCTCCGGAAGATGTGCCGGACAGGCTAAAAGCGATATCCGTGCTCGCGGAGTATGGCATATAAATCGTGTATTGGCAAGCCTACGATTCCGCTCCAGGATCCCTCGATTTTCGGAATGAAAAAGGCGGCGAGGCCCTGGATTCGGTACCCTCCCGCGACGCCTTGCCATTCGCCGGTATCGAGATACCGCTCAATTTCATCTTCGGCAAGGGACGAAAAGCGAACCGTGTTTACGCTCGTTTTGCTCGTCGTGAAGGTCGTAACCGAATCGTAGAGGCTGATCGACGTAATGACCTCGTGCGTCTTTCCCGAAAACGACCGAAGCATCGAGGCCGCCTCTTCGCGCGATTCGGGCTTCCTGAAGATACGTTCTCCCTGACAGATGATCGTGTCGGCCCCCAGAACCCAGGGCATGTTGAACGATACCTTCATTCTGATTACCGACTCCACCTTTTTCATGGAATAGAGCTCGGCCAATTCATAGACGCCGACTCCCTCCACGGGCTGTTCCTCATAGTCAGGCGATACGACGGAGAAGGGGATGTTGAGACTTTTCAGTATTTCCTGTCGTCGCGGCGACGTTGAGGCGAGAACTATTGATTCCATGGATACAATCTCCCGTTGGTTGACAAAGTGGTGTTTTTCCGCTGTAATAGGTTTCGACTCGGAAGATTAGCTCATTTGGATAGAGCGTTGGCCTCCGGAGCCAAAGGCGGTGGGTTCGAATCCCGCATCTTCCATAATAAACGTTCGTCGCGAGACGAAAAAAAAACCCGGCGACGACCGGGTTTTTTTTTGCCGCGGGACGAGCCTATTTCTTCTCGTTCTTCGCGCTCTGGTTTCCCTTGCCGTTCCCGCTTACGCTCTTCAGAACCTCGTACGCGCGATTCCGAACCGGCGTTACGTAATTGTAGTTACCCGCGATTCTGATGATAGATTCCACCATTCCCGACTTGTTCTTGACGTTTGGCGCGAGTTTCTCGTAGGTGTTGAGAACTTCGAGAGCCAGCGAGCTTGTAGGCAGGATGATGTCGAACTTCTTGGTAACCCAGTTGATCATCTCCACGACTTCGTCGTTGTCGTTGTAACCGAGATCTCCGAGCGACTTTACGGCCGACGTAATGACCGCGGGCTCGTTGTCGGCGTACATGACCGCGACGAGGGTGTTCTTGGCCTCTACCGTTCCCATCTTTCCGAGCAATTCGCAAGCCTTCATGCGGATGTCCGGGAAGTTGTTGATCGTGCGTCCGGATTCCCGGATAACCGTGCCGATTCCCTCTTTCGCGAGGGAGTCGAGCGCCACTTGCATGTCCTCGTTCACGCGTCCCGCTTCGATAGCGCCCTCGATATACTGGAGGGCGACTTGTTTGCTGTCGCGACCTTCCGCGATCGCGAGCTCCCTGACGATGACGCCTTCTACGGAACTCAGGTAGGCCTCTTCAACCGTCATGATCGAGTCCGCTTTCTTGTCCTCGGTTTTATCGGCAGCCTGAGCGAAAAGGGCGGAACCCACAAGGAAAAAGCATGCTACTAGCATGGCCAACGGTTTTATGCGCATACAAACGACCTCCCCTGGTCAGCACGGTTAATACAAATCAAGGCAATATGGTAATAATTCGGCATTTTCGGCACAAAGTCAAGGGTACTCCGGTAGTCACAGGTTTTTGGGAACAAGCTTCCAGCCCCTTTCGGTCTTTTCGAGAATGTAAATGGCGGCCGGGGATCCGGGCGCTATCTCCATTATCACGTATACGCGCGTCGGAGAAACGAACTGAATGTCATCCACGCGCATGTTCTGCCTCGAGGGGACGAATACGTAGGAAAAATAGTCCTTGAGGTTTCTAAGCTTGAGCCCCTTCGTCGGAAGGCTTGACGAAACCTTTTCCAGGGTTTCCGGGTTCGAGAACTCGTCGTAATATTCTTTGGAAAGATAGGTCAACCAGCGGTCATAGTCGCGGTTCAGCGTGATCCTGTTCAGTTCTTCCACAACCGCCTGCATCTCGTTTTTCGTGCTTTCAAACGTAGATTTCGTTATGGCTACCGTATCAAACCGAACGACAACATCCTCGTCCGGCGAAATGGCCTGTCCGCCGTTCTCCCCGTTCCGATTTACGGGCGTTTCATCGGGTTTCGGAGCGGGTCCGGAGCCGCAGGAAGAAAATAGTATTGTCGCGCAAAAAAAGAGTACCGCGGTTTTCTTCATTCCCAAATAGTATCCCGTCCCGCCGCAAACGTCAAACACTTTTGACTTATTTTATATTTGGGTGCTTGACGGTCTCGACCGGGAGGTCTAGAGTGAGCGGCATGGTTCGTGCCGTCTTTCCGGGTTCTTTTGATCCCCCTACATTTGGCCATCTCAATATCATCGAACGGGCGCGGACCATGTTCGACGAGATTCACGTCGTCGTGGCGGTGAATAGCGACAAGAAGTATCTTTTTTCCGCGGAGGAACGGGTCGACCTGATTCGGGACATGGTTTCGGATTGGTCGACGATCTCGGTTCATTCCTGGAACAGCCTTATCGTCGAGTACGCCAGAAAGAACGATGCCCACGTTCTCATCCGCGGTGTCAGGAATCTGGCGGATTTTTCCTATGAATTCGATTTGGCGATGATGAATCGTGGCCTAAATCCGGGTATCGAGACGGTTTTCCTGTCAACCGATCCTCAGTATTTCGTGCTCAGGTCAAGCGCGATCAAGGAGTTGGCCTCCTTGGGCGGAGACGTGTCCTCCATGGTCCCTCCCGCCGTCGCGGCGCTATTGCGCAAGAAGTACGCCGAAAGGACTAGTTCGACAAAAACCTGAAAAATGTAAGATTGCCCTTGACACGGATTCGTCAAGACTATAGTATCTGTTGTAACTTTATTCCAAGCTTAGCACGGAAATAATTTTAATGTGAGGTTGCATATATGGCAGTGCCAAGAGCGAAAACGTCCAAGGCTCGTACCCGCCGGCGACAGGGGATTAACATGCGCTTAACCGCGCCGACCCTGACCGAGTGCGGAAATTGCGGGAACCTTGTTTTGTCCCATCGCGTGTGCCCCAAATGCGGTTTTTATCGCGGGCGCCAGGTAATTAATCCCGAAAATAACGGTTAAACCGGAGGATGAGCTAAAATGGACGAATTATTCCAGAAGATCCAGAAGTTGATTGCGGACAAGCTCGAGATCGAAGAGGGCAAGATCACCCTTGACGCCTCGTTCCGTCAGGACCTCGGGGCCGACAGCCTCGATACCTATGAGCTCGTGTATGCCATCGAAGAGGAAATGGGAATCAGCATTCCCGACGAGAAGGCGAACGAGTTTGAGACCGTGCGCGACGCGTACGATTTCATCAAGTCCCAGTCCAAGTAACCTCTTTCCAGGAGAGCCCGTTGTTCCGTTTTCGAAGCCCTCTCGGAGGGGAGCGGAATCAGGCGCTCTCCGCCTTCCAAAAGCGGGCCGGTATCCGATTCAAGGACGCCGGCCTTCTTGATTTAGCCTTCCATCATCGATCCTTCTCCAACGAAAGCTCGGGCGAACGCGTGAATAACGAGCGTCTCGAGTTTCTCGGCGACGCCGTACTCGGGATGGTGGTCGCGGCGCGCCTGTACGAATGCATGGCCGAGCGCACGGAAGGCGACTTGGCGAAGACGAAATCCGTCGTCGTGTCGGAAGATACGCTGTCCGATGTCGCGCGCGGCCTCGGTGTCAACGAATACCTCGTCCTCGGAAAGGGAGAGGAACTGTCGGGAGGGCGTCAGAAGAAGGCCATCCTCGCGGACGCGATGGAGGCGATAATAGGCGCCTTGTATCTCGATTCGGGATATCGCGCCGCGCAGGAGTTCGTCCTCGGAATTATCAATCCGCAAATCACCCTCGTTCTCCAGAATCGGCATCACAGGGATTACAAGACGCTGTTGCAGGAGTACGTGCAAAAGAACTTCAAGACCGTTCCGAAATACAGCCTGTCCAACCGAACGGGTCCGGATCATGACCGGACCTTCTGGGTATCCGTAACGGTACAGGGTACGGCGTACGGACCCGAGTCGGGAAAAAACAAAAAAGAGGCGGAACAGGCGGCGGCGGCCGTGGCGTGCCGCGAGCTTTCGCTGCAATAGCGGAAACGGTTACCGGCGAGCGCGCCTTCAGGAGTCCCGACCGGTCAGTCTCCGTTCCCGAACGAAGGCCCGCGCTATCTCGAGAAGGCGCGACTTCTCGTTCAACTCGGGGTCGTCAAGGACGGCGGATAGAAGCTCGCGCAGTACCATACCGGTAATCGGGCCCGGCGGGATGCCGGCCTCGCCCAAATCGCTTCCGTTTACGGCAAGATCGCGTAAACTGAACGCGTGCTTCGCCGCGAGAATCCCTGCAATACGGTTTCTGAGTTCGTCGATCTCGGGCGGTTCTCCGCGAACGCCGGAGATCGCGAAGGAGTCCGCCGCGCGGAGCGCGAACAACGGCTCGAGTTCGTCCGTTCCGACGCGCACGACGAAGCGGCGAATCGCGGCGTCCGTCCATGAGGATTCATAGTGGAACATGTGCTGCTCGACGAGGTGGCAGACGCGGGCGATCGTCCTGTTCGGGAACTTCAACCTCGTCATGACGGATCGGGCGATCCTCGCCGAGGCGGTTTCGTGTCCGTGAAAGGTTACCGCGCCGTTCGCGTCAAAGGCTCGGACGGAGGGTTTCCCGACGTCGTGGAAAAGGCCCGCGAGCGAAATCTCGGGCACTTCTCGCGGGCACGCGGAGCACGTCAGGAGAATATGATCGAGTACGTCATGCCGGTGTCTGCCTTTTTGCTCGACGCCACGGCATGCCGAAAGTTCGGGAAGTATGAGTTCCATAAGGCCCGTTGTTTCCATATAGCCGAAAGCCGTCAGGGGGTCGGGCGCCGAAAGGAGCTTGAGCAATTCATCTCGTACGCGTTCGGGCGCGACCTTCGCGGTCACGCCGAGCGAGGCGGGAATCGCGTTGAGCGTCGCCTCGTCGATCCCGAAACCTGAAAGGGCTGAGAACCGAACCGCCCGTAAAGGGCGAAGGCCGTCTTCGGCGAAGCGCGCGCTGGGATCTCCGACGGCCCGGATGATCCGCCGGGACACGTCGTCCCGTCCGCCGAAGGGATCCACCACCGCGCCGTCCGGGAGCGATACCGCTATCGCGTTCATGGTGAAATCGCGTCGGGAAAGGTCCTCTTCGATCGTCACGTCGTATCTCACCGAATCGGGCCTTCGTCCGTCGGTGTACTCCGACTCCGCGCGAAATGTCGTGCATTCGATCGCGTGTCCGCGAAACGGGATAGTCACGGTGCCGTGCTCGATTCCCGTCGGAATCACGCGGGGAAAGATGGCCATGACTTGCTCGGGCAACGCGTCGGTGGCGACGTCCCAGTCCTCGGCTTTCTTGCCAAGAAATCGGTCGCGGACGGCGCCTCCGACGAGGTAGACGCGATGGCCCGCGTCCGAGAAAATACGGGAAAAATCCTTGAGGTCGCGGGGTACGGGTACTCTGTCCATCGCGTTTGGAGTATACTCAAAAGGGTTCGGCCAATACAAGCGAGGATACATGCGGGGTTTGCTGTTTACGGGTGGCGAGATGCCGGACATGGCGATCGCCGCGCTCTTTTTCGGAAACTATGAATATTCCGTCGCCGCGGATTCCGGGCTCGAAGCCGCCTTGCGCGCGGGCGTCGTGCCCGATCTGGCGGTCGGAGACATGGACAGCATCCGTTCGCGTTCGCTTCTTGATTCCCTTCCGCCGGATCGCGTGGAACGATGGGACGTGGACAAGGATTATACCGACACGGAGATCGCGCTTACGGCTCTCGCAAGGCGCGGCGTCGACGAAGTCGTGCTCGTGGGCGGCGGCGGCGGGCGACTCGATCATCTATTCGGAATAGAAGACCTGTTCCGGAGGGACTATTTCCCCGAGCTCTGGATTTCCGCCGAAACGATCGTCGCCGTCGTCGAGGGAGGAACCCGTCGCGCGCGGCTCGGTATCGAGGGGCTTTCGGAAACGATGCCGCTTTCGGTATTTCCCGTCGTGCCGCGCGCCGGCGCGTCGGCGGGAAGGACATGCCGTGCCGAGGGACTGCACTGGAGAATCGACGGCCTAGACTGGGACGCGGGAGACTACAGCCTCAGCAACCGAGCGGACGGGACGCGCGCGCTGATAGACGCGGGGGCGGGACGTTTTTTGGTCGTCCTGCCGGCGAGTGGGGAGCTGAAAATCTCTTATTTATAGGAGCGCAAGGCCTTGAGCGCCTCGGTTTCCTCGCTTTTCATCACCGCGAGGTAGTCGATGAGTACCGGATATTTGGTGAGCACCTCTCCGAGGCGCGAGAAGCGCTCGAATTGCAGGTATTCCGCGAAGGCCGCTTCCGCCTCGACCGTTGCCGCCGAAAAAAGCCGGGCGTTTCGTTGGTCGGTATACTCCTTCCAGGCGGCCGCCGTCGCCTCGTAGAGCGCGATATCGGGGACCGAGGCGAGGCTCACCGATACTGACACGATCTCAAGGTCGTTTTGCCGAGAGGAAAGGCGGGCGGAAACGTCTTGTTCGATAGCCTGGTTCGCGCCGACTTCGAGCGCGGACGGGGAAGCGGAGGTTATAGCCGCCGGGACGACCGACGAGACGGCCGTTTCGACGAGTTCCGCGATCCGTTCGTTCGCCCATGCGTCCAGGGCCGACTGATCGCGAATGCCGAGATCGCGTACAAGCGAGGGCAGTCGCGTCGCCGAAACGCGGAACGATATCTCGCACTCCGCTTTCCAGGAAAACGAATGTTTCCCGCCGAGCATGGACGCGTACGTTTCGCCGGACGGAAGGTTGCCCCCGACCGAAACGCTTCGAGTGAGGGGTGAAAGCGCGAAGGAGATCGTCTCCGCGTTCGTCGGTATCAGACGCTCCCAATGCCACGCGAAGACCCCCGGCATGATGGGCGTCGGGTCGACGCCGCCCGTTTTGCTCGATAACACGCCGACGGAGCCCCGTGGTATAAAAAGCGCGCTCCATCCGAACGCGAATACGCCACCCGCGAGAAGGGCGATTACGAGTAGCGATACGAAAAACTTTTTCATGCGTGGCCCCTGTTACAAGCGTTGGAATGGCTGTATAGTCGTTACGAGGGAGTATACAGCACTTTTATGGACAGGAAAAGACGCAAACTACTGACCCTCCGCTTTTTGTACCGGACGACGTTGTTTCTCGGCGCGTTTTCGATCGGTCTGGCGGCCTTTTACTACTTCGGGAACGTTCAGTATTTTCTCGATTCCACGCAACGGTTGCTGTTGACGCTGTTGTCGATCGTGTCCGTGGCCCTTTCTCTCGTTTCCGTCTTTACCGTCGTCCCTTCCGCGTTCCTGTTGTTTGCGGGAGACAGGAGATACGCGTTGCCCGTGATCGTGAGCGTGTTCCTTTTCGTCGTGGCGGTCTGCTGCGCTGCCCTGTCCCGTGTCGTAATGATCGTTTCGGTCGGAAACTGACGCGTTGACAAACCGTCGGAGCGCGAACTATTATACCCGCACATGAGCTTGTTCCGTAAAACCCTGGCGGTACGCGGCGCCGTTTGCTGCGAGAACACCGTCGAATCCGTTTCGACGGAAGTGCCGGCCCTGTACAGGGCGTTACTCGCCGAAAACCGCATCAAGGAACGCCACGTCGTTTCCGTGATGTTTTCGGTTACGCCCGACATTGATTGCCTCAACCCGGCTACCGCGTTGCGGAGAGCGGGGCTCGCCTCCGAAGTTCCCCTGTTCGCGGCGGCCGAACCGGCCGTTTCCGGCATGTTGCCGCGCGTCATACGCGTATTGATAACATGGCGGGGAACGGGCGGGGTCGTACCGGTATACATGAACGGGGCCGAGGCCTTGCGCCCCGACCTGTCGACGTCTCGATCGGGCGCGGACCGTTCCGAATGACAAGCCGGGTTCGCTCGGTTTGGGTAATAACGCGCGAGTACGCCGGAATCGCCGAAGCGGGCGGCGTCAAGAACGTGGCGTGTTCGCTCGCGGAAGGCCTCGCTCGCCGGGGCCTCGGGATAACCGTCATGCTTCCCCGATACGGATGCGTGAGCCAGGAAGGCTCGTTCCTGTTCTCCTGTAGCGTTCGCGTGCTCGGGGAGGATCACGAGGTCGTGTTCTCGACACTGACTGTCAACGGCGTGCGGATCGTCCTTCTTTCCGCCGGCTTGTTCCTGGACAAACGCGAGGTGTACGTCTATTCGGCTCTCGACGAGGGCGTCGTTCCCGGCGCGACGCGGGGCAAAGGCCATCACGACGGCGATTGCATGAACGTCGTGCTTCAAAAGTGCGTGCTCGAATACGCGCGGTTCGTCGGAAGCGCGCCAGATATCGTGCACTGCCAGGACGCCCATACCGCCTGTCTTCCCGCGATGGCGAGAACGGCGCCCGAATGGACATCCGTGTTTTCCCGCGCGTCCTTCGTGACGACGATCCACAACGCGGGCCCCGGTTACAGACAGGTAATTCCCGGCATCCCCCGAGCCGCATCCCTGACGGGACTTTCCGAGGACGTTCTTTCGAAGGCTTGCCTGAACGGAAACGTCGAGCCGTTTTTGCTTTCGGCGTGTTACGGAAACCTTACCACCGTCTCGCCCTGGTACGCGGACGAACTAGTCTCGCCCGCATATGATTCGCTTTCGGAGGGACTGTCGGGCGAGTTCGCGCGGAGGGGTACGCCGATCGAGGGAATCGTCAACGGGATCGACGCGCATCGATACGAACCTTCAGATACGGCGCGGTCCTGCCTTCCGTACGCCTTCAACCCGGAAACAGGCGATCTCGCGGGAAAATACCGCTGTCGGGATTCGTTTATCGGGTTGCTGCGCCGATTTCCGACGACGGGCGAATTAGCCGCTTTCGGCACGCTCGACGACGCCCCTCGCGCGGTATACTTCGCCTATCACGGAAGGATCGTCTGGCAAAAGGGCCTCGACACACTGGTCGAGGCGGCGCGAACCGTGCTCGCGAGGTCGGAGCACTCCCGATTCGTCGTGTTGGGGCAGGGATCGTCAGATCTCGAGGCGTTGTTGATGGAGATGTCTCGGCTTTATCGGGGACGGTTCGCGTTCATCCGCGGATACGAGCGTGCGCTCGCTCGGCTTACCGTCGCGCAATCGGATTTTCTCGTCCTTCCGAGCCTGTTCGAGCCCTGCGGCCTCGAGGATTATATCGGTCAGTTATTCGGAACGATACCCATCGCCCACGCCGTCGGCGGCTTGCAGAAGATACTTCACGGACGCAACGGCTATCTGTACCGTTCGGAGGATCACGGCGCGTCGGCCTCCGTGCTCGCGGGCATCTTGCTCGAGCATGCGGGTAGGGTAGCAGACTCGCCGGGAAGGGGCTGCGGGCACATCGAGCGCTACTCGAACATCATCCGCTTCGCGGCACGGCACGTGCGTGAGCGGTGTAATTGGGAACGCATAATCGAGGAACGCTACCTTCCGTACTACGATTCCGTCGTCTCCGAAGACATGCGAGCGCGATGACTTGACTTTTTCCGGTCGTTACGATAGATTTGCGCTCGTTCGCGTTGCCAACTTAGCTCAGTCGGCCAGAGCACGTGATTTGTAATCTCGGGGTCCAGGGTTCGAATCCCTGAGTTGGCTGGGCTGTAAGCGATGCGTTTCTTTCATGGGGAGATTCCCGAGCGGTCAAAGGGGGCAGACTGTAAATCTGTTGGCTCAGCCTTCCAAGGTTCGAATCCTTGTCTCCCCAAAAGCCTTCCTTGCAACAAGGAAGGCTTTTTTTTTCTGTCGTTTTTTCGCTCTTCGCGGATTTCGCGTTACGGGGGCTTTGCATGGATGACGTCTTTTACCGGAACGGATTGCGCTTTCAATGCGCTCAATGCTCCGCGTGCTGCAGGCATGATCCGGGGTTCGTGTACCTTTCCGAGCGGGATCTGGCGGCGCTCATGGCATGGTCCGGCCTTGATCGTGAAGGCTTCATTACGCGATACTGCAGGTGGGTTTCACGCGGCGACGGTCAGGAAGTTCTGTGCCTTTTGGAAAAACCGGGTTATGATTGTATATTATGGGACGGCGGATGCGTCGCGTACGAATCCAGGCCGCTTCAATGCTCGACGTATCCCTTTTGGCCGTCCCTCCTCGCGGACAGGGACTGGTGGGAGGCCAACGCCCGCGAGTGCCCCGGGGTTAACGCGGGGCCGCTGCACGGTTTCGAAGAGATCGAGGCGTGTCTCGAGGCCAGAAGAAGGGAGCCGTATATTCGGAGGCCGGAGAAACCGCGAGACTAGAGGAAACGCAGAAAAGGATGCCGCAGATGAAGATTCATTTTTGGGGAGTCCGGGGGTCCATACCCTCTCCGCTTTCGCCATTGCAGATTCAAAACCGTATAGCGGCCGTCGTTCAGCGTATAACGCCGAAAGACGTCGATTCGGCCGATTCCCGCGAGCGTTTTCTCGCGTCCTTGCCGGAATGGCTTTTCGGAACCATAGGCGGTAACACATCGTGCGTGGAAGTCGAGACCTCGGCCGGGGAATGTATAATCCTGGACGCGGGGAGCGGACTTCGCGAATTGTCCCTCAGTCTCCGGCAACGGCCCGCGTACTCCTCGGGCGGGAATACGTATCATATCCTCTTCTCGCATTTTCATTGGGACCATATCCAGGGCTTGCCGTTTTTTTCCCAGGCCTTCGATCCCCGAAACCGGATCGTCTTTTACAGCGCGAATCCCGATCTCGAACGGCTTCTCGAGGATCAGATGAAATCCCCCTATTTTCCCGTGCCGATGCAGGGTCCGGGAGGATTCCGCGCGAAGCTCGAATTCGTCCATCTTTCCGGAGACGACCGTCAGTTCAGGATCGGCGCCGCCCGCGTCAGATGGCATGACGTGAATCATCCCGGGGGATGTATCGCGTTTATGATCGAGGAAGCGGGGAAAAAGTTCATTTATTCGACCGATACGGAATTGACCCGCGAAAACTTCCTGAAAACCGACGAGAACGCGGCTTTTTTCGCGGACGCGGACGTACTCGTTATGGATTCACAGTACACGATGGGGGAGGCCCTGGAAAAAACGGGATGGGGGCATTCCGCCTTTTCCATGACCGTTGATTTTGCCCTTAATTGGGGGGTCAAGCGGCTCATGTTGTTTCATCACGAACCGACGTATACCGACCAGAAAATATTCACCCTCAAGCAGTCCGCGGACTGGTATCGGCAGTACGCGGGACCCGGCGAGGTCGATATTGAGATCGCCCGCGAGGGGCAGGATATCGCGTTATGAGCGCCCGTCTTTGCGGCGATTATTCGTTTACGGACGAGGAGATTCGTCCGTTGTTGCTGTTACTGAGAAGGAACGAGGCTGTTCTGGATGCGAAGCTTGACGCGTTCTACGCCTTCCTCGAGCGTATCGCGTACGGGGACATGACTATCGAAGAGGCTGAAGAGTTTTTCAAATGAAACGAACCATAGCATTTCGCGTCGCGCTCGCCTTTGCGGGCGTGGTTGCGGCCCTTGCCGCCCTGGCCCTGTATTATCTCGTCGTAGCGGAACGTCCCGTGGATACGGACGCTCCGGAGGTGCTGTTTGCCGTGCCGAAGGGGGCGTCCCTCGTTTCGATCAGCGCCTCGCTCGCGGGAGAAAACCTCGTTCGGTCCGCCGAGTACGCCTATTTTCGCGCGCGCTTCGGCCGCATGTCCCTGAAGGCGGGAACCTACCGGGTATCCGCCGCGTGGACCACTTCGGAAATACTGGGACTGCTCGAGTCGGGAAAACAGGAATACCTGCGGGTTACCGTTCCCGAGGGCTTGTCGCTGACGAAGACGGCACGGCACCTCGCGGCGGCCGGTGTCGTTGACGCCGGCGCTTTCGTATCCGCGGCCTCCGACGCGGAGGTTCTCGCGCGATTCGGAATTCCCGGCGGGAGCGCCGAGGGGTTCCTGTTTCCGGATACCTATTTTTTTTCCTACGGAATGCGGGCCGCCGAGGTCGTTTCCCTGATGATCGAGAACTTTTTCAGGAAAACCGCCGGGATCGCGAACCTTCCCCGCGACGGGGAAGGCCTCTACCGGATCGTCACGCTCGCGAGCATCGTCGAGCGCGAATACCGGATCGCGGAGGAGGCCCCGCTCATAGCGAGCGTCTTTTCCAACAGGATAAAGATCGGCATGGGGCTGCAGTCGTGCGCCACGGTCGAATACATCATCACGGAGATCCAGGGCAAGGAACACCCGGCCCGCCTTTCGACCAAGGATCTCGCGATTCAAAGCGACTACAACACGTATCTTTGGGCCGGCTTGCCCCCGGGACCCATATCCAATCCGGGCCGCGTTTCCCTCGAGGCGGCCGCGAATCCGCCTCGTTCCTCGTATCTCTATTTCAGGTTGACCGATCCGGCGACCGGCCGCCATTCCTTTACGACTTCCCTCGACGAGCACGTCGAGGCCGGACGCACGTATTATCTCAAGAGGGCGGCGGGTAACTGATGGCTCGGATAGCGGCCGCGACGATCGACGAGGTAAACCAACGGGTCGATATAGTCGCGTTGGTCGGGGAATACACGCGGCTCGAGCGTCGCGGGTCGGATTGGTGGGGATGCTGTCCCTTTCACAACGAGAAGACCCCGTCGTTTCACGTCGTACCCGACCGCAAGATGTATCACTGCTTCGGGTGCGGCAAGGGCGGCGGTCCGGTCAACTTCGTCATGGAGCTCGAAAAACTTTCCTTCGTGGAGGCGGTCGAGTCGCTTGCCAGGAAGGCCGGCGTCGAAATCGTGTACGAGGGCGGTCATGACGCGGACTCGATTCCCCGCGACACGACGCGTGACGACCTCATCGACGTATACGGCAGGGTCGCCGTCAGCTTTCATTATCTTCTCGCGGAATCGGATATGGGCGCTCCGGCGCGCGCGTATCTCGCCGGCAGGAAGGTTGACCCCGCGATCATCGAATCGTTCGCCCTCGGATACGCCCCCGCCGACCGACGATGGCTGTATTCGTTTTTGCGCAAGAAGGGCTATTCTCCGGATTTTCTCGCGAAATCAGGCTTGTTTTCGAAGAAATATCCCGAGGTCTCCTTCTTTTCGGACCGCTTGATCTTTCCGATACGAAACAGGAAGGGACAGGTCGTAGCCTTCGGCGGCCGCTTGCTTTCAGGCGAGGGCCCCAAGTATCTCAATTCGGGAGACTTGCCCCAGTACAAGAAGGGCGAAACACTCTTCGCCTTCGACAAGGCCCTTCCGGAGATTCGGTCGACCAAAACCGTGATCTTTTGCGAAGGCTATATGGACGTACTGGCGTGGCATCAAGCCGGAATAACGCGAGCGGTCGCCCCTCTCGGCACGGCCTTTACGCCGGAACAGGCGAAGATGGTCCGTTCTTTCGCCGATACTGTCTATCTTTCGTTCGACTCGGACGCCGCGGGACAAACCGCGACGTATAAGGCGATACTCCTCCTGCGCAAGATGGAATTCGAGGTACGGGTTATCGAGATTACCGGAGGCAAGGATCCCGCCGATATTTTGCAAAATGAAGGTCCGGAAGCATTGAAAAAAAGTATCGATTATTCTATACTGGATTTTGATTATCTCGTTTCGACCGCCGCTCGGCGTCATGACGTCGGTAATCCGGAGGGAAAAACACGGGCGATAGCCTTTTTGTTTCCATACATCGATGCCTTGAGTTCGGATATCCAGCGGGAATCGACCGTAAATCGGCTTTCCGCCGCGTTCGGAACGAGTGAAAAGGCCATTATGGCTGACTTTCGCGACCGGAAGGAGCTGCGCGGACCGTCCGTTCGGTCGGAGAACCAGGCGGGCTCGGTTACGGGCAAGCTCAGGCGGAGCGCGGAACTGCGCGCGGTGCTAGCCGTGGCGGTCAACCAGTCGTTCTTTCCGACCATGAGAAACAGCCTGTCTTCGGACGATTTCGAGGATCAGGCGGCTCGGGACCTGTTTATCGTTCTCGAGGAGTGTTATCGGGACGGCGCGGAGAGCTACGACGCGCTGCTCGAGCGTTGCGGAAACCCGGAGATAGCCGCGCTTATCGCGGAAACCGCCGTTTCGGGCGAGTTTTCCGAAAACGCGGAAAAGGTCGTCTGCGACGGCATCCGGCTCATCCGGAAGAACACGCTGGAGAAACGGAGGAATCGCCTGGTGGCAAGAATAAGCGTGTTGACCGGGACGACGCCCGACGAGACCAAGGCCATCACGGAGATGGTGGCCGAGAAACAGGGCATTGACGAAGAACTGAAAAATTTGAAGGATATGAACGAATGACGGATCTCGCACTCGATCCTGCTGTCGCCAAGCTGCTTGACTACGCGAAAGAGAAAAAAATCCTCAGCTGGGACGAGGTTAACGACCTCCTGCCCGAGACCATAGTCAACTCGGAAAAGATGGATCAAGTGCTCGTCATACTCGAGCAAAACAAGATCCAGATCCTGGAGGAAGACCCGGCCAGCGAGGAAGACGTCCGCGAAGAGGTCAAGAAGGCCGACGAGTCCGAGCGGAAACGGCTCGTATACAGCGACAAGGATTCCTCGATCGACGATCCTATCCGGCTCTATTTGCGGGAAATCGGAAAGGAAAACCTCCTCACCGCGGAACAGGAAGTCGAGCTTTCCAAAAAAATGGAAGACGGCGAAAACATCATCAAGGACGTCATCAAGCATTCGGGTATGATCATACCCGAGTTCTACGGTATCGCCCAAAAGGCCTTTTCCAAGATAGATCCGCACGAAAGCAACAAGCCCCGAAAGGAGCTCAACGAGGAGATGGCCGAAAAGCGGCGTCTCAAGCAATTGTACGGCGAGGTTCTCAAGTCCGTCCTTCCCGACATGAAGCTGTACATGGCGCTCAAGAAAAAACTGTTCGAGCGTGACCAGATCGCGAGTATCTTCGACGACCCCGAGCTTCTCGAAAGCCGGAACAAGATATTGCCTATTCTGCAGGAATCGGAGATCCAGTCCGAGGAAATCGACCGGTTCTCCGAAAAATTCGTCGAGGCGACCCGGAAAATCAGGGAGTACCGGCGCAGGCAGGAAAAAAAGGAAAAGGAACTGAGGCTTTCCGATTACGGCGAGCTCAGGAACCTCGGCAAGCGCCTCGCCATAGCGCGCGAGCGTTCGAAGCTCGAATCGGAGCTCGGCATCAGCGCGAACGACATAAAGGAAATTTATACCCAGATCCAGGTCATCAACAGGAAGCTCCGAAAACTCGAGTACGACTTCGAGAATTCCGTCGAGCAGATCATCTCGATGGCGCGAGAGATACACCGCGGGCGCGTCATGATGAAAAGCGCCAAGGACCGGCTTATCAACGCCAACCTCCGCCTCGTCGTATCGATCGCGAAGAAATACACGAACAGGGGACTCCACTTTTTCGACCTCGTGCAGGAAGGAAACATCGGTCTCATCAAGGCCGTTGAAAAGTTCGAGTACCGCAAGGGATACAAGTTCTCGACCTACGCGACCTGGTGGATCCGGCAGGCCATCACGCGCTCGATTTCGGATCAGGCGCGCACCATCCGCGTTCCCGTGCACATGATCGAGCAGATCAACAAGGTCGTGCGCGAGAGCCGACAGCTCATGCAGCGGCTCGGCCGCGAGCCGACCGACGAGGAAATCGCCGAACAGCTCGGGTGGAACGTCAGCAGGGTCAAGCAGGTGAAAAACGTCGCCCGCGAGCCCATTTCCCTCGAAACGCCGATCGGCGAGGAGGAAGACTCACTTCTCGGCGATTTTATCGAGGACAAGGACGTGGAGAATCCCGCGAACCAGACCGCGTTCACCCTGTTGCAGGAACAGCTCAGGAGCGTGCTCTCGACGCTTCCGCCGAGGGAGCAAGAGGTTCTCAAGATGCGCTTCGGCCTGGACGACGGCTATTCGCTCACGCTCGAGGAAGTGGGGCTCTATTTCAACGTTACGCGCGAGCGTATTAGGCAGATTGAGGCGAAGGCCCTCAGACGGCTCAGACACCCGCGGCGAAGCCGCAAGCTCAAGGATTATTTGGACAATTGATTCAATCGACAAGAGGGGAATCCATATGGTAATGACGGAAGTGTTGGACAAGCTCAAGGCTCTTCAGGAAATCCTGGCGCAGAAGAACGTGGTAGAAGCGAATATCAAGGACGCGCCGAAGCTCCTTTCCACGCAGGAGGAACTGCTGTCCCGACTCAAGAAGGGATATATCGAGAAGAGCGAGCAGTACGACAGCGTACGACAGCATATAGCGGAGCTGAAGAGCCAGCTTTTCGAGGCGGAAACCTCGCGCGAGAAGTCCGAAAAGGCGATGGATTCCATCAGTACCCAGCGCGAATACGAGGCGCTCGACAAGGAAATCAAGGACGCCGGCGACCGCGAACAGCTCGTCAGGAAGGAGCTTCAGCGCGAGGAACGCGTCTTCCAGGACCTTGACGAGGAGCTGAAGCGCGAGGAGGGATTGATCAAGCAGCAGGAAGAGGAGCTCGGCGAACGCAAGGCAAAACTTTCCGTCGAGATCAACGCGATGAACAAGGAACTCGCCAGCCTGACCAACAAAGAGGAAAAGGTTTCCCCGGGAATCAACCCCGAAACCCGCTTCAAGCTGGAACGAATAATCCGGAGCAAGCAGGGCGTCGGCGTCGTGGCCATTCACGGAAACGTCTGCACCGGTTGCCACATGATCCTTCCCGCGCAATTCGCCAACGAGGTACGCGTCGGGGACAAGATCGTCTATTGCCCCTATTGCAGCAGAATACTGTATTATCTGGAGAACTCCGAGGACGACGGCGAGTTCTTCAACGATGAGGACGCCGGAAGCCTCTCGGACCTCGACGATTTCATGGACGAGGACGAGGAAGACGACGGCGGAGACGAAGTCGGCGACGAAGAGGACGGCGACGACGGGAAGATGGACTACGAATAATTCGGCAGAGGGCAGTGGGAACCGCGGCGCGGTTTCGCTCAGGCGGTATCGCGTCGAGGAAAGTCCGGGCTCCTTCGGAAATGATGCCGGCTAATGGCCGGGTGGTACGGACGCAAGGCCGCGCCAACAGACAGCGCCACAGAAAATATACCGCGGCGAAAAACCTCATGGTTTTCCGCTCGTAAGGGTGAAAAGGCGGGGTAAGAGCCCACCGCGTTTCCGGCGACGGAACGGCATGGCAAGCCTCATCAGGAGCAAGGTCGAGCAGTGAAGGGTTTTCCGACCCGATGGCGGTGGAACCGCCGCGCGGAAGGGCTTGCCCGGACGCGTGCCGACCCGAAACGGGTGGCGACTTCACGGGTTGACCGCGAGAGGAACACGGTAACGTGTATCCCGAGATAGATGGTTTCCGGCCGTCGTTCCCTTGTGGATAACGACGGCTGACAGAACCCGGCTTATTAGCCCTCTGCCTTTTTTTTAACCCAGGCGAAGGATTGAGAGGATGATACAACCGTTCCGGCGCAAACGACAGTATTTGCTTTCGGGTCGACATAGCTGGTTTACGTCACGGCTGGTCTATCTCGTCGTTTTCCTGGTCGCCGCCGCTGTCGCGCTTACGGGCTTGCTGGCCCTTTCGCGTCGCGGAGGCGCCTTGCCGTCCGTCGAGTCCGTTTACCGCGACTGGAACGGGGGACACTACGCGGAGGCGCGGGAGAAGGCGGTCAAGATCCTTTCCCGACGTCCTCTCGACGGGGAGATGCTATCCCTGCGCGGTTTTTCAGCCTACTATTTATCCGTCTCGCAGATAGATTCTTCCGAATCCCAATCGTACCTTCTCGAGTCGATCAACTCTCTGAGAAACGCATGGTATCGCGTATCGACGGACGACCGTGTCCCGATCGCGTACGTACTCGGGAAGGCGTATTATCAGCGGGGCTTTTACTACGCGGATCTCGCCATGAAGTATCTCGATTACGCGAACGCATCGGGCGCGACGTATCCGGACTTGAGCGAGTTTCGCGGACTCGCTGCTAGCCTTTTGGGAAACCACGAGGTCGCCATCGCCGCCTTCACCGAGGCCCTTGCCGGGGAACCCTCGGATCTGCTCCTGTACACCCTGGCGTCGAGTTACCTGAAAAACGGCGACGCGGAAAAGGCCCGGCAATACTTCGCGGAAACGATTCGAACGACCGACGACGAGCTGCTCGCGCTCAAGTGCAAGGCCGAACTCGCCTCGATGTTTCTCGCCGACGGAGCCTTCGAGGAAGCGGAGCGGGAATTCCTGGCTATTCTCGAAAAAGACTCGAATTCTGCTGACGCGCACTACGGACTTGGTGTAGTATATGAAAATCGCGGGGATTTGGTGAAGGCCAGGGCTTCCTGGCGAAAGGCGGTTCGGATAAACCCGGTACATGCCGGAGCGCGCCAAAAACTCGGTTTATAACGCGTCTTACGTTTTGCTGGAGGAGCTTCGTATATGGGTTTTTTCAAAAGTCTGTCGGCGGACATTGGAATCGATCTTGGTACATGCAACACGTTGATCTACATACACGGCAAGGGGATCGTGGTCAATGAACCGTCGGTCGTCGCCGTCGAGCGCGGAACCAAGCGCGTGGTCGCCGTCGGCGCGGAAGCGAAGCGCATGCTCTGGAAAACGCCCGGTAATATCATCGCCATCAGGCCGCTCAAGGACGGGGTTATCGCTGACATGGACACGACGGAAAAGATGATCCGTTATTTCGTGTCGAAGATCCTTCCCCGACACGGACTGATCAAGCCGCGCATGGTTATCGGAATACCGAGTTGCATCACCGACGTGGAAAACCGCGCCGTGAAGGAAAGCGCGTTCAAGGCGGGCGCCCGCGAGGTGCAGGTTATCGAGGAATCCCTCGCCGCCGCCATCGGGGCCCAGATACCCATCCATGAGCCCGCGGGTCACATGATTTGCGATATCGGCGGCGGTACCACCGAGGTATCCGTAATCTCCCTCGGTGGAATGGTCGTAACGAACGCGATCCGCCTCGGCGGCGACGAGTTCGACCAGGCGATCATAAAGCACGTCCGCTCCGTTCACAACCTCATCATCGGCGAGCAGACGGCCGAGCGCCTCAAGATAGAAATCGGAAACGCGTCGCCCGAGAAGAACATCGAGAAGGTCGAGATCAAGGGTACCGACGCGATTACCGGTCTTCCGCGCAGGCTCGAGATCGATTCCGTGGAAGTGCGCGAGGCACTCAAGGATCCCATCACGCAAATCGTAGAGGAGATCAAGAGGACGCTCGCGCAGACGCCGCCCGAGCTAGCGGCCGATATCGTCGAACGCGGTATCGTCATGACCGGGGGCGGAGCGCTCCTGAAGGGGCTGCCGAAACTTATCTCCAAGGAAACGGGCGTACCGGTCATTTTGGCCGAGAATCCGATGGATTGCGTCGCCATAGGCGCCGGTCAGTACTACGAGATATTCAAGGATATGTCGATAGACCGGAGCGTATACGATAACCTGAACGGCTGATGCGAAACGGAAGGTTTCTTTTCAGGTTTCGTCTCGATACCTTTCTCCTCACCGTATACATGATCGTGTCGTGCGTGTTTCTCGCCTTTTCGAGCGGCGGTTTCGTCGTCAATTTCCGGGGAATCGGCTTCTCGTTCATGTCCGGCGCGCAACGCGGATTGTATTCGGTCACTTCGTTCTTTTCCGGAACCGTGGCGGCCATTTCCGAGCTGTCGGACATGAAAAGGAAATACGACGAGCTCGTTTCCCGGCTCGACGACTACGAAATCCTGCAACGTTCCATCGCGGACGTGAGGCTCGAAAACGAGCGTTTGAAGAAGATGCTCGGATTCACGGAATCGCTCGCGGTCCGCAACATACCCGCGCAGATAATCGGTCGCGATCCGAACAACCTCTATTCGGGCATAAGCATAGATCGCGGCGCCATCCACGGTATTCGCAAGAACATGCCGGTAATCTCGTTTCAGGGAAGCAACACCGGAATCGTCGGCAAGGTCGTGCAAGTCGGCCGATCCGCGAGCCTCGTCATGCCGGTGTACGATTATCAATGCTTCGTTTCAGCGCGTCTCGAGACGAGCCGTTACGAGGGGCTCGTGAACGGGCAGGGCAGCAAGGACGCCCCGCTCGTAATGAAATACGTGAAGAAACGCGCGAAGGACGAAATCAAGGTCGGCGACCGAGTCGTCGCGTCGGGCGAGCATTACAACTTTCCGAAAGACGTTCCGATCGGCTTCGTTTCCCGCGTGCGCGGCATCGACTACGAAACCTCGCTCGAACTCGACATCGAGCCGGTAATCGATTTCTCCCGACTCGAGAGCGTGTTCGTGCTTGATATGGCAACCGGAGGAGATAACTGATGGGACGCGTACTGGCGTGGACGTGCGTGACGGCCTTATTCCTCTCCCTCGTATCGGCGACCATCCTTTCTAACGTCTCTTTTCTGCCGATCGTGCCCGATCTCGTGCTTATCCTTCTCGTATACGTCTCGTTCGCGAACGGTACCGTGATCGGGAGCACCGCGGGTTTCTTTTCGGGTCTACTGCTGGATTTCCTTTCCGCCGCCCCGATCGGGCTCAATGCCTGCACGAAGGCGGTGACCGGTTTCGTTGCGGGCAAATTCACCGGTTCCTTCAACCTGGACCGCGTCGTTATCCCGTTCTCGATGGGCGTTATCGCCACGGTGCTGAAGGCCGGCTTGATCCTGATACTCTCCTTTTTCTTCGGGCCGGGTATCGTCACCTATCGTCTCGTAGGCCCGGACTTTTGGCTCGAGCTTCTCGTAAACGGCGTATCGACGCCGGTGGTTTTTTCGCTGTTGGCCATGTTTCCGACGCTGTATCGGCACGGGAGGATCTAATGGCCCGCGACGACCGAAGGTCCCTCCGATTCGTTGCCTTTGCCGCGGTAATCTTTTTTTCCATGGGAGTGTACGTCCTCAAGCTGTTTTCCATGCAGATCGTCCAGGGAGAGACGTACCGGACGCAATCCAGGAACATCTCTCAGAGATCGAGGCGTATCTCGGCGCAACGAGGGGAAATTTTCGACAGGAACGGTTCCGTTCCGATGGTGCTCAACATCGATTCGTTCGCCGTTGACATTACGCCCGGCGAGATACCGAAGGAATTGGTCAGCACGGTATTATCCCGCCTGTCGTCGTTAATCGACATTCCCGTGGCCGATATCGAAAAGAAAATTCCGGCCACGATCAGGCGATCCTTTCAGTCAGTGGAAATCAGGGCGAACGTCCCGTACAAGACCATCGCGTCGATAGCGGAGCGAATCGACGAATTGCCCGGGGTATCGTGGCATTCCAAACCTATCCGCAATTACGTGGAAACCGGATCTATCGCGCACGTTCTCGGGTACGTTGGCGACATAACCCGCGAAGAACTCAAGATATTCTACAACAAGGGTTACACGACCAACAGCGTCATCGGCAAGGCGGGAATAGAGAAGCAGTACGACGAGCTTCTCCGCGGCGTGGACGGGTTTGAGTACAGGACTGTCGACGTGAAGGGCAGGTATATCGAGAACAGCACGAGCGTGAAGCCTCCCGAAATGGGCAAGAACCTCGTTCTCACGATCGACAGGAAGATACAGGTTCTCGCGGAGGACGCGTTGGGCGAGCGGATCGGGTCCGCCGTCGTGCTAAAGCCCTCGACCGGCGAGATACTCGCCATGGTTTCGTATCCATCGTTCGATCCGAACCAGTTCAACAGCGACAGTTCGAACGAGGCGTACCAGCAGCTGCTCGCCGAAAAGAACAATCCGTTGCTGAACCGCGTCGTCAACGCGAGCTATCCTCCCGCCTCCACGTTCAAGATAATCATGTCCACCGCGCTTCTCGAGGAGTCGGCGATATCCCCCGACAAGAGGATCGACTGTCACGGGGAGATTGAGTACGGTGACCGCCTGTTTCGCTGCCATATCAGGAGACCGGGACACGGTCCCGTGGACTTGAAGAACGCCCTCGCGCAGTCATGCGACGTGTACTACTGGGTCGTCGGCCGCGACAACCTGGGCGTCGAACGGATATCGTCCTACGCGCTCGAGTTCGGTTTGGGCCAGTCTGTCAACATAGACCTTCCCAGCCAGACCGCCGGATTCGTGCCGACTCCGCAATGGAAGGAACGGAAGTTTCACGAGCGATGGCTGGGCGGCGACACGATGAACATGTCCATCGGGCAGGGATACCTCCTCACGTCTCCGCTGCAGATGGCGAACGCGGTCGCGATGATCGTGAACGGCGGAACGATTTACCGACCGCACCTCCTGAAGGAAGTGCACGATCCGGTTTCCAACACGGTACTCGAGGTTAAAACGCCCGAGATCCTTCACAAGAGCAATATCGGCCAGGACGTGTTCGCGCGCGTGCGCGAGGACATGCGGTACGTGATTTCCGACGGAACCGCCCAGTTTCCGATGAACAACAAGGTAGTGAAAACCGCCGGCAAGACTGGAACCGCCGAAGTTGGATTCGCCGACAGATGGCACTCCTGGATGGTGGCCTACGGGCCCTACGACGCCCCTCCCGAGGAAGCGGTCGTCGTCGTCGTAATGGTCGAGGCGACGAATCCCTGGGAATGGTGGGCTCCGTACGCGACGAACATCATCTTCCAGGGAATATTCGCCGATCAGACGTATGACGAGGCCGTTGACAAGCTCGGATTCAGGTTTATCGCGGGGCCAAGGGGACGACGGGAATGAACATCAGGAACTTCACGTATTTCGATTATATGATCTTCCTCGCGACGGTCTTGCTGTCGACGACCGGTATCCTGTTCATCTATTCTTCGGGGATAAACTCGGAGGGCGTCAACGTATCGAAAGAGTACATCAAGCAAATAGTTTGGGCGGTAACCGGAGTCGTCATACTCGGCGTCGTGACGTTCACCGATTACAGAAGATACGCGGACAGGACCTCGCTCATGTTCGCCGTAATGATGGTCATTCTCCTGTATACGAGGATTTTCGGTCGGTATGTCAACGGGGCGAAAAGCTGGATCGGTATCGGCGAGTTCGGGGTACAACCGTCAGAGTTCACGAAGCTCGTGTACATAGTGTATCTCGCCTGGTTCCTCGACCGCTCGCGGAGAACCGACAGCCCGTTCGCCCGCTTCGCTAAGGCCCTCGCGATCATGTGCGTTCCCATGCTCTTGATACTCTCCCAGCCCGATCTCGGAACGGCATCCGTCTACGTTCCCATATTTCTCGCGATGTGCTTCATGGCGAAAGTACCGCTGAGGTATCTCGCGATGGTGTTTTTCGGGGGAGCGTTGACCGTCTTGTTCACGGTATTGCCGTTGTGGGAAACCTCGATTCATCGCTCCGCGATTCCCGCGGTACGGATACTGACGGAGATGCGATTCACGCTGATAGCCCTCGTCGCGCTGTCGATTATCTCGATACTCGGCGTGATCGGACACGTTCTGTTCAAGGCGAAGTACTATTACTGGATTGCGTTCGCGACGGGGCTCGTGATCTTCGCTCTGCTCGGATCCATCGGGGCGTCGCACGTTCTGAGGGACTATCAGATAATGCGCTTGATCGTATTCCTGGACCCGTACGTGGACGAGCTCGGATCGGGCTGGAATATCATACAGTCGATTACCGCCATCGGTTCCGGGGGG
>JAEWMY010000041.1 GCA_023393015.1 Spirochaetota bacterium
GAAGCAGGGCGATCGCAACAATTATGAATTTCCTTTTCATTCGAAGCTCCTTTAAAAAAAGCACGTAGTATTGCCCGGTCAAGATATAAGTATACGTAAGTAATCCCTTTTGTCAACGCTTTTTATCAAAGGTCCCCGCGTTGGCTTCTGGACTACCGCCATATACCTCTTTTCCGCCGATATACAGGTTTATTTTAGCAACATTTCTGAAATTTGTACAAACATTTTTTTTAAAAACTTCATACGCCAGATTCGGCGCGACGCCAATCTCCAAATAGTCTTCCGCTTCGGGGGAAAGATCGACAAAAGCCTCGCTACCCCGAATAAAGGCCCTGATCGGCCGTGTGGAAGTAGGATACAAGGGTAAAAGGTCCGGCGGAATGGGTCCAAGCAATAACTCGTTCAGGAAAAGCGTAAAACGTTCCGACTGTTCCCCTTTCTCCGGAAGATACCTGATTTCTGTCCTAATTCCGTTTTTCTGGCTATGGGGGAAAAAAAATACCGTCCGTTTTTGCGGGGAACGGGTTATAATGGAAAAAAAGGAGACAAAAAGCACGACTACCACCACTAAAAACGCCACTCCCTGTATCACCGGATGCGTTTCCTGTATGCGCCGTCCGGTGGTCCTGACATACGAGCGTACCTGTTCATAGATTTCTTTCATCTTTGTGCCGTGAATCCTCTTGAGCCTTCAAAATGCGCGATAAAAGCCGCCAACCCATTATATATACCGGTCGAACACTTCTTCAAGTACTCGTCGCTCGCCAATAACCTCGCCTCTGCCGGATTACTCACGAATCCTAGCTCGACCAGTACGCTGGGCATCTTGGCGTTTCTGACGACAAACCACGCTTCTTCCTTAATCCCTCGGTTCGGACTCAACGCGCCGATCTGCGAATTCAATCCTTCCATGACGCTTTTGGCGATAAGGATGCTTTCGGTAGTGAATTCCTCTTCCATCATCGAATTGAGGATCGGAAGTATGTCGCTCGAGGCCGTTTCGGTCTTGTCAATGACGGTTCTCCGGTAATCCGGGGTCAAATACCAAACTTCGAATCCCGAAGAAGACGTATTGAACGCCGCGTTGGCGTGTATGGATATATAGAGAATCGCCTCATGAGGCTTGAGTTTGACCGAGTTAGCCTTCTCTACCCTGTCTTCGAGACTGGGAAAGGTATCACCGGATCGCGTCAACAGGATTTGCTTGTCCGGCCAGGTACTCTTGAGCCGCTTGTGAAGGTCAAGCGCCACTTTCAGCACGACGTCTTTCTCTCGAACGGTCACCTTGGTCCCGTTGACCTTAACCGAGCCAATGGCTCCGGGATCCTTGCCCCCGTGTCCCGGATCGATCAAAATCGCGCCTACCCTATAGGAAACGGGGGGCGGCAACGTGTCGAAAAACGAGGCTATCCTTTCCAAAAAAGCGGGAGTAACCAAGAGTCCTTTCCCGCTTCGCTTCGGGGCGTCCAACAGGGCGAACTCGTCATGATCGAAGATCACCAACTCGTCATCAAGACGGAAGTTGGCGAGATGGCCGTTTTTCCTGAGTATGACGACGCCGCTGAGGGGATCCCAAAAGGCGTTCGCCTTGAGCCGTTCCGAAAGCTCGGGGAGCGTCAATTCGATACCCTGGCTCTCGGCGTACAGGGATCCCGAAGCGGCAAGAATGACGACCAACGCGAGGGCACGAACCGAACGCGCGCGCCTTCCGAAACTACGGGCGATTACAGTCATAGGCGTATACTATCCCCTGAATTCCGCCTCGTATCAAGGCCTTCCAGAGAGCGGGGGAACGGGAATCGCTTTCGCTCAAGGCGGAGCGCAACCCGGGTTCAATCGTCAACGCCGACTCAATGGCCTTTCTGAGGGTGCGTCCCTGCCAGTCGACCGACTCGTCGACGGCCCGGGCGAGCTGTTTCGGCATCATGATCGGGCCGTGTCCGACGATCACCGATTCAAGCGAGCGCTGTCCGTCGGGACTTGAAAGATCGAACGCGAACGCCGACGGCGGAAACTGGGAATCCGCATGGCGGTTCAAAAACGCGTCCGTTTCGACGTTACGCGGGGCGAGCCTGAGAAAAACCGATTGGCAGGCTGACTCGGCCAGCCTCGAGGCGGTATCGTAATCATCCGCGACGGCGAGGACATTTCCGCACTTTTCGACGTTGTTCCGGGGAAACGTAACCCTGTCACCGGCGAGCGCCCTCGGGAAAACGTCACGTACGCCGGGAAGAGCGCGGGCCGCTTCGAGTCCCGTCACCTCGGAGACGACGCCAGGTATGGATATCCAGGCCCGTTCCGCGCAGAAGGCTCCGGTGCCGCCCGTCAGTCCGACGGGGCGGACGCCGACGGCAAGGTCGAGCGCCGCGGCGGTAAGATTGACTCCGGAGGAATACGGGAAGGTCCAACCCGACATGTAGCCGCCGGACATCCGGCCGGCTATCTCGCCTACCATCGGACCCCGTGCCGTGAGTTTCAGGTCTCCCTTCGCGACGCCGTGGGAAAGGCCGAGGACGCGCGACGCCTCGCTGAAAACCCGTTCGAGAGCCGCGAGATCGCTCGAGGGGTACCGTGACGGTATCGTATGACCCATCTCGATGAAATACGGGGGAAAGCTTATATGCCTGTCGGCCATACCGGTCATGACGAACTGACCGTCGAAGACGAGGGCCTCGAATGAGAACTCGGGACCTTCCATGTATTCTTCGACGATAACGCGCCCGGTACGGGAGTAGCGAACGGCGTCGGCAAGGGCCGCGTCGAGCGCGTTGGCGTCATCGACTCGCCGGCATCCCCGCGCGCCCATGTTGTCGCACGGCTTCACGACAAGGGGAAAGCCAATTCCGCGCGCGGAAAGGATACCGCGGGCTATCGGTATGTCCGAGGAAGCCAGACCCGCGAACGCGGGCGACGGTATACCCGCCTCGGCGAAGCGTTCCCGCATGCGAATCTTGTCAGACGCGTTCTTCGCCGCCTCGAGACTGTGGCCCGGCAAGCCGCACGCCTCGGCGACGGCGGCTACGGACGCCGAGAAATCGGTCGCCGCGGTCATCACGCCGTCAAGCCCCCCTTTTTCCTTCAACTCGCGCGCGAACCGCACGAGGGAGCGCGTATCCTTGAGGTCTATCGGTTCGAAACGGTCGGCCATGTCCCGACACGGAGCGGAAGGATTCCCGTCAACCGCCACGACGCGCCAGCCCTTTTCCTTGGCGGTCCGTATGGCGACTCCCTGCATGAATCCCGCGCCCAAAATCAGTATCCGTTTCTTGATCATCCCCTTACTCCACTCTCTTCTTCGCGCGAGCGGTGTCCCGCTCGCGGCGCGGCCGTCGGTTCCTTGACGGCGTATACCTCGAAAGTATCGCCGAGGCCCAGGAGCCGACTCGCCAGCTCAAGGAGTTTCCATCGCGCGGAACCGGGTCGAACGCGCGAGGATAACGGGAAGCGCTCGGGATGATGCCCGGTCGACACGATTTGTCGAACGACGAATCCCCGCGAGGCCAGTTGCTTTCGCGTCGTGCGCGGATGCCACACCGTGTAATGGTCAAGGGGACCGTTTCCGTAAAACGCGTTCCGGTTTTTCCGCGCTGAGACTCCTCCCGCGGACGGCGTGGAAAACGCGAGCACCCCGCCGGGATGTAAAAGCGAACCGATTCTTCCGAAAACCGGGTCGAGTCGGTCAAAGTGCTCCAGTACGAACCAGAGGGTAACCGCGTCGAACCTTCCCGGCGGGGGAACGTCCGCGTCGTCGAGCGAGGGGAAGGCCGATCGCACGGCGGGAATCCCGAGGACGTCCCGAACGTGGGCGACGGCCTCGGCGCAGATGTCGGTACCGCGCGCGGTCCATCCGTATTCGCGGGCGGCCTCGAGGAACGGACCGTACGCGCAGCCGACGTCGAACACCGACGGCACGCCCGACGGCCCCGTATCCCCGCGCGTTTTTCGCGTTCCGTTCTGTCGTCCCGTTCGCAGCGCGCGGTCGATTCTCCTCAATCGCCCGATACCCCTCGACTGTATCGCGGCGAAATCCTCGAGATACGTCTTTCCGTATTGCGCCCGGTATTCGTCGAAAAAGTAGGACTCTCCGTAGGGCTTTCCGCCGGGGACGTGAAACGCGAGATAGGACATTCCGCAAGACGCGCAGGCGACCACGGTCCTGTCGGGCGCGCGAGAGAGAGTCCGCCGTCGTTCCGTCGAACCGCACAGCGGGCACGCGACGCGAATACCCGACGCGAGTCGCGCGAGTTCCGCGGGCAAATCCCTGCGCGCGGTATCGGGAGTCACGACCGCCGGAACGCCAGCCGGACGAACGGACGCGGCGCACGCGGCCCTGAGCGCTCGCGTACCGATCCCGCCGGGAGGCATGACGGTAAAGCCGGCTTTTCTGGAAAGACGGTAGTGGTATCGGGTCGGCGAAAAGAGGATGACGCGCGAGCCGGCCGCTAGGGCCTCGAAAGCGGTAAACCCGTAATGCGTCACGACAAGGTCGTATTCGAACAATCGCTCGCGGAGATTCGGTACCGATCCGACGACGCGAAGATTCCCTTCCCGCCGTTCGACCGCGCACGAAGGGTCGATGACGGTCACGTTCGGCAGGAACGAGGAAAGACATCTGGCGGTGGGATACGCGAGGGAAGACGCGTCTTCGCCTCCCGCCACGACGAGTGCCGAGTCGAACGCCACGGCGGTTTCACGCGTAACGTCCCTGCGACGTTCGGGAAGCGGCAAAAAAGCTGGATCGACGGCGTTCGCGGGCGACAATCCGTCGCCCGAACCGGGAAGTATGTCGAGCACGTAATCGGCATAGTCCCTGCCCTCCCCGCCGTCGTCCAACGCAACGACGGGGCCGATTTCGGAAAGGCGTCTCACGAGACGCGCGCTTGACCGAAACGCGTCCGTTATCACGAGCGCCGCGCGCGCGGGAATTCCCGAATCGCCGTCGGCGCGCGGGCCGACTCGCGAATCGGCGACGACGAGGCTTTCGTCGCGAGAGTCCCACAGCGCCTCGACGACACGACGGTCGGCAGACAGTGCGGAAGCGATACTCCTGACGCGTACGCGATGCCCCGTACCGGGGCCGAGCGCGGCTACCGCGAGTATCGGCTCGTCCACGTATCTCCACGCGTCGATGACGTCTTCTCCGGCGAAGGGACAGGAAAGTCCCCGGGAAAGCAGTCGCCGGGCGATCGCGCGAGCCCTTTCGTAATCCTCCTGCGTGTCGATCGTCACGCGCGCGCGCTCGTGACGCCACTTTGACGGCGCGGCCTCGAACACGCAGGAAAAACGTTCGCGATGCGCGTACATGGCGGGACCTACGTGTTCGTGATCGTAGGGCGAGTCGGTGAGGCGGCACGCCTCGACGAGCCGCCTCGCGTCGAAGACCTCGACGCCGGCGCCGTGAGGCAAACCGGTAAGCGTGAAATAGTCGCAAGGGGTTCCAGATACGGCGAGCGATTCGAAACGACGAAGGCTTTCGTCGGCGGCGTCCGCGAAGACGAACGGATTGTCGCCGGTGGCCCGGAGCACCGTCGTTGCCCCCGTTTTCTCTATCGCCAGGCAAAAGCGCGCGAGAACGTCTTCCTTCGGGCCGGCGACGCATTCGAATCCGGAGGCCGAGGCTACCGGCTCGAGTCGCTCCCTCGAGGCCTCGTCGCACGCGAGCACCCACCTGTCGGCGGAAACGGAACGAAGGGAATCCATCGCGCGTGAAATGACGGCCTTCCCCTCGAGATCGAGCAGGGCCTTGCCGGGGAGCCTCGTTGAATCGAGCCGTGCCTGCAAGAACACGGCGGTGACGCGTGAGTTTCGCGTCATTGAACGCACGGTTCCCAGTCGCGCACGAGGGAAACCGCGTCGCGCGCGAAGCGGTAGCGGTTTACGCGAACCCACTTCCTTGCCGAGGAAAAACTCGACCAGGCGTCGAACGGATTCATCCCGGATCTCGCCGCGAACGGGAAAAAACGGACGATCGGAACGACGGCCTCGTCCTTGCGGTAAACCGCGAGCATATTCTTGAGAAAGAAGGACATATACGAGCCATCCGCAGTTACGTCCTCGCGCGGTACCTCGCTTTCGTACGCGAGACGGAACGAGGTCATGAGGAGTACGCGCTCGCCCCACAGGTGCGCCCTGAATCCGAAGTCGAGGTTTTGCCAGTAGGGATTTCGTATCCTGTGGTCAAAACCGCCGAGTTGAACGAACTTCTCCCGGTTGTATATCCCCATGAAATCGAAGGGGTAGACGGTCGGGGACGCGTCTCGGTGGCACGGCATCGGTTCCACCTGGAACGACGCCTTGTTGAGGGCGGGTACCATCTGCACCGGCAGGATCTCGAGCCGTTCGCTCGAGAGAACCGGCGCGGCGCAGAGAATTCCCTCCTCCCGCACGCGGGAAACGAGACGCGCGGGGACGCTCGACGGAGTCACCTTCACGTCGTTCCACACGACTAGGACGAGCGGCGACGACGCCTCGGCCATGGCGGTATTGATCATCTCGCCGACGGTCACCTTCTCGAGCGGGACGAGGAACTTGACCGACGGGAACCGGACCGACAGGTTCTCTATGTCGTAGGGCTCGTTCGAAAGCTCCACGGAAATGACCGAAGAACATCCCGCGGCCTCGAGATTCGAAAAAACCGCGGAACGATAGTACCTCCCTCCCCGGTTAAGGAGGATCACGCTGAACGGAGAAGCGTCCTCGTCGGTTTTTCGCACGGTTCCGCCGACGATCGTATGCGGTACTTTTTTCTCGTTAAAAATTACAGGTATAGTACTCATCGCAGGCTCCGCACATCCCCTCGAAGTTGTCGTTCACGTGGTGTTCGTACACGGTTCGGATGCCGGCCCAGATATCGTGCAGGTTATCGCGCAACGCGTTCCCGAAAGAACGGTTCGCGTACAAGTCCTCCCTGCACAGGGGCACGGTTCCGTCGATGAGTATACTCATATCGCGGGTAATATGCCAGCAGGGATGCCGCTCGAGCGGCGACAAGTCGGCTACGCGAAGGTCGGCGATGGTTCCGCAAAAGTGATCGTGTTTCTGCACTATCACGCGACCGAGCCTCCCTTTCCAATGACGGTAAAAGGCCTCGAGTTCCTCCTCGTTTCCCGTCATGCGCAGCGTTTGCGGCCAAACCGACCCGGGGAACAGTCCCGCCGCCCGATCCACGAACGAAACGGCCTCGGCGTACAAGGCCGAAGGATGCGCGGCGCCTTCGGCGGGCGCGGCGCGCAACGAGGCATACCTCTCGACGGTCGTCGCGTCGAGCGAGCCGATCCAGTCAATCGGCCTCCTGCCGTCCATTCTCGGTCCCGCCTCGCGTACGACAGACGCTACCGACTCGAGAACCCCGTCCTTCCAGCCGACTCCCGTAGTCTCCAGGAGAACGGAAAGTCCGGGATGACGCAAGACGGCGCGGACAAGCGCGGGAACGTCCGGATGAAAGGAGGGTTCGCCCCAAAGGGAAAGGGAGACGACGGCGGTTCCGGAATACGCGGCGATACGTTCCGCGAGAAGCGAAAAGTCCTCCACGGACATCGAGTCGGAGCGCGATGCCGCGCGCACTCCGTCGGAACGTCCAGTTCCGCTCGAGCAAAATCCGGGATAGGGGCAAAACACGCACTCAAAGGGACACCGTCCCGCTACCTGAACGGCGTAGAAATTCGGTACCGTCCTGAGGGACACCGCGCGTTCCCGCGCGAAATCTGCGTAATTCGCCCCGGTAATACCGTCAAGCGCCTCGCAGAGGAGCTTGCCCTGCGCGGTATCGCACGCGAGCGTCAGACGCAAATGCCGAAGATCCGTCGCGGCGATATCCGTCTCTATGTCGAAGGAGTTGATGTCCTTCTTTACTACGTCGAATACGACTCCCCTCGTCACGCGACCCGCCTCTCCTTCCGAAAGACGGGCGAGTACCGGAATGATTCCCCTCGCGAGGAATTCCGGGGCGAGACCCTGCGGGTAACCGTCGGCGAAGGCATACTCGGCGGCATAGCGGGTATGAAGCTCCGAGAGACTCGCCGAAAATTCCGCGTCGAGGTGCGGTTGGTCGGCGAAGGCGAACGCGACCCGGTCGAACGACTCGGATTCTGAGGCCATCCGGGCAAAAAGGCCCTCGACCGTCCACGAAACCTCCTCGACGAACGAAGGAACCAGCCCGGCCGAAGACGCCGCTGCGGCGGCCCGCTCAGCGAGCATGGCGCCAGAAGGCGAGGGATATCCGTCGAGATGAGACCTCGAAGAGAGGATGCAAAGGCCTTTCACGCCCGGCATTCGGCACATAGCGGACACGGCGCGTTCGAAGGCGGACGGGCCGCCGGACAGCGGTTCCAGGGAATAATCGTTCAACTCTCCCGCGAAGAGTATGGCAAGGGTTTTCATTCTGCCTCTAATATCGGCACCTCGACGGTCCGCTTGAGGAAACTTCCCCTCCATGGTACTGTTGACCCATGGCCGTCGATCGCCCGCTCCGGATAGCAGAGATCACCTCCCGCGTGAAGGAACTCCTGGAAACGGCGTTTCCCGCGCTGACCGTGGAAGGCGAGATTTCGAACTGCCGGCCTTCGAGCACGGGACATCTTTATTTCACCCTCAAGGACGAGACGAGCGCGATCTCCGCGGTCATGTTCAAGGGTAAAAGCAGGTCGCTCGGTTTCGCCCCGCGCGACGGCATGCTCGTCCACGCCACCGGCTCACTTTCGGTATACGAGGCGCGCGGAACCTATCAAATCATCGTCGATGGCATGCAACTCGCGGGAACGGGCGATATTCTCAGGATCATCGAGGAGCGCAAACGCCGTCTCGCCGCCGAGGGGCTGTTCGACGCGGAAAGGAAACGACAGCTACCGGCCATACCGTCCCGCGTCGCCGTCGTCACGAGCCCTACCGGCGCCGCGGTTCGCGATATCGTTCAGATTATCAGGAGGCGCAACCCCGGATTGGACGTTACCGTCCTGCCGGCCGCGGTTCAAGGAGCCGGGGCCGCGGAGTCCATAGCACGTCAAATCGAGATCGCGAACCTCCACCGTCTCGGCGACGTTCTGATAGTCGGACGCGGCGGCGGGTCTCTCGAGGACCTCTTGCCCTTCTCCGAGGAAATCGTCGTACGCGCGGTGGTCGCGTCGGAAATCCCGGTCGTAAGCGCCGTCGGGCACGAGATCGACTGGTCCCTCTGCGATTTCGCCGCGGACCTCAGGGCACCGACGCCGTCGGCCGCGGCCGAACTGGTCTGCCCGCGGAGCGCTGACCTCTCCTCCAGGATTACCTCGTCTGTAAACTCGCTGGTCTCCTCGGTGTCCTCCCGTGTCGAGCGCGTCAGGCTCGCGCTCTCGCAATTCGCTCCGGAGTCGCTCGAGCTCAGGTTCCGCAGGATCGAGCAACCGCTCTTGCTCAGGTTCGACGACGCGAAAGAGGCCCTTCTCGAGTCGCTCTCGGGTCGTGTCCGGGAGTTCCGGCATCGCGTCGAGGTGCTTACTGAGAAACTCGAAGGATCAAACCCGACCGCGATCCTGGGTCGAGGCTACTCCGTCGTCAGGGACGGAGAAACCCGCGCTATCATCGCGTCGGCCGGACAAACGGGCCCGGGTCGCGCTATCGAAATACTTTTGGCGAAGGGACGAATCTCGGCCCGCGTCGAGGAGGCAACAAAATGAAACAGTTTGAGGAACGACTCGAGCGTCTCGAGTCCCTGAGCGAGCGCATCAGAAGCCCCGATCTCCCGCTCGAGGACGCGCTCGCCTGTTTCGAGGAGGGTATCGCCCTCGCCAAGAAACTCGAAAAGGACATAGACAAGATCGAGGGCAAGATTCAGATACTCATGAACCAACCCGCGTCCGTAGACGAGAAGCCCGAACTCGAGCTTTTCGGGGAGCGCGAGCTTGGAGAAGGCTGATTCGGCACGTCCCGTCAGGGAGCTTCCTGCGGAGGTCGCGCGCAAGATTGCGGCCGGCGAGGTTATAGACAGGCCGGCGGCCGTCGTTCGCGAGCTTGTCGACAACTCCATCGACTCGGGAGCCTCGAAGATAACCGTCGAGATCGCCGAGGGCGGTACGGCCTCGATACGCGTGAGCGACGACGGCTACGGCATGACCAAGGACGACCTCGCCATCTGCGCGAAGGCGCATACGACGAGCAAGATATCGACAGAAGACGACCTTCTCTCCCTTTCGACGCTCGGGTTCCGAGGCGAGGCGCTCTCGTCGATCGCGGCGGTCAGCAGGCTCAGGATCGTCAGCACGAGGGACGGCAGGGAAGCATGGGAACTTTCCGACGCGGGGCTCTCTCGCGCGCGATTGTCCGCGGGCACGTCGGTCGACGTGTCGGACCTTTTCGGGAACTTTCCCGCGCGCAGGCAGTTTCTCAAACGACAATCGGCCGAAACCTCCCAGTGCCGTCAAGTCTTCACGGAAAAGGCCCTCGCCTGGCCCGGAATAGAATTCCGTCTCGTCACGGACGGCGCGAGCCGCATGGTATTGCCGGCCGTCGATTCCCATCTCTCCCGCGCGATCTCCGCTCTGAGCCCGAAGGAATCGGATTCCTTCTTTCACGAGATTTCGAATTCCGCCGAGGGATTTTCCTTTTCCGTCGTTATCGGCGGCCCCGAGGTCGCGAGGGCGGACCGGCGCGACCTCATGGTCTTCGTGAACGGAAGGAGGATTACCGAGTACTCCCTCGTGCAGGCCGTTGAATACGGATGCGAGGGTCATTTCCCGAACGGAGGGCACCCGTTCGCCCTCCTTTTCGTCACGATGGACCCGTCGCTCGTCGATTTCAACATCCATCCCGCGAAGCGCGAGGCGCGGTTCAGGGATTCGGGCAGCGTCCATCACGCGGTGAGTTCGACCGTTCGGGACTTCTTTCGACGTTACACGATAGCGGGCATGGCGAGGGAGGCGGGTTCCGGGACCCGACAGGAAGAATTTTCGTATACCCTGCCGGAGATCCGGGAGCGGGAATTTCGATCCGCGGCGGATTTCTCCCCTCCGGCTTCCGCCGCGTCGGCCTTCTCGGCCGGCAGCCCCGAGGCCGCGTACGGACCGGAAGGTTTCAAACCGGCCCCGGTAAACGGCGCGCGCGGCATCGCCGTCGTCGATGCGGACTTCCGCGTTCTCGGACAGGTTCTGGGAACCTTCATCGCGGCGGAACGGGGTGACGCCCTCTACCTCGTCGACCAGCACGCCGCCCACGAGCGAATTCTCTTCGACGAACTCATGGCGTCCGCCGGCGGCTCGCAGGAATTGCTCGTACCGTACCGGATAGAGACGGCGTCCCGCGGGGAAGACGACGCCGTCGAGCGCGTTCGCGGGGAACTCGCGACGGCAGGATTCGCGATCGAGCCGGGAGGAGACGGAGTCTGGCTCGTTACTTCGGTTCCCGCGCGTTGGAAAGGCTCCGAGGCGGATTTGAGAAAGGACATCCTCTCCGCGCGATCTGGCGCCGATGCCCTCGTTTCCCGGCTCTACGCCTCGGCGGCCTGTCGAGCCGCGTGCAAGGACGGGGACGTTCTCGACGGGGAAACGGCGCGAACGCTGGTCGCCCGCGCGTTCGCCCTTCCCGAACCCGTTTGCCCCCACGGCCGACCGGTGTGGATCCGAATCGACCGCGACGAGCTCTATCGGAGGATACGCCGGACGTGAGAAACCGTACCGGTTTCCTAGAGCGTCGAAAGCAGCGTTTTGACTTCCTGCGCCTTCTCGTAATCGGGTCGTTTCCGGAGCAGTTCCTCCAGCACGCGTTTTCCCTCGGCCTTGTTCCCGAGACTCACGTGAAGTTTCCCCAGCTCGTACTGGGCGTCCCACATCTTCGGATCCAGCTTCACGACCTCCGCGTAGGCGTCCCGGGCCTTCTCGCTCAAACCCGCGCTCACGTACGCCGACGCTAGATTCGCGCGCGTTTCCGCGTCCTTGGGGCGACGCGAGACGGCGACGGCGAAATGCTCGATCGACTTGTCGAACTGACCCTTCAGGCCGTACGCCTTGCCGAGATTGTTGTTCGCCTCGAAGTTGTCCTTCTCCACCGCGTACGCGGCCGTAAGCTGATTGAGCGCGTCGTCGACACGATTCGCCGAGAGGTACATGTTGCCGAGGTTGACGCGCGGCTTGACGTACTTCGGGTCGGCGGCGATCGATCGCGCGTATTGCTGAAGGGCTACGTCGTTCATGCCGTTCCGTTCGCCAGCGAGCCCGTACGTGTAGAGGAACACGGCGTTCTTCGGTTCGGCCTCGACTGCCTTCTTGGCGAAATCGATCGCGACCGCGGGTTTCCCGAGCTCGAGCTGAACGGTCGCCATGTTGTAGTTCGTCTGCGCGTCGTTCGAACCGAGCGCGAGGGCCTCGCGGAAATAGCGTTCGGCCTCGGGATACTTTCCGGTCTTGCTGTACATCGCCGCGAGTTCGCGCAGGGCGGATACGTTCGCCGGGGCGATCGCGAGCGCCTTTTCGTAACTCGAGATCGCGCCTGCCGAGTCGCCGGTTCCGTCCTGTATCCGCGCGATCTCGACATGCGCGCGAGCGAAATCCTTCCTGAGCGCGAGCGCTGAGCGGAAGGACGAAATCGCCGCCGAGCTTTCGCCGAGCGCCTTGTTCGTCAAACCGAGGTTGAAAAACGCGGCCTCGAACTTGGGCTCGAGCTTCGTGACGGTCGTGAAGCTCTTCTTCGCCTCCCCGTACCGTTTTTGCATGTAATAGAGCTTCCCCAATTCGTAGGCGTACACGTAATTCTTCGGATCGAGCCGGACCGCTTCCTCGAGCTCGGCGATCGCCTGAGGCGTTTTCTTTTGGGCCATGTACACGCGGGCCTTCAGGTAGTGGGGCTCGGCGAGCGATGGGTCCGCCTCCATCGCCTTGTTCGCGTACTCAAGGGCCGAGGAAAGGGCCTCGTTCTTGATCGTGCTGTCATCGCTCGATTCCGCGATGCCGAACATCGACTCGGCCATCTCCATGTATTTTTGGGCGGCGAAGGCCCGTTCTCCCTCGGGCAGCGACTCGGCAGCCTTGTTGAAACTGGACTGGGCCGACCGGACGCTTCCCGACGCGGCTGCGGCCTTGCCTTCCTGGACTTTGCGGTTTACTTCGTCGATCTTCGCCCTGGTTTCCCTGTCCTTTGCCGCGAGTTCGTCCTCGAGGGCCTTGCGTTTCGCCTCCGCGTCCTGCTCGCGCTCTTCGCGAAGCCTGTCGGCGCCCCCGTCCGCCTTCTCCTCGACGACGCCGCGCGCTTCCGTCCCGACGGACTCCGATGATTCCCTCCGGGCGGTATCGATGCGCCGTGCCGCCTTCTCGGCGGCGGACGCCGCCGAAGCTATCCTGGAGGCGGCCTGTCGCGCAGCCTCGAGCGCGGCCTCGAGCTCGGCCCTGTCGAGCGAGCCGTCACCGGATTCTAGGGCGGCTTTCGCGCGTTTGGCGGCGAGAACGATATCGAGGAGTTCGGAGGCCTCCTCGTCGTCGGGATTCGCGATCAACAAGTTTTCGAGCAAACCGAGGGCGCGGTCGAATTCGCCCTTGTCCACGTACGAGCGCACGAGGGTCAGGGTGTTTTGCCTCAACCGCGCGGGGTCGCGCGACGAACCGGCAACGACGCGATACGTCCCGATGCCGAGCGCGAGCAAGAGCAGGAACGCCGCGATCGATCCAACGATGACTTTCTGCCTTCTATTCAAGTTGTCCTTCCTCGTCATAATCAAGTACGCTTTCCGAACCCGCGGACCTCGTACTCGCGGCGTCAACCGCCTGCAGGGAGGCGCTCACCTCGTCCATCAGGCGTTTCATCCGTTCCGCTTGTGCCGCCTTTTCCGCCTCGCTCGCCACCCGGGCCGCTTCGGCCCGCCGCGACGCCTCGACTCGGTTTTGCTCCTCTACCGAAAGAAGCGCGATGAGCTGTACGATCTGCTCCCGCTGCCATGTCGCCGGATCGAGGGTAAGATACGCGTTGTAGTCCTCGATCGCGCGGGAGAACTGCTGCAGATTGACGCGCGCGTTCGCGCGGTTCACGAACGGCGGTGCCCACGCGGAATCGAGCTCGATCGCCTTCGTGTACATCGATTCGGCCTCTTGATACTGTCCCTGGATATAATAGACATATCCCGCGTTGAAAAAAAGCGCCTTTCTGTCGGTTCCCGCGGCCTGCGTTCCCCTGATGAAGGTACTTATCGCGTCCGGGTACTTCTCGAGCTGTCGATAGGCGATACCGAGATACACGAACACGCGGGGATCCGCGTTCGCCGCGAGCGACGCCTTATAGAGAAGAGGCGCGGCCTCCGCGTGTTTATTCTCTTTGAAAAGCCTCATGCCCTCGGCGAAGAAGTCATACCCCCAGACGGACGTCGAGCACGACAACGCGAGGAGTACGGCGAGTAACGGTTTCGAAGCGATGCGTACGAACTCTTTCATTTGACAATACCCCATAAAAGCTATAGTCTACAGTATATGTCATCCATGTTTATCGGCATAATTCTCATACTCGGTACGGGGGTGGCCGTTCTTCTCGTTTTTATCGTCAAATCCTTCCTCGTGCCGCAACAACTCGCCGGCATCGCGAAACTCATATCCGCGGGAAAGTATCCCCAAGCCATAAAACAGGCAAAGCTCATCATATCGCGTAACCCGCGGGACGCCGACGCGCGATACCTGCTCGGCAAGGCCTATCTCGGCGACGGGAAACCCGAGCTCGCGCTCATGGAATTCAAGACCGTCAACGCCACCGCAATCTTCTCGAAAAACATCCCCGAAGCCGAGTTCCGTAAGACAATAGCGCAATTGTTCCTCAAGTACAACCAGCCGGAAGAGGCGCTCAAGGAAACCCTGCTTCTCATCAAGCTCGAGCCCTTCCAGGCAGAGCACTATTATACCGCCGCGCAGTTGTTCGAGCAACGGGACAACTCGGAACAAGCCCTCGCCAATTACCGCAAGGCGGTGGAAACGGACCCGAAGCACGCGGCCGCGCACGCGTCCCTCGGTCTCCTGCTGTACCGAAACAAGCAAGCGGCAGACGCACGGCAGGAAATCGCCGTTGCCCTCAAGCTAGATCCCAAGAACACGAAGGCGCAGTTCTACCAGGGCAAGCTCATGCGCGAAAGCCATGACTACGCGAACGCCCTCGCGGCCTTCGAAAAGGTTCTTCGCGATCCCGAGCTCAAGCAGAAGGCGATGATCGAACGCGGTTGCTGCTACCTCGAGGCGAACAGCACGGAAAAGGCGATCGTCGAATTCGACCGCGCGATCAAGGCCTCGCAGGACGAGTCATCCAACGATACCCTTCACGCGAGGTATTTCCTGGCGTCCTGCCACGAAAAGCTGCGCGACATCGACCAGGCCATCGTCCAGTGGGAGCAAATATTCAACCGTAAACGGGGGTTTCGGGATGTCGGAGAGAAACTCTCGCAGTACCAGGAACTCCGTTCGAACGACCACATAAAGGAGTACCTCACCGCGGGCAAAGAGGACTTTTTCTCGATTTGCAAGGCGGTCACCGACAAGGGGCTCGATCTGTCCGTCCGCGACATCCGCGAGACTAAGTTCGGCTGCGCGCTAATCGCCGTCGAGAACGACGCGGAAAAATGGCGCAACGTACGCAAGATGCCCAGGCTCATCCTGTTTTATCGCGACCCCAACCTGATCGAGGACGCCTTTCTTCGCACGCTTCAGGAAGACATGAAGAAACAGTCCGTCATCCGGGGGATCGTCATCACGAGCTCCGGGTTCACGAGAACCGCCCTGGAATTCGCGGAGAGCCGCCCGCTCGAACTTATCGGCCGCGAAAAGCTCGAACAGATGCTCGCGTCGATCGACGTCTTCGGCAAGAAATAAAACCCGGCGCGCCATGAAGATTCTCTGCGTTTCCGACCAGATAGACCCACTCGTGTACAGCAACAGCGCCAAGGAACGTTACAAGGACGTCGAGTTCGTCATCTCCGCGGGCGATCTCCCGATGGAGTATCTCGAGTTTATCGTCTCGTCCCTCAACAAGCCCGTGCACTTCGTCTTCGGAAACCACAATCTCGACGAGTTCGGTTTTTACCACCGCACCCCATCCGGACAATACCGCAATCCCTTCGCCTCAACCGGATTTTCGGGACACGGCGCGACGTATCTCGGGTTCCGCACGCTAACCGAGGGGGGCATTCTTCTGGCGGGCGCGTCCGGTTCGGTCAGGTACAATGACGGATTCAACCAGTATACGGACCGTCAGATGCGCTGGCGTCTCATTAAAATGATTCCCTCGCTCGTGTTGAACCGCCTGCGCTACGGCAGATATCTCGACATACTGGTCACGCACGCCTCCCCTGCCGGTATCCACGACAAAAACGATCCGTGTCACCGGGGGTTTCCCTGTTTTCTCTGGTTCATGAGGACGTTCAAACCCCGTTATCTCGTTCACGGCCACATCCATTTGTATGACCTGCAGGACGTACGCGTGTCACGCTATATGGACACGACGGTGATAAACGCGTATAGCCATTTCATACTTGATACCGGAGCATCTCTGACATGACTTCATTCGTGAAACACCAGGCGGAGGACAACTTCAACAGGGCGAGAAACCGCGCGCTCGTAAACGAAATCCAGAATTTCCTCAATCCCGACAAACGTCGGCTCCTTTCGTTCAACGACGTCAAGGAAATCCTGAAACCGAAAAACGAGGTGTATGTCGGGATGCAATCGGTACCGATCGAGAGAATCGCCGGAAGCGAGGGAAGGTACCGCGATTTCGACAACCATTTTCTCCCGACGTCGGCGTATTTGCGCCAACGATGGGAAAGCGTCGACGAAGCGCGACTGACGGACGTGACCCTGCCGCCGATCTTGTTGTACGAGATCGGGGGCTTGTACTTCGTCCGCGACGGCAATCACCGGGTTTCCGTGGCAAAATCCCAAGGAGTCGAGTTTATCGACGCCGAAGTCATATCGTTGCAAAGCGAGATAAAGCTCAAGGCCGGAGTCACGCCGGAAACCGTGCTCTCGGAGGTTATCAAATACGAAAAACGCGTGTTTTACGCGGAAACCGGCTTTGGCGACCTGACCGATAATTGGGACCTGGATTTTACGAGTCCCGGACAGTACGACGTCATTTACAACCATATATTGGTTCACAAGTACTATATCAACGAAACCGTTCCGACGGAAATTCCCTTTCCGGACGCCTTGTTATCGTGGTACGTCAACGTGTATCAACCGGTCATACATGTCATCGAACGCCGAAAACTCCTCAGGAAATTCAGGTCAAGAACGGCTAGCGACCTGTACGTGTGGATAATAAAGCAGTGGGACGAGTTAAAGGGTAAGTACGGAAGAAACGTGTCGATCGAGGATGCCTCGTTGGCGATAACGGAGCCGCCTTCGGGGGGTCGTTTCGGCCGGTTTTTCCAGCATGTCAAAAATCTCTTTCAAACTTGACGACCAAGGGGAGCAATGGTACACTTTAGTATAATGCAAACAGCTCTATTTGAGTCATACGCTTTTCTGCCCCTGGCGGGCAGTTTGCTGGTGCAGGGGATATCCTTGGCGTTTCTTTTCCGGGCGGCGCGTCGTTTCCCGGAGCGCCTTCCCGATCCCGTCTTTTACAGACTCTCCGCGGTTTTCCTCTGCTTCCTCGCGATAGCCACCATAGCTTCCGCCGTTTTCGCTTCCCTCTTCGTCCTTTCGGCGGGTTTGCTGTTTGCCAGCCTGTTCTTGCTCGCGTTTAACGTCCTTCTCGGTTCGTCCCGGTACGTATCCGGCGAACAGGAGGCGGTACGCGAACCCTCGAGCGACGAACCCTCGGTCGAACGGGTGGATCCGCTCGTATCCATCGGGCAGGAGTTCATATCCCGCGTTTCCGACACGATGACCGGCGACCCGAACCTCGTGCGCCTGCTTGATTTTATCAATGAAATGCTCATCGCGCACACGGTAGCGGACGGCGGCGTAATCTTTCTTGCCGACGATTTCGAGGATATTATCGCATCGAAGGCCTTCAGCGGTAAATTCCCCCCGCCCTACCGCCTCCCGCTCGACCTCCCGCACAAGCCGGTGCGCGTGGAAACCAACTTCCGCTACGCGCAATTCGCCCTCGGCGACACGATTTTCGGAGAGGTTGCCGCGACGGGAAAGCCCGTCCTCATCGAAAACGGCCAGCTTGACGACCGCGTTTTCGCGAACGGTCCGGAAGATTTCCTCAAGCCCGGCAGCTACATAATCGTTCCGCTCATGGTAAAGGATCGCGTCGTCGGCGTCGCGGGCGTCGCGCGCGTTCCCGAACGGCCCGCTTTCTCCGACGATGATTTCCGGGTTGCCGTCATGCTGTCCCAATACGCGGGCGCTTCGATCAATACCGTATACAGCGTCCAGGAGGCGCTCGAACGCGCCGATCTCGAACGCGAAGCGAGCATCGCCTCGAAAATCCAGAAAACCCTGCACCCGAAGCGGCTTCCCGACCTTCCCGAAGTGGGGTTCGGATCCTTTTTCAACGCCACCAAGGGCGTTTGCGGCGACTATTACGACGTGATCCTGGCGCGCCGGGACCGTATCGTGGTAACCATCGGCGACGTGGCGGGTAAGGGTATACAGTCGAGCATGGTCATGATCATGTTGCGGTCGATCCTTCACCTCGTCACGAACACCACCAAGACGCCGGCGACGGTACTCGACTGGGTAAACAAGGGTATCACCGGCAAGATCGATATGGATCATTACGCCACCCTGGCCTATCTGAGCTATATTCCCTCCGAACACGTCGTAGAGTTCTCGAGCGCCGGACATCAGCCGATTCTCCTGTGCAGGGCAAGTACGGGAAAAACGGAGGTCGTACGGCAAAAAACGGACCCGATCGGCGTCGAACGGGGTTCGGCATACCAGGATATGAAGTTGACAGTTGCCAAGGGAGATATTATTATGCTGTATACTGACGGCGTGGTTGAGGCACTCAACCGAGAGGGTCGGCAATACGGCATAGAGTCCCTTTCCCGGGTATTGGCGGAAAGTCGCGCGATGAGCGCGAAAGACGTGGCGGCGGAGGTGAAGCACAATATCCAAGCTTTCGTCGGCTCGGCAAGCCTGCATGACGACCAGACGGTCGTCATAATGAAGATCAAGGCGTAAACACAGGAGAAAGGAGCACCCCAGTATGGAACTTAAGATCAGGAAAAACGGAGAGGTATACATCATAGATGTAAACGGGGAGATGGATCTCTATAACTCATACAAGCTCAAAGAGCTCGTAATGAAGATGCTCGAAAAGAACGTACAGTCATTCATCATAAACCTCGAGCAGGTAGATTACATCGACTCTTCCGGTATCGGCGCCCTCATTTATATCTGCTCCACCGTCAAAAAGATGAATTTGAAACTCGCGATCACCAACATTCACGGTTCGGTCAAGAAGGTTATCGAGTTGACCAAGCTGATGGGATATTTTCCGATTACCAACAGCATTGAAGAAGCCCTCCAGCAGATGGAAGGCTAACGAAACAGGAGAGATAAAGAACAATGAATCCTATCAAAGAACTTCGGGCTGATGGAAGCGATCCCCTTTTCGACAAGACGAACATGCTCTACAAGGAGTTTCCCTCCGATTTCCGCCAGATACGCTATTTTACACTCCTTATCGTGCAGTCCGCGCCCCTGGAGATCAAGGAAATCAACCTCCTCGAGCAGCAAATAAGCGAGATCATAAAAAACGCCGTAAAACACGGCAATGACTGCGACCTCAACAAGAAGGTCCGCGTGTGGTATTCGTTCAGTTCCACGCACGCCCACCTCATCGTCGAGGACGAGGGATCCGGTTTCAAGGATCTCGACAAATGGAACGACTTCAACCGAAAACGCCTCGAGTGCCTCTATCAGCAGGATTTCGAGCACCTGGGCTCCTTCGTATCCTTCCGCACGAGCAAAAGCGACGAGCAGGACGGTGGTAACGCCCTCTTCGCGGCGCTTGAGTACTGGAACGGCGGATTCGTCTACAACGACAAGAGAAACGGCGTGGCCATGCTGAAGAAGTACCCGCAACGCAGACACGGGATCTCGATCGACGGCGAATAAACGATCCGTCAGACGAGGAAATCAAACCATCCTGACGGATGGTTTTTTTTCGCCCGATACCGAAGAGCCCCGTCGTTTGACCTTATCGATAGAGCGACTTGTACTGTCTCTCGTACAGCACCCGTTTGTCTTCCTCGTGAGCCTCGTCGCAATCGAGCGCGAGTACGATTACCCGCTCGTTCACGCGCATCGTACCGAGAACCCTCGCGGGAAACCGTATCGATCTCGAACCAATGTAAACCGAAACCGACGTCGTCCGCTCGCTCGCCGGAGACGAACCGCCCGAGGCGTCGCTCCGTCCGTCCGCCAGGGCGACGAGCGCGACGCGATTGTCGAGAAAGAGACAAAGCCCCTTCCCGTCCGTGGTCGGTACGGGACACGAATCGTCTCGGACGCCCAGGACAAACCGATACAGGCGCGCTCCCGCCGGAGTATGGTCCGCGGGCAGTCCTATGCGCTCGGACAATGCCAGGATTCTTTCCGTCTCGCCGGGAACGTTGCCTTCGATTCCGTCCGGGGACGACGGTTCCATTGCGCACCGGCACGTTCTTCCGGAGTACGATACGACGAATCGCTCTCCGGCGGTATCCTCGGCATCGTTATCCGGCATGATCTTTTCGGGTAATCTGAATGAGGCGATATCCCCGACGGTTTTAACCTCGGAGGTAAACCGCATGTACCTTTTTCTGTGGAGGAAGCGTATGCTCGCGGCGAAAACCTTCGGATACCCCCATCCCCGGGGAGGAGAAAATGAAACAAGGTCTCCATTCAGTGTATACTCCGTCAGGACAGTATCCCGGGGACAGCCGTCGAGCGAAAGCTCGAAAGAGGGCTTCGCGCGGCTTATCTCGCCCACGACGTATTCCCGCTCAATCCTTCCGAGTGGCTGCCGCATATGATCCGCCGTCAATCGTCACGTCACTGACTATCCATGCCTTCCCTGACTTGACGAGCGTCACCCCGATCAATACGGGAGTAAGTCCAGAAGGCCCCTTGCAGGAGAGATAAAAGACGCTTTCGACGGGGGAGTCAGACTGAGGGGGCTCGTCGACGGGCGCGCCGATGGACGCGTCTGGCGTATCCTCCGAGACGGCCTCTCGCATCAAGGGCGTCTGATCGCCATACGGCTCCCCGACACCCGAACCGGACCCGTCTTTCAAACCGTTCCCTTCATCGGCACCCGCGTCGCGTAAAACGTCAGGTCGCGAAAAGTACACCCTCTCGGGTTCGTTCACGCGCTCGAGGCGATAGTTCGTCAGTACCGGGACAAACGGACGCACGGGATCGCACCGTTCCGCCGACAGGGACTTCGTGAGCAGGTCCGAGGAAACGACGTAGAGCGCGGCCAGTAAATCCCCGTCCACGCCGGAGTAATCCAAGGGACCCAAATTACCGATTTCCGGATACACCGCGGGCAAACCCGAATCTCCCAAGGGCGTCAACGCGGGAAACGCCTCGGTACCGCCGGCAGCCTCCGCGGCGGGAGACGCGACGGCAGGAACCGACGAGGGGTCGGTTGACCAGTGAATCGTGTCAAAATGTATCGATGCCCTTTCCCTGACCGTTTCGGCGATCAAGGGCAACAAGGGCAAAACGCAAGCGATCCCCGCGAGGAGCGCCAACCGTCTGATTACGCGCATCGCACGAAGTATACCATACGCGCGGTATATGGACAATCGAGGCCTCATGGGTTAGATTTACCGCGAAGAAGTCCATTACAATCAGGAGACGTACGATGCCTCTTTCACTTACTGAAAAAATCCTTTCAGCGCATCTTGTCGAGCCGAAATCCGGCCTTCCCGCGCGGGGCGAGGACATCGCCGTCAGAATCGACCAAACCCTGACGCAGGACGCGACGGGCACGATGGCGTACCTTCAGTTCGAGACGATCGGTCTCGATCGCGTCAAGACGGAATTGTCCGTATCCTACATCGATCACAACACACTTCAGGAAGACTATAAGAACATGGATGACCACCGATATCTCCAGAGCGTCGCGGCGCGCTACGGTTTGTGGTTCTCCAGGGCGGGAAACGGCATCTGCCATCAAGTACACCTCGAGCGCTTCGGCGTCCCGGGAAAGACACTTCTCGGTTCCGACTCGCATACCCCGACCGGCGGCGGTATCGGCATGATCGCGATAGGCGCTGGGGGCCTTGACGTCGCGGTGGCAATGGGAGGCGGGGCCTTCCATCTTTCCATGCCGCGCGTGTTCGGCGTAAAATTGACCGGAGCCCTTCGTCCGGGCGTGTCGGCCAAGGATGTCATACTCGAGGTTCTCAGACGCGAAACCGTAAAGGGCGGTGTCGGAAGCGTGTACGAGTATTTCGGGCCGGGAGTCGCCACCCTGAGCGTCCCGCAACGCGCCACCATCACGAATATGGGCGCGGAACTCGGAGCGACCTGCAGCGTATTCCCCTCCGACGAGGCGACGCGGGATTTCATGGAAGCGATGGGACGCGGATCGGACTGGATTCCCCTCGCCGCGGACTCCGACGCGCGATACGACAAGGTACTCGAAATAGATCTATCCTCGCTCGAGCCCCTGGCGGCTCAACCGCACTCACCCGACGCCGTCGCGACGGTCGCGTCCCTCGCGGGAAAAACCGTTACCCAGGTCGCGATCGGATCTTGTACCAACAGCTCCCTTTCGGATCTCGCCGCGGTCGCCGCCATCGTGAAGGGCAAGACGGTCGCTCCCGGCGTCGAAGCGGGCATTTCGCCCGGAAGCCGGCAAACGCTCATGCAGGCGGAAAAGACTGGCATTCTCGGAGAGCTTATTCGCGCGGGTTTCCGTATCCTGGAAAGCGCGTGCGGTCCGTGTATCGGAATGGGATTCGCGCCCAACTCGGGCGGGGTATCCTTGCGGACCTTCAACCGCAATTTCAAGGGCCGCTCCGGAACCCCGGACGCCAACGTGTATCTCGTTTCGCCCGAGACAGCCGCGTTGGCCGCAATTACCGGCGTCATCGGCGATCCGACACTCGTCGCCTCTTCTCTCGCGTCCACGGCGCGGGCGTTCAGTACGCCGGAATGCGGCTGCATCCGCGACGACGGAATGCTCGTTCCCCCGCTTTCCCTCGAAGAGGCCCGAAAGGTCGAGATCGTACACGGACCGAACATCAAACCCTGCCCGGCAAGCCCGGAATTATCCGACTCGCTCGAGTGTCCGGTCCTCCTGAAGGCGGGCGATAACGTTTCAACCGACGACATCATGCCCGCGGGCGCCAAGGTCCTTCCCCTTCGCTCGAACATACCGGAAATCTCGCGGTTCACCTTCGAACGGCTCGATCCGGGTTTTTACGAGCGGGCGAAGGCGTCGGCTGGGTGCTTCGTCGTCGGCGGGGAAAACTACGGGCAAGGATCATCCCGGGAACACGCGGCCCTCGCGCCGATGTACCTCGGGGTCAGGTTCGTGTTCGTGAAGTCCTTCGCGCGCATACACAAGGCGAATCTCGTCAATTACGGAATTCTTCCGCTCGTTTTCCGGGATCCGGCCGCGTACGACAGCCTGAAGCAGGGAGACGTCCTTGCGGTGACCGGTATCCGCGCGGCGATCGAAGGCGCGGACAGGATATCGGTAACCCGAAAGGAAGACGGATTCGCGTTTGACGCGGGAATCGATCTCGACGCGCGCTCCCGAAAGATACTCCTTGCCGGCGGTCTCGCCGCGTATACGAGGGCCGGCGGTCAGTGACGGGAAAGGGGTCGCGCGAGACTCTCGACAATTCTCGGTTTACCGAAGCCATCAGGGATCCCGTGTGGAAACACGTATGGCTGACGCCCGAACTCCGCGACCTTACGCTTTCAGCGCCCTTTCTCAGGCTCTACGGGATAAAGCAACTCGGGCCGACCGATTTCGTGTATCCCGGCGCGACGCATACCCGCGCCTCGCATTCCATCGGCGTCTACCACGTGGCCCTCAGGCTACTTCGCGTTCTGGCGGAACGCTGCGGGCTCGAATGGACGACGGAAACGGGACGCGCGTCGTTTCTCGCAGCGGCACTGCTTCACGATCTCGGTCATTTTCCCTTTACGCATTCTCTCAAGGAGCTTCCGCTCGAGGATCACGAAACCCTGACGGCGCGCGCGGTGCTTCTCGAGCCGTTGGCGTCGTTGTGCGCTAGCGCGGGCGCCGACCCGGGCATGGTCGCTAGCGTCATCGACCGATCCATCTGCTGTACCGACCCGGAGGTTCTCTTTTTCCGCAAGCTCCTTTCCGGCGTACTTGACCCGGACAAGCTCGATTATCTCAATCGCGACGCGTACTATTGCGGCGTCCCCTACGGCATACAGGACACGGACTTCATCCTTTCCCACGTCACGGCGGAACGGGACAAGGGGCTCGTCGTGGATTCCCGCGCCATCATGTCGGTAGAAAGCGTGTTGTTCTCCAAGTACCTGATGTACAGGTCAGTGTACTGGCACAAAAACGTCAGGATCGCGACCGCCATGATGAAAAAGGCGCTATTCTCCGCGCTCGATGGCGCGCGTGTCGTGCCGGAAGACCTGTATTCGCTCGACGACGAGGGCGTATACGCCCTTCTCGCTTCTATCGGCGGAACCGAGGCCTCCATCTCGGCGGCTGTGCGAGGCCGCGCCCTCTATCGTACCCTCGCGGAATTCGACGTACCCGAGGGTGTCGTTCTTCCCATCGAGGATCTTTCCGCGCGCGCCGTCGCCGAACGCGAAATAACCCGACTCGCCTCTACGTACGCGGGTCGAGAAATCGGCGAGGGATCCGTCATAGTGGACATACCCGAAAGGATATCCTTCGAGAGCGATTTACCCATATCGGACGAGGGCGTTCCCTTCAGCGAGAGCAGTACCGTTTTTTCCGGGCCGGTCGTCGGGCGGTTCGTCTCATCCCTTCGAAAGATCAGAATCGCCGTCGAGCCTTCGCTGGCCGCCGTCGCGCGGATCGACGTCGCGGAACTTGCGAATAGCGTCGGACTGGGTTACAATTAGGGACGCGCGCGGAAAGGGGAGAAAGCGGATGAACGTTCATAACCTGATGGAAGAGCTGGTATACTCGGGCGTCAACGACCTTTTCGACGCCGCGAGGGATAACAAGTCTGAGTGGCTTGTCTGCGACTGCGGACAATGCAGGCTTGATACCATCTGTTACGTTCTTAACAGGGTTCCTCCACGCTACATTAAATCGGCCCGCGGGCTCGCGCATACGCAAAACGACGACGCGCTCGACAAGCCTCAGTTGCTCGCGGACATAAACAGAATCGCGCTCGAGGGAATGAAACAGGTCCTGTCTTCCAGGCGCCCTCATTCGCAAGAGGGCACGGATCTTCCTACCGGGCCGGTATTCAACTTCCCGACCCTCGTCGGAAGGATTCTCGACGGACAGACGTTCGAGCCGGTAAGGGGCCTTTCGGTACATCTCCTGCTCGAAGGGAAGCTCGCGGAACCGATCAGTTCCTCGTGGGACAATCCGTGCGTGATCAACGAGCATACTCCGGGGACGTTTACCTTCTGGCCCAAGCCGATCGCCGCCGCTTCCGAGGGAGAGAAACGCGTGTTCTCCTTCGAGATATCGGTCGAAAGCGCGGGCTACGATCCCATCCGCTACTATTTCGAATTGGGCGTACTGAGCGAATCCGTAATCCGCACGGCGTACACCTCGGAGCACTCGTACATACTTCCCGATTTGCATTTTTTCAGGATTGACGACGACGATTCCCCCGTACGGGAATAAATGTCTCGCCTTGACAATACGGTCGTGTTTCCCATACAATTCCAGAACTGCGGGATGTAGCCTAGTGGCTAAGGCGTCTGGTTTGGGACCAGAAGATCGGAGGTTCGACTCCTCTCATCCCGATCCGGGATCGTAGCTCATCCGGATAGAGCAACTGCCTTCTAAGCAGTAGGTAGGGGGTTCGAGTCCCTCCGGTCCCGTATTTCGCATATACGACGCTAAAAAACAAGGCGAATACAGGGCGTCGCCTCCGCGAGCCCGTTTCGGAGGACGCAATGCCCGCGATAACGATAGGCTTCCCTGATGAAACCACGCAAACGCTACCGTGTCCCGTTACGGGAATCCAGCTATTGGATTACTTCGGCGGCCTTTCGCGCCCGGTCGTCGCGATTCGCGTCAACAACGAGCTTTTCTCGTTGACCAGGAACATAGACGTCGGCGCCCGGGTCGAGCCAGTCACGAACGAAACGACGGAAGGCTCGAACGTCTGCCGGAGAACGCTTTGTCTCGTGCTTGCGGCGGCGGCGAGAAAGCTCTACCCGAAGCTCCGCCTTCTCGTGGGCCACAGCCTGGGATACGGCTATTACTATACCCTCGAGGCGGGTGGTAACAGCCACACGATAGACCTCCCGGCCCTCGAGCGTGAAATGCGCGCGATAGTTTCCAGCGACCATCCGATCGCGACGCGATACGTCTCGTACGAAGAGGCGCTTGACATGTTCTCGGACTCGAATCAACCGGACACCTGGCGACTCATCAAGCAGACAAGCAAGCCGCGCATACTCGTGAATACGCTCGACGGGTACTCGGATCTGTATTTCCAGCCCCTTCTCGCCAGCACCGGAATGCTTACCGTATTCGAGCTCAGGCCCTTCGGGGAAGGATTCCTACTCAGGTTCCCTCCGACCGCCCATCCCGACCGACTGAGCGATTTCGAGGACATTCCGCAATTATTCTCGATATTGAGTCAGTCAAAAAAATGGGGAAAGATGATCGGGGTGTCTTCCGTCGGTCAGCTCAACGAACTCGTCGAGCAAAGACGCGTCAAGGACTTCGTCGAAATAACCGAAACGCTCCAGAACAAGAAAATCGCCGAAATCGCTGACAGGATATCGGAGCGAAAGACGGTCAAGGTCGTGTTGATCGCGGGGCCTTCGAGCTCCGGAAAGACGACAACGTCCAAAAAACTCTCCATGCAGCTTCGCGTACTCGGGTACGAACCGCTTCTCATCAGCCTCGACGACTATTACCGCGGCAAGGACAATACCCCGCTCGACGAGGACGGAAACCCGGACTTCGAGTGCCTGGAGGCCCTGGACGTCCCACTGCTCAACGAGAAACTCGTCGAGCTCTTCGCGGGCGGGAGCGTCGAGCTACCGACCTTCGACTTCAAGACAAACGCGAGAAGATACAGCGGGAAGAAAACGACGCTCAACGAGCGGAGCATCCTCATACTCGAGGGAATTCACGGGCTGAACGACAGGCTAACGCCGCGGGTTCCTCCGGAGTTCAAGTTCAAGATATACCTTTCGGCCCTGACACAGCTCAACCTCGACGACCATAACAGGATTCCGACGTCAGACAACCGTCTCATACGCAGGATCGTGCGCGACGCGCAGTTTCGCGGCAAGGGAGCGGCGGGCACGATCGGAATGTGGGCGAGCGTGCAACGGGGCGAACGCCTCCACATCTTCCCGTTTCAGGACAAGGCCGACGTCATGTTCAACACCGCGCTCGATTACGAGCTTTCGGCGCTCAAGGTATACGCCGAGCCCCTGCTTCGCGCTGTAAAACCGAACGAACGCGAGTACAGCGAGGCGTCGCGGCTTCTCATGTTCCTGAACAATTTTTCACCGATCCCCTCTTCGTACGTACCCGGGCAATCGATCATTCGCGAGTTTATCGGGGACAGCGACTTCAAGTACTGACGGTGCCGCTCGGTGGAAATTCCGGTGAGAGCTTCCCTGACGAACGCGTTATCCGTCGGATCGATCGCGAGTATTCGATATATCGTCCAGCGTCTCCGCCTCGTCGCGCGCTCTTTCCGTCTTCCATACGGACACCTTTTTCTCGCGCAACTTCGTAAGCACGCGTCTTTCCTTTGTCGCCTCCACGTACTCGGCGCGTTTGCGCTCGACAACCAGCTCCGCGGCCGCCAGTTCCTCGAGTCTCCGCTCTTTATCCGCGTCCAGCCGCTGTATATACCGCTCAATTGCAATTAACTCGCCCATCGACGCGGAAGGTGAACGTTCGCGCGAGGACGTCACGCGTTTTTGCGCTATTTCCTGCAGCTTAAGCGATATGCGTTCTCTCTCGGACACGGCCTTGCCCAGGGCGAACTCGGCTTCTTTCTCCCTGAAGGCGCGGAGATCAAGGATCCTCTCGAGGGAAAAAGAAAAGCGTTTCATGCCGTTTCGTTATTCCTGCCACTCGCTCTGTTCGAACGCCTCTGGCGATTCGCTCGCGCGCGCGTATTTCGCCCTCGCGCCCGTACCGTGAAAGGAAGATTCCTCGGCGGGTATCTCCATGCCGGTCACCGCGGACATGAGCTTGAGCGTATCCGCTATCGGTGCCGGATCCGCAACGTCCTGACACAGGAAGGATTCGATCCTGTCGTGGTGGGCGATCGCTTCGTCTATCGAAGGATTCGTTCCCTTCTGGTACGCTCCCACGTTTATCATGTCCTCGGACTCGTCGTAAACCGCCATCATGCGCCGTATGTAGCCGGCGGCTTTCCTGGTTACCGCGCCTGAAACTCGGTTCGCGAGCCGCGATACGCTCGCGAGCACGTCGATCGAGGGATAATGATAGCGCTGGGCGAGCTTGCGGCTCAGTATAACGTGACCGTCGAGTATTCCGCGCACCGTGTCGGAAATCGGCTCGTCCATATCGTCACCGTCGACTAGAACGGTATAAAAGCCCGTAATGCTTCCCTTGTCCGACGTACCGCTTCTCTCCAGCAGTTTCGGAAGGGTTTCGAACACGCTCGGCGTATAGCCTCTCGTGGCCGGGGGCTCTCCGATCGCGAGCCCGATCTCGCGCTGGGCCTTGGCGAAACGCGTTACCGAGTCGAACATGAGCATGACGTCCTTTCCCTGGTCACGGAAATACTCCGCGACGGCGGTGGCGACGTACGCGCCGCGTATGCGCGCGAGCGGCGACTGATCGGAGGTCGCCATGACGACGACAGACCTTTTGAGCCCTTCGGGGCCGAGGTCGTTCTTTATGAAGTCGACGACCTCCCGTCCGCGTTCGCCGATGAGGGCGATGACGTTGACGTCGGCGTTCGTGTTGCGCGAAATCATACCGAGCAGGGTCGACTTTCCGACGCCCGAGCCCGCGAAAATGCCGAGTCGTTGCCCGCGCCCGACGGCGAGCAAGCCGTCGATCGCACGTACACCCGTGACGATACGGTCCTCGATCGTCTTTCGCTTCATCGGATCGGGAGGCGTCGCCACGGCGGGATAATGCGTGGACGAAATGATTTCTTCGCGGCCGTCGGCCGCCTTTCCCATTCCGTCAAGCACGCGGCCGAGGAGCATGTCGCCGACGGGAACCGAAAGAATCGAGCCGGAGGCGATTACCATGCACCCGATCTCGATTCCGTTCACGTCGCCGAAACTCATGAGCTGTACCGTCGTGCCGGCGAGGCCGACGACCTCGGCGAAAACGGGATCGTTGCCGCGCGACAGGAGTATCTGGCATATCTCGCCGACGACGGCCTGGGGCCCATGGCTTTCGATCAGCATTCCCTTTACGCGCGTCACGACCCCGGTGTATTTGATGGGATCAGTCTCGTCGACCGCGGTCCGGTACTTCTCGAATATGTCGATCATCGCCTCAATCCTGCGCTACGGGGTTCGCGGTCTTGATTCTTGTCCTTATGGGGGATACTTCGAGAATCCTCTGCTCGATCTCGTTAAGCTGGCTTACGATCTTCGCGTCGATGGCGCCGAAGTCGGTTTCGATGACGCATCCGCCGCGGTCGACGGTTGAGTCCTCGACGACGGTTATGTTCTTGATGTTCTCCGCGGCCGAAAGGAAATCCTTGATATGCTGAGTCGTCATCGCGACGTCGTTGAGGTTCACGCGGATGATAACCTCGCCCCGTCCCTTTACCTTGCGGAGCGCCTGTACGACGTTCGACACGACTACGTTCCTCTGATTTTCCGATATGACCTTGACGATCTTACGGGTCATGAGCAACACGAGATCGACGATCTGCTGTTCGGTTTCGGCGAGAATCTCCTGCCGCTTGTCCATTGTTCGCTCGATTATGGTATGCAGGCGGTCGGTAAGGCGCTGGGCCTCGAGGTTACCCTCGCGGAAACCAGCCTCCTGTCCCTTTCTGAACCCCTCGTCGTAGCCTTCCTTCAACTGCGCGTCGGCGCGCGAGCGCGCTTCGGACGCGATCTGTTCGGCTTCCCGTTTCGCGTTTTCCAGTATCCCGGCGGCCTCGTCCTCGGCTTGCTGCCGCAAGACCTGGGCCTGGTCAGTCTTCCGTTTTACTTCATCGAAAGCGACGCGTTCCGCGTCCTTTATGATCTTGTCCGCGTCTTCGCGCGAACGCGAAAGCATTTCGTCACGCTCTGTCTCCCACTGTCGTTGCCAACTTTCGGCCTCGCGCCTGAGATCGTCCACGGTAGGGCCTTCGTACGCCGGCTCCTCGACAACCTCGACGACCGGCGCCTCCTCGACGAATTTCTTCGAGAGTTGCAGCAATACCTGGTCATCGCTTCGCTTGATCTCGTTCGGCCTAAATACTGTTTTTGCCATCGGTTACCCTCTGTCAGACGACGAGTTCGTCCTCGCCGGAACGCGCGATGACGATTTCGCCCGTGTCCTCGAGATGCCTGATTATCGACACGATCTTTTGCTGGGCCTCTTCCACGTCCTTGAGGCGCACGGGACCCATGTATTCCATGTCTTCCTTGAGCATGCCCGCGGCGCGCTTCGACATGTTCCGGAAAATCTTGTCCTGTACTTCGGTGTCGACGGCCTTGAGCGCCTTCGCGAGCTCCTGTGTGTCGACCTCCCGAAGGACTTTCTGGATGGCGCGGTCGTCGAGCATGACGATGTCTTCGAAGACGAACATGCGCTTCTTGATTTCCTCGGCCAAATCCGGATCCTCGTCTTCGAGCGCCTCGATGATCGATTTCTCGGAGGAGCGGTCGACGAGGTTGAGGATCTCGACGATGCTTTCGACGCCGCCCGCCGCGGTGTAGTCCTCGCTCGAAAGGGTCGAAAGCTTCTTCTCTAGAACGCGTTCCACCTCGCGAAGGACGTCGGGCGAGGTTCGGTCCATCGTGGCGATCCGCCGCGCTACCTCGCTTTGAATCTCGTCCGGAAGATTTTGCAAAATGATAGAGGCCTTCGCGGGTTCGAGGTACGCGAGGATGAGCGCGATCGTCTGCGGGTGTTCCTGCTGAATGAAGTTAAGAAGGTGCGCGGGATCGGTACGCCTGATGAAGTCGAAGGGGCGTACCTGAAGCGAACTCGTGAGCCTGTTGATGATGTCGATGGCCTTCTGGCTTCCGACGGATTTTTCCAGAAGCTCGCGGGCGTAGTCTATACCGCCGGTCGTGATGAAATTCTGGGCCATCATGAGGTCCTGGAATTCCTGGAGTATCGCGTCCTTGAACTCCGGCTCTACCGTTTCGAGACGCGCTATCTCGAAGGTAAGCGTCTCTATCTCGTCCTCGCGGAGATGCTTGAAAATCTCGGCGGATATCTCCGAGCCGAGAGAAACGAGGAAAATCGCGGCCTTTTGCCGGCCGGTCAACGACTTGACGTCCTTGGCTTTCTTTGACGAAGACGAGGACGTTTTATCCTTCGGCGAACTTGCTGCGGGTGCCATAGGTTATTCCTCCATCAGCCAGGTACGGATCAACAGGGCGACATCCTCGGGATGTTCCTTCGCCATATTGATCGCGTTTTCCTGCAATTCCAGGCGCTTGCGCTCCTCGACGGACATGGACACCTCCATGCCCGCTTGCTCGGCCTCCCAGAGGGTTTTTTCCCGTTCCATCTGGTGTTTCCTGAGAAGCTCCTCTTCCTTGAGCCGCCTTCGCCGTTCGAGTTCCCGCGTGATCATGCGGTATATGATGAACGCGACCAAAATGACCGCGAGCGCGATAAGCGAATAGAGAATGGTCTGCTGCGTCTGCATCTTCTGCAGATACGCCGCGTCTTCCTTCTCGAATTGCGTAGTGCGGTCGAACTTGATATTGAGCACGCTTACCGAGTCGCCGCGTCCCCGATTGTATCCTACGGCGTCCTGTACGGCCTTCGCGGCGGACTGAAGTTCCTCGGGCGCTATGGGAAGGTATTCCCGTTCGATCGCCCCGTTCTTGATGATAAAGTTCCCGTTCTCGTCCCGTTTTTTCGTCCAGATACCGTCTATGTTCACCGATACCGTGCGCCGTCCCATGGAAGGGCTTACCGTCTCCGAAACGTCCCTCTGGCCCACGAGCTCGTTTTTCTTTACGATGGATTGCTCCGAGAGGCCGTAAAGGTTCGACATGTCCTTGTAGGCGGGCGCGGTTTGTCCCTCGACTCCCGCGGGACCCTCTGGATTGAAACCGGAACCTTGCCATCTGGTCGTCGAGGTTTCCGAAGAAAGCGTGACGGAAGGCACGATCTCCGAATCGTCGTACGGCGTTTCGGGATTGTCCGGTCGGATAACCGTCGGGAGGTAGTCGCGGGTTTGAACCGACTTGTCTGACATGTCCATGTCGATCTTCAGGTTCAGGTCGCGGACGCGGTCTATGCCGTATATTTGCTGGAGGGCGTTCAGTATCTTCGCACGGTACTGCGCCTCGAGCTGGGCGATGAGTTTCTGCTCTTTCTCGATTCTTGTCAGCCGATCCCATTCGCGCATGCCCTCGAAGTCGTTGAGCACGTTTCCGGAACTGTCGGCTATCGTGATATTCGCGTCGGAAAGCCCCTCGACCGCGAATTTCAGGAGCTTTTGAATGCCCTCGACCTTTTTGCGGTCGCTGATGATGTTGCTTCCCGGTTTCGGATAGAGTACGACGCTCGCGGTAACCTCGTTCTGATCCTCGGTAAAAAGCGTCTGTTCCGGCATCGTGACGACCACGCTCGCGTCGTCGATATCGTCAAGGGCCTTGATATGCTGGCGGACTTCCTCGATGATCGCGCGTCTCTTGTTGACGTTCCGCTCGAAGTCCGTGATGGTCCATCGCTCTACGTCGAAAATCGCCCAGGGATCGACTCCCTGCGGGATAAGGTCCTCGCGGATGAGTATCGCGCGCATGCGACGCGCGGCGGATTCGTCGGGAACCGATATGACGCCCGTGGCGCTTACCGACGTACGGACGTTTTCCTCGTTCAGACGAACGATGATTTTTTCTCTGATTGCCTCGTCGACTATCGGGGAGTCAATGAGCGGAACCATCGAGGGGGCCGCCGAAACGGAAAAAAGAACGGCGATCGCCGCGATGACGGCGAGAACCACTCCGCCCAGAATCAGCTTCTGGACCAGGGTCCATTTACCCCATAATGCAGTGACTTGAGCTATAAGCTTCTTCAGCCATTCGTTCATGCTCCCCTCCCGTTACAGAACGAACCTGTCTTGTTTTAATTGCTTATGATACCATATTATAGCACGGTATTATAGCACAAAATCAACGATTTGTCGTAATTTCGTTCCAGCCCTTGATGACACGATCGATGACCGACTGGGCAAGCTTCAGCGACAGGTTCGCCTCGGCCATCGCGATGGTTACGTCGTGAACGTCCACCGAATCCGGATCGACGATCATCTGCTGCGCGAGGTCGGTCGTCTTCTGCTGTTTTTCGTTCATCTTGTCGAAGGCGGCGAGAAGCGTCTGCTCGAAGCTCGCGGTTTCGGGCCGCGCCGACTGGTCGACGAGGTTATTTCCCGAAACCATGTTCGACCTGAAATTTTCTACCTGAACCGGCGTAATGCCCATTGATTATCTCCCGATCTCGAGGGCTCGCATGAACATTTCCTTCGAGCCTTGAATGACGGATGAGTTCGCCTCGTACGAGCGCGAAGCCGAAATAAGGTCGACCATCTCGGTAACGATATTGACGTTGGGATACTCCACGTAGCCTTCCTTGGGGCCGCTTTTGATGGCGTCGGGATGGGTGGGGTCGTACACGAGCCTGAGGTCCGAGGTATCCTTCTCGACGCCCATGACCTTGACTCCCTTGCCGGGGCCTCGATCGAGATGATCGGGGAGGAAGGGATTCCTCCAGTCAATGCCGTTTTCTTTCTGGGAAAGAACCACCCGGCTTCGTTTGAAAGCCCCGCCGTCTTGCGTTCTCGTAGTGGAGGCGTTGGCGATATTGTCGGAGATCACGTCCGTCCTGAGACGTTCCGCGGTCATTCCGCTCGCCGCTATGTTAATGCTGGTAAAAAGTCCCATAAACTATTCCTCCCGGCCTATTTCAGGACCGAATTGACTTGCGAGAACTGAAAACTCTGTACCTGGGTCATGAGTTGGTAATTGAGCTGAATCCTGAGCAGTTCCATGGCCTCCTGCTCGGGGTCTACGTTGTTGCCGTTGGCCTTCGCGGTGGAGGTGTAATCGAGAACCCTGCGGGGTTCGACGGTACGGTAGTCGATGACGCCGTCGGAGGCGATATGCCGATCCGAGGCCGTAGAGAGCTGAAACTGCCCGTTCGCGGCGACCTCCGAATCGAGAGCGCGCTTGAGTTCGGACTCGAAATTCACGCTCGTTCGCTTGAAGTTCGGTACTTCTGAATTCGACAGATTATTGGCCGAAACGCCGTATCGAAGCGAACTGACGTCCATGGCGCGGTGAAGCAAGTCCGTCGTTTTTGAAAAACTGTTCATTTCGCGTATCCCCCCGCCTTCATTTTCGGCCTGTCTGCCCAGCATGTTTACCCTTTTCTGTCGATCTAGAGGATGTATCGGGACAAATCCTGGTCCTGCACGATGTCCTTGAGGCGTTCGTCTACGTACGCGGTCGTAATGGCGATGGATTGCCCCGAAAGCTCGTCGGCGTTGAAGGAAATGTCCTCAAGGAGGGTTTCCATGATTGTATGCAGCCTCCGCGCACCGATATTCTCCATCCGGGAATTGACCTCGGCGGCCAAAAGGCTCATACGATCCAGGGCCGCGTCTTCGAAGGTGATCGTCACGCCCTCGGTGGCGAGCAACTCCGCGTACTGGCGGGTGAGCGCGTTCTTGGGCTCGAGGAGTATACGCCTGAAATCCTCCGCGTGCAGGGATTCGAGCTCGACTCTCAGGGGGAAACGGCCTTGAAGCTCGGGGATCAAGTCGCTCGGCTTTGAGATATTGAACGCCCCCGCCGCGATGAACAGTATGTGCGTCGTGTCGACCACGCCGTATTTCGTGTTTACGTTCGAACCCTCCACGATGGGGAGAATATCCCGCTGGACGCCCTCGCGGGATACGTCCTGACCTCCCGATCGGTCGCTCCGGTTGGCGATCTTGTCGATCTCGTCGATGAATACGATCCCCATCTCCTGGACGCGGCGACGCGCCTCCTCGGTGATCTTGTCCTGATCGACGAGCTTGTCGAGCTGTTCCGACACGAGAATCTCGCGCGCCTCGCGCACGGTGACGGACTTTCGCTTGTTGCGCCCGCCGGTGATCATGTTCGTGATATTGGCGACGCTCATCTCGAGATCCTCTATATTCGTGGATCCGGCGAAAACCTCGAAGGGCGCCATGCCCGGCCTCTGGACGGTTACCTCGACCACGCGGTCCTCGAGCTTTCCCTCGCGGAGCATGACGCGGAATTTCTCGCGCGTGTCCCCCTCAAGGCCCTCGATTACGCGTACCTCGGCCGTCGTTTCCGACACCCGCGCCGATTCGTATTGCCTGAAGTCCGGTCTTGTGGAATCCTTCATGGCGTCGTTCGGCGCGACGCCCTGCTTCTTTTTCGTTCCGGGAAGGAGCAGGTCGAGCAAGCCTTCCTCAGCCCGGCGTTCGGCCTCTTCGCGAAGCACGCCCTGCATCTCGGACTTGACCAACGAAAAGCCGACGGCCATGAGGTCCCGAATCATGGACTCGACGTCGCGGCCGACGTATCCCACTTCCGTGTATTTCGTCGCCTCGACCTTGATGAACGGCGCTCCGCTCAACTTTGCGAGCCTGCGCGCGATCTCGGTCTTTCCGACGCCCGTCGGGCCGATCATGAGGATGTTCTTCGGGGCTATCTCGTCCCTGACCTCGGACGACAGCTTCAGGCGTCTCGTCCGGTTCCTCAAGGCTATCGCCACCGCCCTCTTCGCCTTGTGCTGTCCGATGATGTATTTGTCCAGTTCTTCGACGATCGCCTTCGGCGTGAGGGATTCAAGCCCTTCGATGGGGTTCATGCTGATTTCAAAGCTCCTCTGTCATAATCCTGTCATTCGTGTAAATGCAGATTTTTCCGGCTATCTCCATGCTCTTTTTTGCGATTTCCGCGGCCGACATGGCGGTCGACTCGAGATACGCGAGGGCCGCGGCATAGGCGTAATTGCCTCCCGAACCGATGGCGAGCACGTCGTCCGCGGGTTCGATGACGTCTCCCGTTCCCGATACGAGGAGCGTTTTTTCCGCGTCGGCCACGAGCAAAAGGGCCTGCAGGTTCCTGAGCGCCTTGTCGGTCCTCCAGTCCTTCGCGAGCTCCACGGCGGCCCGCGTGATGTCTCCGGCGAATTCCTTCACGCGCGATTCGAATTTCTCGAGAAGCGTGAAGGCGTCCGCGGTCGCTCCGGCGAAGCCTGTCAGTATCTTTCCGTCGTATATCTTTCGAACTTTTTTGGCGTTCGGCTTCATGACCGTCTCGCCCATGGTTACCTGACCGTCCCCGGCCATGGCGACCTTGCCGTCGCGACGTACCGCTATGACCGTCGTGCTTCGTATCCTCGCGTGCTGTTCCTTCATGCGTCGCTCCTTGTCGTCGTTCGGGTCCGTAACGCCCGTTATCCGCTTTTTTCCGCTTCTGTCCGTTCGGAGGATCCTGTCCGTTCGGAGGATCCCATCCGCGCGGAGGATACTATCCGTGCGGATGGGCCTGGTGATAGAGCCTCTTCAGGCGTTCCGTCGTAACGTGCGTATATCTTTGTGTCGTCGAGATACTGGAATGCCCGAGCATTTCCTGAACGGCGCGAAGGTCCGCGCCGCGGGACACGAGGGTGGTCGCGAAGGAATGCCGGAGCGCGTGCGGCGAAAGATGCCCCGACGTACCCGCTTCTCCCGTATACCTCGAAAGGACGTACTGAATCCCCCGCACGGATAGCGCGGTTCCACGACGGGAGATGAATACCTTCCCGCCGGAACGGTCGCGTTCCGCCGTCGTCGCGAGCCGGCGACTCCGCTCCGGCAACCAGTCGGCAAGGGCCTTTTTCGCCTCGCGGGAAAAAAACACGCGCCGTTCCTTGTCTCCCTTGCCGAGCACTATCGCGGAAGAACCGTCTTCGTCGATATCGCGAAGCCTCAGCGAGGCGATTTCCGAAACGCGGCATCCGGTCGAATACAACGTCAGGAGCAAGGCAGTATCGCGTTCCGGCCACAGCGGGGGGGCGGAAACGTCCTGAACGTCGCCGCCGGCGGGTACGCGGCAAAGCCGTTCTGCGTCGTCCGGAAAGAGAAATGTCGGCAGTTTTTTCGCGGTTTTCAGGTTTCTTACCGAGGAGGCGGGGTTATCGCGCGTAAGGCCGAAGCGAATCGCGTACCGATACAAACCACGTATCGAGGCCAATATCCGGTTGGCGCTCGCCGGATCATACCCCTTTCCGATCAAGTCCGCGAGGAAAAGGCGGATGTCCGTCACGGTCGCCTCAAGCGGGATTCGGGGGTACGAGGAGCAGAACAGGGTCAGGTCGCGACGGTAGCTCGAGACGGTTCTCGGCGAAAGGGCCCGGACACCGGAAAGATACTCGAGATACTCCTCGCAAATCCGGTTCATTCGTCCCCTTCCGCTTCGGATTCCTGCGCGACCGCGACCTGATCGTCCTGCGTATGGAGATAGTCGCATTCGGGATTGATGCACGACTTGAACGAGCCGTTCTTCTTGTCGTATTTCTCGACGAGAAACTGGCCGCACTTCGGGCACGAGGCGTTGATCGGCTTGAAGTGGGAGATGAAATCGCATTCGGGGTAGTTGGTGCATCCGTAGAATTCCTTGCCCCTTCCCTTCGTTCTCCTCGAGACGATCTCGCCGTCGCACCCCGGGCGAGGACACTTGGCGAGCGGTATCGAACGCGTGTTCCGGCACTCGGGAAACCCGGAACAGGCCAAAAAGAAGCCGAACCGCCCGAGTTTCTTGAGCATCGGCTTTCCGCACAGCTCGCATACGTGGTCTGTCGTCTCGTCGAGACGGCCCTTCATGCTGTCCAGGGTTTCCATGACCTCGTCGACGCGCGCCTTGAACGGCTGATAGAAGGTGCCGATCATGCTGGGCCACTCGATCTCGCCTTCCTCGACCCGGTCAAGTCCGCTTTCCACGCTCGCCGTGAAATTCACGTCCACGACCGCGGGAAAATACCCGACGAGGATGTCGTTGATGATCCTGCCCAGCTGTGTCGGCACGAGCTGTTTGTTCGACCGGGTTATGTAATAACGGTCCAACAGCACGGATATGATGGGAGCGTACGTCGACGGGCGTCCTATTCCCTTTTCCTCGAGCGTCTTGACGATCGAGGCGTCGGTATACCGCGCGGGTCCCTGCGTAAAGTGCTGTTCGGGGTGAAATTCCCGCACCTCGATTTTCTCGCCTATCTTCAGCTCGGGTAAAGCCCGTTCCTTCTCCTCTTTGGATGCCAGCGTCTTGATGACCTTGTAAAAACCCTTTTCGAAAACGCGCGTACTCGAAACGCGGAACAGGGCCTCGCCCGCCCGGATGTCGACGCTGTACGTCCGGCTCCGCGCGTTCGTCATCTGGCTCGAGACGAAACGTTCCCAAATGATGCTGTACAGCCGCAACTGGTCCCTCGTGAGGTGTTCCTTCAGGTATTCCGGCGTGTAGCTGACGTACGTCGGCCTGATGGCCTCGTGCGCGTCCTGCGCCTTTTTCTCGACGGAATACTCGTTCGGTTCCGCTGGAAGTTCCGCGGGGAATTTGTCCGTAATCCACTTACGCACCTCGTCGAGGGCTACCGTGGAAATGCGCACCGAGTCCGTACGCATGTAGGTTATCAAACCGATTCGCGTCGATCCCACCGCGACGCCTTCGTAAAGCTGCTGTGCGATTTGCATCGTCTTTTTCGAGGTAAAGCCGAGACGGTTGGCCGCCATCTGCTGCAGTTTCGACGTCGTGAAGGGCGCCTTCGGGCGGATGGTCTTCTCCGTCGTCTTGATGTCCGCGATCTCGCTCTCCGACGAGGAGATCGCCTCGATGATCTTCCTGACGCTCGACTCGTCGCGCAGCGTCGGCTTGTCGTCGCGATACTGCACGAGCTGGGCGGTAAACTCCGTCTTCCCGCGCCTGAAGTCCGCCTCGAGCGTCCAGTATTCCTCCGGGATAAAAGTCTCTACCTCCGCCTCCCGTTCGCACACGAGGCGCAACGCGACCGACTGGACGCGTCCCGCGGAAAGCCCGTTCTTCACCTTTTTCCACAACAGCGGGGAAAGGTTGTATCCCACGAGGCGGTCAAGCACCCGACGGGCCTTTTGCGCGTTTACCTTCGAGTCGTCTATCTCGAGCGGATGTTGAACCGCGTCCTTGATGGCCTGGGGAGTAATCTCGTTGAAGACGATGCGATGGATGGGAACGGCGCATTTCGAATTGATCGAGTTCCGAAGATGCCAGGCGATGGCCTCCCCTTCCCGGTCATTATCGCTCGCGAGCAGGACTTCCTTTGATTTCTTGGCGTCCGACTGGAGCTCCTTGAGGAGCTTGGCGCGTCCGCGCACGGTTATGTATTCCGGAGTGAACCCTTCGTCGACGTTGATGGCCATTCGCGATTTCGGCAAGTCGATGAGATGGCCCATGGAGGCCTTTACGACAAAGCCCTTGCCCAGGTATTTCTCTATGGTCTTCGCCTTCGCGGGAGACTCGACGATCACGAGCGTTTGCTTGATCGCCTTTTTTTTCGCGGCCGCGGTCTTGGTTGCCATTCTCAGTACTCCTCAACGGTCCCGAAGACTTTCTCGGGTCGACTCGTTTATCTCGTTACAATCCTAATTCCGCCTGCGCGTCGGCCCGTTCGCGCCGTCGCGTACCGCCCGAACTCCAATCGCTCACGACGTCCCCGGCGCTGCGTATCGCCGGAGCCCCGTCCTCCCGAAGCCGGTCGGTTCCCTCGCCGCGCGCGGTTCCGGCGGTAGCTTCCGCGACATAGAGGTCGCGACCCTGCTCCAGCGCGAAATCCGCCGTAATGAGCGCGCCGGAACGGGCCGGGGCTTCCACGACGATAACCGACCGCGCGAGTCCCGAGATGATCCGGTTTCGCTGCGGAAACCGGAACGACAACGGCTCGTCTTCGGGCGGGTATTCCCCGATAACGCACCCGCCCGAGTCGATCATGCGACCGGCCAACAGGCAGTTGCTTCTCGGATAGATCCGCTCGAGGCCGCACGCCAGTACCGCGACGGAAGGTGCGCCGCCGTCGAGGTTCCCCCGATGCGCGAAGGCGTCTATCCCGCGCGCGAGTCCCGAAACGACCGGTACGCCGAGGGCGGCGAATTCGCGACCGAGGCGCTCGGCCGTCATGGCGCCGTTACCCGTCGGAGAACGGGTTCCGACCATCGCCACCATAGGCCGCTCGGGGTTCGGCAAAACGCCGCGCCAAAAGACGGTAAACGGCGGATCATGGAGTTCCCGCAACAGCGGCGGATACTCGGGAGAGAGCGTCGAAACCATGCCGATTCGATATCGTCGCAGGATTTCCAGCTGACGCTCGACCCTATCGCGCGCGTCCGGAGAGGGCCAAAGGCCGGTATGAACCGGCCTTCGCACGATACGCGAAATATCTTCTATAGAAAGTACCGTAAGCTCTTCGATATTGTCAAGTTTTTCGAAAAGGTTCTCCCGCTCGCGGGACGAAAGGAAGGGCATATTCGAGAGCGCGAGCAAGAGTTCATTCATCGCCATACGCGTTTTCGAGCACGAACGCCTTGTTTTCGCGCGCCGAAGCCAGTTTTTTCGCGTCTTTCGTCAACCCGACGATCGTGTCATACAGTGATACGGCCTCTTCCGCGTTTCCGGACATGAAGTACGCGCGGGCGAGGATAAACATCGCATCTACGTTCTTTTTTTCGACATCGAGTACGACGGACAGGTGACGAATGGCTTCTTCGGGCCGTTCCATCTCGAATACGTAAAGAACCGATACGCCGTAGAGCGCGCGGACGTATCGCGGCTCCAGTTCTATCGCGCGGAGATACGCGGATTCAGACAGGGCGAGATACCTCGAGCGCTCCGCGGAGCTCCCCGTCGCGGCAAAGTCCAGGGAAGCCTTGGCCAGATACCCCGCGCATACGCCGACGTAGTAATAGAGATTCTGGTTCGTCGGGTAATACTGGATGGCCATCCTGAAATTTTCCAGGGCCTTCGCGTACATCCCGTTATCCATGTATCGGATCGCGAGTATCCTGTACCACATCCCCGTCCTGATATCGGCGTTCAGGACGTCCTCGACGCGTTTCTGGTACTTGGAGATCGCCTCCTCGAGTTCCTCGACGGTCGTGGGGTTGTCGACGCCTTCCTCGAGGGCCTGCATCCTCCGGATATAGTTCGTGTTCGGCCCGCACGAAACCGCGAAAACCGCGGCGAAAAGAACCAGAAGGCATAACGGTACGGGATGCGCTCGCTTCATACGTAATTCCCCCTCTCCACTCTATGCGTCAGATTTCGTCCCCTGCCCCGAAGTTGTCGAAGCAATCCGAGTGATACATCTGAAGGGCCGACGACTCGACGTGCGTATACACTTGCGTCGTGGATACGTCGGAATGACCGAGCAATTCCTGGACGCTTCTGAGATCGGCACCTCCCGACAACAGATGGGTGGCGAACGAATGCCGCAAGGTATGGACCTTCGCGGCGATACCCGAGGAAAGCGCGAGCTCGTTGAAGCGTTTCCACATCCCCTTTCGGGAAAGCCTGCCGCCCCGGCAGTTGATGAACACCGCGCGCGAGTTTTTTTTTCCGAGGAGCGCGGGTCGCGCCTCATCGAGGTATCTCCGAAGCCAGAAAAGCGCGGCGTCGCCGAAGGGAACGAGGCGCTCCTTGTTTCCCTTTCCGAGTACCTTTATCACGCGCTCCTGCGTGTGAACGTCCTCGAGGGAAAGGGCCACGGCCTCGCTTATCCTCAGACCGCAAGAGTATACGAGCTCGAAAAGGGCCCGATCGCGAAGCCCGCCCGGAGTCTCGAGCGAGACGGAATCGAGGAGCCGGTCGATTTGCGCCGGTGACAACACGCGCGGCAGTGTCCGCTCGCGCGCGGGGCTCTCCAGGGAGTCGGCGGGATTGTCGGTTCTGACGCGTTCAAGCACGAGGAAGCGGAAAAAGGAACGAAGCGCGGCGGATTCGCGGGCCAGCGTCTTTCCGGAGATGCCCTCGTCGAATCGCCCGAGTATGTAGTCCACGCAATCGTCCGAATCCGCCTTATCCGGGGTCGATCCCCGCGCCGCGAGCCATGACACGAACGAGTCGACGGTTCTCGCGTACGTATCCGCGGTCAGTCGCGCGCGGGCCTCGGCGGTAACGAGATAGGCGTAAAAGACCTTCCCGTATTCCACGTTCAGTTTTGCGCCTTTTGCTGCTGAAGGCGCACGACGGTCGGCGTGTCGAGATCGTCGCGGGCCGTCGGAACCTGTACTGATACCGCGGCCGGGGTCGCCGATCCGCTTCTCGTTCCGAGCCCGCCGGGTGCCTTCGTCGTATGGTCGTTCAGCTGTTTCCATTCGGACCCCGTCATGAAATCGCCGTTGTCGCCTGAACGCTGTCGGTCAGACGAAAAGGGATTGATCGAGGAACGGTCCATGGTTATCTGGTAATTGCTCGTCACGAAACCCGTCGCGATTACGGTGACGCTTACCCTGTCGCCCAGGGAGGTGTCCGTGGCGGTACCGTAGATGATAAGGGCGTCGGGATCGGCGTTCGCCGTGACGATCTTGACGATTTCCTCGATCTCCACGAGCGTAAGGTCGTCGCTTCCCGTCACGTTGATGAGTATATGGTTCGCGCCCTCGATGTGGGAATCCTCGAGAAGGGGGTTGTTGATCGCGTTCGTCGCCGCGTCGACGGCGCGGTTGTCTCCCTCGCCGGTGCCGATTCCCATGATGGCGTCGCCTTGACCCTCCATGGTCGTCTTGACGTCGGCGAAGTCGATGTTGATGATCCCGGGTATCGTGATGAGATCCGAAATACCCTGAACCGCCTGCCGAAGGACGTCATCGGCCATGATAAAGGCCTGCTTGATCGGCGTGCGACGGTCAACGAGCTTCAGGAGATGCTGATTCGGTATGACGATGAGCGTATCGACCGATTTGCGGAGTTTCTCGATTCCCTCCTCGGCGAGACGGAGTTTCACCTTTCCCTCGAAGTCGAAGGGCTTCGTGACCACTCCGACGGTTAGGGCGCCCTGTTCCCTCGCGATCTGGGCGATCACGGGCACGGCTCCCGTTCCGGTTCCGCCACCCATTCCGGCGGTGACGAAAACCATGTCGGCGCCTCGAATCGCGTTGGCGATCGCGTCGGTATCCTCGATAGCCGCCTTCTCGCCGATCTCCGGTTTACCGCCCGCGCCGAGGCCGCCGGTAAGCTTGGAGCCGATCGCGAGCTTGATCGGCGCGTTCGAGTAGTTGAGCGCCTGTTGGTCGGTATTGGCCACGATAAAATCGACGTTCTTGAGGCCGCAGGCCATCATGCGGTTTACCGCGTTCGAGCCGCCGCCGCCCGTACCGACGACCTTGATGACAGTGGGACATATTTCCTTTTGTTGCATGACTTCAAAGTTCATGTGTTTTCCCCTCCCAGAAAAAACCGTACCGACTTCGTATATGGTATCGCGCGTATCAGAAAAATTCCTTGAGCCAACCTCGAATACGGCCGATTACCGGACGCGAAAGCGAATCAGCGGCGCCCGTATCGGGCACGTCGGCGCTGCGATGCTCCCAAGCAGACAGCACGAGACCGAGTACGGTCGCGTAGTCGGGGCTCCGATACTCGCCCGTCAGCCCGCCGAAATTGCCCGGAATGCCGATGCGAACGGCCTGGGTGTTGAACACCTCCGACGCGAGCTCGACGACGCCGGGAAGCAGGGCGCCCCCTCCGGTGATCACGACGTTGCCCGAAAGCTGCCTGGTCTTCCTTACTGACTGAACGCGTTCGTTCGCCATGGAGAGTATCTCGGCCATTCTCGGTTGTATGATTTCCGATATCTCCGTTCTCGGGATGACGACGGGAGGACGGCCGCCGACGCCGGGCAGGATCACCTCCTCGTTTTCCTCGATAAGCGGCATCCAGCAACACCCCGTATCGATCTTGATCCGTTCGGCCGTCTCGACGGAAATTCCCTTGACGATGGAGATGTCGTTCGTAACCTGTATGCCTCCGACGGGGAGGACGGCGGTCAGCAAGGGCGCCCCGTCGGCCATCACGATGACGTCCGTCGTGCCTCCGCCCAGGTCTATGAGAACCGAGCCGAGGTCGCGTTCTTCCTCGGTCATGACCGACTTCACCGAGGCGAGGGAATGAAGCATGTATTCGTCCACGGTGAGCGCGGAACGATTGACGCATTTGATCATGTTCTGGACGGAGGTAACGGATCCGGTAATGATGTGAACCTCGGATTCTAGACGCACTCCGATCATGTTCCGGGGATCCTTGACGCCCCGCTGTTCGTCGACGATATACGACTGGGGAATGACGTGAAGAACTTGCCTGTCCATGGGGATCACGACGGCCTTGGCCGCGTCGATGACGCGATTGATGTCGTCCTGACCGATTTCGCGGTTGTCGCGGCCCTTGCCCGTTACCGCGACGACTCCGCGCGAGTTGAGTCCGTCTATGTGGGTTCCGCCTATGCCGATCATGCAGCGGGACACCTCTATACCCGACATCATCTCGGCCGCCTCGACGGCCTGCGAGATGGCGCGCACGGTGTTTTCTATATTGACCACGACCCCTTTCCGGAGGCCGTTTGAGGGGCTTGTGCCCACGCCGGTGATCTGCAGCACGCCGTTTTCGGAGATTTCCCCGATCACGGCCCGTATCCTGCTGGTGCCTATATCGAGACCAACGACGGCATCACTCAAAGCACATCCCCCCTTACCCGATACGCGACGGTTCCCGCGCGAATGTCGATTTCTTCGACGTCCAGCGACAGGTCGTTCACGACGTCCAATACCAGCATCATATACTGTAATGCGTCTTCGTTCAACGCCTTGTCGGTCCTGACCCGTACCGGTGTATGAACGGGATATACGACGAGATCGTATCCGCCATAGGTTTTTTGCTCTATTTTTATCTCCGAGACCGAGGAAAGGAGGGGGGAATTACGGGCTTCCATGTCGGCCAGGGAGGCGAGCAAGGGCTTGAGTCTAGCGTGCAGTTTCATTCCGGGGACGATATTCTCGAACTGAATCCCGGTAATGAGCGGGAGGTTCGATCCGTGGGGTATGTCGCCCACCTTGAAGGCAACCCCGTGCTCGTCGATCTGCACCGGGATGGTTCGGTTGCCGACGGTTCCCAGGGCGACGGCCACGGGAGTGCGTTCCACGACCGAGATGACGACGCGATCGGGGAATTTCTTCTCGATCATCACGGACTCGAACAGGGGGTTCATCGCGAGACGGCCGGCGGTACCGGCGGTATCGAAGGTAAACCATTTCTCATGGCCGGTTACGCCGGCCATGGCGCACAATTCGTCGTACCCGACGGACGGTGCGCCAGTTACGGTCACGCGGACGAAGGAGGTGGCCGGAACGACGAGGAGGTAAAAGGCGAACTCCGCGAGAAGGAAGAGCGAAAGAACCGCTACGAGAATCTTGAGCGCGACGGCTTTCCATTCGCCCGTTTGCGCGGACGGAACCTCGTCGATAAAGATCATTTCAGACATTTTCCATCTCCCCCGCCTCTCCCCACCGAGAAACGTTAATAACCAAACCGCAGAGGCATAACGTAATCAGGAGGGATGAACCTCCCGACGAGAAAAACGGCAACGGTATGCCGGTAGCCGGAAAGACGCGCGCGACTACTCCGACGTTCATGATCGACTGAAGGAGCAGGGCCGACACGCATCCGAAGGCGACATAACTCCGGAAACGGTCGCGACAGCGAACGGCGATGACATAGCCGCGCACCGAAAGCGTGATCAACAGCGCGAAATACACGAGCACGCCGAAAAAACCCATCTCCTCTCCCCATACGGCGAAGATGAAGTCGGATTGTACTTCGGGGATGCTCGATACCTTCCTGAGTCCGTTTCCGAGTCCCCGCCCCCAAAACTCTCCGTCTGAGAGCGCCGCGAGCGCGGCGTTTACCTGGTAGCTCGAATCGAAGGGATCGAGCTCGGGAAACAAAAAAGACAGCACGCGTTTCAGGCGGTACTCCACGGTCAGCACCATCAGCGCGACAAACGGTATCGTCAGGGCGCAGAACTTGACGAACCAGAGGATGCCCACGCCCGCGACGAAAAAGAGCGTGAGCGCGATCGCGATAACGAGGATGGCCGTGGAGAAATCGTCCTGCAACGCGATAACGGCGATCATGACGAAGGTCATGAACGCCGCCGGGTATATCGACACCTCCGGTTCGTTCAGCCGGTCATGCTTCTTGTCGAAGATATTCGCGAGAAAGAGAACGATGACGAGCTTTATTAGCTCCGACGGCTGAAAGGTCGCGGGTCCGAGCGCTATCCACCGCGACGCCCCGTTTTTGGCTATTCCTATACCCGGAACGAAGGGTAAAAGGGATACGAGCAGGGTAAGGAGAACGAGTTTCGGAAGCTGTGATCTGAGGAAATCCAGACGCACGAAGGCGAACACCGTCATGGCTACGAGACCGACGCCTAGGTTGACTGCCTGCCTGCGCACGAAATACAGGGGATCGTCAAACGCGCGCGAAGCGTACGCCATGGAGCCGGTATAGAGCGCGACGAAACCGAGTCCGCACATCACCACGACGAGAAGGACGAAAGGCAGGTCAACCCGCTCTCCCCGGCCGTTGCGCTCCACCGAAAAACCGCCGAACGCGTTCATACCGCGGCCTCCGCTGAATCCCCGCGTGTCAGCGCGGCGCATACACGCTCGAGGGCCATGCCGCGGGAACCTTTCAGGAATACGAGATCGCCGTCGCGAACGTCCGAGGCGACAGCGAGCGTCAGCTCCTCCATCGTTTCCGAGTACGTTACGCGGGGGTCGTCCGCGAGCACCGCTTTTCCCGCTCGAATCATATCCGCGCCGAACAGGTACACTCGATCCGCCCTGGATTCGGAGAGGCGCCTGCAAACCGCTTCGTGCGCGCGTTCCGACTCGTTTCCGAGCTCCAGCATGGAACCGATCACGTAGAGTTTCTTGCCGGACCATTGTACGTCGTCGCAGAACTCCAGCGCCTTGTCCATCGAGTCCGGGTTGGCGTTGTAGCAGTCCCGGATCACGGTTATGTCCCCGCGCAGGATTTCCGTCCTGCCGAAAAGCGCGCGAACGGCCTCGACGCCGGCCTTGATCTCCGCGGGCGGCACGCCCGCCTCGCGCGCTATCGCGATCGCCGCTATCGCGTTTAGACGGTTATAGGATCCGGGAAGGCCGAAGGATATCTCGAGGCCGCTGTACCCGATTACGCTTCCATCGAGCCCGCGATCCTCGAATCCCTCGATTCCCTCGGTGGTGTTCGGGCCAAACGTCCGGATGGTCCCGGAACTCACATCGGACAGGAAAGGTGTCCACTCGTCGTTTTCCGGAACCAGCCCCACGCAGTCGTCGGTAAACCGCGAGAAAACCTGTTTTTTTTCCTCAGCAATTGCCGCCTTGCTTCCGAGAATTCCGATATGGGCGGTTCCGACGTTGGTGATCAGCGCGATCGAAGGAAGGAGCACGCGCGCGATTTCTGATATCTCCCCCGTGCGGTTCATGCCCAACTCGAACACGCCTACTTCGTGATACGGCCGAATCCGGAAAACCGACAGGGGCAACCCAGTTTCAGAATTGAGGTTCCCCTCATTCATCACAACTGAACGCGAAACGGAAAAGACGCTCGCGACGATTTCTTTCGTCGTCGTCTTGCCGGACGAGCCCGTAATCCCAATTTTCAGCAAATTCGGAAAACGCGAAACGTAGGCTCGTGCGGCGTCCTGAAGGGCGCGAAGCGTGTCGCCGACCATGACGAACGCTGCCCGATACTGGCGCGCGAGGTTCATGAAAACGGCGCTCGAGCCCTCGGCATGCGCCGCGTCGACGAACACTACCGTGGCGCCCGCCTCGAGGGCCTTCGCGATATAGGAATGGCCGTCTTGCGTAGCGCCGATAAGCGGCACGAACAGGGACCCCTCGACGACTTTTCTAGAATCGGTCGCGACGGAGGTAAATCCCGGTATTCGAGAGAAATCCGCGATGCAGCTCCCGCCGACCGCCTCGACGGTCTGGCCAAGCGTCATAAGGAGGTTGTCGTCACCCACCGAGGTCCCCCTTCGCGAGCTCGATTCTGAGAATCTCCTCGGCCCGCGCCTTCCGCATCGACAAGTCGTTCGTGGCGACCCGCTCTATCCTCTCGGGAGTCGAAAGAACAGTGATGCCTGCGATCAATCGCGCGTTAGCCTCGATCATCTCGTACTGATCGCGCTCCAACCCGGCGATATCGCCGTCCACGCTCGAATAGCGACTTGTTTGCCACACGGTGGCCAGCAGCATGAGGGGTATGCCCATCGCAAGTAATACCGTCGCGACGTTTTTAATCATAGTTTATCGTCTCCATACGCGATCTTGCGCACAACCCTCAGGCGCGCGCTGCGCGAAGGGGAATTACGGTCGATTTCTTCATCGGTCGGGGAAACCGCTTTTTTCGTCAGTACTTCCACGAGCGGCCGACCCCTGCATTTACATATCGGCACTTCGGGCGGGCAAATGCAGGACTTGCTCGCGTCCCTGAAAAAATTCTTCACGATGCGGTCTTCGAGGGAGTGAAAGGTAATTACGCCGAATTTCCCCCCGGGCGCGAGCGTCGCGAGGGCGAGATCCAGGAGTCCCGGAAGGCGGTCGAGTTCCCGGTTTACCGCTATGCGCAGGGCCTGAAAGGTTCTGGTCGCCGGGTGAATCCGCCCGTGACGGTAGTCCGCGGGAACCGCGTGATAGATGGACTCGGCGAGCGCCTTCGACGTCGTGAAGCGGGAGGCGCGCCTCGACTCGACGATCGCCTTCGCGATCCTGCGCGAATAACGTTCCTCCCCGAGCTGATATATCAAATTCGCGAGATCGTTCTCGCCAAGGCCGTTCACGATATCTGCCGCGCTTCGCTCCGTCTGCGGGTCAAGACGCATGTCCAGGGGTTCGTCGGATCGAAAGCTGAAACCGCGGCCGGATTTTTCGTAATGGAACAGGGATATTCCCAGGTCGATCAATATCCGGTCCGGGCGTTTCGCGTCGGCGGGGTATTCGCGGAAAAAATCGTCAGACCAGCCGGGGTAAAAACAGATACGCTCGCCGAAGGGGGCGAGCCGTTCGCGGGCACGGGCTTGTATGCGGACGTCGGCGTCGATCCCGATTACGCGTAGTTCGGGAAAGGCCGTCAAAAAGGCCTCCGTATGGCCGCCCTCGCCGAGGGTGCCGTCGATCATGAGGGAGTCGCTCCGGTCCGGCGCGAGGTAGGAGAGACATTCTTGCAGTAATACGGACGTATGTACGATTTCCATATTGCCCTAGAGGCAAATACTTCCGAGACCTTCCGTAGCCTCCCGAAAATCCGCCTCGCTCTCCCCCAGATATTTTTCGTACTCGTTCGAGTCCCACAACTCGAAATACTTGTTGATACCCAAAAAAACGCAATCTTTGCCGAGACCCGCGAATTCGCGCAGGCTCTGCGGTATCGATATCCGCCCGGCCTTGTCGATTTCCGCCTCCTGGGCGGGCGCGACAAGGCGGCGCAGTACCGAACGTGATTGCGACTGAAACAGCGAAGCGGATTCCATCACCTTGTCGGACAGGACCTTCCACTGTTCGGGAGAAAACAGCCACAGACAGCGGTCTATCCCGCGTGTCAGGATAAGTGTCGATCCCGTCAACTCGGACCGCAACCGGACAGGGAACATGATTCGTCCCTTTTCGTCCAAGGTGTTACGGTATTCTCCGGTCATCAGATGATCATCCACTTTTTACTACTTTCTCCCACTTTTTACCACGTTGATCCTATTTTACCACCAAAATTCCGCTTGTCAACAGTTTTCGGGAAAATACCGTATAAATCGTCTTTTCGTGTTTACATCCTCGTTTTTGCGCGGGTATAGTGGCGACATGACGTTACGGGAGTTTCATATCGTGTTTCCCGAAGGGGAAAGCCAGGAAATCCAGCACAGCCTCTCGATCGGCGATCTCGTTGACTGCAACGGATGTCCCCTCCCCCTTCCGTTGCCGACGAACCGAATGCTCGCGTACCGCGTTTCGCGCGTTCGCACCCTCGAAGAGCGGGGATATTCGCGCGTCGTTCATTATCTTGATCAACTGAACGCCGCCGAACTTCTGGAGTTCACGTGATCAACACCTGGAATGAGAGTCTCCTGCACGAGGAACTGAAAGAGTATTACCGGGGCGAATCGGGAGAGTCGGAGATATCCCTCGAGGGATCGATTTGCGACATCCTGCACGATGACGGCTCGGTCACGGAAATTCAGACATCCTCGATCGGCAAACTGCGCGCGAAGCTTGAAAAACTGCTCGAGGGGCGTCCCGTTCGGGTAGTCTACCCCGTCGCCGTTCAAACGATCATAGAAACCTATTCCGCGGAATCCGAATTGCTGAAAAGGAGAAAAAGCCCGAAAAAAGGCACGGCCTTTCAGGTATTCAGCGAGTTAACCGGAGTCGCGCATCTGCTCGCCCACCCCAACCTGACCGTCACCGTTCAGCTCGCCGATGTACTGGAATTGAGGATAGCGGACGGTACCGGTTCGTGGAGACGCAAGGGAGTACGCATATCCGACCGTAAACTCATTCGTCTCGGAGACAGGATAGACTTGGCCAACCGGGCGGATTACCTGTCGCTTATACCACCGAACGTACCGCCACTGTTTACCGTCGCGGATCTCAGGGACGCGGGCGCGGGAAGAAACGCGGGAAAGATGGCGTGGGTACTGAGAAAGGCGGGATGGATAGAGTTGGCGGAAAAACGGGGAAGGGCCTTCGTATACCGCGTCAAAAAGGGGCGTAGTCAGGCAACGAGAGGCAAAACGATGGTTACGACCGTGCCGACGCCCTCTTCCGAATGAACGGAAACCTCTCCGTGATGCGCGTCAACGATTGACTTGATGATAATCATCCCGAGACCGGTTCCGCCCGCCGAACCCGAATAAAACGGCTCGAAGATGTGCGACAGCACCTCGGGCGACATGCCGCAACCGGTATCACGAACGAGAATCGACAATCGCTCCCCGTCGACCCGCACCGTAACCTCGAGGATTCCGCCGGAGGACATCGCCTTGCAGGCGTTTTCCCCCGCGTTGATCAGAACGCGAAGTATCCGGTCGGTATCGAGTATGACGGGACGAGTCACCTCGTTCGTGAGCGTGAGGGATACGCCGGTTTTTTCGAGCCGCGAGGACATCGAGTCCCGGAAGCGTGTCAAAAGCTCGTCGATCGAGGCGATGGACATCTGCAGGCGAATATCGCCCCGGGCGTAATCCAGGAATTCGGCGGCAAGCATCTCCATACGGGATATATCGGAGTTTATCCGGGTCAGGGACTCGTCGAAATACGAACGATCTTGCCAGTTGTGTCGCAACAACTCAATCCGGCTCTTGAGAGCCGAAAGCGGGTTTCGGATGTCATGCAGGATCAACGACGAAAACTTTCCGATGACGGATAGGCGCTCGCGGCTTACCAGCTCGTCTTGAAGGGCTTGCAGCTCCTTGTACGCGCGGGAAAGCTCGCGGTTCTGACGGTCAAGATCCAGAATATGGGCGTCATTGGAACGGCGAACCATCATGGTAACGGCTCGAAGCAAACTGACGCAAATGGCCGCGTCGGTAAGCATGAGGTTCGTAAAATCGCCGGCCTTGATCGTATACGCGCGTACGGGCGAGCGAACGCGTACGGTCGCGCTTCGCGGACGTTCGTCGATCAGGGCCATCTCGCCGAGGGCGTGGCCCGGGCCGACGACGCTGAGCAATACGCTGTCGGATTGACCGTAACGCTTCCACACTTCAAGCTCGCCCTCGATTACTATAAAAAAGCTGTCTCCGGGCATATCCTCGAAAAAAAGTATATCGTCCTTGTCGAAGCGTCGTTCGGTACAGAGATCCCGGATCTTCACGAGCGAGGTTTCGGGCATGGAATGAAAAAAGTAGATATTGCGAAGGTATTCGAGCAATCCCGGTTCAGCCGGATTTCCTTCTTGTTTCATGTCTCGCATTCCTCCCGCGCGCGGAAAAAAAAAGGGCCGCACACGGCGGCCCCACGGTCGATACGGCTGGAATCACCAGTTATCGAACATATCGTCGAGATCGCGCGCTTCCATCTCGTAGAGATCCGAAACGGCGCGAAGGTCGTCAAGATACATGTAATAGGTTCCATAGGCGTCCATCGGATCGCAATCGACCCGGAAGCCCACGAGCCTCAGGCCCATATGCGTTCCGAAGTGATAATCCTTCTGGATGATACCGTTCTTTCCGTCGGGATTGGCGGGAGGAATGGCGACGGTCATCTTCTTCCAGCCGGAATGATTCATCTTTCCGACATAGAGCTCAAACTGGCGTCCCCAGTAATCCTCGAGAATGAGCTTGAGCACGTGCCCGTAATTGCGGCCGACTACCCAGACGCTCACGGTCTTGGTAATTCCCTCGATGGGCAGGGGCTTGGCGGCGGTTACGGTAAACGAGTTATAGCCGCGTCGGAAAAAATCCACGCGAACGCCGTATACCATTTCGTCGGTAAGATTGAGGTTTTCCTCTTCGGGAATCGGCTTCTTGCCGGCGGGGGAACCCTTGAAAAGGCGACCCTTGATCACGCCTTCGTCGGCGGACATGTTGACGATCCAGGTACCTTCGCTTTCGTACTTCTCGACGGATATTTCCTTGAGCTTCTGCTCGGCCGAATCAGCTCCGATCTTCGTGGGGTCGGCCTCGTCGAGATTGAGGTCGGCGGAGGTCGTTGCGGCCGGAGCGGTCGAATCCTGGGCAAACACGGCGAGTGAAACAAGGCATAACAGCAGTACGTAGAGAACCTTTTTCATTTACCGGCTCCTTGATTTTGCGTATCGCCTTCCGCGAACTTGACGCCCGCAAGCTCGAAACCGTCATACGAAGGCAGGAAGGTATCGGTCAACGCCTTAAACTGGTCAAAGAAGATATAGAAGCTGTCCACGCGCTCCGTCGGGCGGCTCCTGAGCCGGAACGCCACGAACGACATCTGCTGAACCCCGTTGAGATACGGCGACGCCTGCTGGATGTTCGCCGGGATGTTTACGGAGACATTCTTCCAACCCTCATGATTGACGAGTCCGACGGGAACGGTATGTACGCGTCCGGAAGCGTCCCTCACGAGAATCTCGAGATCATAGGCGTAATTCGCGCCCCAAACCCACATGTCGAGCCGTGCGATGCGACCCTTAAAGGGTATTTCATACCGATCTTTCGGATCCTTGGAGCCCGGCTTCATCGGGACGATGTCGACCCAGTTATCGCCCTTGCGGTCGAACTTGACCTCAAGACCCATAAACTTATACGCGCCGTCATCTTTTTGTTGCATGACCCTGATCGCGTTAGGCATACCGTCAAAGTACTTCAGTACGGGATAGCCTTTCGTTGTAAACTTGCTTCCAGCAGCAAACCATGTCCAATCGGGCCCATCGGGATTGTCAAAGTTGTCCACGATGTAGGTCTCGTAGTTCACCGACCTGCTTTGGGCGGCCAAAGGCGCCAAAGACAGCGAGAACAAGAGGACAAGGCACGCGAAGATCAAACCGCCTTGTTTCATCCCTATACTCCTTTTAAACTACTATATCATCGGTATGAATACAGTCAAGTAGTATTATATGGCGAAGGTTTCTCTTTGTCAAACCGTTTATTTGCTCGTATTGACCAAACCGGGCCATATCTCTAGAATTAGGGTATCTTTTTATCGATAGGAGTGTCAGATGACCAGCTATAAAGACCTTGGTCTTGTCAACACGAAAGACATGTTCGCGAAGGCCGTAAAAGGCGGCTACGCGATCCCGGCGTATAACTTCAATAACATGGAACAGATGCAGGCTATCATTCAGGCGTGCGTCGAGACCAAGTCCCCGGTAATCCTCCAGGTTTCCTCGGGCGCCCGAAAATATGCCAATAAAAACCTCCTCAGAAACATGGCCCGAGGCGCCGTGGAGTACGCCCACGAGCTCGGCTGCGACATCCCGATAGTCCTGCACCTCGACCACGGAGACAGCTTCGAGCTCTGCGTCGACTGTATCGAGAGCGGTTTTTCCTCCGTCATGATCGACGGATCCCACCTCTCCTACGACGAAAACGTCGCCCTTACCAAGAAGGTGTGCGACTACGCCCATAAGCACGACGTAACGGTCGAAGGCGAGCTCGGCGTTCTCGCGGGCGTCGAAGACGACGTCTCCGCCGAGGAAAGCCACTATACCAAACCCGAGGAAGTCC
>JAEWMY010000057.1 GCA_023393015.1 Spirochaetota bacterium
CGATATGAGCGTTTTTCGCTCGGGGCCCTTCGTCCTGTAAAGGCTTTCGGGGCGTATCGGAAGATACGAAAATCGCGGATGCAACCGGCGGGAGTACGGCAATGCCCGAAGCGACCGTCGCAGTGCCGGGGAAAGGGCCGCGAGCGAGACCGATGCGGCGGAAGCGAGAAAAAAAAGGGCGAAGGAATGAAATCCGTCGGAAATCGCTATCGTCAACGACAGGAAAGCCGGAATCATGGGAATCGGGTTCGCGCGAATCCTGCCGATCACGTGCGTTCTCGTGAGCGAGCTTGCGGAATCGAAAAGGATATCTCCGTAAACCGCCACCGCGGACAGCGCCGCGAGCGAGGAAAAGAATCCGACGAGGCCCGGCGATGAAAGCGCGTAGACAACGAACGGCGCCGAGGCGAGAACGACCGAAAGCCGGTTTCCTGAAAGAATCGCGCTTGCCGCCGCGAATGCCAAGGAAAGGATCGCATACGCCAGCATTCTTCCGTGACGCTCGAGGGACCATTCGAGTCCGAGTCCGTCCAGCGATTCCACGAGGGATTTCTCCCGAAGGGAGTCCGAAGGCAAATAGAAAAATCGCGCCGTGCCGTCGCTGAACCAACGTGAGCGCTCCGCGTTCATGGACTCTAGTTGTGGTTGATACGGGGCAAGCGAGCCTTCCGGACTCAGGAGGGAATTCGATTCGGTCGCGTATCCGTGGATGCTCGCCGCGTCCAGCAGGGACGCTACGCGCTCCTCGCAGTCCTCGGGCATTACCGCCAGGACGCGGTACCCCTTCCAAACGCCGAGTGTGGCGCTACGGGGAACAAGGGCCATGATAAGTACGGATGCAGTCGCGATTGCGGCAAGGATCGCGTTTACGGTTCGTGCGGGTGGAATTGGAAACACCATGGCCGGATTCAGAGGGTCGAAAAAGCGACGCCTATGAAGAACCCGAGCAGGATACCCGCGAGCACCTCCATCGGACGATGCCCCTGTATCTCCTTGACCGGTTTGAAGGAATACTTCATGCGGGCAGATACCCGCGTTCCGAGCTCGTTGAGGGCGCGTGCCTGTTGTCCGCTCGACCTTCGAACCCCGACCGCGTCCCGTATGACCACGAGGGCGAAACAGCAGGAAAAGATGAAGATGTCCGAATCGATGCCCGTTTTGAATCCGATAGCGGTCGTGACGGAGGAAACGAGGGCGGAATGGCTCGAGGGCATGCCTCCCGTCTTCCAGAGCAGGAGTTCCACGAGTTCGCGGAACGAGGAAACGGTATGCACGAAAAGGGTGATTATTGTCTTCAGAAACTGGCTCAGAATCCAGCTTGTCACCGCCGCCATGAAGATAGGGTTTTGAATGAGCTTGAAAAGTTGCGTGATGACGGACCGGTTCATTATATGGTCTATTTTCGATAAAAGGCCCCTTTTGTCAAGTCCCGGACTCGGCTATACTTCGCCGATGGAGTACCGTGAGTATCTCGTAACGCGTGACGACGACGACAGAAGAATCGACAGGATAGTGCGGAAATTCCTGCCGGACCTGCCGCTTTCGGCCGTATATCGCCATCTGAGAAACGGATATATACGAATCGACGGTTCCAGGGCGAAGCCCGACGCGAGGATACGGGAAGGCCAGACGATCATGATCGCCCTCCGGATTGTCGGCGCGGAAGCGGAGGCGGGTGCCTCAGCCCGCCCGGAATCCGTCTTGAGCGCGCCGAGCGCCGGACGCATTCAGGTGTTGCTGGAAACGCCCGATATCCTCGTACTCAACAAGCCGGCGGGCATACCCGTCCACGGAGAGGGCGGAATCGACGCGATGGTTCCCCAGGCGCCCGGCGCGCTTGATTCCCTTTCGTTCCGGTCCGCTCCCCTTCATCGACTCGACAAGGGCACTACCGGAGTGCTCGTGCTGTCGCGAAGCCTCGCCGGGGCCCGTTGGTTCTCTTCCGCCATTTCGGAAAACAGGGTCGGAAAGGAATACGTGGGTCTCGCCGAAGGACACCTCGCTGCCGAGGCCGAATGGTCGGGCACCGACGGGTCCGGTCGATCGATGACGACACTCGCGAAACCGCTTGCCTTCGCGCCGGACTCGCTCTCGCGCGGAATGACGCTCGTCTCCTACCGGATACTGACCGGACGGAAGCACCAGATACGCATCCAGACGTCGGAGCGCGGACATCCCCTCGCCGGCGACGTGCGGTACGGCGGCGGCACTCGCTCGCCAGCGGGCGCGGGAGTCTGGCTTCTTCATTCGTGGAAGATAACCTTTCCTGACGACCGGCCGTCCGGCATTCCTTCCGGACTCGCGGCTCCGTTGCCCCGCGCGTTCGCCCGCGCGATACTCGAGACCTTCGGCCAGAATGTGCTTGCGCTATTCGATCGCGACGACCTATACTGTGTCCGAAGATGAAAAGCATCAGCGACCTGTACTGGTTTTTCAAGGGCGTGAAGGTCTATGCCCTCGTCGGCGACAGCGGAACCGGTAAAAGCTTCCGGGCTAAGTTGCTCGCCCAGAAATACGGAATCGACCTCATACTCGACGACGGGTTGCTCATTCGGGACGACAAGATACTCGCGGGCCACTCGGCTAAACGCGAGCAGACGTTTCTCGCCGCCGTACGCATCGCCCTGTTCGACGACAAGCAGCACCGCGACGCGATCGCCAAGGCGCTCCAGTCGCAACCGTTCAAGAAGATACTCATTCTCGGAACGTCCGAAAAGATGGTGAACAAGATCGCCATCCGCCTTCAGCTTCCGCAACCCCAAAAGATCGTAAAGATCGAGGATATAGCCTCGCAGGAAGAAATCGAAAAGGCCATTCGCTCGCGCCGCGTCGAGGGGAAACACGTAATCCCCGTTCCCTCGATCGAGGTTCAGCGGAACTACCCGCAGATTTTCTACGACCGGGTCCGCGTGCTCCTGAAACGCAGGCAAACGCCGCTCGGGGCGCTCAACCACTCGAAGGTGTACGAGAAGTCGGTGGTTCGGCCTGAATTCTCGAAAACCGGACGCGTTACCATATCCGAATCCGCCCTGAGCCAGATGGTAATTCACTGCGTCGGCGAGTTCGACGACCAGATACGCATCAAGAAGATGACGATCAAGACGGACGCCCAGGGATACAGGCTGGTCATCATCATTGACGTGCCGTTCGGCACCCAGCTGACGGGAAAGATCCACAAGATGCAGGAATACATCGTCGAGAACATAGAACGCTTCACCGGCATTCTGATAGAAGACGTGCACATAATCATCGACAAGATAACGCGTAATTAGGAGTCAGAGGATGCGAAGGTCCCGCCTTTCGGCAATCGTAACGGTTTGTTTGTTTTTCGTCTCTTCGATCGGATGGTCCAAGGAGGTGCGACAGGGTCAGTATCGATTCATACTTCCCGACGCCCGCCCCGACGCGGGCGAGATCGTTCCCGTCGTGATCGCCTTCCGGTCGGCGTTTGACGGGATGTTCGCGTTCGACGGAAGCGCCGAGACGCATCCGTGTACCGTCCGAGTTCTCGAAAACAGGGAAGAATTCGACAAGTATCTTTCATCGAGAATCGGCGAAACGAGGGAACAGTACGTATTCCTGAAATACGGTCGCCCGGAACTGTCCGAGCTGATCCTCTACCCTACCCCGGGGAAAACCGGTTTCGAGGCCTTCGCCGGACCGGCCCTCAACCGTCAGCTTTTCTTGCAGTATCTGTACAGTTTCGTGCTCGAACCGCCGCTCTGGCTGCGCGACGGTTTCCAGGCATGGGCGGAACGCATGAGCTGGAACGCCCGTGACGGCAAGGTCGAGATCGCCGCGTATTCCCCCTGGCTCGAAAGCGCCAAGGCGCGTCGCTCGAGCGAAAGCGATCGCCTGTCCGTGGAAGCGCTGTTGTCCGCGACGACGGGATCCTATGAATCCGCCCGGATGTATCCGCAATCCTGGGCGCTCGTCGCCTTTTTGACGCAGTCGGATCTACCCGGTTATCGGAGGTTCCTGCACGAAACGTTCGTCCTTTTACAAGGTTCGGGGAAATACAACGGGGAAAGCCAGCAGGGAAATACCGATCTCGTCAGGAAACGCTTCTTGCGGCACGTTTCGTACGAATCCGCTGAGCGGGACTTCGCCGAATGGCTCGGGTCACGGGAAACGTATTCGGATATGGTGCAAAAGGGCGTCGCGGAATATACCGCGGGGAATCACGCGGAAGCGGAACGGAAACTGACTGAGGCCTTGGAGATTCGTCCTGACGACCCGGTGCTTCCGTACTATCTCGGACTCGTCGCCTACGCGACCGGAAAATATCCCGAGGCTCGCGCGTGGTACGAACGCGCGATCTCGTTCGGCGCGGACATAGCGGCGGCGAACTGGGCGCTCGCGCTCAACGCGCTCGCCGCGAGGGATTACGACTCGGCCAAGGGGTATCTGGAAACCGCCCGCGCCACAAATACGGAGAAGTACGGCGAGCGGGCCGAACGGTATCTCAGGTCGTTGCCGAGATAGGCGGGCTTGATCTCCTGCGACGGCGCCTTCTGGGCCGTCGCGCGGAGTCTGATTCGGACGGGTTTTCTTCTACGGCGTCTGGATTGCCCATACCGCGCGCCGATCTCCTGTCGCGGGTTCTCGGGGCGCGAACGCTCATTCCGCCGTCTTTCAGGCACTGCTTCACGGCGAACTCGAGCTCGACGCGCGGCGGGTTCATCGGCATGATGAACCTCCTGCATTCGTTATACACGCTCGTCCAGACTTCCTGACTCTGTCCGTTCCAGTCGGT
>JAEWMY010000028.1 GCA_023393015.1 Spirochaetota bacterium
CGGGTGGTTGTCGAAGTCCATGTCGTCTCCTTTTCCTAGATGTAGGTATAGCCGCTTTTGGCCGAAGCCTGGCGGTCTTCCATCAACGCGTTGCAGACCTTGTCGAAGAGCGAAACCGTTCCCCGATAACCGAGATGCAGTATCCGTTGCCCGCCCATCCGGTCGTGTACGGGAAACCCGCAGCGCACGAGGGGGATTCCCAGGTTGCGAGCGACGTAATATCCCTTGCTGTTTCCGACGACGAGATCGATGTTCATCCCGCGCGCCCTCTCCAACGCCGTCGCGAAGTCGGCGTCGTCGGCCACGACCGTCTCGACGCGGCAGTTCGGCGTCGCCTCGCGAAGGCGTTCGGCGTACCGGGGGCTCCTCGCGCCGGTGACGGCGAGCGCCGGAACGATTCCGATCTCGTCGAGAAACGAGGCGAGCGCGAGGACGAAGTCCTCCTCCCCGTAGATGACGGCGCGCTTTCCGAAACAGTACTTGTGCCCGTCGATATACGCGTCGACGAGGCGCCCGCGCGCGGCGGCCCACTTCGCCGGCATCGCCTTTCCGGAAAGGACGCCGAGGGCCGAAAAGAGGGCATCCGTGTTCCGGACGCCGATCGGCGTCCCGAGAAACCGGGCGGGCACGCCGAATTCCCGTTCGAGGAACGATCCCGCCTCGATATCCGCGAACGAGTCGGAATAGAGGCACAGCGAGGAAGCCGCGTTTCCGGCGGCCTCGATCGCAGTGACCGGAGTGCCGCCGCCGGGAAGCTTGCGGAAGGTCTCCCAGCTTTCCCCGTCAAGGGTTTCCGAGTAATCGGGGATCAGGGCGAACGGAAGCCCGAACGATTCGAGTATCTCCCGGAGCTCGCGCAAGTCCTCGCTCGAGACGAAACCGGGGAAGACGTTCACGGACGACGCGTCCGCGTCCGGTTTGCGGACCGCCAGCTTCCTGACGGTCGCGAGCACCGCGGCGTGGAACCCGTCCATGTGCGTGCCCCGGTAGCTCGGCGTCGACGCGTGGAAGACCGCCGGACCGGGCGCGTCGAGCGACGATCGCTCCCGTTCGTAGTCCGCGACGTACCGGGCGACGTCGTCGCCGATCGTTTCTGTGAGGCAAGTCGTCGCGACCCCGATGGACCGGGGCGCGTACTGCCGCGCGACGTTCTCTATCGCCGCGCGGAGGTTTTTCTCCCCGCCGAAGATCGCCGACGACTCGGTAAAAATCGATGAGGCGACGTCCATCGGCTCCCTGAAGTGGCTGATGCAATAGCGGCGGATGTACGTCGAGCATCCCTGAGAGCCGTGAATGAGCGGGACGCAGCCTTCGATTCCGTACCACGCGACGCTCGCGCCGAGCGGGGCGCAGAGCTTGCACGCGTTTCTCGTCGAGGTAAACGACGCGACTTCCTTTTTCACGTTACGCCTCCTTGCCCGCGGCGTCGGCACTGGAAACCGTCCCCGTCTCTTCCGTTCGCTTCGCGGCCAAAAGCCGCGCGGGCGATAATTTCCACACCGGGCTCATCGCCGAGGCGTGCACCTCGCGCGCGAAATTGAGCATTCCCTCGAAACCCGCGAGGGCCTCTTTCCGCTCGTGGTTGTGGTCGCAGAACGCGATCCCGAGCTTGTAAGCGATCGGCCGCTCCTTGACGCCGCCGATAAGTATGTCCGCTCCCTTTTCCAGGATGAACCGCGCGAGCTCGAGCGGGTTCGCGTCGTCGCAGATCACCGTCCCCTCGTCTACGATTTCCTTCAAATACGCGTAATCGTCCGGCGTTCCCGTCTGCGAACCGACGACGACGGTCGACACGCCCAGATGCCTCAGGGCCTTGATGAGCGAGAAAGCCTTGAACGAGCCTCCGACGTAAATCGCGGCCTTTTTCCCCGCGAGATCGGCGCGGTACCGCTCGAGGGCCGGAAGGAGGACGCCGAGTTCCTCGCCGATGAGGTCTACCGTCGCCTTCATGATCCTCTCGTCTCCGAACCGCTCGGCGACGTCGTAGAGGGCTTTCGACATGTCTTCGATGCCGAAGTACGACACGCGGATGAAGGGAACGCCGTGGCTTTCGTTCATCATCTTGGCGAGATGGGTCATCGATCCCGCGCATTGCACCACGTTGAGCGCGGCGCGGTGCGATTTCCTGATTTCGTCCACGCGTCCGTCCCCCGTGATGCAGGACACGACTTCTATACCCATGCGGCGGTAATAGTCCTTGATAATCCACGTCTCCCCGGCGAGGTTGAAATCGCCGAGGATGTTGATGCTGAACGGGGATACCGGCGTCTCCGCGTCGGTTCCCGTCAGCTTGAAGACGGCCTCGCAGGCCGCCCGATACCCGTCCTTCTTCGTTCCCTTGAAACCTTCCGAATGGACGGGAAGTACCGGTATTCCCTTTTCCCGCGACACGGAGGCGCACACGGCCTCCACGTCGTCGCCGATAAGGCCGACGATGCACGTGGAGTACACGAAGGCCGCCTTGGGCCCGTACGCGTCGATGAGCTCGACGAGGGCGGCGCGGAGTTTCCTCTCGCCGCCGTAGATCACCTCGTTCTCGCCCAGGTCGGTCGAAAAGCTCATGCGGTGAAGCTCGGGCCCGCTCGACATGGAACCGCGGATGTCCCAGGTATAGGCGGCGCAGCCGATCGGCCCGTGTATGAGATGGAGCGCGTCAGCGATCGGGTAAAGGACGACGCGGGATCCGCAGAAGACGCACGCGCGCTGGCTTACCGAGCCCGCCGCGCTCGCCTTTCCGCAGGACACCTCGCCCGCGTCCTTTCCCTTCTCGACAATCTGTCCCTTTCGTTCCTCGAGTATTTCGATCATGAACGCGCTCCCCCGTAGGTCTTGGCCTTACATTACCAATTCGAACGATTCCTCGGCCGCGTCACGGTCTTGCCGGTCCATGAACGTGTCGAGGATTTTCTCCAGAAACCGCAAGCCGCCCCGGTATCCCGTAATCGGGAAGTAGGAATGTCCCACGCGGTCGTAAATCGGAAAGCCGATCCTGACGAGCGGAACGTCCATGTCCCGGGCGATGTACTTGCAATACGTGTTTCCGAGTATGAGATCGGGCGTCTCTCCCTTCAGGAGCTGATGGAAGTAGAACATGTCGGCCTGGGGGCCCGTCTTCACGACGACGCCCTCGCCGCACAGTTCCTTGATCCGCCGCTCGAACTTCGGTCCGGGCGCCGTTCCGCTCACCACGTGCAGTACCTTCATGTCGTTTTCGGCGCAGAACCGGGCCACGCCGACCAGCGTGTCGGGGTCGCCGACGAGCGACACGCGCTTCCCGCTCACGTACTGATTCATGTCGGTCATCACGTCCACGAGTTGGCCCCGCTCCAGCAGGAGCGACTCGGGAACGGCGGCTCCGCACGTCTTCCGGAGAAGGTCGACGTAATCGTCCGTTCCCCCGACGCCGACCGGAAGGTCCAGTATTTCGCAAGGGACCTTGCACTTCGTGTCCAGGAGCTTCGCGGCTGCCATCGCGCCCGTCCGCCCGAGGGCGAGCGTCTTGACGGAGTCTCCGGCGCTCTTTATGGAGGCTATGGTCGCCCCGCCCTTCGGGTACATGCGGAACTTTCCGTCCATCGGACCGTTGAGGATCCCCGTCGTGTCGGGAAACATCACGAACTTGACTCCCATCTCGGAAGCGATGTGCTTGATCTCCGCCATGTCGCTCGGCTCGACGAAACTCGGGATGATGTTGACCTGCGGGATCTTCTTTCCCGTATTCTCGGAGAAGTTCTGCACGAGGCTCGCCACCATGTTCGAGTAGCCGGTCACGTGCGAACCCTTGAAGCTCGGCGTGCTCGCGTAGACGACGCGCTTGCCCGCGGGAATCTTCCCCTCAGCTACCGCCTTGTTGATGATCTGCGACAGGTCGTCGCCGATGACCTCCGAGAGGCAGGTCGTATGCACGGCCACCACCTCGGGGTCATAGAGGGCGAAGATGTTCGTTATCGCCTCGAGTATGTTCGCCTGTCCGCCGAACACGGACGCGCCCTCGGTGAAGGAGCTCGTGGTCGCCATGACCGGCTCCTTGTAGTGCCTGGTCAGCGCGCTTCTGTGGTACGCGCAGCACCCCTGCGAGCCGTGGCTGTGCGGCAGGCACTTGCTCACCCCGAGGGCCGCGTACATCGCGCCCACGGGCTGGCAGGTCTTGGCGGGGTTTATGGTCAGGGCCGTCCGTTCGACGACCTTATCCGGTGTGTGTCGTAAGAGCATTCGTTCCTCCTCGTCGCCTTATTCCGCGTGTCCGTAGCTCGCGGCGAGCTCGGGGCTGTCCCGCCAGGGCGTTTTCGCCAGGGCGAAGACCTTGCTGTGCACGAGCCGGTCGATCTCCCGGTAAAAGTTGATCGCGCCCCTGAATCCCGCGTACGGACCCGCGTAGTCGTAGCTGTGAAGCTGCTTGAGCGGGATACCCTGCTTCTGTACCACGTATTTTTCCTTAATGCCGGCACAGATGATGTCGGGCTTGTAGCGCTCGATCAGCTTCTCGCACTCGTAGTGGTTGAGGTCGTCGATGATGAGCGCCTTTTCCTTCATGTCCTTCATCATTCCGTCGTAGTCGCTCAGGGAAAATCCGCCTTCCTTCATCTTCTCGAGCTCTTCCTCGCTCCTTCTCGGCTTGTACCTTTCGGGATCGGCCGTGACGCTCAGCTCCTCGATATTGCGCGAGTCGGCGTCGATCACGATGTTCGGGATCACCTCGCGGCCCTCGTAGTCGTCGCGGTGCGCGAACTCGTAGCCCGCCGCCACCGTCACCATGCCGATCTCGGTAAACAGTTCCTGGTAGTGATGCGCGCGCGATCCGCCGACGAACAGGGCCGCCGTCTTGCCCGCGCACCTCGCCTTTACCTCGTCCCTGACGCGGCTAACCTCTTCCATCTCCTCTTCTATTACCCGGTCGACCCGCGCGATCAACTCCGAGTCTCCGAAGAACGCCGCGATCTTCCGGAGCGATTTCGCGCTCGCCGCCGCGCCGATGAAGTTGATCTTGAACCACGGAATGCCGTACTTCTTTTCCATCATTTCGGCGAGGTAGTTGATCGAACGGTGGCACATGATCGTGTTGAGGTCCGCCGTATGCGCGCTGATGAACTCCTCGTACGTCGAGTTGCCGCTGAAGGTCGAGTGGATCGTAAGTCCGCACTTCTCCGCGATGCGTTCGATCTCGAAGGCGTCGCCGCCGATGTTGTACTCGCCGAGTATGTTGAAGCGGAACTTGCCTTTTTTGGGCGTGTCGTCGAGGCCGACGACGTCGGTGAACACCTTGTTGTTCGCGACGTGGTGTCCGGCCGACTGGCTGACGCCCTTGTATCCCTCGCACGAGAAACCGAATATGTTCACGTCGGGGTACTTGGCTTCCATCTCGCGCGCCACGGCGTGCACGTCGTCCCCGATGAGACCGACGGGGCACGTCGAGAAAATTCCGATCGCCTTGGGGTGAAAGAGCGCGATCGCTTCGTCGATGGCGGCCTTGAGCTTCTTCTCGCCGCCGAAGATGATCTCGTCCTCCTGAAGGTCGGTGCTCATCGCGTAGGGCATGAAGTTCACGGCCTCTGGCGTATACGGCCTCGTCTGGTTGCGCCGCGTAAGCCAACTGTAAAAGCCGCATCCGATCGGACCGTGGGTTATCTGGAGCACGTCCCGGGTCGGACCGAGCACGACGCCCTTGCATCCCGCGTAGGAACAGCCGCGCATCGTCAGGATGCCCGGAATGGTCCTCGTGTTCGCCAGGATCTCGGGAACCTTGCCGGACTCGTCCTTCGCGTTGATGACTATCTGCTTCGCTCTCTTCTTGGCGAGCTTCGCGGGATACTTCTTGAGGACGTCTTCCTTGAATTCCGCGGGATCAAACTGTAAATACTGTTCGCTCATCGCGTCCTCCTATTCGTCGAGCGTCTCGTCGCCCGTCTCTCCGGTGCGGATGCGCACCGAGTCCGATACCGGCATGACGAAGATCTTTCCGTCGCCCGACTTGCCCGTCTTGTTCGTCGCTATGATCGTGTCGACAACCTTCTTGACGAGTTTGTCGGGTACGACCACCGATATCATTCGTTTCGGTATGAGCCTTCCGGCGCTCCCTAATTCCTGTATCTTTTCCTCGTACTGCTTCTCAGCGCCGCCGAGAGAGATCATTTCCACGATCCCCTTGCCGCGGCCGAGGCAGTCCTTCGCGTGCATCGAGGTGATGCCCGCCGCGCTCAACGCGCGCTTCGTCTGGTTGATCATGTTCATCCGGACGACGGCCATGACTTCCTTCATCTACGCCTCCGCTTCTTCTTTCACGCCGGAGCTCACGGTGTAAACCTCCTCGACGGGGGAGACGAAAATCTTTCCGTCGCCGAAAGCGCCCTTCGATCCGGTCCTCGCTACCTCCATGATCGTCTTGATGACGAAGTCCTTGTCCTTCGCCTTGACGACCATCATGAGCAGTTCCTTCGGGACCTCGTCGTAGGTCACGTCGCCGATCTTGATTCCGCGCTGTTTTCCGCGGCCGACCACGTTAATCCTCGTCACGGCGGGATATCCCTCCACCATGAGCCGCTCCATCACCGCGTCCGTCTTCTCGGGCCGCACGATCGCTCTGATCATTATCATCGTTCTCTCCTTGGTTGTTTTTCGTGGCGTCAGTCGGCGATGCCGAATTCCATCAAGAGCTTCTCGAGATCCTCTATCTCGAGCGGGTTCGGGATCACGAACTTGGTGTTGGCCTCGATCGCGCGCGCGAGCTTGCGGTATTCCTCGGCCTGGCCGACCGTCGGGTCGAAGTCGATGACGGTCTTCTTGTTGATCTCCGCGCGCTGTACCACGTTGTCGCGCGGCACGAAGTGGATCATCTGCGTGCCGATCTTCTCGGCGAGCGCCATGATGAGCTCGTCCTCGCGGTCGGTCTTGCGGCTGTTGCAGATGAGTCCCCCGAGGCGGACCGTTCCCGACTCGGCGAACTTCCTGATGCCCTTGCATATGTTGTTCGCCGCGTACATGGCCATCATCTCGCCGGAGCAGACGATATAGATCTCCTCGGCCTTGCCGTCGCGGATCGGCATCGCGAAGCCGCCGCACACGACGTCGCCGAGAACGTCGTAGAAGGTGTAGTCGAGCTTGTACTGCGGATCGAAGGCGCCGAGTTGCTCCAGAAGGTTGATGGAAGTGATGATGCCGCGACCCGCGCAACCGACTCCAGGCTCCGGTCCGCCCGACTCGACGCAGCGCGTACCCTTGAAACCGACCTTGACGACGTCCTCGAGATCGAGATCCTCGCCTTCGAGCCTGAGGGTATCGAGGACCGTCTTCTGCGCCAGACCGTTCAGTATGAGACGGGTGGAGTCCGCCTTCGGGTCGCAACCGACGATCATCATGTTCTTTCCCATTTCCGCGAGCGCGGCGACGGTGTTTTGGGTCGTCGTCGACTTGCCGATCCCGCCCTTTCCGTAAATCGCAATCTTTCGCATTGTTCCTCTCCTGGAAGTTTCTTGGGGCTTTCGCCCGACCAGTATTTGCAAGATCCGTGCCAACCTGTTTCGTGCCGACGATAATTCACGCAAATCATTACCCGGCATGCACTTCCCATTCGGGCAGACACGCGAACGAAGTAGAAGCGCGGACATATCCGTAGGAGCGACAAGCCGATTTCCTACATTTTCGTAGGATTCGGCAGACGACCGGCCGAACTCCGCCGACGGCGGTTCTTGACATCATCCGCGATTTATTGCACTTATAAGACGCGGCTATTCAGGCGGAACTGGATGACATCCGGTTCGCCGTCGCGCCGGATCGATCCATCCAAAGGAGAGACCGGTGACGGGTAAATCGGCCAGAACGCGAGAGAATCCATCGAACAACCACACATCGAACGAACATCCCCACGCGCAAGGCGAAATGCACCTGGTCTACGACATCTGCACCGTGCTTTCCGAGTCGTCCGACATGAGCCGCGCGCTCTCGGCGGTTCTCGGCGAAATAGCCCGTCACCTCGATTGCATGCGCGGCACGATCACCATCCTGAACCGCTCGTCCGGGGAGATAGCGATCGAGGAAGCCTACGGTCTCGACGAATCCGAGGTCGCGCGCGGCGTCTACCTCGTCGGCGAAGGGGTCACCGGCAGGGTGATAGACACGGGGGAGCCCGTCGCCGTTCCGCGCATCGCCGAGGAACCGCTCTTCCTCGACAGGACCGGCGCGCGAAAGGCCCAGGACACGCGCGACATCTCGTTCGTGTGCGTGCCGATCAAGATCGACGCGGACGTGATCGGCGCGATCGGCGTCGACCGGAGATTCGAGGAAACGTGCGACTTGCAGGATTTCGTCAGGATACTGACGGTCGTCGCCTCGACCATCAGCCTCGCGGTCAGGCTCAGGCAGGAAAACCAGGAGGAGATACTGACCCTCCGGGAGGAAAACCGGCGCCTCCAGGCCGAGCTCCACACGAAGTACAAGCCGGAAAACGTGATCGGGAACTCCAAGATCATGCGGGACCTCTACCGGCAGATGGAACAGGTGAGCGCCACGAACGCGACCGTGCTCCTGCTCGGGGAAAGCGGTGTCGGAAAGGAAAAGATCGCGCACGCGATTCACTACGGCTCGCCGAGGGCGGGGAAACCGTTCATAAAGGTAAACTGCGCCGCCATCCCGGAGTCGCTCATAGAAAGCGAGCTCTTCGGCCACGAGAAAGGCGCGTTCACCGACGCGACGTCCCTCCGCAGGGGCCGGTTCGAGATGGCGAACTGCGGGACCATATTCCTGGACGAAATCGGAGAGATGCCACTGGGGGCGCAGGCAAAGTTCCTCCGCGTCCTCCAGGAACGCGAGTTCGAGCGTATCGGCGGTTCGGAAACGATCAAGGTCAACGTCCGCATCATCGCGGCGACGAACCGGGACCTTCCGTCGCTCATCGCGTCGGGACGGTTCCGGGAGGATCTCTACTACCGCCTCGCGGTCTTCCCGCTCGTCGTGCCGCCCCTGCGCGAGCGCCGGACGGACATCATCCTGCTCGCGAACCATTTCGCGGAGAAGTTCTCGCGAGAGCACGGCAAGGACATCCGCCGGCTATCCCCGCCGGCGGTTCGCTCGCTCATGGCGCACGACTGGCCGGGCAACGTCCGCGAGCTCGAGAATTGCATGGAGCGCGCGGTGATCCTGGCGACGGGAGAGACCGTTCACGCGCACCACCTCCCGCCGAACCTTCAAGGCCCGTCGCGGGGAGAACAGTCGGCGGGCGCGTCGCTCACGGCGACGCTCGAGGCGATCGAGCGGGAAATACTGCGCGAGGCGCTCGAGGAAGCGGGAGGCAACGTCTCCAAGACCGCGGAGCGGCTCGGGATGACGGAGCGCGTGACGGGATTGAGGATTTCCAAATACGGTTTGAAGGACAAGGGGGCGTAGCCATGCCGATGATCGACGCGTTCAGGTTGATCGCCCGGTGCCGCTCGGACGCGGCCTTTCGGGCGAGTTCAAACGGGAGAAAGGACGGCAAGGCCGTCAGGGAGTTCTGGGAGGACTGCGGATTCGCCTTCACGGACGACGACGTGCGAAACGCGCTGAAGAGCGTCGAGCTCCGCGCGGCGGACGAGGAAGAGGCGGCGGAAATCAGGGAGCTCGGGCAGTGGTTCCGTTTCGTCGCCGGAGAGGCTCCGCTCAACCCGGGCGGACGCGCTACGGGATCCGGCTGCGACACCGCGTCCTGCGGCGGTTCCTGCCCGTCCTGCGGCGCCGGAGTCGCCGCGCCGTGAAGGAACTCGTAATCCGCGAGGCCGTCGAAGGGGACGCGCGGACCATACACGCCCTCCTCGGAGAACTCGCGGACTTCGAGCGTCTCGCGCAACGCATGACCGTTACCGAGGACACACTGAGGGCCGATATCTTCGAAAAGGGACTCGCGCGCGCCTTCCTGGCGGAACGGGAGGGGCCGTACCGTCGCGAGGCCGTGGCCTTCGCCACGGTCTGCGAGCGCTACTCGACCTTTGCGGGGAAAAGGATACTTTTCCTCGAGGACATCTTCGTGCGGGAGAAAGAACGCGCGAACGGCGTCGGCGCCGGGCTCTTCGCCTTCGTGGCGGAAACCGCGCGGGCGGAAGGATTCGCGAAGATGGAGTGGTCGGTGCTTTCGTGGAACGAGGGTGCGAAGGGCTTTTACCGGTCGCGCGGCGGGAAGCCGGCGACCGATTGGGAAGGCTGGGAACTGGAACTTTGACCCGTAGACGATTCGAACGTCCGACCTGCTGCTTAGGAGGCAGCCGCTCTATCCAACTGAGCTAACGGATCGACAACGACGGGAGTATACACCGAACGGCCCGTTCGTTTCAATGGCGGCCGGTCACCTCAGGACCTTCACGCGCCTGCGCTCCCCTATCTCGTAGCCGAGGCTTTCCCAGAGGGTATTCGCCTCGTTGTCTTCCATGAGGGCGTTGCTGAACACGAGCCGGACGCCGCGGGCGAAAACTTCCCGTTCGACGCGGGACACGAGCTGGGCGAAGCGCTCGAGGGAGCGATACGGTTCCCGAAGATACACGGCCTTGATATACCACTCGTCCTCTCCGCCGTCCACCAGTATCCGCGAACTGTCCACGAATCCTACCGCCTCGGCGCGGGCGTACGCGAGCAAAAAGAGATCGTCCTCGACGTCGAAGCTGTACTGCAGCATGGACTTGAGGGAGCGCTCGTCGGTCGCGACCCGGGCGAGGCGCGCGTCGGCGTGGGCGTATTCCCCGATCAATTCGCGGTACAACGCTACCGCCTCGTCGAGATTGCAGATACCGAGCGGCTTCGTCTCGATCATCGCGTCCTCCTCCGCCAAGGGATACACGCCTTAAGTATACGACCGTTCACCCCGTTCCGCGAGAAAACGGGCAATAAAAAAGCCCGGGCGCTACCCCGGGCATGCCTTGTTCGGCGGTTACCGTAATCAGGTCACTGTTCGGCGGCGTCCGCGATGGGCCCGAGCGGCACGCGCATCGTTTTGGCGTCCTTTCCGTACTTCTCGGCCACGAAGGCGCTCGCGGCGTCGAACTCGTCGAGCAACTTCATGTCGACGACGTCGAAGTTGAGGCCGCGGACCTTGTAGGCAAAGGTTCCGAGATACACGTAGTTAACCCCTTCCGGCACCGTGATCTGAGCCGACACCGGCAGGTAGAATCTCAGCAAACCGTAGTTCGCCGGATAACACTCGAAGAAGGGGAACCTGAGTATCCTGTCCTTGGGAATGGATACCTTCATGGCGACATAGGTTCCGTCCTTGACCTCCGCTTCGGCCCAGGTTCTCCTGTAACCGTACCCGCACACCAGGGCCGCGGTGGTCTTCTTCTCTGAATCCTTGACCTTCTTGTCCACCGTGATGCTGCGGGACGACAGTTTATGGTACTGCGCGTAGAACTCGTCGTTGACGGGCGGATCGACGATAGCGCGCGCGATGATGACTACTTCCGTCTTCTTCGGCTTGGGAAACTTCTGTTCTGCGGACGCGACGGAGATAACTGCCGCGGCCAGGATCACGGAAACGAGGACTGTCTTTATGTTCATTTGCTCAACTCCTGTATGCGGGCGTCGATGACGGCCTCCCAGGCGGTACCCTTCAGCAAGGGCTTTAGTTTCGCGAGGGCGTCCAGTTCGTCGGGGGAATCCTCCTCCTCGAAGGCGTAGGTGTAGCCGGACAAGAGGCCCTCGCCCATCTTCGTTCCCTTGTGGTTATGCGCCCCGACGTACTGCAGTCCGGGTTTTTTCGCGGTAAAGGTCAGGGAATCGTCGCTCTTTCCGATGCCGAGCCGGGCGTAGTAGTAGGTATTCCCGGAGCTATAGCCCCACAGCGTCATGTGAAGGACCGATCCCGGGGTAACGGGCGTGCAATAAAACATCGTACCCGCGGTTCCGGGGAATATCCACATCGCCTCGTTCTCGGGATTGATTTGAGAGAACTCGATTTGGTCGAAATACGCCTTGCCGTAAAAGGCGCCGCGGTAGATGTGCCCGAAGATGAGCGTGGTCTCCGCGGGGGAGTCCATCTTCTTCTTGTCGAGCGTCTTCTTGTTCTTGATCGGCTGCATCGACCGACCGTTGGTCAGGCATCCCGTCGTCACGGTCGCCAACAGGGCGATGAGCATAAGCGAGGGAATCAATCTCCTCCCCGTCCGTCCTTTCATAAAAACTCCTTTTTTCGCCGTATCGTTTCTTTTGGGCGTTAGAGCCCGATTCCCGCGGTAATCATGAAGCCGCCCATGTCCGAGTTCGTCGCCTCCACCTTCGGTATCCAACCCCCTCCTATGATGAAGAGGGGCGTCGAGCCGAAAACGACCTCGGCGCCGACAACCGGCGTGAGACGGAAGCCGGAGGCGTCGTGGTCCTCCCCGAGGATCATCATGCCGACGCGGGCGGAGGCGTACGGCGTGATCGTGAAGGAGTCCATGCTGATCGGAAGTTGCAAACGCAAGCGGGCGAACACCTCGATGGCGTCGGCGCCGAAAAACATCGAGTCCTCCGAGGCGGAGCTGTCGCTCGAGCCGAAGGCCGCGCCCGACCCGACCAGGACGTACTCGAAGGCGATCCCGAACGTCGCGCCGTAAAAACTGAAGTCGCTCCGGCGGCCGTACTCGAAATTGAGGCAGATATCGTAGGGATTTTCGAACGAGACGCTGCGCGTTCCCGAATCCTTTTTTTCCTTCTTGGGCGTTTCGCTCGCGGTCTTGTCCTTGCCGTCCTTGCCGTCCGACGCCGCGCCTTCGCCGTCCGTCGAATAGTCCGCGACCATCCATGCGGCCTGGGATACGTGCCATTTCACGATGAGGCCGCTTCCTTCCCCCGCGGAGAAGGATACGGGAACGTCTCCCGTCCCCGCGGGCGCGGGAAGCTTCCCGGGAACGCGGGAGACGGAGACCGGCGAGCCGCCCGACCGAAGGGCCTCGTCGAGGCGCCACGCGGACGCGAGGCGCATCGCGTCGAGAACGGAGGAGTTCACGAGCGTCTGGATTACCTCGTCGCGGACCGCCGTCGGGGAACCCGCGAGGGCGTTGAAAAGATCGTCCTGCCCGACGCGGAGCGTCATCGCGGGGGAAACGAGCTTGGCGATCTTCCGGAGACGCGCGACCTTCGCGTCGGCGTCCTCGGGGTTCGCGGACACGACGGAGGCGAACAGGTCGACGCGCGACTCCAACGCCGACGGCGAAACCGACTCCCTCGAGTTTACCCGCGACACGAAATCCGAAAGCGCGGCGGCCGGAACGGCGAAGTTCGTCGCCTGGCGCAGGAAGGCCTTCCAGGTATTGATACCCACGACGTCATAGCCCGACGCGCGCGCGGCGTTCGAAACGAGGAGGGGTCCTCCCGAGTTTCCGGGATCGATCGGAGCGGAATGCTGAATTAGCGTCGAAACGGCGGGGTCGATAAGCTCGGACACGCGGGAGGAGCTGTTCGTGACCGTCCCCTTGCCCAACTGCCAGGACGGGTTGTCGCCGAGTCCGGGGTAGCCCGCGGACCATATCTCGGCCCCGTCGCGCGTCGCCCGGGCGGAAAGGGAGAGTCCCTTCGGAAGGCCGGCGGCGGTTCCGAGCGAGACGAGCGCGAGGTCGAGCTCGGTCGAGACGGCGACCACGGCGCAATTCTCGATCGTCCGCTTCGTTCCGTCGGCGCGCTCGAACTCGAGGGTCACGCGGTCGGCGTCGACGAGCACGTGACGGTTGGTAACGACGTACGTCGTACCGTCATTCCCCGAAAGGAGGAATCCGGACCCGAAGCCCGGCTTCGCCTTTTTCGTGATGACGTCTCCCAGGTCCCGGTAGCCGAGGGAGGAGGCCTTCTTCGCGGAGGCCAGGAGAAAATCCCGGGTTTCGTCGGCATACGCAGGACGGACTACGCAGACATAGTCGCGTATTTGGGCGAAGGCAAGACCGGAACACATAAAGAGGGCGCAGAGAACGCATTTCAACCGCATCGGAAACCACCTGTTAATTTCGTACAGTATATAGCCTATCGGTCTTCGATTCCAGAAAAAAAAACGCCCGGGCGCGAACCCGGGCGAAAAACGCCGCGTAAACGGCGCGTACGGAACTTACACGACGCCGTGTGCGATCATGGCGTTGGCTACCTTGAGGAAGCCCGCGATGTTCGCGCCCATGACGTAGTCTCCTTCCTTGCCGAACTGCTTCGACGCGGAGAAGGCGTTGTCGTGGATGCTCTTCATGATGCCCTTGAGCTTCGCGTCGACCTCGTCGCGGCTCCAGGAAAGGCGCATGGAGTTCTGGCTCATCTCGAGGCCGCTCGTCGCCACTCCGCCCGCGTTGGAGGCCTTGCCGGGCGCGTAGAGGAGCTTGTTCTGCTGGAACACCTCGATGGCCTCGGGGGTCGAGGGCATGTTGGCGCCCTCGGCCACGAGCTTGCAGCCGTTCTTCACGAGTTCCTTCGCGTCGTCGCCGGAGATCTCGTTCTGCGTCGCGCTCGGGAAGGCGCAATCGCACTTGACGGACCAGGGGCGCTTGCCCGCGGTGTAGGTCGCCTTGGAATACTTCTTGACGTACTCGCTGATGCGCCCGCGCTTGACGTTCTTGAGGTCCATGACGAAGGCGAGCTTTTCCTCGTCGATCCCGTCCGGATCGTAGATGAAACCGTCGGAATCGGAGAGGGTCACGGCCTTGGCGCCAAGCTGGTTGAGCTTCTGGACGGTATACTGGGCGACGTTGCCCGAGCCGGAAACCGCGCACACCTTGCCCTTGAAGGTCTCGCCCTTGACGGCGAGCATGTTCTCGGCGAAGTAGACGCAGCCGTAGCCGGTCGCCTCGGGCCGGATGAGGGAGCCGCCCCAGGAGAGGCCCTTGCCGGTCAGGACGCCGGTGAACTCGTTGGTAAGCCGCTTGTACTGTCCGAACATGAAGCCGATTTCGCGGCCGCCGACGCCGATGTCGCCGGCGGGAACGTCCGTGTCGGCGCCGATGTGGCGATACAGCTCGGTCATGAAGCTCTGGCAGAAGCGCATGACCTCGCCGTCGCTCTTTCCGTGCGGGTCGAAGTCGCAACCGCCCTTTCCGCCGCCCATGGGAAGGGTGGTGAGACTGTTCTTGAAAACCTGCTCGAAGCCGAGGAACTTCAGGATCGAAAGGTTGACGGAGGGGTGGAACCGCAAGCCGCCCTTGTAGGGGCCGATCGCGCTGTTGAACTGAACCCGGTATCCGCGGTTCACGCAGACCTTTCCCGCGTCGTTGACCCACGGAACGCGGAACATGATCACGCGCTCGGGTTCGACGATCCGCTCGAGGATCGAGTTCTTCTGCAATTCCGGCATCTGGTTGACGGCCGGTTCGAGGGTCTCGAGGACCTCGGCCACGGCCTGCAGGAATTCCGGCTCATGGGCGTTCCTCGCCTTTACCTGGGCGAGAACGTCGCTGACGTACGCGTTAGCCATATCATTACTCCTCATTGAGCAAACCGGACTACGCCTTTGTAATCCTTAGATACCATCTTTGGTATCATATAGCCCTAACGCTTCATTATAGCAAAGCTCGTCCCGACGTGTATAGGAATAGAATGCAGGGAAACTGAAAGTTTTTTACGCGGACTGAAGAAACGCCCCTATTCCCCGAAATCCCCGTAGTCAAACTCGCCGTATTCGCCCGCTTCGTCGCCGGTATCCGTGTCCTCTTCATCCTCCATGGAATCCAGAAGGGGGAGAATCTCGGCTTTCCGGGAATCTACGAGGGCGAAATCGTCCGGATGGATCTCGGCCTTCATGCCCTCCATCTGGGATTTGACCTGGTCCATGTACTCGAGCATCTCGGGGTACTCGGCGTAGGCCGAACGTTGGCCGGACAGGGATTCGAGTACCCCGGCCACCCCGACGGAGGCCGTGATGACGACGAATTTCTCGAAACCGTTCGTGCCGAACCCGTGCTTCTTGAACACGGCGTCGACCTCGGCGGGAACCTCCGTCGCCCTCATGACCTTGAGACCCTCCGAGGGAGAAACGTCCTCGTCGTCGCTGACCGCGGGGTCGAACAGGTTCGGGTATTGATCCTCGAAGGAATCAAGTTCCTCGGAAAGGGCGGCGAAGTTCGCCACGAAGGCGTCGATATCCTTCGGCGTCAAAACGCGCCGGGGAGCGACTTGGGCGCAAAGCGTCGCGGCGACAAACGCGAACAGGCAGAAAACGGCCAAAGATCTTTTCATCTTGAAACTCCCGGGCACTCGGCGCGAAGGGCGCGGCGCCCTTAAAAATTCCGGTTATTGTACCACGACTTTCCGCAATTTCCACACGTCGCGCACGTAATCCTCGATCGTCCGGTCGGAGCTGAATTTTCCCGAACGGGCGACGTTCAGGAGGGCCATCCTGGCCCACCGTTTTTTGTCCGCGTAGGCGCGTTCGACCTCGGCCTGGGCGGCGACATAGGCGTCGAAGTCGGCGAGAACGTAATAGACGTCGGGGCGCTGCCCGTCAACGCCGTAGACGAGGGAATCATACAGTTCGCGGAACATCGCCGCGTCCCCGCTTCCGTAGGTACCGTCGACGAGCTGCGCGAGGCACGCGGCCAGCGCCGGGCTCCGCGAAAGGAAGTCCTGCGGGTTGTAGGTATGCTCGACGTCGATGGCGTGTATCTCGTCGGCGGTCAGGCCGAAGATGAAGGCGTTTTCGGGCCCGGCCTCCTCCACGATCTCGATGTTCGCTCCGTCGAGGGTACCGATCGTGACCGCGCCGTTTATCATGAATTTCATGTTACCCGTGCCCGAGGCTTCCTTTCCGGCGGTCGAGATCTGCTCGGACACGTCGGCCGCGGGAAATATCCGCTCCGCGAGGGACACGCGGTAATTCTCCACGAACACGACGCGGAGACGGCCCCTCACGCGATGGTCGTTGTTGATCCTGTCGGCGAGGGTGTTGACGAGCTTGATGATCGCCTTGGCACGCCGGTACCCGGAGGCGGCCTTGGCCCCGAAGATGACCGTGCGCGGGACGGGATCGAACGACGGGTCCTCTACGAGCCGGTTATAGAGGTGCATGACGTGAAGCACGTTCAGGAGCTGGCGCTTGTACTCGTGAAGACGCTTGATCTGGACGTCGAAGATCGAATCCGGATCGACGAAAATGTTCTGCGTCTCCTTGAGGTACGCCGCGAGCGCGACCTTGTTCTCCCGCTTGACGGACATGAACTCCCCGAGCGAGGCGTCGTCGTCGGCGTACTTCTCGAGCCCCTTGAGCAGCGAGAGATCCTTTTCCCAGCCGTGTCCGATCCTCCGGGAAATAAAGCCCGACAGGCGCGGGTTCGCCGAGAGAAGCCACCGGCGCTGGGTAACGCCGTTCGTCTTGTTGTTGAACTTCCCGGGATACAGGCCGTACCAGTCCGCGAGCGCCACGGTCTTCAGTATCTCGGTATGCAGGGCGGCGACGCCGTTGACGGAGAAGCATCCGACGAGCGCGAGCCACGCCATCTTGATCATCCCGTCGCCGATGATCGCCATCGAGTTCTGTCGCTTCCAGTCTCCGGGAAACCGCTCGCGGAGCTCGGCGAGAAACCGCCGGTTGATCTCCTCCACGATTTGGTAGACGCGCGGCAACAGGCCCTGGAATATCTCGATGGGCCACTTCTCGAGCGCCTCCGCGAGTATGGTATGGTTCGTGTACGCGAACGTCCTGGTAACGATGGCCCACGCCTCGTCCCACCCGAGATGGTTCTCGTCCATCAGGAGCCGCATCATCTCCGGAACGGCGACGACCGGATGGGTGTCGTTGAGCTGGATGACGTTGTATTCGGGGAAGCGCTTGAAGTCGTCGCCGTGGTCGCGCTTGAACTTGAGCACGAGATCCTGAAGGCTCGCGGAGACGAAGAAGTACTGCTGCTTGAGCCTGAGCGCCTTGCCCGAGGGCCCCGCGTCGTTCGGATAGAGCACGCGGGAGATGTTCTCGGCGCTGTTCTGCCGCTCGACGGCGCGGTTGTAGTGCATGTCGTTGAAGAGCTGGAGGTCGAAACCGTTCTCGGAACTCGCCTCCCAGAGGCGAAGCCGGTTGACGGTCTTCGTGCCGTAGCCGACGACGGGGACGTCGTACGGGGTCGCGGTGACCTCCTCGGCCCCGACGAGCCGGTAGGCCGTGTGTCCGTTCGGGGTCTTTTCGGCGACGGGCGTCCCGCCGAAGCTCACGCGAACGGCGAGATCGGAACGCTTGACTTCCCAGGGGTCGCGGTGCTTGAGCCAGTTGTCCGGGTATTCGACCTGATATCCGTTTTCGATATGCTGCTCGAACATCCCGTACTGGTACCGGATGCCGTATCCGTGGCCGGGATAGTCGAGCGTCGCGAGGGAATCGAGGAAGCACGCGGCGAGCCTGCCGAGGCCGCCGTTGCCGAGCCCGGCGTCCGGCTCCTCCTCCTCGATGAGGTTATAGTCCAGACCGAGCTCCCCGAGCGCCTCGCGGACGGAGTTCATGATGCCGAAATTGATGAGGTTGTTTCCGAGGGCGCGGCCCATGAGAAACTCCGCCGAAAGATAGTACATCTGCCTGACCTGGCCGTCCTCGTATTCCTTGCGGGTAGCCATCCAGTTCGTCTGGACGTGATCCATGACGGCGGTGGAGACCGCGTCGTAGATGTCGTGCCGGTTGGCCTCGTCGAGATTCTTGCCGTAGTGCCGCTTGAGCCGGGTGCGTATCGATGCCTTGAATTTTTCCTTGTCGAATTCCATCCGATGCGAGCTCCTTTGTCGGTAAACCGGTTTATTCGCGACTTTACACCATTCTGGAGATGAGGACAATCGCGCTCCGCGCGAGCGCGACGAATTTATCGCGGCCGGGAAGCGCCTCTTCGCTGCCCGGCTCGAGGATGTCGTCGGGCGAATCACGCGAGGTGTCGATGGCCCGAAGCCAGACCTTGCCGGCCGAGGGCGGGGGCACGGTCACCGTTACGTCCTTGGGCGACGCGTTGTAGACGATATAAAAATCGTTGTCGTCGCGGTCCGTCATGATCGCGGCGCGGCTTCCCATAAGCCGGTACGCGATGAAGCTTCCGAGGAGCGACCAGTCGGCGGGCCGCGCGTCGGCGTCGAACCAGGTCACGTCGGGGGCCGAATGGTGGGGAAGGTCCTTGCCCGAGAGGAACTCCGGCCTGAGAAAGGCCGGATGCGATTTCCGGAACCGGATCGCCTCGCGGGCGAAGCGGAACGTCCCGGCGTTACGGTCCCGAAGGGACCGGTCGAGCCAGGAAATCTCGTTGTCCTGGCAATACGCGTTGTTGTTTCCGCCCTGGCTTCGCCTGACCTCGTCGCCCATCAGGAGCATGGGCGTGCCGAGCGACAGGAGCAGCGTCAGGAGCATGTTCTTTACCTGCTGGGCGCGGATCGCCTCTATCGCGGGGTTGTCGGTCCCGCCCTCGGCGCCGTAGTTGTAGCTGACGTTGTGGTCGCTGCCGTCGCGGTTCTCCTCGCCGTTGTCCTCGTTGTGCTTGCCGTTGTACGAGACGAGGTCGTTGAGGGTAAAGCCGTCGTGGCTCGTGAGAAAATTGATGGAATGAAAGGGCTTTCGCCCGTCGCGGAGATAGAGGTCCGAGGAGCCGGTAACCCGCGTGGCCAGGTGATGGGCGGTTCCCGGATCGCCGCGCCAGAAGGCGCGCACGTCGTCGCGGAAGCGGTCGTTCCATTCCGCCCAGCGCCCGCCGGGGAACCAGCCGACCTGGTAGGCGCCGCCCGCGTCCCATGCCTCGGCGATGATCTTGGTCTGCCTGAGGACCGGGTCCTCGGCTATCCGCTCGAGCATCGGGGGGTTTTCGAGCAGGAGTCCCTTCTGGTCGCGGCCGAGTATGGAGCCTAGGTCGAAACGGAACCCGTCGACGTGCATCTCGGTGACCCAGTAACGGAGACAGTCGAGTATGAAGGTGCGCACGACGGGATGGTTGCAGTTGACGGTGTTGCCGCAGCCCGAGAAATTGCGGTAATAGCGACGGTTGTCCTCGAGCATGTAATACACGGGATTGTCGAAACCGCGGAACGACATCGTCACCCCGCGCTCGTTTCCCTCGGCCGTGTGGTTGAAGACGATGTCGAGGATCACCTCTATCCCGGCGCGATGAAGCTCGCGCACCATCTCCTTGAACTCCCGCACGGCCCCCGAGGGCGACGGGTCCGAGGCGTACGAGGCCTTCGGCGCGAAGAAGGCGATCGTACTGTATCCCCAGTAGTTCGTGAGGCGCTCGCCCGTCCGCGGATTCGACCGGGGATTCTCGAACTCGTCGAATTCCTGCGTCGGCAAAAGCTCGAGACTCGTGATCCCCAGCTCCTTCAAGTACGGGATCGACTCGATGACGCCGCGGTAGGTGCCGGCGTGCGGAAGTCCCGCGGAGGGATGCACGGAAAGCCCCCTGACGTGCGCCTCGTAGAGCACGCTGTAGCGGAGCGGATAGTTGAGCGGACGGTCGTCCCGCCAGTCGAAGTCGTCGTCGTCGACGACGACGCACTTCGGAAAATTCGCCGCGGTCTTGACGCTCGAGTACGCGAGATCCATGTCGATGTGCGGGGGCCGGCGGTCGGCGGTCTCGAGTCCCTTGAATATCGAAGTCCGCGTCAGGGCCTTGGCGTACGGATCGACGAGGTACTTGTGCACGTTGAACCGCAGTCCGTCGTTCGGGCGGAAAGGGCCGTCCACGCGATAGAGATACAGCGCGTCCTTGCCGAGACCCGGACAGAACGCGTGCCAGCAGTCGCCGGTCCTGTTTCGCTTGGGGTCGAGGGTATAGGACGCCGAGGGCTCCGCCGCGTCGGGCGAATCGAATATCTCGAGGATGACGGAGGTGCCGTTCCGCGTGAACACGCTGAAATTGACGCCGCCCGGGGCGACGGTCGCCCCGAGGGGCAGGGGTTTACCTGGAAGAAGGCCGTTGTTTACCATACAATCTCTGAAATTATAGTCCGTTATGGTATATTGTGCTAGAATACCACCATGGAGCGAGCATGAAAAGTATCCCGATCATCAGCAAGAAAGCCTCCACGGTCGCCGCGTTTCGTACGGCGTGCGGCCGTTCGGCGGGCGAGTTCGTCCCGGTTATACTCTCCAAGAACGAAGAGGCCATATCATACTTCCATTACGAGCTTCCGGAGATAAAGATCGTCGATTTCGGCGACGGCGAAACGGACGCGCGCGCCCTCATGAAGGTAATACACGAGGACCCCTGGCTCCTCTTCGGCGGGATTATCGCGATAGTCAACAACCACCAGGACAAGACGGCCCTCGAGAAGGACCGCGACGCCAACATCCTGCTCGTCCTGAGGCGCGCCGATTTCGAGGCGAACGTCGACCGAATCCTCCGCATCCTGACGCAAAACAAGCAGTTCCTGTTCAACCGCGGCATGCAGCAGCAGATGAACACGAACGAAACCGGATCGTTCACGAGCGACAACGACCCGATGGACATACTGTTCTACTGCAACCTCATCACGAACTACCTCTACAACACGAACCGGATAAACGACGAGGGCCGCGCCGGCGTTCAGGGCGCGCTCATGGAGCTCCTCCTGAACGCGGTCGAGCACGGAAACTGCAAGATCAGCTACGACGAGAAGACGGCCTGGCTCTCGGCGGGAAAGAACATGCTCGACCTGATCGCGGAAAAGAGCAAGGATCCCCGGGCGCGCGACAAGAAAGTCTACATATCCTACGACATTTCGAACCTGCGCACGCGCATCTCCGTGCGCGACGACGGCGACGGCTTCGACTGGCGCAAGCGGCTCGCGGCCGAGCTTACCGCGGGGCTCCACGGCATGGGCATCAAGCTCGCCGAATCCTTCGTGTCGTCCGTTTCCTACAACGCCTCGGGCAACGAGGCCTCCTTCGAGATAGCGAACCAGCGCGACGCCACGAACTCGATCCCGATCATCATGCAGGAGCAGCAGGTACTCAACTTCGAGGACCGGCAGATCGTGTGCCGGGAAAACGAGCTCTCGAACGACATGTACTACATCCGCTCGGGCAAGTACGCGGTGTACGTGCAGCGCAAGCTCGTCACCGTGCTCACGCCGAACGACATATTCATCGGGGAGATGTCCTTTCTCCTGAACGACCGCCGTTCCGCGACCATCATGTCCGTCGGGGCCGGGTCCCTCGTGAAGATACCCAAGATGGTTTTCATATCGCTCATCCGCGAACGGCCGCATTACGGCATCTTCCTCTCGCGCCTGCTCGCGCAGCGACTCGTGCGCCAGTCTAACCAGACGGTGCAGATACGGAGCGAAGTCAACCGGCTCAAGAAAGAGCTCGACGGGATCAAATCGGCGGACGTGTAATGGCCGCGAATCCCGTGCGGGAAACCATCCGCGAAAGCTGGTCTTGCGGCGACACGGTATACGTCTTTCCGAGTCAGATAGCCGCCGCGCTCTGGCTCGAGGCCGCGCTCGGTTTTCTCGGCGCGGGAACCGTGCCGGCGGACCGGTTCGTCGCCTGGGACCGATTCAAGGAAGAGGCACTCAGGGAGAACGTCGGTCCGCTCAAGCCCGTCTCGTCGATCGTCAGGAAACTCTACGCCCTCGACCTCGCGCGCAGAAACGGGAAATCGGAAAAGCCCTTCCTCTCGGAGGTGATCCCGACCGCGTACGCCGAAGACGGGGAAAGGTTTTCGCCGTGGATATCGCGCATGCTCCCCTCGCTTTCGCCGTGGAGGGGTTCCGCGCGGGAGCCCGGCCGCGGAGACGCGAACTCCCGCGCGGCGGACAACGCCGGAACGCGGACCGACGACGGCGAGGACCGCGACCTCGGCCTGATCGCGGACGATTACGAGGCGTTCCTGTCGCGCCACCGCCTCTTCGAGCCGGCCTGGCAAAAGCCGCCGATACCGGACCGGGGGCGCCGGTACGTAATCTTCTTTCCCGACGCGATCGAGGACTTCTCCGAATACGCCGAAATCCTGGACAACACCCCCTTCGTGCGGTCGCTCCGCGCTTCGGACCTCGCGTCAGGCGCGGCGGTCGAGCCCGCGCTAACGGTCTACGGTACGAGCCGGGAGGAATACCGCGCGGTCGCGCTTCAGATCGAGTCCCTGCTCCGCGAGGGAACTCCGGGCGAGTCGATCGCGGTCAGCGTTCCCGACCTGGACACGGCCGCGCCGTACCTCGCGCGGGAGCTTTCGCTCAGGGGGATTCCACACTGGTACCGTTCGGGAGCCCCGCTGTCCGCGCATCCGGCGGGAAGGCTTTTCGCCCTCGTAGAGAATTGCGTCGGCGCGGGCTTCCCGTTCCGGGCGCTCAAGGCGCTCCTTCTCGACCGCGCGATCCCCTGGGCGCGAACCGACCTCGCCGAGGAGCTCATCGGCTTCGGCATCCGGAACCACTGCGTCACGCCCTGGAAGGAAGGATCGACCGAGATCGACGTGTGGGAGGCCGCGTTCAGGACGCCGGGCAAATCGGAGAAGGCGGACTGGCGACTCCGCGACTTCTACCGGACGCTCAAGGACCGTCTCGTGGCGCTCACGTCCGCGAAGCGGTTCTCCGACGTACGAAAGGCCTATTTTTCCTTCAGGGACACGTTTCTCGACATCTCGCTCTTGCCGCCGGAGGACGACGCCGTGCTCGCGCGGTGCGTCGCGGAACTCGGCAAGCTCGAGGCCGTGGAGCTCGAGTATCCCGAGGTCTCGCCGGAGCGGCCCTGGTCCGTCTTCCTCGAGACGCTCGGGGAGACGACCTACGTCGCGCAGGGTCGGGCGGGAGGCGTCAGCGTCTTTCCCTTCCGCGTCGCCGCGGGGACCCCGTTCGAACGGCACTTCGTGCTCGACGCGAGCCAGGAGCGGGCCTCGGTCACGTACCGTCCCCTCTCCTTCCTCAGGCAGGACAAGCGCGAGCGCGCCGGAGTTTCCGACATCGACGCCTCGGGCGCCTTTTTCTCGGCCTACGCGGCCGCGGGCGCGGACTTTTCCTTCTCCGAGCGGGGACTCAAGGGCTTCGGCGTCCCGCACGGGTGGTTCGCCTCGACGGTGAGGGCGATACCCGCGGAAGGCGATCCCTACGTCCTCGAGCGCGGACTTCTTTCGGGAGGCGCCGCGCGCCCCGATCGGGCCTACCGCCCGCAAAAGGACGGCTACGACCGGTACGCCGAGCGCCCGTGGCCTCCCTCGCGCTCGTACCTCTCGACGCCGTACGGAAACTCTCCCGCCTCGCTCGTCGAGCGCGTACGCGGGATCCAGACGAACGACGGCGCGATCCGCGTCAGCCAAAGCGACCTCAGGGACTTCGGGACGTGCAACGCCTCGTGGTTCCTCTCCCGCGCGCTCGGCATCGAGCCGATGACCCGCGACGCCGAACTCCCGAACGAGCGCAACCTCGGCCTTCTCTATCACGCCGTCCTGCGCGATCTCTACGCGCGCATACGCGACGAGGACCGCGTGTTCGTCGCCGCCCGCCGCCCCCTCTACGTAGAGTGGGCGTCGGAGGCCGCCCGCAAGGCGACGAGCGAGCACGCCGAGTTCCGGGGGCCGCTCGCGGCTCCCCTCATCGAAACACTCGCCAGGCGCGTGACGGAGGGAATAGCCGGCATTCTCGCGCGCGACGCGGACCACCTCGACGGCTTCGCGCCCCAGTACCTCGAACAGGACCTTTCCTTCACCGAGGGAGGCATCCGGTACTACGGCAAGATCGACCGCATATCGGTGAATCCCGCAGACGGCACCGCCGTCATCATCGACTATAAATCGGGCAAGGCGCGCGGTCCCTCCTCGTACGCGCTCGACGCGGCCTCACCGTCCGACGACGATACCGGCAGCGCTGCCGGCGTCGTTGCCGGCGCGGAAGACGGAGACGACGGTACGGAGATCGGGGCGCTCGCAGACTACCAGATTCCGATGTACGTGTACCTCGCGGAGAATTCGCCGCAGAGTCCCTGTCGCGGAAAACGCGTCGGGGAGGCATGGTTCGCGTCGATCAAGGAACGAAAATTCCAGCCCATCGTCACCGACAACGACGCGATCCCGTTTCCGCGAAGGAAGAACCTTCGTAACCGCGAGGAATTCGCTGACGCGATGGCGGCGCTCGCCGCGCAGGCCGCCTCGTTCGCCGAGGCCGTCTCCTCGAACGACTGGCGCCGTCCGGAGGGGCTCAGGCGGTCGGTTTGCGCCTCGTGCGATTTCCGGTCCGTGTGCCGGTACCTCTACGCGGCGGGAGGCCGATCGTGAGAAGCTACGAAAGCCTGATGGCGGAACTCGACCCGGCACAGCGCGAGGCCGCGACGGTGCGGGGAAACGCGGTCATCGCGGCGGGCGCGGGATCGGGAAAGACGCGCGTGATCGCGGCGCGCTACGCCCACCTCGTCGTGGAACGGGGACTCGCGCCGTCGCAGATACTCACGCTGACCTTCACGCGGAAGGCCGCCGCGGAGATGTATTCCAGGATACACGCCACCCTGTGCGGCATCGACCATCCCGCCGCGAGGGAGGCCCTGGCGGATTTCGCCTTCGCGCGCATAGACACGCTCGATTCCTTCTGCAACTCGGTCGCGCGGGCGGCATGCAGGTCGTACGGCGTAGCTCCCGACTTCTCGATAGACAACGAGCGCGCCGAGGACATGGCCGACGGTCTCGCGCTCTCCTTCCTCCTCGAGCGGAGGGGTTCCGCGGCCATCGGCCAACTCATGAAACGCTATTCGCTCGCGGAACTGCCGACGCGGCTCTTCGCCCGGACGATGGTACGCCACTCTCCCATTACCAGGCCGCTCGACCTCGAGAACGATTTCTCCCGGCAGCGCGACGAGACCCTGCGACGCTTCGACTCGGAGCTCGACTCCGCGTACGGGGCATTCGCCGCCCTCGCCTCTTTCGGGGGGGGATCGGCGTTTCTCGACAAGGCCGCCGACATTCTACGGAACCTTCCCGAACGACCGGACCCGAACGACCGAAAGGCGATCGCGGACTTTCTCGCCTTCGGCGACCGGCTCGCGAAACTGACAACGCCGGGAAACGTCAAGGCGCGTGCGCTCGTCGAGGCGAAGGGCGTCTTTACCGAATACAAGTCGAAGACGTATCCGTCCCTCCTCTCGCTCGCCGGTTTCCTCCTCAACGAGGAGGTCATCCGCGAGACCTTCGCCCTGCTCTCGGACTTTCAGGACGTTTTCGCCCGCAAGAAACGCGAGACGGGAATACTGACCTTCACCGACGTCTCGAGGATGGCCCTCGACGCCCTCGTCGACGATCCGGACTTGCGCGCTTCGTACAAGTCGTCGATACGCTCGATCATGATCGACGAATTCCAGGACGACAACGAACTGCAGCGCGACCTCCTCTTCCTCCTCGCCGAGCGCCCCGAGCGGCGGGACAAATCGGTCCCGCGCGCCGACGAGCTGTGCGCGGACAAGCTCTTCTTCGTCGGCGACGAGAAGCAGTCCATATACCGGTTCAGGGGCGCCGACGTCTCGGTGTTCCGCTCGCTCGCCCGCGATCTCGGCTCCTCGGGGGCGAGTCCGCTCGCGACCAATTACCGTTCCGAACCCCCGCTCATCGCGGCGTTCAACGGCCTGTTCCCGCGCGTGTTTCCCGACGCCGAACGCGACGGTACGGATATACCCGGATACGAAGCCTCGTTCGAGCCGATCGCCGCGCGCGGTACCGGCGGTACCGGCGAAGGTTCGCCCGAAAGTTCGTCGCGCGGGGATACGCCCGTGGAGATACTGCTCGTCAATCCGGCCGACGTTCCCGAGGACTCGCCGGGCGCGCTCGCGCCGGAAGAAACCGAGGCCGCCGCGGTCGCCGACCGCATAGCCGACCTCATCGCCTCGGGATTCCCCGTCCGCGACGGTACGGGAACCCGCCCGATCGCGGCGGACGACATCGCCATACTCTTTCGCACGGGACGGAGGCAGCGGCTTGTCGAATCCTTCCTGCGCGACCGCGGCATACCCTGCCAGTCGGAGACCCTCAAGAGCCTCTTCGACGACGCGCCGGTTAACGACATATACTCGCTCCTCAGACTCGCCGTCTTCCCGGCCGACAATACCGCGTACGCCGTCCTTCTCAGATCGCCGCTCGTCGGCCTCGGCGACGAGGGCTTCGCCCTCGCCATGATCGCGCGGCTCGCCGGGGAAGGCCAGCCCGGAACCGAACCCTTCGGCGACGACGCGGCCTCCTCGATGGGAGAGGCCGACCGCGCGGCCTTCGCGCGGGGCGCGGCGCTCTGGCGCGACATACGCGCGCGGGTCGACCGCGTCGGGGCGCACGAGCTCGTGACGCGCGTGTGGTACGACGAGGGTTACCGCTACCTCGTCGAGACGGACGCGAAGCTCGCGCCGTACCGCGAACTCTACGACTACTTCTTCGAGCTCGCGCGCCGGTCTGACGAACGCGGGGAAACCCTCGCGACCTTCCTCGACCGGATCGCGGAGCTTCGCGAGTCCGAGGAACGGATAGACGATCTCGACATACCGGTCGACCGCTCGGGCGGCGTGCGCCTCATGACCGTCCACAAGAGCAAGGGCCTCGAGTTTCCCGTCGTGTTCCTGATCGACGCGGCCGGCCAGGGCAGAAGCGAGAAAAACGAAGAACCCGTATACATCTCCCGCGCGTGGGGCCTGTCGGTGAACGCGGGGAGTCCCGAGGGCGCCGAGGGCGCTTGCGGAAACTGGTGTTACGCGGAATGCCGCGACGAGGAGCTGTCGATGGCACGGGCGGAACTCCGCCGTCTCCTGTATGTCGCCATGACACGTTCGGAAAAGAAACTAGTCGTCACCGCGACCCTCGGGAAGGGCATTGCCGTCGAAGACGGCGATGACGCGGAAACCGCGTTGACACCGCGCGCGACACTCGAACTTTTGAGCCACAAGAAAGACAAACGGAAAGGCGTCAGGGAAAAATCCTTTCTCGACCTCCTCCTTCCCGCCCTTCTCGAGGATACGGCGACCGGCGTCGCGGTCTCGACCGTCCCGCCGATGACGGACGCGGCGCCGTCACGGGCGGAATCCGCTCGCGCGCGGCACTCGCGGACCGCGACCCGTCGGGATCGCCCCGTCGGCGAAGCGAATCCCTTCGAGCGCATCCCGCTCGCCGAGTACCCCTGCGGGCCGAGACGGAGATACTCCGCCTCGAGTCTCGCGGAGGAGCTCGCCGAAGGCGACGGCGCGGATGCGGGCGCCTTCGCCGGTACGTCACGCGGGCGCGCGGAAAACCGAGCGGACCGCGAGGATCCCCTGAACGCGGCGCTGGCGGAAGCGGGCGTCTCAGCGACCGAATTCGGAACGCTCGTCCACGCGTACGTCGAAGCGAGATTCGGGGGACGAGAACCGCCGCGCGTTCCGCATTCCCTCGCCGGGGCGGTAGCGGAAATGGCGAACCGATTCCTCGAATCGCGCCTGGGAACGCTCGCCCGCTCTGCTCCCTGGCGCGCGACGGAATACGCCTTTTTAACCGAATATCGGCACGAAGGGCGGACGATCGTCGTGTCGGGGCAAGTCGACCTCGCGTTCGAATCGGGAGGAACGGTGTACGTCGTGGATTACAAGACCGACCGCCTCGAAGAGCCCGAACGGCACGCCCCGCAACTCTCGATATACCGAAAGGCCCTGGCAGACTTGCGCGGAAAACCGGTTGAAACCTGGCTCTTTTACCTCAGATCGGGCGTCGCGACCCCGATTTCGTGACAAACGGGGCGGTATCGACCTGAAACGGGGCGGTACGGCAATTTAACGGGGATCCGCGCGGGTTTAAGTTTTTTCGGCGACCGCCGATAAATATACGAATGAGTGGGCGAGTTCTCGGGAAACCTATGAAAAGCCGACCCCGCTGTGATAGACTTGACAGGCAGAAAGCGGTGGCAGAAGGATTATTAATGAAGGATTTGCAGTACTACATCTCGCGACCCAAGGTTGACGCGCACAATCACTTGAACCTTGGCATGCGCTACAGCTCATACCTCGAATGGTCCGGAATGCCGATCCCGAATTTCCCCCGCAAAATGAACGGCCTCGACGACATGCACGACGTCATCGCCAAATATACCCGTCCCCGTTGCCAGACCGCCGACGACGTCACGAGCCTCATCGACATGTCCATCAACGACGCCATCGCCGACGGGGTTACCGTCCTGGAAGGGTCCATCGATATCGGCTTTGTGGTGCATTTCCACAAGGATATCGAGAAATTCCTCCAGATGGTAACCGGGTTCGTCTCCCGCTATGGAGATCGCATAGATTTTCGCCCCGAACTCGGCTTCGGGAAGACCTTCGACAAGGCCAAGATATCGAAGTGGGCGCCGCCCCTCATGGAAAGCGGCTCGTTCAAGAGCATCGACCTCTATGGCCCGGAGGTCGAGGACGGGATCGAGGACTTCAAGTACCTCTTTACCCTCGCCGAAAAGCTCGACATCAAGAAGAAGGCCCACGTGGGAGAGTTCTCGGACGCGGCCTCGGTTCGCCGGTTCGTGGAGTTCTTCGACCTGCACGAGGTACAGCACGGCATCGGCGCGGCGGCTGACGACGCGGTACTCGAATTTCTCGCCGAACGCAAGGTCCGTTGCAACGTCTGCCCGCAAAGCAATTACCTTTTGGGCGCCGTTCCCTCGCTCAGGGAGCATCCGGTCAAGAAAATGCTCGACGCGGGAGTGTGCCTGACGATCGGTACCGACGACTTGCTCTTCTTCGACGCGACCGTCAGCGAACAGGTATTCGATCTCGTCTCCGAAGGGATCATAACCGAAGCCGACGCCGAAAAACTCCTCGCCGAGGGCGTGTAAGCCTACTTTCTCAGATACACCATCAACAGCATCACGTCGGAATTCCGCAAGCCCGAGATCCTCGAGGCCTGGCCGAGCGTGCGCGGCCTGATTTCAAGAAGCTTCCCGAGCGACTCTTTCGAGATGCCGGGGATCGCCCCGTAGTCGAATCCGTCGGGGATCGGCGTGTCGTCCATGCGGTGAAGTCGGTCCACGCGGCGGTCCTGCGCGTCGATATAATGGGAATAGCGGATATCGAGTTCCGCCGAAGTCCTGACCTCGGGAGAAAACGAGCCGAACGAGGGATCGAGCGAGACGACGTCGTCGAGCGGGACGAGGGGATCGCGCAGCGCCTCGGCGCACGTCTTTCCGACGTGCTTGGCGAGCGACGGAAAGGCGCGGGAGTCCTCGGTCGAAACGCGCCGGGCGTCCCATTTCGCGGCGAGTTCGTCGCGGAGGGCGAGCCGCGCACGGACCCGCTCGACGTCGGCCTCACCCGCGAGCCCGATGTCCCGCGCGCGCGCGGTCAGCCGCTCGTCGGCCGTGTCGTGCCGGAGGCGAAGCCGGTACTCGGCGCGGGCGGTGAACATCCGGTACGGCTCCTTCGTGCCGAGGGTGACGAGGTCGTCGATAAGCACGCCGATATACGCGTCCGCCCGTCCGAGCGTAAAGGGAGCCTCTCCCCTGACGCGGAGCGCGGCGTTGATGCCGGCGATGAGGCCTTGCCCGCCCGCTTCCTCGTACCCGCTCGTCCCGTTGATCTGTCCCGCGGTGAAGAGCCCGGCGAGCCGCTTCGTCTCGAGCGAGGGAAAAAGCTGGGTGGGATCGATATAGTCGTATTCGACGGCGTAGGAAGGCCGCGTCACGACGGCGTTCCCGAGCCCGGGTATCGTCCGCATGAACTCGTCCTGCACCTCCTCGGGAAGCGACGACGAAAGGCCGTTGATGTACACCTCGTCGGTGTCGAGCCCCTCGGGCTCGAGGAAGAGCTGATGCCGCTCGCGCTCGGCGAAGCGGACGACCTTGTCCTCGATCGACGGGCAGTACCGCGGGCCGACGCCCTGAATCTTCCCGCTGTAAAGCGGCGAGCGGCCGATGTTCTCGCGGATGATACGATGCGTCTCGCCGTTCGTGTAGGTGAGGTGACACGCCACCTGCGGCAGCGTCGCGCCGGTCCGGCCCGCGAACGAGAAGGCCGAGACGTCGACGTCCCCCTCCTGGCGCTCGAGTCCCGAGTAGTCGACGCTCTTCGAAAGCACGCGGGGAGGCGTGCCCGTCTTGAGCCTGCCGACCGTAAAACCCATTCGCCTGAGCGCCACGCCGAGTCCGCACGCGGCGCCCTCGCCGAGCCGGCCGCTCGAGGCCTCGTACTCGCCGATGAATATCTTCCCTTCGAGAAAGGTTCCCGTCGTAAGCACGACGGCCTTCGCGGTGATCGTCCTTCCGCGCGAGGTCACGACGCCGCGCGCGGTTCCCGACGCCACGAAGCCGGAATCGTCGGCGCCGCTCACGGCGAGGTCGACGACGGTGTCCTGATAGAGATGGAGTCCTTTCTGAAGCTCGAGCGTACGCTTCGCGAGAAGGTGATAGCGGTATTTGTCCGCCTGTACGCGCGGCGCCTGGACGGCGGGGCCGCGGCTCCGGTTGAGGAGGCGGTACTGGATCATCGTCGCGTCCGCGAGCTTTCCCATCTCGCCGCCGAGGGCGTCGATCTCGCGCACGATGTTTCCCTTGGAGATACCCCCGATCGAGGGGTTGCAGGACAGCTTGCAGATCGAGTCGAGGGATTGCGTCACGAGAAGCGTCGACGAACCCATGCGCGCGGAAGCGAGCGCGGCCTCGATGCCGGCGTGCCCGCCCCCGATCACGATGACGTCATAGTCGGTGTATCGGAAGGCCATAGGATACCGAGTATATCGAAGAGGGCGCGCCGTTGTCTATGAAGCGTCGCGGCTGATCAGGCCATCCTGAGCACGCGGTCGGCGAGCCGCGCGGCCTCGCCTTCGTCGTGCGTGACGTACACGGCCGTATAGCGAAGCTCGCGCTGCCGGGAGCGGAGCTCCTCGCCGAGCCTGAAACGCAGCTCGGCGTCGAGGGCGGAAAGGGGCTCGTCGAAAAGGACCAAGCCCGGCTCGACGGCCAGCGTTCGCGCGAGGGCGACGCGCTGGCGCTCTCCTCCCGAAAGGGTTTCGACCCTCCGCCCGTCGAAACCGTCGAGACCGAGCGCGCCGAGCCACCGCCGGGCGACCTCGCGGCGTTCCCGCCGGGAAACGCCGCGGCACGCGAGCCCGTAGGCGATGTTGTCCCCGACGGAAAGATGGCTGAACAGGGCCGATTCCTGAAAGACCATTCCCACGCGACGCTTCCCCGGCGCGAGGGCGGTTATCTCGACGCCGTCGAGCCATACGCGTCCAGCGTCGGGCGCGAGGAGCCCCGCGATCATCCTGAGCACGGACGATTTTCCGCAGCCCGACGGGCCGAGCACGGCGAGGGATCCGCCGGAGGGCACGGAGAAGGAAGCGGACACGGATTTTTCCGGCCACTCCTTGCGCAGGGAATCGACGACAAGGCCCTCACGCGCGTCCATCGCCGACCTCCGCGTCCTGCGCGAGAAAGACGAGCGCGCTCAAGGAAGCCAATACCACCGCGCAGGCGCACGCCTCGGGGAACCGGTAGGAGCCCGCGAGGCGAAAGAGCATGAGCGAGAGATTCTCGAAGCCGCCGAGCGAGAGCGTCACGGGCAGGGTGGCGTCGCCCGCGCCGATCGCGAAGGAAAGCGCGAAACCGGCGAGAGCCCCGCGCGCGACGAGGGGCAGGCGAACGCGAAAGGTCGCGTCGAGCCTCCGCGGCGAAAGGAGGGCGGCCGCGTCGTCGACGGAGCGCGGAACGCGCGCGAGCGCCGAGCGCACTTGCGTCCACGCGAAGGGCCACGAGACGGCCGCCTGCGCGAACGCGAGCGTCGCCCCGTTTCCCCGGGGCACGACGAGATTCCACCCGAAGGAGAGCATCACCGAGGATACGGCGAGCGGGACGAGCGCGACGGCGGAAAGGCCCGCCCGGTCCCGCTTGCCGGCGGCGAGCGCGAGGAAGAGCGCGGCGACGGTCGCGAGACCCGCGGAGGCGAGCGACACGGCGACCGTCGAGGCGAGCGCGGGGAAGAAGCCCCCCCGCGACGCGAGAAAGCGCCAGGCGGAAAGGGAGAAGTCCCCGAAACGGGCGCCCGTCGGCGTAAACGATCTGACCAAAACGGAAAGAAGGGGACCCGCAAAGAACACGGCCAGAAACGCGAGGAAGGCGAACGCGCCGGCGGCCTCCGCTCCCGACCTGACGGGAACGCGAGGCACGGGAGAGGCGAATCCCGTCGCACCGGCCGAAAGGCGCGACTCGAGCCCGCGGTAGAGCGCTACGACGCAGAGGGCGAGCGCCGTCTCGACGAGGGCGATCGTGCCGGCGAGGCGGAAGTCGAGCGAGGACCGCGCGGCCTGGTAGAGTTCGACCTCGAGGGTCGTCCCGCCGATCCCGCCGAAGAGGAGCACTATCACGAAGCTGAAAAAACAGTAGAGAAACACGAGGGCGCCCGAGGAGAGGATAGCCCCCGAAAGGTGCGGCGCCGTCACGGTGAGAAATACGCGCGGTTCCGAGGCGCCGAGAAGCCGCGCGGCGTCCTCCTCCGTCTCGGGGATCCGTTCCCATACGCGCGATACCGTCCGCATGACGACGGGAAAATTGTAGAAGCCGTGCGCGATTACGAGTCCCGCGAGGGAATAAAGGAAGGTCACCGGCGGTTCCCGCGCGCCGGTCAGCGCCATGAGTACGGCGTTGAGATAGCCCTGACGGCCGTAAAAGAGAACGAAGGCGAGCGCGATGATGACCGGGGGCACGCAGAGGGGGACGCCCGACGATGCCAGGAGGAGACGCCGACCGGGGAATTCTCGTTTCGCCACGAGAAAGGCCGCCGGAATTCCGAGGACGACGGCCGCGAGCGACGAGAACGCGGCCTGCACGAGAGTGAAGCGCAGGGCGTACGACACACGGGAAAGGCCCTTCGCCGGACCCGTTTCCCCGGAAAAGAACGCCGGAACGAGGGCGGAGATCGCGGGTACGACGAAGGCGAGCGCGACCGCGAGACACGCGAGTCCTGCGAACGCGACGACGGCGATCTGCGCCAGACGCACCGACCGCGCGGCGGCCAAAGCGCTCGCGGAGCCGACGGTTTCCGCGGAATCCGTCACGGCCAAGGCCGCGCGAGGGTCACTCATCTCGAAAGCGCGTCCAACACGGCGTCGACGGCGGCCGCGACGCGGTCATGATTGGCCTCGACGGCCTTGCCGGCGAGCGGGGCGGCCGCGTACGACGCGGGAAGGGGAACCGTCCGCGAAACGGGGTACATCCACTGCGTGAGCGGAAGCACCGCCTGCGCCTCGTCGGTCAGCATGAAGTCAACGAAGGCGCGCGCGCCCGGACGGTTCGCGCACCCCTTCACCACGCCGAGTCCCTCGATCTGTCTCGGGTGCCCTTCGGGAAAGACGAGCGCCTTGTACCGGTCGGTATTGTCGTACTCCGCGTGATACGCGGGGCTCGTCGTGTAGCTGATGACGAGCGGGGCCTCTCCCGAGGTAAAGAGGCCGTAACCCGAATCCCAACCGGGCGCGAGGGTGAGCACGCTCGGCTTGAGCCGCTCCCAGTACGAAATATAGTCATCGCCGTAGACGGCCACGGTCCAGGCGACGAAGCCGAGGCCGGGGGTACTCGTCCTCGGGTCCATGAGGATGAGGCGCTTCGCGTATTCGGGTCGCGTCAGGTCCTCGAGGCTAGCGGGAGCCGGAACGCCCGAGGCCGAGTCATGGATCAGGGCGAAATAGCCCCAGTCGTACGGGGTCAGGAGCCAATCCTCGTCGAGCACGAGTTCGTCCGGGACGACCTCGTGCCGAGGACTTCGGTACGCCTCCAGCACGCCGGAGCGCCGGGCCGCGTCCGCGAGGTTGTTGTCGATACCCACGAGCACGTCGGCGGCGGGACGCTTTTTTTCCAGTACGGCGCGGGAAAGAACCTGCGCGGCGTCCCCGCAGGATATCAAGGTAAGCTTGACGCCGGTTCGCTCGGCAAAAAGCCGCGATAGTTCCGGTCCGGGACCCCATTCGGACGTAAACGAGTCATAGGCGTACACCACAAGCTCGTCGGGCCGGGAAACGGCGCGCGCGCACCCGGTCGACGCGAGCGTCGCCACCGCGAGAAACGGACACAAAAACAGGAAAGATATCAGGCGAGTTTTCATCGCTCCCTCCACCGGCATTACCCGGATCAGGTTGGGGGCCCGTACGGGTCCCGCGTAAGGGTATGCTCTCAGCCCGCGCACCTCCGATGAAGACGCCGGCACCCCCGCTGGCGCGATTTTATACGGGATCGTACGGAGTGGCAAGCGAGAAAGGACGGCTCGAACGGAATTTTCTTCGCTCCCGACCGGGCTTTGTGGTATAGTTATATGTCATATACATCGGATTTACGTTTTTATCCGTGGAAGTAAAAGGACACCGAAATGAAAAAAAGGATTACGCTCATATTCCTGAGCGGCTACCTTGTCCCGCCCCTGGCATGGAATTTTTTCATCAACTTCAGCCGGATCTTCGAGGGTCCCCAGTATCTCTCGATCCTGACGAACCCGACGCAGTACGTACTCGGCACCGTCCTTCTGGCCCTGCTCGGCGCCGGAATAGCCTTCGGACTCGGAAGCCCGAAACGGTGCGCCTACCTTCCGACGGCGTACATCGCCTCGCTCATCCTCTATTGCGTACTGGTTCCGAACGCCGGCCTCTCCGGAATCGAGGGATTGCAGCCGTATCAGAGTTTCCTCTCCAACCTCTTTTGCGTTCCCATCATCTTCCTGGTCACCGTTCCCCATATCATCATGACGACGAACCGGCTCGAGAAGTACGTCCACGCCCGCGGATGGATGCTCCCGCGAAAGCCCATGTCACTCCGCACCAAGCTCGGGGTCGGAACCCTCTTCACGATTTTCGGCGCCCTCCTGCTCCTGTTCATATTCAACCTCGCCGTCGGCCGCAGTTTCGCGGGCGAAGTCGACCTCCTGCTCCTCGTAAGCCGCAACCTCACCGTGCTTCTCATCTCGCTCGCCATAGCCGCACTCAATTTCTTCATGCTCATCTCGCAGATTTCCTCGCCGATCAAGCAGACGGTGACCGTCCTCAGGGACATCTCGGAGGGCGACGGAGACATCTCGAAGCGGATATCGGTGTGGAGCCAGGACGAGATCGGCGAGATGGCGAGATACCTCAACCTGACGCTCACGAAGCTCGGCGACATCGTCCGAACCATCCGCGAACAGGCGGGGACGCTCTCCGACATCGAGCGGGAGCTTTCGGAGACGACGGGCGAGACGGCGGGCGCCGTTTCGAGGATAAGCGAGCAGATACTCGGCGTCCGCGAGCACGTCGCGCTTCAGAACGAAAGCGTCGCCGCGGCGAACTCGGCCACCGTCATGATAACCGAGCGCATCCGCGACCTGGACCGCAACATAGACGAGCAGGCCGCGGGCGTCGAGGAGTCTTCTTCGGCCATACAGCAAATGCTCGCGAACGTCGCCTCCGTTACCGCGACCCTCGCCAACAACGCGGAGAACGTCAACGAGCTCGCCCGCGCCTCCGAGGAAGGACGGGTAAGCCTGGAGGACGTCTCGAACAGCATCCGGGAAATAGCGCGCGAGTCCGAAGGCCTCCTCGAGATCAGCGCCGTCATCGAGCAGATCGCGAGCCAGACGAACCTCCTTTCGATGAACGCCGCCATCGAGGCGGCGCACGCGGGCGACGCGGGACGCGGCTTCGCCGTCGTCGCCGACGAGATCAGGAAACTCGCCGAGACCTCGGCGAGCCAGTCCAAGACGATTTCCGTCTCGCTCGGCCGGATCAAGGAATCGATGAAGGCGATCTCCAAGTCGACCGACGTCGTGCTCTCGCAATTCGGCTCTATCAACGAGCGGATCAAGACCGTTTCCGACCGTGAACTCGGCATAAAGAACGCGATGGACGAACAGGACGTCGGAAGCAAGGAGATACTTGAGTCGGTCGGCCATCTGAACGACATCACGACCAAGGTCAAGGACGGTTCGTCCGAAATGCTCAGGGGCGGGAAGGATATCCTCAAGGAAAGCCAGACGCTCGGGGAAATCTCGGGCAAGGTAACCGAGAGCATGGTATCCATGGCCGCGAGCGTGGAGCAAATAGCCGAGACGATGCGCCGCGTCGGAGAGATCGCCGGCCGCAACAACCAGAGCGTCGGCTCGCTCAAGGCCGGCATCCGCCGGTTCAAGCTCTAACCGCCGCGCGCGTCGACCACGATCGTAGACTGCGTTCGTCGACAACGATCGCGAACCTCGCTCGCAAAACTCGCTCGCGAACCGCTCAACCGCGGAAAGCACACCAACCGTCAAAAAAACCCGCGCGAACGCGCGGGTTTTTTCTAACCATTTTTCGTGCTTGGCGCGCTATCAGGCGCATCGAGTATGCCCTAGCGGGCATAAACCACGTGAGAATCCGATCTTCGATCGGATTCTTCAAGAGTATGCGCGCATTAGCGCGCATACTCCACGATTCTTGTCTCGCGTATCAACGTAACGCGGATGCGCCCCGGATACCTGAGGTCGTTCTCGATCTTCTTGGCGATCTCCCGCCCGAGTTCCTTGACGTCCGCGTCGGGGATCTTCTCGTTGTTGACGAGTACCCGAAGCTCGCGTCCGGCCTGGATCGCGTACGCCTTCTCGACGCCCGCGAAGCCCTCTGCGATCGCCTCGAGGTTCTCGAGGCGCTTGATGTAGTTGTCGATCGTCTCGCGACGGGCGCCGGGGCGCGCCGCGGAGATCGCGTCCGCGATCTGCACGAGCACCGACTCGACGCACGAAGGCTCGATGTCGTTGTGGTGGCTTCCGATCGCGTTGATGACGCGCGGATCCTCGTTCATCTTGCGGGCAAGGTCCATGCCGACCTCGGCGTGGTTCTGGTCCGAGTCGTTCTCGGCGCCCTTTCCGATATCGTGCAACAACGCGGCCCGCTTCGCGAGCTCGCGGTTCGCGCCGATCTCGGCGGCGAGCATCCCCGCCACCATCGCGACTTCCTTGGAGTGGTACAGGACGTTCTGCCCGTAACTCGTCCGGAAATAGAGCCTGCCGAGGGCGCGTACTCCCTCCTGGCTCATGTTGTGTATACCGAGATCGAAGAGGACCTTTTCCCCTTCCTCGTAGATCTTTTGCGTGATCTCGCGGGTAACCTTCTGCACGATCTCCTCGATGCGGGCGGGATGTATCCGTCCGTCGAGAATGAGCCGTTCGAGGGAAACCTTAGCGATTTCCTTGCGTACGGGGTCAAAGCACGAGATTACGACCGCTTCGGGGGTATCGTCGATGATGACGTCGACCCCGGTCAGGGTTTCGAGGGTTCGGATATTCCGTCCCTCGCGCCCGATGATCCTTCCCTTCATCTCGTCGCTCGGCAGGCTTACCGTAGCGACGGTAATATCGCCGGTCGTCTCGGTAGCGATCCGCTGGATCGTAGTGACGAGTATCTCGCGAGCCTTCTTGTCGGCCGTTACCTGGGCTTCCTGCTCGATCTTGTTCACGAGACCCACGGCGTCGTGCCGTGCCTCGTTTTCGAGATCCTTGATTATCAGGTCTTTGGCTTCCTGGGTCGTCAGCCCGGAAATCCGCTCAAGCTCGAGCCGGTAGCGTTCTTCCTCGTCGACGAGGAATTTTTCCCGTTCGGCTATCGCCTTTTCCTGTTCGGCAAAGCGCTCTTCCTGCTTGTCCATCGACTCGCTTCGCTTGTCGAGGGCCTCTTCCTTGACGGTCAGCCTTCGCTCGTACCGTTGTAATTCGCTTCGTCGTTCCCTGTTTTCCCGTTCCTGCTGGTTTCTTTCTCGAATTAGCTGTTCTTTAGCCTCTAGAAGTATTTCCTTCTTTTGAGCTTCTGCTTCTTTTATAGCATCCTGTTTTACACGTTCCGCTCTCTGTTCAGATGCAGATAGTTGAAATCTGGCGTACAGCCAGCGAATTGTCCATCCAAGAAACAAACCGGCAGCGGGCAGGGCTACATATAGTACGCTCATACGTATGCTCCTTCCACATTAGATGCTGTCAGCTTCGATAATATCGGCTTTTACCGAGGGATGTCAAGAAAAACTTTACAGGGTAAGGGTTAATCCCCCGCTTTCACGGCAATTCGGGCGATCGTGTCGCATAAATCCTCATAACTGATCCCCGCGGCACGGGCTTCCTGCGGTAAAAGGCTCGTCGGGGTCATCCCGGGGAGGGTATTCGCCTCGAGACACCAGAATTCGCCGGTTTGATCGAGGATAAAGTCTATCCGGGAATAGCTTCCGAGGCCCAAACACCGATGAACGGCAAGCGCCCGGGCCTGAACGTTCTCCGTTTCGGCCGAGGTAAGGCGCGCGGGGCAAATTTCCTCGGTCAAACCGGCCTGATACTTGTTTTCGTAGGAATACCAACCCGCTTTCGGGACGATTTCTATCGGAGGGAGGGCCTGACCGTCCAAAACACCGACCGAAAACTCCCTTCCCGTGATTTTTCGCTCGACGATGACCGAAGATTCCCACCTCGCGGCCGCGGTGAGGGCGGAGGCGAGGCCGACGGCGTCGTCGACCATCGAAACGCCGACGCTGGACCCGGCTGACCGGGGTTTCACGACGCACGGAAAACCGACACCGTCGGAAACAAGCGCGAGGGCGCGACGAAGCCCGTCCGAGGGGGTCCCGGAGGAGTCCGTGGCCCAACCCTCGCACGAGAGGGATACCCACTCGGCGGTCAAGAGCCCGTCCCTGACGAGCAAGCGCTTGGTTACGTCCTTGTCCATGGCGAGAAGGCATCCCGCGTAGCCGGAGCCGGTGTAGGGAATCGCGCACACGTCGAAAAAGGCCTGAATCTGGCCGTTTTCGCCCATACCGCCGTGTAGGGCTATAAAGGCGAGGTCGGAGGCGCGACAGAGATCGAGCACGCCGGGGCCGACAAGCTCGTCCCGACCGCCGTTTCGTGCCTTGAGGGCGGCGAGATCGGGTTCGCGGGAGGGAACGGCATACGAAAACCGTTTGCCGTCGGCGGCGGAAACGAAGGCGCCCGACGAATGGGACGCGGACTCGCCGGCGCGAACGCCTTCATATACGTCGACGAGGGCTATTCGGTGACCTTTATCGAGCAAGGCGTTGGCGACAAGACAGGCGGACGAAAGGGAGACGTCCCGCTCCGGGCTCATTCCGCCCGCAAGGATCGTTATTGTCATGGGAACAGTAAACCATATCGCGAGGAAAAGGGCAATTTACCCCTTACATGCGGAACTGCTCGCCAAGATACACCTGTCGGGCTATCTCCGATTGGAGGATGTGGTCCCGCGGGCCCTCCTCGACTATCTCGCCCTTGTTGATGATACAGGCGCGATCGGTTATCTCGAGGGTGTCGCGGACGTTGTGGTCGGTTATGAGAATCCCGATACCCTGTCGGGACAAGAGGCGAATGATCTCCTTGATGTCGTGAACGGCGATCGGGTCGATCCCGGCGAACGGCTCGTCGAGGAGAAGGAATTTCGGCTCGATCGCGAGCGAGCGGGCGATCTCGGTTCTCCGTCGCTCCCCCCCGGAAAGGGTATACGCCGGCTGGAACCGGTTTCCCTGGATGCCGAATTCCTCGATGAGCGAGTCGAGCTTGACGCGCCGCTCCGCGTCGGTCAGGTCGGCGCGAGTCTCCAGGATAGCCCAGATATTCTGCTCGACGGTCAGCTTCCGGAATGCCGAAGCCTCCTGGGGCAGGTAGGAAAGGCCCTCGCGCGCGCGTTTGTACATCGGCAGGGGCGCGATTGGCAGGTCGTCGAGGTATATCGCGCCGCTGAACGGTTGGTAAAAACCGACGACCATGTAGAAGGTCGTCGTCTTGCCGGCCCCGTTCGGGCCGAGGAGGCCGAGTATCTCGCCCGACCGCATCGAAAACGATACGTCGCGCACCGCGTGTTTTTTTCCGAAATACTTGTTCAGCCCTTCGACGCGCAGGGTATGGCTCATGTCGGATCCTCCGGCTTGTCTTTTTCGGCGCCGACTCCTTCGCTCTCCGCCGGAGGTTCGGTTACCGTCGGCGTTCCGCTCGCCGTCGGCGGTTCGGCCGCGCTACCAGGCGCGGCGGTCCGGTTCGGCCCTTCGGTCGCCGTAGACTCCTTCGCGGAGGTATCCTTGAGCGTGCCGGTAACCGACCCGTCGAGGGTTATGTGCTCGGTATCGAGATTGACCATGATGCGGTCGGCGCCGAACTGGTCGCCGTCGCGCGTAACCGCCGGAGATCCCGTCAAGTCGAGAAGCGACAGCTCGCGCCGATACAGGGCGAAACCGGCTTCGCACGAGATGTTTCGCCGCTTGAGGCGAACGTCGACCTGCAGGAAGGCGACTTCGGTCTTGCGGTTGTAGGAGATGAGACCGGCGGAGCATTCCACCTCGTTCTTCGAGTCCACGAGCTTCGCTTCTCCCTGGAACGAGGCGACCTCCGTCTCGCGGTCGTACGTCAGCTGGATCGCGCCGAACGAGAATCCCTTCTCGGGATCCTCCCCTTTCACGGAACCGCGCGCCTTGACGTACCGGAAGTCCTTGCCCGAAAGCTCGATCCGGTCGCCGCTGATGGTGAGGCTGCCGACGGTAACGCGCGCGTTTCCCTCGAGCGTGGTGACGCTCCCGCGCTTGCCGGAGGAACCGCTCATCCGGTCGGCGCTGAAGGCGATCCGGCTTTCGGCGGCGGCCGCGGTCGGGACGGCGCCGAGAATTGACGCGCAGACGAGCGCGAGGCGGACGAAACCGGACGGACGGCCGGGTGAAAAACGACGGCTCATTCCCCGCCCCCCAGCCCGTCCGCGTCGGACGGGTCGCGCACGAACTCGCCCGATATCCGCCCGGAGAAACGGTACGTGCGACGAAGGGTGTCGGCGAAAAATCCGGTGCCCCGGATGACGGTTCCGTCGCGTTCGCGCACCTCGACGACGCCGTCTTCGGGACCCGCGAGGGCGTTGTCCTTCCTGCTCCAGCGAATGTCGGGCGCGGCGAGGAACAAATCGTCGTCGATCATCCGGAAAGACGCCTCCCTTCCGAGCGTGTATATCTCGGCGCGGTCGTCGATGACGAGAACGCCCGCCGACCCTTCCGCGCGGACGCCTTGCTCTCCGCTCCCCGCGTACTCGGTAAACGAAACGCCCTCGGCGGCCCACACCTTGTCGGCGTCGTACACCTCGAGCGCCCTGGCCCGGAATTCGATCCGTACGCGCGAATCCTCGTACCGCTTGGCGGCGGCGTCGATCATGACCATCTCCGGGAGGGTCTTGCCCTCTCCGTCCCCCTCGGCGTAATTGAAGGAGCACGACGAAAAGGCCGTGACGAACGCGAGGATACAGGCTGTCGCGACCGACGATCTGGTCATGAGCCTACTATATCATAGAGTGCGCGATCGGCAAAAGGCACGGGCGTCATTGACACCGCATGGAAGAGGTTTTAGACTTAACAACGGGTCTCAGGCCGTCACGAGAGGAGCAGCAATGGCAGAATTTCTCGGCGACGCCGATTTCGAGCAGTATCGAAAGCTGATATACGACGAAAGCGGCATCACCTTTTCCTCCACGAACCGTTCCATCCTCGAAAGCCGCCTGAAAGAGCGTTTGCGCGAGAAACAGCTCGCCAGCCTCGGGGAGTATTACGCGATACTCCTCAAGGACAAGGAAGAGCTCAAGGTGATGCTCGACTCCGTAACCACGAACCTGACGCGTTTTTTCCGGAACCAGCCGCACTTCGACGCGCTCGAACACTACGTCCTCCCCGCCGTGCTGAAAACAAAAAAAGAGCGGGGAGACTCGAAGATACGCGTATGGAGCGCGGGTTGCTCGACCGGCGAAGAGCCCTTCACGCTCGCGATGCTCCTCAAGGACAAGCTCCCCGCCCCGTTCACGGCCGAGATCACCGCCTCGGACATCTCCCTCAAGTCGCTCATGGTCGGCAAATCGGGGTTCTACCCGGAAAGCCGGGTCGCAGGCGTGCCCGACGCGTACCTGACGCGCTTTTTCGAGAAGAAGAACAACGGCTACCAGGTGCGCGACGAACTGATGAAGATGATCCGGTTCGACTACCACAACCTGAAGAACGACTCCGGCCAGCAGAACGTCGATATCCTTTTCTGCAGGAACGTGCTTATATATTTCGACGAGGCGGCGCAAAAGGCGGTAATAGACCGTTTCTGGGACGCGATGTCCCCGAAATCCTTTTTGTTCATCGGCCATTCGGAATCCCTCTTCGGCATGAAGACGAAGTTCGAATTCCTGAAAACCGACTGGGCTTGCCTGTATCAAAAAAACGCCTGACGGGATGTGGTGATGGACGCTATTTCGGTACTTATCGTCGACGACTCCGCGCTCATGCGCAGCCTGATCGGGAAGATCGTCGACGCCGCTCCGGCCCTGACCGTCGCCGACAAGGCGATGAACGGGCGTTTCGCCCTCGAGAAACTGGGCCGCGCGCAGCCGGACATCATCGTCCTCGACATCGAGATGCCCGAGATGAACGGCATCGAATTCCTCAGGGAGAGGAAACGGCTCGGGATCGACATCCCCGTCGTGGTGCTCTCGAGCGTCGCCAAGGAGGGAGCCCGGATCACGATGGAGTGCCTCGAGCTCGGCGCGAGCGACTTCGTCACGAAGCCGTCGGGGTCCGAGTCGGCCGACCTCCACACCGTCGCGAACCAGCTCGTGGACCTCCTTTCGGGCTACGGAAGCCAGTACAAGCTGAAAAAGATCGCGGGAACGGCGAGGCGACTGCCGACGGAACTGCTCAAGGCCTACGGCGCCGGGCGGGACGACAGGGCGAGGGTCGAGCCGGACGAGCGGGATCACGCGGGCGCGCAGATATCGAGCGAGGCGCTGAGCGCGATCGTGCGGGGAGCCGTCCGGACGGACGACGTTCGAGGAAAGGCGGGGGCGAAGCCTCCCGTGCCGGTTCGCTCCCCGGGTCCCGTCGAAATAATCGCCATCGGCATCTCCACCGGCGGGCCCAACGCCCTCCGCGAGATATTCGCCAAACTCGACCCCGACCTCCCCCAACCCATCGTCGTCGTGCAGCACATGCCCGCCGGCTTTACCGAGGAATTCGCTAACAGCCTCGACCGCGTGTGCCCGCTCGAGGTGAAGGAAGCCACCGACGGGGATATCGTAAAACCCGGACGCGTCCTCATCGCGCCAGGAGACTTTCACATAGAGGTGGAACGCCGTCCGCTCGCGACGGTCGCCCGGCTTTCGTCCGCGCCGCCGCAAAACGGGCACCGCCCGTCGGCCGACGTCCTCTTCGCCTCCGTGGCGCGCGAATTCCAGAATCGCGCGCTCGGGATCATCATGACGGGAATGGGCCGCGACGGGGCGGCGAAGCTGGCCGAGCTTTATCGCGAAGGCTCGCGCACGATCGGGCAGGACGAGGCCTCGAGCGTCGTATACGGCATGCCGCGCGTCGCCTGGGAACTCGGCGGCGTCATGGAACAAGTATCGCTCGCTAACATGGCCTCGACGATCAACCGGTACGGGCGCGAGTATTCCCGCTGACCGCCAGCCTGACGGCTAACAGCCCGCCTGACGGCCAAACGCCCGCCTGACAGCGTGTCGAGGGAACGCGCGTTTGGCGGCGTTACAGTACCTCGAAAATCTCGGGCAGACGGGGCGGAGAGCGCTCTGCGACGCGAAAGCGCGCCCAAGCGAACGCGACGAGCGTCACGAGCGTCGCGGCGACGCGGACGCCCTCGCCGTATCCGGACGCGACGCGCGGAAACAGGAGATACGCGGCGAGCGCGGCGAGCGACGGAAGGAGTACCGACGCGAGCGCCTGCGCGAGCTGGCTTTTCGCGGACGCCCCGAGGCGAACCTCGTCACCAGTAGAAAGCGCGAGACCGCGCGCGTTGATCGCGGTAAAGCGGTTGCCGTTCTTCTGGCACTCGCGGTTCTTGCACCCGATACACGCCTCTATGTCCACCGGCATGACCGTCACGCGGTCTCCCCGAATCTCAACTATCCTTGCCCGTTCCCGCATCCTCGTCTCCCCCGTCAACCGCCCCGGACGCCGGCGCGGCGGGTCCCTCGGGGCACTCGTACTGAATTCTTTTTATGGCGGTCGTCTTGCCCGACGCGTCGAGATCGATGACGAGCCCCTGCAACATCGGCTTTTCCCAGGCGTCGCGGGACCAGTCCGGCACGCCGGTCAGGTATTCGCGTATCTTCGAGGCGCTCTCAGTGCCGCCGACAGAGTCGCGGCTTCCCGTACGCCCCGCGTCGGTTATGCACCCGAGCCCTTTCGGGAAGATCGCCTCGTCGGAGGTTTGCACGCGCGCGTGCGACCCGACGCAGGCGGAAACGAGACCGTCGGCGTAATGGAAAAAGGCCTGCTTTTCGGCGGTCGCGCCGGAATGAAAGTCGACGAGTATATACGGCGTTTCGGCCCGAAGGCGCTCGGCGAGATGCGAGAGGACGAGAAAGGGGTTGTCCCCGTGAACGCGTCCGAACCCGACACGGCCGAGCATCGATATGACCGCGACCTTCGAGCCTCGCGCGTTCGCGAACCTCCAGCCGCGCCCCGGGCTTTCGGGCGGATAGTTCGCGGGCCTGATGACGTTCGTCATGCTGTCGAGCCCCTCGACGAGGTCTTTCTTGTAGTAGATGGAATCCCCGCCGACCAGAAGGTCGATCCCGAGTTTTCTGAGATAGCCCGCGTGCTGCCTCCCGAGGCCGAACGACCCGGTCGCCCCGTCGGCGTTCGCGACGATGACGTCGGGGAGCTCGCTTTTCTTCAGGATCGGAAGGGCGCTCTTGACGCACCAGATCCCGGCCTTCCCGACGATTTCGGCGATATACAGTATTCGAATGCCCACTCACGCTCCCAACCCGCGGGACCGGCCTGACGCGTTGCCGGAGGCCGTTTCGGCGCCCGGGCCGGTTCGGCGGAACCGACCGGCTCAGTCGAGTCGACCGGCTCAGTCGAGTCGGCCGGCTCGGGCGAGTCGGTCGAGCATCCGCGCGCAGGCCTCCATCTTGTCCGGTTCATCCAGTTCCCCGTAGGTGTCCCTGAGATTATACAGGGCATCGGCGAACGCGGGAACCAGCGCCACGGCCTTTTCGAACGAATCGCGCGCCTCCGCGTACCGCGCCTGAGAAAAGCGCAATACGCCGAGATTGTTCCAAATCCTGCCGTTGCCCGGATCCAGCTCGAGCGCCCGCAGGTATCTCTCCTCGGCTTCGGCGTCTTCCCCGAGTTCATGGAGGACGACGCCGAGGGTATCGAGGGTATCGACGTCGTCGGGACGCGCGCGCAGGGCCGAGTACAACGAGGCTCTCGCGCCGTCCCGCCTGCCGAGGGCGAAAAGGCTCAAGGCGAGATTCAGGAGTATCAGGGGATTTTCGGGATCAAGGGACAGGGCGCGGCGGAGATACGCTATCGCCTCTTCGTGTTGGCCCTCGGCGGCGAGCCGGGCCGCGGTGTCGTTCAGCCATTCGGCGGATTCGTTCACGGAACGGGGCCGTATCAGGCGTTTCCGGAGAACTCGCCGAGGCGATCCCGGAGCTGGGCGGCCCGTTCGTAATCCTCGCGTTCGAGGGCCTGCTTGAGTTCCTTCTGCAGGAACTCCTGCACGGACGGGGACTCGGAAACCGCGGGAGAGGCGCCGGCTTTTTGGGAAACGCGGTCAATGGGAACGCCGTTTTGCGCGAGGACGGTATCGTCGACGAGAACGGGGCAGTCGACGCGGGCGGATAGGCACAGTATGTCCGAGGGACGGGATTCCAGGCGAATCTCCTTGCCGTCCTGAACCAGGATAGCGCGGCAGAGGTAGGAACCGCCCCTGATCCCGTAGATCTCAACCCGTTCGAGCTTGCCGCGCAGGGCCTCGATCGCGGAAAGAAGGAGCTCGTGGATCATGGGTCGGGGGGCGAGGATATGCGTCAATTCGACGAGGAGCATCTGTATGTCCCCTTCGGAAACGTATACGGGAAGCACCGTATCCGAACCCTCGGGCCGGATAAACACCGCGTTTCCGGCGTCGGCTTGTGCGATAGTCCAAATTTGCGCGGGCAAAAACCTCGCCGTCTTCATGCCATAAGCGTACTACACGGGGGTCCGGAAAACAAGAAACGAGACGATTTTCTACCCCGTCAGCCGAGTCCCTCGAGCATGGTCTCGAAAAGAGCGGCGATAAGGTCGACCGCGGGATTACCCGGGAACCGGCCGCGCAGGGTCAACGAAGACCGTTCAATGAGCTGAACGCCGTAATCACGGGCGGCATCGACCGCCCCGGAGGAGGAGAGAAGGGAAATCGCCGTCTCGACGGCGGGAGACTCGATCCCCTCGGCCCTGGCGCGGGCGAAGGCGGCGGCAAGGGCCTCGAGATCCCGGGGAGAGCGCTCCAGATGCATGATGACCGGAAGGCTCTTTTTCCCCTCCACGACGTCGTCTCCCCGCTTTTTACCGGGGTTCCCGGTCGTCAGGTTCCGTACGTCGTCGAGAATCTGGAAACCGACCCCGACCCGGGCGGAGAGCTCGGCGAGCGAATCGACCGAGGCGGCGTCGGCGCCGCCCGCGAGCATGCCGAGCGAGGCGGCTAGTCGGGACAGCGTACCGGTCTTGAGCGTGACCATCGCCTCGTATTCGGAGCGGACCGGCACGAGTGAGGACTCCCGGTGCCAGCGTATGTCCATCGCCTGCCCGAGGTGCAGCCGTCTGAGCTCGCGGGACAGCACCCGATAGAGTTCGAGCTTCAGGGCGTCGGACGCGGGATAGGCGTCGATTACGGCATGGGCGTGAAAATAGAGCCAGGAAGCCGCGTTGATGGCGGTATCCTCGCCGTACAGGAGATGGCAGGCGGGCTTGCCCCGGCGCTCGTCGGCCCCGTCCTCGATATCGTCGTGAATCAGGCTCGCCGTGTGGGCGAACTCCACGACGGGCGTGAGGGCGTACGCGCGGTCGGCGCCGCCCGCGAGCTCGCAGGCGAGCACGGCGAGCAGAGGCCGCCACCGTTTCCCGCCGCGGGACAGGAGGTCCCGGCAGGGCTCGGCGAGCGGGACGACGTGCGACGGTCGTACCGCGTCGGGAAGGGCCGAAAAGGAAGAGGCCATCCACTCCGCCCCGACGGCCGGGGGAAGCCAGGACGCGAGAACGGTCTCGATCTTTTCAAGTCGCCGCGTATACTCTATATTCATGGCGATATTGTATCCGTAATCGGTGTTCTTGCAAGGGGATCGAATGGCCGCCAACAGCTACGTAAAACCGGACTTCTGGAGCCGCAAGGCCTTTTCGGAGGGATACCCCGCCCGATCGGTCTACAAACTCAAGGAGATGGACGAGAAATTCGCCCTCATAAAGCGCCAGTACCGCGTCCTCGACCTCGGCGCGGCCCCGGGAAGCTGGACGACCTACGTCCTCCGCGCCCTCGCCGGTACGGGCCTCGTCACCGCAATCGACCTCTCGCCCCTCGCCAAGGACGTCAAGGCGGACAACCTCGCGTTCTTCCAGGGCGACCTGTACGACGAGTCGATCCGCGCCGAGGCCGAGAAGCGCGGGCCGTACGATCTCGTCATCTGCGACGCCGCCCCCGCGACGACCGGCAACCGCACCGTCGACACGGCGCGCTCGAGCGGCCTCGTCGAGCTCGCCATCTATTACGCCGAGCGCATGCTCGTACCGGGGGGAAACTTCGCGGTCAAGGTATTCCAGGGCGGAGGAGAACAGCAACACCTCGTCGCCATGCGAAAGCTCTTCTCCTCGGCGCGCGGTTTCAAACCCGTCGCGTGCCGGACGGAAAGCTTCGAAACCTATCTCGTCGGATTGGGGAAAAAGACGTGAGCGAATCTCCGGACGGGCGAACGGGGCGCGCGGACCGGGAGACAAGAGGCTCAACCCGGACGAAAAGCCGTCCGAAGATATACACAAGGCACCGGGGCGGTGTTATACTGGAGCGACCATGAAACGCGTTTTGAACGAACTTCTTGCCCGTACGCGGCCGAACATACATACGTTTCCGTGCGTCCTCGCGGCGGCGGTCACGCTCGTCGCGACGCTGGCGGGGGGATGGACCGCGGCAGCCGGAGCGCTAACCGGCGGGAACGGAACGGACGGGACGCGCGGGTCGACGGAGCCGGCAGATGAAAGCGCGGAACGGATCGAAGACGCCGGGGATTTTACCGGAATGGGAGGCTCGAATGCCGGTCTTCCGTCGGAACGCCCCGGGGAGAGCGTCGAGGACCAGGCGACCGCGCCCGAACTCTTCTACACGGTCTATCGGGTCAAAAAGGGCGACATGGTCGGGAAGATCGCCGAAGAACACGGCGTAAGCCAGGATTCGATCATCAGCCTCAACAAGCTCCGCAATACGCGGACGCTCCAGATCGGTATGCTTCTAAAAATTCCCTCGATTACCGGAATTCTCTACACGACGAAAAAGGGTGACACCCCTGAATCCATATCAGACAAATACCGCATTTCCCTCGAAAAAGTCGCGCTGGTGAACGGAATCACGGATAACGAGATTCAAGTCGGCGCCAGGATTTTCCTCCCGGACGCGAAGCTCGACTGGGTAACCATACAGGAAATAAACGGCGACTTGTTCCGCAAGCCCTTGCGGGGCGGTTACTACGTATCGAGCCGGTACGGCTGGCGGAACAACCCCTTCTCCGGCACGCGGACCTTCCATAACGGCGTGGACATGGCGACCTCGCCCGGACGCCCCGTGTTCGCTGCCCTCGACGGGACCGTCGTACAGACGGGGTACGACGTTACCTTCGGCAACTTCGTCGTCGTCGCACACCATTCCGGCTACCAGACGATGTACGCCCACCTTTCGGCCATCTACGTCGCGCGGGGAAATAGGGTTACGCAAAGCACCAAAATCGGCGCGGTCGGGAATACCGGCCAGAGCACCGGGCCCCATCTTCATTTTACGGTATACAAGAACCGTTCTACGCTCAATCCCTCGTCGCTCTGGAATTAGGCCGACGGGTCAGGCTGACGGAGTCAGGCTGACGGAGTCAGGCCGAGTTTTTTCACGAAAAAATCTATATTCGTCCCGATGAACATACCGCAATACGCGGTTACCGCGAGCCCGCACAGCAAGTAGAACGGAACAGTGTACGCGAGACCGAAGTTGGATTCCGACCACTTGCCTATAAACGAAAAGGGAACGGCCGTGAAACCGATCGCGAGGGCGACGCCCGCCACGAGCCAGCGAGAAAGAGAGACGTGTTTGTCGCGGGGATTGACCGCGGGATACCGGAACCCGGCCGCCTCGATGCGCGCGAGGGCGGCGGCCAGTACGGGATCGGCGACCGGAACGGCGGCAGCCGGACGTACCGCGAGCGGGCGGGAGGCAAGGCGTTCGGCCTCCGCCATCTTGCGCACGAGCGTCCTGCAAACCGGGCAAAAAATCAGGTGAACGGATACCCCCGGCGGAACCCATTCGCCCTTGTCCAGGGACAGATAGCGGTCGATCGCCTTTTCGCAGTTCATGGCATTTCTCCTTCCGCAAGCCGTTCCTTGAGCATCTTCTTCGCCCGGAAGACGTGCGACTTGATGGTATTCACCGGTTGCCCGGTGATTACGCCGATCTCGGCGTACGGCATGTCATAAAAAAAGTAGAGGTCGACGCAAGCCCGGTAGCGCTCGGGCAACTCCTCGAGCGCCGAGCGAATCGCCTCTCCCGTCGCGCGTCTGAGGACCGCCTCCTCGGGCGTATCCGAGGTGTCGGGAACGTCGTAGTCCTCGGCGAGCGAGGCGTAGGTTTTCTTGCGCTTCACCGAGTTTACGGCCGTGTTGTACGCGACTCGCATGAGCCAGGTCGAGAACCGGGCCTCGCCCCGAAATCCCGAAAGGGAGGTGTACACCTTAACCAGCACGTCCTGAAGGAAATCCTCCGCGTCGTCCTGATTGTGGAAAAAACCCAAACCCAGACGCAGTATCCGCTTCCGGTACTTGCCTGCAAGGCGCGAAAAGGCCTCCACGCTCCCCGAAAGCACGGCACGGCAGAGTTCCTCGTCTTCCAGCCTCGAGTCCGCGGTCGACTCAGGATCCGCTTTCAAGAGTCTTCTTGTCCGGACGCGCCACGAAGTAAAAACCGAGCAGGCTCGCGCCGAGGGCAAACGGAATCAAGCCGCCGAGCAGGGAATAGCTCGGACCCTCAAGGGCAAGGAAGAGTACGGACAGGACAAGGCCTACGCCGGCCAGAAGGAACCCGCACAACAGCGAAAAAACGTACAAGTCGAACACGGGTCTCTTGTAGTTTCCCGCCTCGATCTGCCTGGTAATCTGCCGGTTCCTCAACAGGAGATACAAGAACACGACTACCGACCCCGCGACTATCCCGACGATCGGAACGATCGCGATGATTACCTGCGCCGCCTGAACGGCTCCTGATCCTGACATACCCAGCCTCCACATGCTAATTCGACACGGCTTGGCGGCTTCGGGTTGCACGCCACTCCGACTAATCGAGAACCATATACTCGGTGAAAAACAGCTTTCCGACGCTCCCGAGGACCAACAGGCCGTTTATCTCGGCGAGCAGGGCGTCCTTCACGGCGCTCTCGCCCAGGGTCTCGATCTCCTCGAGCGTTCTCGCCGAAAACCAGGCGCGGATCGCCGCGCGAATCGAGCGGGTCTTGCTCACGAGTTCCTCGCGGAAGGCGATATCGTCCGCGGGATAGGGCAGAAACGGCGTGAGGACGACGGTGACGGGAAGGCCGTCGCCCCGTCCCCTGTTCATCGGGATGCGAAGGGTGCCGATATCGGCGAGAATCGCCATCCCGTCGACGAGACCGGACGATAGCAGGGCCGCCGAGGGGTCGCGGTTCGACCCGGACTTGAGACTCGAGCCGCCCGCCGCGCCCCGGTTGGCGAGAGCCCACACCGTCCCGGTCAGGATGACCAGGGTCAACGTCGCCGCGACGATGAGTAGAAACGCCAGCAAGACCGAGCCGCGTTCCCTTCGTTTCATCGTTCGAACTCCTTAAGTGTCGCGGCAAGCCGTCCCGTCGCGCGCGCGCGCACGAGGATACCCTCCTCGAGGTATTCGGTCGACGAGACGCTTCCCTCGCGGTGTATCCGCGCGAGCAAGTCCGTTCGGTCCGGCGGCAGCAGGAAGGATCCTTCCTCGCCGGCGAGCAGGGTGCCGAGGCGATCCCCGAAGGAAGCGAGGCCCTCCTGGGTGGCGGCGCTGATCATGACCGCTTCGGGGTATTCTACCGCGAGGCGTCGAAGGGTAAACTCGTCGCACCGGTCGATCTTGTTGAGGACGACGAGGTACGGACGCGACTCGGCGCCGACCTCGGTCAACACCTCGCGCGTCGTCGAGAATTGGATCTCCATCTCGGGATCGGACGCGTCCAGCAGGATGATAACCGCCGAGGCGAACGCGGCCTCCTCGAGGGTCGCGTGGAAGGCGTCGACGAGCCCGTGGGGCAGGTTTCTGATAAAGCCGACCGTATCCGTCAAAAGGATGGCCCGCCCGGACGGCAGACTGAACCGCCTGGTCGTCGGGTCGAGCGTGGCGAAAAGGGCGTCCTCGGACAAGACGCCGGCGCCCGTGAGGGCGTTGAGGAGGGTGGACTTCCCGACGTTCGTGTAACCGACGATCGCGACGGAGGGAACGGGCACGCGCTCCCGCCGCTTGCGCTGGGTCGCCCGATCCTGTCGAACGTCCTTGAGCTCGCCCTTTATCTGCGCGATCCGGCCGAGGACGCCCCGCCGGTCAAGCTCGAGCTGGGTTTCGCCCGATCCTTTCGTGCCGTACCGGCCGCCGCGCTGGCGGGAAAGGGCCGAATAGGTATGGGCGAGACGGGGAAGGGAGTATTCGAGGCGGGCGAGCTCTATCTGGAGCGCGGCCTCGCGGGTCAACGCGCGGTCGGCGAAGATGCGAATGATGATCTCCTGCCGGTCCAGACAGGTTTTACCGGTCAGTTCCTCCCAGTTTCGCTGTTGGGTCGGGGATATCTCGAAATCGAAGACGATCAAGTCCGCGTCATCTGCCTCGGCGCGCGCGCCGATTTCGCCGGCCTTGCCCGATCCCATACCGAATTTCGGGGATGGCTCGTACCGGCGCAACACGACGACGCCCGCGACTTCGAACCCCGCCGTCTTGGCGAGACTCGCGAGTTCCCGTACGACGTCCCCGTCGGGTACCGTTCGGGAATCCGTCTTGCCGACCAGAATCGCCCGCGCGGGGCGTTGTCGCTCCTGTTCAAGTTCTATCATCTGCCACACTATACCCCGACGGGACATAAAAGAACAGCGGGCGGCCAAAAACTCTTTACCTACTCATGCTTTATGTGAAAAATACCGATAGGTAAATGGACCCGAACCGTCAATTGGAGGACTCGTGCGTACGGCACCGAAAGTCGCGCTTAGCCTGATCATCTCGCTTTTACTCTTCTCCGGCTTGGCCGCGGCCGCCTATGCGGGGCTCTTTAACGTCCTGGAAACGAGGTTTTACCAACCCTCCGTAGTCCGTTCGCTGGAGACGCGCCTCGAGGAAGTCTCGTCGACGCTTGACTCATGGCACGCTGAAAACATCGCCCGCTTCGGCGAATTCGTCTCCGCCGACGCCGTCAAGAGGACCCTTCTTCCCAATCAGAGCGCGGCCGACGTTTTCGACCGCGCGAACCTCGCGGGGAGTCTCATCGCCGAGCGCGGCGGGGTGCTCGGAATCCGCATAATCGACTCGAACGGGGAAACCGATCCGCGCGCGCGGGTCACCCGCCGAATACATTTCAGCACTTTCGACGAAGACGTCCTCCTCAGGGAGGATTTCAGGATCAGCTACGAGGCATACGGCAAAAAGGCCGACGACCTCGACTTCTCCCTCGTCTCCGTTCCGTCGGGAGGCGCGCCCCGCGTGGTCATCGACCCGAAGCGGGATCTTTTCTGCTATTGCCTCGCCTTCTACGACTCCTACGGCACCTGGCGCGGAACCGCCGTGCTCTACGTCACGGCGCGCGCGGCAGTTCAGAGGCTCGTCTCGGAAAGCCTTTTGCGCCTCAGCGACGAACCGGCGCTCCTTTCCGACAAGGAACAGACGACGCGCGGCTTCGTTACGGGGCTCCCCCGCGTCGGGCAGGAACTCCTCGAAAACGCGATACTGGACAAGTGGGCCCGGGGAGACTTCTCGACCGAACGCGTGGTATCCTCGGGCGAGTCGGGCTGGGTCCTGATCTCTCGCAAAACGGGCGACTTCGGCAATACCGGGCAACTCGTCAACGACTCGCTCTTCGCGTTCCCGAAATCCGTCCGGACCCTCTTCCTGACCGTCGCCTTCTTCACGATATTCCTCGTCATATTCCTCGCCTTCAACCTCAAGCAGGACGAAATGGTCGTCATCCGAAACAGGATCAGGCGTTTCCAGATTCGCCTTCTCGAGGAGATCATGGAAAGCGGGGAGGAATCTTCCTGGGAGGAAATGGGAAAGACGATAACCTGGCGCAAGCGGGATATCAGCGGCGAGATTAAAAAGAGCTTCGGAAAGCGGCTGAACAAGAAACACGGACCCGAGATCGACGACCTTCTCGAGAAGAGTTGGGACGAGGTTCTTTCCGCCATCGGGAGCCAGACGGCGAAGAGCAAGTCGGCGATCGACACGCAGGAAATCCGCCTCATGCTCGAGCAGGTTCTCCAAAACAACGCGATATCCCTCAATATTTCCGGCGCGACCGTCGCACCCGCAGCGTCCGGCGCGACGACCGCCCAGGGGACGTCCGCGGCGTCCCGCCCCTCCGCGCGCGTACAAGCCGAACCGATCGCCGACGAAATCGAGGAACTCGACGAGGTCGAGTCAGCCGAAGAGATCGAGGCGGTCGAAGAACTCGATGAAGTCGAAGAGCTCGATGAAGTCGAAGAGCTCGGCGAGGTCGAAGAACTCGGCGAGGTCGAGTCAGCCGAAGAGATCGAGGCGGTCGAAGAACTCGATGAAGTCGAAGAACCCGACGAAGTCGGCGAGGCCGCGCCGGAGGCGAAAGAGTACGTCGTCGAGATGGCGGGTCCGGACGCGCGCGAGCTTGCGACATACTCCGGAGAAACCACTGCCGAAGACTTCGCGGAAGAAGCCACCCCGGACGAGGTGGAATACCTCGAGGGCGAGGGCGAGGGCGAATGGGAACCCGAACTGCTCGAAAGCGCGACCGAGGAAGACCTCAACAATTTTATCGAGGAGATGTATCCCGACACGATCCTCGTTTACAACTTCGAGGAATCTCCCGGTCTTGACCGCGGATCACGCTCGACGATGCAGGAGGAGGCCGGACGGGATACCGTCGCGGAAACGGAACCTCTATCCATATCGGGGCTCGATTTCTCCGCCCTGGACGAGTTGTTGATCGAGGACCTTCCGAGCGTAACCTATATCGCGATCAGCCCTTACGGACCCATGGACGGCAGGGCGCGCGACCTTGACGTACTGCCCGCGACCGCGTTCCTTGAGGTAATCGGCGAGGACGAACCGGCCGAACTCGAGGCTGTCGGCGACGCCGACATAGGAGACGGATCGGTAATCGCGCGGGACGGGGTGTTCTACGTATCGAACGCGGTTACCGGGGAGAGCGAGGATTCGCTCGATCCCGATTTCAGGGAGCTCGTGCGATCCGTCCTTCGCTAGTGTCGGGCCTCCGCTAGCGCCGGCCCTTCTCTAGTGCCGGCCCTTCTCTAGTGTCGGACCTTCGCTAGTGCCGGACCTTCGCGCGGAGGCGATGCTCCTCCCGCAAGCGCTCTACGATCGCCTCGTCGGCGGGGGCGAACAGGAAGTCCCCCATTTCGGGAATCGTCACCCAGCGTATCTCGTCGTGGTCATGAAGGCGTATGTGGCCGTCGAGCAGGATCGCCCGCACGGCGACGAGACGCACGACCTTGTCGCCGTAGTCGTGCGTCGTTTCGGCGACGATGTCGCCGGTTTCGACCCGGACGTCCATCTCCTCGCGCAGCTCGCGGGAGGCGCATTCGGCGGCGGTTTCGCCCGCTTCCATCTTCCCGCCGGGAAATTCCCAATACCCGCCAAGCGACATCTCCGCCTTTCGTCTCGCGATGAGGATTCTCCCTTCGCGGTTCTCGATGACCGCGGCGGCGACGTCTATCATGACTCAAGTATATCCCTCAATGTCCGGAATTGTCAAAAAAGCCGTTCGCGTGTATCCTTGAAGGCATGAAACACGTCGCCACGCACACGGTGAGAAGCTACGAGCTCGACGCCTACAACCACGTCAACAACGCGACCTACCTGCAATACCTCGAATTCGGCAGGATGGAATACCTCCGAGCGATCGGGTTCGATTACGAGGGCCTCGTGGGCGCGGGCTTCTACCTGTACATCTCGCGCATCGACATCCGCTACCGGGCCTCGGCGCGGCTCTTCGACGTTCTCTCGATAGAGGTCGAACCGGTCAAGCTCGGCCGCGTCTCGGGAACATTCCGCCAGCGTATCACTAACCAGAACGGCGAATTGTGCGCCGAGGCGGACGTATCCTGGGGGTGCGTCTCGACCTCGGGCAGGCCGACGAAAATTCCGGACGAATTCATGGTCGCGGGGCTCATGCCCGCGCGCGAGACCCAAGCATCCGAATAAGGAGACAGCATGCACCTCATCGAATCGGTAATGCACCTTCTCGACGCGATCTCGAGCGTCATCAGCGTCATCAGCGTCGGCGTCGTCATCTACGGCACCTGCATCGCCATCATAAAATTCCTCAGGAACGAGATCGGCAGATTCAAGTGCTCGTACACCATGCATCAGGTTCGCGTGCTCAGGGCCGACCTCGGGACGTATCTCCTGCTCGGACTCGAATTCCTCATCGCATCGGATATCCTCAAGACGATAGTAGAGCCCGGAATACAGGAGCTCATGATTCTCGGCGGCATCGTCTTGTTGAGGACGGTCCTGTCCTTCTTCCTCGACCGCGAGATCCGCCTCATCGAGCAGGAAGCCCGCGACATGCCCCCGGGCGCGTGCTGACGCTATAACGCGACGGCGGGTCCCGGGAACAGTACGGCGGCGGCGTCTTCGGGTTCGATGCCGATCGCGCGGGCGAATTCGCGCGCGTTCTTCGCCGAGGAAACGACGTCTTCCGGGCGGTGCGCGTCCGAGTTGCAGATGATCCGCGCGCCGCGAGAGGCCGCGAGCTCCCAGAACTCCCGCACGGGATAGGGAGAGCGCATTCCGCCGTCGCCGGGGATGAGGGGGCGCATGAGCCCGAGTCCGTTCACTTCGAGCGGGATTCCCGCCGCGACGGCCGCGTCGACTATATCCCCGCAGGCCGCGCGCACGTCGGCCGTCATTCGCGTGAACCCGGCCAACAGGAGGTCGGGATGAGCGACGTAGGCGTAGAGACCGCTCTCGATACCCTGACAGGTCAGGTCGACGTAGGGCCGCAAAAGACGGGCCTCGGCGGCCTCCGGTATGTAGAAAAACTCCCCCGAATCCTCGACCCAATGGGGACCGTACGCGAGAAACTCGGCGCCGCACTCGCCCAGGAGAAAATCGCGGTACCAGGACTCGTAACGCGGGTGCCATTCGCACTCGAAGCCGAATCGCACGGGGAAGTCCGAGGCGCGGGCCGCCTCGTCGACGAGGGACCGGTACGTACCCGTATCGCCGACAGCCATCCTGCTTCCGGCCCAGGTGCCGTCGGGATAGGGACAATGATCGGAAAAACCGAGAGCCAGGCAACCTTCGGCGGCGGCCTCCCTCGCGTACTCGAGAGGCACGCCCGTCGCGTGCTTGCAAAGACGGGTATGCGTATGGAAACTGCTGATACTCACGGGGGGAACTATACCGGCTATTCGTCCTTGAGGTAAAGCTGCATGAGCATCACGAAGGCGTAAATTTGCTTGTATACCTCGACGATCCACTCCTTGATCGGACGGTCGGCGTTCATCTCGATCTCCTTCCAGTTGGAGATGAGCGAATGCGGCGTTTTTTCGTGGTCTTCGAGTATCGCCTTGAGACTCCGCGCTATCACGATAAAATGCTGCGTCCCGTCCGACAGGAATTTGAGGGCCTTGTCGTTGACGTCCTTCAGCTGGGTCCTTATCTGCTTGACGACTTCCTTGTCGCGGTCCGCGCGCGTCAGCATCGTCCGGAGCTTCGCGCCGAGCTCGTCGTCCTCGGCGAGGGAATCGTCGAACGCGGTTATCGCGTCGGAAAGTTCGAGAAGCTCGTGAAAGCTCCCCGAGTAGCCGGTCGACATCGTCGGGATCGTCCACTTGCCGCGGACGAGAAAGAGGTCCGTCAGCGCCCGGATGTCCCGCTTGAAATAGTCGATCAGGAAGGCCTTCAGGTAGTTGAGTTCCTCCACGTAGAGATACCCGCCGAGCATCTTTTTCTCGAAGGGGGCGTTCGCGCGCTCGGCGTAGTTCTTGAGCCTGACGATCGACTCGGTTCCGAAAATCTGCTTGAGGAGCTCGGTCGCCTTGCTCGTCTTCTTTTCCTGGAAAATCTGCTGGATCACCATCTCCGTCTGCGTCTTCATCTTGGCGAGATAGTTGTCGACGATCCTGTCCGACACGAACGCGGGTTCGACGGCGTAGCCGGGATTCTTCTCGAGATGGCTCACGATCTGCTCGATGACGCCCGACCTCCTGACCTCGGAAAGGGCGTTCATCAGCTTGTTCCACTGGCCGATGGCGACGGGCTCCACCTCGCGGTACGCCTTGACGACCGCGAATATCCTGGGCCAATCGGCGTCGAAGGGCAGGGCGTAGGCGACGGTGGCGAAATCCTTTAGATCCTCGAGCACGTACTCGCCGCGAATCGTCTCGAATTTGGGCGTGTAGTTGAAGGTTCTCTCGGGGAGCGAGGAGTCGAATTTCTTCAGGAGGAAAAAGTAGTCGAAGGAAACGAAATTGACCATGACCTCCAGCTGGGAATAGAGGCCGTCGATACCCTTGATGGTCTCGACATCGAACTCCGACATGAAGGCGGCAAGCTCGTTCTTGACTTGGGCCGAAAGCTCCTTCGGCGGCGTTTGCTTCCCGCGCTCCTTGATAGCCTCCTCCGTCAGGCGTTCCTTGAGCTTCACCTGATTCGCGGACAGGGACAACTCCACGAGGACGTTTTTCAAGACGACGGAAGAGTTCGCGTTGGCGAGTATTACCTGGGCGGAGCCGATGACCTTGTATATTTCATAGAAAAATTTGCCCATGCCGGGCAGGGCCTCTTCGGAGCCGGGGCGGTACCACTTGTACCTGCTTTTCGAAAGCTCCTTGGCGATCGCCTTGAGCTGTCGTCGCTTTTCCGCCTCGGGATCGTGCGACGAAAAGAAAACGCTTATTATGCGTTCAAGGATATTTCCGCTTGCTCCAGCCATATTTCTACTATGTGCCAAAAGACTTGCGCTGTCAACAAATGCAATCTTTGAAACCACGCGGTGAATTTTTTCACAGCCGTGACAAAAATTTCATTGACACGTCCACTTGCTTCCTGCTATACTACCTGTGAAAACTTTCACAAAGGAGTGTGCGATGAGTCTTCCGAAACCGACCGCCGAACGCCTGTCACGACTCGCGCACCTCCTGGAACGCCGGGGGAACGCCGGAGACTTCGTCTCCTCCGCCGATCTCGAGCGCCTGACCGGCTGGCCGAGCCACACCATACGAAAGGACATATCGTCGCTGCCCGACGGCGCCGGGATTTCCACGACGGCGGGCTATGATCCCGCCCGCCTCGCCGGGGCGATTCGCCAGGCGCTCGGTTTCGGAGACGAGCCGCACAATTGCTGTATCGTCGGCCTCGGCCGACTCGGCTCCGCCTTTCTCGAGTATTCCGGTTTCGCGGGAAGCCCCTTCACCCTTCTCGCCGGTTTCGACTCGAACGTGAACCGCATCGAGATCCTCAAGGCGGATTTTCCGCTCTACCCGACCTACAAGATGAAAGAGGTTATCCCGCGCCTCGCCATCCGCTACGCGATCCTCTGCGTGCCGCCGGAACAGGCCGCGCAGACCGCGGACAAACTCGCCGAATGCGGCGTGACGGGGATCGTGAATTTTACGCCGGTCATTTTCCCGGCCCCGCACGGGGTCGAGGTTGAACAAGTATCAGTCGTCGACGCGCTCGGGACCCTCGCGGCCCGGCTCGCCTGCGAAAAAAGGAGAGAGTCATGAATCGCGTGTATAATTTTTCCGCCGGACCTTCCATGCTTCCGGAAGAGGTCCTCAAGCGCGCCGCCGCCGAAATGCTCGACTGCAACGGCACGGGCCAGTCGGTCATGGAGATGAGCCATCGGTCCAAGGCATTCGAGCCGATCATCGCGAACACGGAGGCTCTCCTCCGCGAGCTCATGGGCATACCGGCCAACTACAAGGTTCTCTTCCTCCAGGGCGGGGCGAGCCTACAGTTCGCCATGATCCCGATGAACCTCAAGAAGAAGGGAACGGCCGCGTACGTCGACACCGGCGTCTGGTCGGGAAAGGCGCTCAAGGAAGCCAAGAAATGGCTCGCGGTCGACGTCGTCGCCTCCTCCAAGGACAAGAATTACACCTACGTCCCCAAGGTCGCCAAGGTCGAGGGAGACTATGACTACGTCCACGTCACCTCGAACAACACGATCTTCGGAACGAAGATGAACGCATTCCCCGAAACCGGGAACATCCCGCTCGTCTGCGACGCGTCCTCCAACATCCTCTCGGAGCCGATGGACGTGAGCAAGTTCGGCATCGTCTACGCGGGGGCCCAGAAGAATCTCGCCCCGGCCGGCGTCACCGTCGTCATCATCCGCGAGGACCTCATCAGGGGCCCCGAACACGCCGCCGGAGACCTCCCCGCCGACGTGCCGACCATGCTCCGCTACGACACCCACGCGGGAGAGGGCTCGATGTACAACACCCCGCCGTGCTACTCGATCTACGTCATGGGCCTCGTGCTCGAGCACATCAAGAAAACGGGCGGGCTCGCGGCGATTACCAAGGCTAACGTCGAAAAGGCGAAGATTCTGTACGACTTCCTGGACGCGAGCGCCTTCTTCAAGGCTACCACCGCCAAGGAAGACCGCTCGATCATGAACGTACCGTTCGTGACGACGATAACCGACGCCGAGAAGGCCGACGCGATGAACAAGAAGTTCGTTTCCGAGGCGGCAAAGGCCGGACTCGTCAACCTCGCGGGACACCGACTCGTCGGCGGAATGCGCGCGTCGATCTACAACGCGATGCCCCTCGAGGGAGTAAAGGCCCTCGTCGAGTTCATGAAGAAATTCGAGGAAGCCAACAAATAAGTAGGCTTCCCCGGGAGTTCGCCGGATCAACCGGCGAACTCCGCGAAAAGGAGAACGCGTAAATGCACAAGATACAGACACTCAACAAGATTTCCCCCGACGGACTCGCCCTCTTCCCCCGCGACGACTACGAGATCGCGAGCGAGATCCTCAATCCCGACGCCGTGCTCGTCCGCTCGGCCGAGATGAACGGAACCGAAATCCCCGCCACGGTCAAGGCGATCGCGCGGGCCGGCGCCGGCGTCAACAACATCCCGGTCGCCGCCTGCACCGAAAAGGGCATCGTCGTCTTCAACACCCCAGGCGCCAACGCTAACGCGGTCAAGGAACTCGTGATCGGAGCCCTCCTCTTCTCGAGCCGGCCCGTCCACAAGGCCGCCGCGTGGGCAAAGGGGCTCGCCGGCAAGGGCGACGAGATCCCGGAGCTCGCCGAAAAGGGCAAGAGTCAGTTCGTGGGACCCGAGATAAAGGGCAAGACCCTCGGCGTCGTCGGTCTCGGAGCGATCGGCGCTATGGTCGCGAACGACGCGGTCACCCTCGGGATGAACGTCATCGGTTTCGACCCCTTCATCTCGGTCGACGCCGCCTGGTCGCTTTCGCGGGCGGTCCACAAGGCCGAAAGCCTCGACGCCCTCCTCGCCCAGGCCGACTACATCTCCATCCACGTCCCGCAGACGAACGACACGAAGGGATTCGTCAACGCGGACAAGCTCCGGATCATGAAAAAGGGCGTGAGGATCCTCAACTTCGCGCGCGGCGGGCTCGTGAACAACGCCGACATGATCGCCGCCATCAAGGAAGGCAAGGTTGCCTGCCACGTGACCGACTTCGCCGACGAGGCCCTGCTCGCCTGCGAGGGCGTCATCTGCCTGCCGCACCTCGGGGCTTCCACCCCGGAGGCCGAGGAAAACTGCGCTTTCATGGCGGTAAACCAGCTTCGGGACTTCCTCGAGAACGGGAATATCGTCAATTCGGTGAACTTCCCCAAGTGCAAGATCGAGGGCTGCATCCCGGAAAAGGGAGCGCGCCTCTGTATCGCGAACAAGAACGTTCCGAACATGATCGGGCAGATCACGAGCATCCTCGCGGGCGCCAAGCTGAACATCGCCTCGATGACCAACCAGAACCGTGCCGACGTCGCCTACAACCTCATCGACGTGGAAACACAGGTTTCCGATAACGTCGTGGCGAATCTCAAGGATATCGACGGGGTAATAGCCGTGCGGGTTATCCCGGGCGGTGCCCCCTGCCACGTTCCGGTAGCGGAGGAATAAGCCTCCCGCAACGATCCTGAAAGAAACTTTCGTCTCCGGTACGCCCCGAAACAACCCGTTTCGGGGCGTTTTTTCGCACTATTTGGAGATTTTGCCGACTTTTTCAACTGGATTCCGGGCGCGACGCTTGAACTTAGCCGGCTCAGAAAGTATATTTTTCCGGTAAACGTTTGAAATGAGTGGAGTTTATCGCATATGGTATATCCTAACGCAACGAAATCCGTGTACCCCAAAAAAATCGTGCTCGCCGTCTTTGTCTTCGGGCTCGTGGTTTTGGCGGGCAAGGTAATCTATACGCAATTCGACACCCTGTCCGGAAGCTTCGTCTCGATGGACGGCGACGCCGAACTCGCGGCAATGGTCGCCCCGGAGAAATTCCATCAAACCGCGATGGAGGCCGGTCGCAAGAAGGACTACAGCCTCGCCCTCTACCGCGCCGAGGCGTCACGAAACGACGTAATCTGGTTTTACGAACACATTACCGGCGACGAAGGAATAACGAGGATTATTCTCGAGCACGCGAGCCTCAACAACATACCGGCGGCTCTCGCCTTCGCGCTCGCCTGGGAGGAAAGCCGCTACCAGCCGCGCGCGGTCAACAAGAACGCCACCTCGATCGATCGGGGACTCTTCCAGCTGAACAACAAGGCCTTCCCGAAACTCGCCGAAAATGACTTTTTCGTCCCGGAGACGAACGCGAAAAACGGACTCGCGCACTTGAGCTATTGCATAGACCTCTCGGGAAACGAGATCGCGGCCCTGGCGATGTACAACGCCGGAACGACGAAGGTTCGGAACAACAATACGCCGAAGCGCACGCTCGATTACGTGTCGCGCATCCTTTCCTACCGCGAGGGTCTCGAGCGGCTGTTCAACCAGCAAGTCGCTTCCAAATACTCGATAGACGAAGAGGAACGGGTCAAGCTCGCGAGTCGCCGCTAGGCCCTATCGCCCGGTCCGGGGAACGATCTCGAGCCGCACGCGGCCCGTCGTCTCCGTCGTCACGAAAAGCCGTCGTTCCGCGGGCCTCGCGTCCAGAATCGCGGAAGCCTCTCCCCCGCCAGCCGCCGTGACGCGCGCGTCCCATCCCGCGGGATACCAATGCGTCGGAACGAACACCTCGGTCACGCCCTCGCTCGCATCCCACTCGAACGAGAATCTCGCCGCGTCGCGCTCGAACGACATCGCGAGCGGAACGCCCGAAATCGCCATCGCGTAGGGCCGGCTGAAGCCGCGTACCGCGCGCCCGCCGCCGTCCTCGGCGCAATAGACGGACAAATCCTCGGTATTCCAGCGATCGCCCTCGCGGTGGGTGTTTCCGGCCGAATAATTCCATACGGTCGAGTGGAGCAAGGCGGCGTCGATCGCGTCGTAATACGATGAGAGAGCCCGTTCCTGGTCGCCGAAGTCGCCGGTTCGGTACGACGCGCCGCCGTTGAGGTCGAACGGAACGCCGAACTCCCCCAAAAACGCGGGGATTCCCTCGGCTCTCGGGCGAGAGGCGAGGCGGTTCAGCTGCTCCCGCACGCTTCGCCTGACGGCCGCGCGCCCGAAGGTCGGCGCGCTCGTTTCCGCGTCGGCGACGATCCAGGAACGCCACTTTTTTGACAGCAGGGTGAGCCCGTCGTACCAATGGAGGGCGTCGACGACGGGGAAGGCTTTATCTCCCTCGCGACGCAAATCCTCCGGACGCCAGGCGACGCGCTCGCCCATCGGCACCCCTTCCGCGAAAAACAGGTAATGGGAGTGCTTCTTCGAAAGGGCCGCCATCATCCTGAGCTGGAAGGGCTTGAGAAAATCACCGCAAAAGGAAACGCGTTCGCCCGCGCGCGGATGGCCCGCGGGGAAGGTAGCGAAATAACCGGCTTTCTTCAGGACCGGCGCTCCGCCCTCCTCCGCCCACACCCCGGCGCGCTTCCACGGGCACGAAAATCCCGCGCGAAAGACGTTGACCCTCGAGGGGTTTATCGTTTCCCGGCCGGGGACGGTAATCATCCCGAACAGGGAAAAGCGCCGGGCCTTCCGAGGATGTCCCGATGCGGCCGCCATCGTATCGAAGGCCGATAGCACTGAACCGGAAGGAGCGGTGATACGGCCGTGGGAACGCAGGTCGCCGAGGCCGACGAAACCGTAGTGAGGCTCGTTGAAAAGCCCGAAACCGACCACGGCGGCGCAATCCTTGATCCGTCGCGCGAGATGGCACATCGCGGCGATATAGCGGTCCTGGAGCCACTCCTGTACGGGAACTCCCTCGACGAGAAAACCGGGGGCGAAGGCGTTCCCCGCGAAGAAAAGGGTGTTCATCGTCGCAGCGGCGTACCGCAGGTAATTGAGGCCCCAGGACATGGGCCGATACGAGGCCCCCCGCCCTTCCCGGGTAATCGCCGCGCCCGCCGCGTCGAGCCGTCCGCTCTCGAACCCGATGGCATCGAGCGTCCACCCCGGCGCGCCGTCACCCCCGGTCCATCGGCTCCATACGTCCTGATGCGGGTCGATGAAAACCGATATGCCGTGGGCCTCGGCCCGCTTGAGAATCGCCCTGAGATACGAGAGGTACTCCTCGTCGTAGACGCCGGGTCCCGAGTGCTCAATGGCCTCCCAGGTAACGACGAGCCGGAGAAAGGTAAAGCCCCAGAGCGCGAGTCGCGAGAAGTGCTCGTCCGCCTCAGCTTCGGGAAACGGCTTGCCGACGAAAGAAACCTCCGTCGAAAGGGGCGCGCCCGGCGGGCTCGCGGGAACCTTGCTGTCGCCGCCGAGATTGCAGCCGCGAAGGATCACGACCCGACCCGTCGCGTCGCGGATGTACATCCCGTCCGTTACGTATCTCGCTTCAGTCTTCATGAACCCCTCCTCCGGACAAAAAAAGGGACCCGAACGGGTCCCTTGTGTACGCGCGTCCCGGGCACTGCCGCGGGTGCGCTCGACGCGCCTCGATCCTTACTCGGTAAGGATCCGGATGATCTCGGCCTTGTCGTTCGACTTGAGTATCTCCTGGCGTTTTTCGGCGCTCTTGAAGAGAAGGCTGACCTCCGCGAGGAACTGAAGGTGGGGGCCGGTCTTGTCTATCGGCGAAAGGGTCATGATGAATATGCGGCAGGGCTCCTGGTCGAGCGAATCGAAATCGACCGCGTTGTCGGATATACCCATGCAGGCGACGAGGTCGTCGACAGAATCGGTCTTTCCGTGGGGAATGGCGATTCCGTGCTTCATGCCGGTCGACATCTTGCGCTCGCGGTCGAGCACGCACGCGCGTGCGGCGTTCTTGTCCTTGACCTTACCGGCCGATACGAGTATATCAAGCAATTCGTCGATTATAGCTTCTTTGGAAGTGCCTTTGAGGTGAAGGTTGACCGTCTCCGTCGTCAAAACAGTTTTCAGGTTCATACGGCCAGTGTACGTTCCTTCATGGGAAAAGTCAAGGTTTTTTGGTACAATCAAGATATGACGGATACTGACAAATTTTTTTCCGACGCGGATCGCATCGCGTCGCGGGCGGCCAAGGATCAGGCGATCGGCGGACACGCGTTCGAGCGCGAATTCCGCGACGGCATGACGCGCCTCTTTCTCTCGTGGACGCGCGACTACGCCGGAATCGGCGACTCGCTCGCGGAGTATTGGCTGAACCGGTACGGCGCGGACGCCGCGAACGCGGAAGGAAGGAAGGGCGCGATCGAGTGGTTCGGCAAGGTCCTCGCGCTCCTTTCGGGTTCCTTTCCGAAGGACGCGGACTTTTCGGACGGGGATTGGGCGGAGATTCGGGACACCGTATCGGCGGAGGCGGACACCCTCGACCTCGATGTGGTCACGGACATCCTTTCGGTCGTGGTCGAGCGGGGAAAGGCCTAGCGCGCGGGCAAGCCGACGCGCGATCGGCCCAGAACCCGTTCTCGAAAAAAGCGCGAAAACGATCCCGCTTCCCTTGACTTCCCGGCGGGAGTGAATGATATTTGGCTTGTGGAAGGTTACTACTGCCACGGAATATATGGCGTACCGGATACCGCCGGGTGGGCGCTCCGGTAGCGGAAGAAAGAACCGAACGAGGGAGGAACCAGTATGGAAAATCCGCCTGAGTCACAAAGCCGGAGAGAAACCGGCGCTCCGCAATGACGTACGGCCTGCCCGGACCTTATGGCAGGCATGAAAGGAAAGCCGAAGTTCCCGTGAGCGGAACGACTCCCTTGAGGGGGTGCAAGGCTCGTACAAGCCGGTGACAGACCGGCTTGTTTTTTTTCGCCCGCGAACATACTCTGGTTTCCTGATGGAACGCGAATACGATTCATGCAAGATATGCCCGCGCGCGTGCGGGACGAACCGCAACGCGGGCGAGAGAGGACTGTGCGGGGAGACCGCCGACTTGCGACTCTCCTGGGCCGGCCTCCACTTCGGCGAAGAGCCGCCCGTTACCGGCGCGGGAGGATCGGGGACGATCTTCGTTACCGGCTGCAACCTCCGTTGCAAATTCTGCCAGAACTTCCAGATATCGCACGCCGGCATGGGCGCGGCCGTAGACGAAGGGACCTTCGCCGAGATATGCCTCGCTCTCGAGCGCGCCGGCGCCGAGAACGTAAACGTCGTCACCGGAAGCCACGCGATTCCCGCGCTGGCGAGCGGTCTCTCCCTGGCGCGCGAGCGCGGGCTCTCCGTCCCGATTCTCTGGAACTCGTCGGCTTACGAAACGACCGAGGCGCTGGAGCTTCTCGACGGCCTCGTGACCGTCTGGCTTCCCGACCTCAAAACCCTGAACCCGGCCCTCTCCGAAGGCGTTTTCGCCGCGGGCGATTATCCCTCGGTCGCGAAAAAGGCGATTCGCCACATGGCGTCCCGGTCGCCGGTCGAGTACGCGCAGAGCCGGGACGGCACCGCCGAAACGCTCTCGTCGGGCGTCGTCGTGCGCCATCTAGCGCTTCCCGGTCGCCTCGCCGACACGAGGCTCGCGCTCGAGTGGTTCGCCGAACGTCTCGAGGGATCGGCGCTCCTGTCGCTCATGACGCAGTATACGCCCGTGGACGCGAATCCGCGCGCGCGGCTTCTCGACGAATTTCAGAACCGCCCGCTCGACGAAACCGAATACGACTCGCTGCGCGCGATGCTCGGGGAGCTCGGCATTGAGGCGGGTTTCTACCAGGAACTCGTGAGCGATACCGAATGGCTTCCCGATTTCAACCGGGTACAACCGTTCTCGTCGGCCCTCGCGCGGCCCGTCTGGCACTGGAAGGGCGGTTTCGCGCCGGGGACATTCCCCGCCGCGTAGCACGCAACGCGACGCGACGCGATCGCATCGCCTGTCGATCGCATCGCCTGTCGATCGCATCGCCCGTCGATCGACTCGCCCGTCGATCGGCTCGCTTTCCTTTTTCAAGTTCGTGCCGTATAATGAAGGCATGCGGCTTCCATCGTCTCCACACAGGATAACCGGCATCGTGGTTCCGGTCGGCTCTCTTCGGACGCAACGGAGTTGCGGCTCGGGCGAATTCGCGGACATCGTGCCCTTCGCGGAATTTTGCGCGAAGTCCGGCGTGTCCGTCATCCAGCTTTTGCCGGTCAACGACACGGGAACGGAAAGCTCGCCGTACAGCGCGCTCTCGGCGTTCGCTCTCAATCCCGTCTACCTGAGCCTCAGGGACCTTCCCGAGGCCGAGCCGTTCAGGAAGGAGATCAACTCGATCCGGGACATCCACGAGTCCCGCGAGCGGTTCGACTACCGTTCGCTCCGCGCGGCAAAGATGGATCTCCTGCACGCCGTATTCGACTCGCGCGAGCGGGAGATACTCGCCGATCCCGCGCTCGAAAAATGGATCGCGGACAACCCCTGGATAGCCGAATACGCCGTGTTCATGAACCTCAAACGGCGCAACCTCGACGCCTCGTGGAAGGAATGGCCCAAGATGAGAACGGCGTCGCGCGCGGAAATCAGCGACCGCTGGGAAAGCCCCGCGCGAAAGTCCACCCACCTTTTTTACGCATGGCTGCAGATGCGCCTCGACGGGCAATTCTCGAAGGCCGTGGCCGAATGCGCGAAACTCGGCGTATACCTCAAGGGCGACATCCCGATCCTGATGAACGAGGATTCCTGCGACGCGTGGTCGCTACCGGAATTCTTCCGCGACGACCTTCGGGCCGGCAGCCCGCCCGACGACATGAATCCGCTCGGGCAAAACTGGGGTTTTCCGATCTACAACTGGGACAACATGCGCGAGGACGGCTTTTCCTGGTGGAAGGCCCGCCTGCGCGCGGCATCGCGCTACTACGCCGCGTTCCGCATCGACCATATCCTCGGTTTCTTCCGGATATGGTCGGTCCCGGAGGGCAACGAGTCGGGCGTCCTCGGCTGGACGACGCCGCACGAACCGATAACATCCTCCGAACTGGCCGAGCGCGGCTACTCGGGCGACAGGCTCCGCTGGGTAACCGAGCCGCACGTACCGACCCATGTCGTCGAGGACGCGAACGGCCACGACTATCTCGCAGCACACGGCTCGCTCGCGCGCGTCATGGACCGCGTGGGTTCGGAAGAACTGTGGACGTTCAAGCGCTCGATCACGGGCGAACGGGCGATACGCCGCGCCGACCTTCCCGACGCGGTTCGCGAGGCGCTCGTTGCGCGCTGGAGGGACAGGCTCTTCCAGGCAACGGGCCGCGACGCGTCGGGAAAACCGACGTACTGCCCCGTGTGGAACTATCGAGACACGACGGCGTGGAAATCGCTTTCGGACGGCGAGCGCGCGGATCTCGAGCGGCTCTTTTCGGAAAAGCGCGAACGGGGAGAGCGTCTCTGGCGCGCGCAGGCGACCGAGTTACTCGGGACACTCGTCGCGGAAACAGACATGCTCCCCTGCGCGGAAGATCTCGGGAGCATCCCGTCCTGCGTGCCCGAAGTACTCGCGGAACTCGGCATTTACGGCCTCAAGGTCGTGCGGTGGGAACGCGCCTGGAACGAGGGCGGGCAGCCGCTTCTCGATCTCGACGGTTACCCGGAGCGCTCGGTCGCGACGACGAGCGTGCACGACTCCTCGACGCTCAGGGGATGGTGGGACGACGAGGGAGGCGCCGAGGCGCTGACTGCCTACTGGCGTGCGGCGGGCGCCGAAACGCCGGAAGGAACGCCGGGACGGAAGTTCGATCCGGAGATCGCGCGGCGCGTACTCTCGACGGTAGCCCGCGCGCGCTCGAGGATCCTCTCGTTGCCGTTGCAGGACTTTCTCGCGCTATCGGGCGATTTCTACGGAAAGGCGAGCGGGAACGACCGCATAAACGTGCCGGGAAGCGTCTCGGCGTTCAACTGGACGTGGCGGATCCCCGTCGCGGTCGAGGCGCTGAAAAAGGACCGGAAGCTCACGGAAGCGATCGAGCGCGTCGCGAGGGAACACGCGGAACCGATGGACTCGTCGCGCGGCGAGATGGGAGCAAACAAGTGAATCCTGAAACGAGAGTCGCCCTCATCCCGATCGGCGTCGCCCGTTGCGACGACCGACGCCTTATGGAATTCCACGTCAACGCGGATACGCGGCGGGCGTGCTCGTTCGACGAGACGCTGTACTCTTCGGCGGGAAACGTGATCTTCGCGGACATCGCGGCAGTTCACCGGTTCGCGGCGGCCTACAACGCGCGCGTGGACGGCAAGAACCACCCGGAACGCTACCTCCGCGCCGGACAACTGAACGCGATGGCGCTCATCGACGAGATATTCCACTACGTCTGCAGGCTCTACCGGGAACGGATGAAGGCGGACTTTTTCGCGGGCGCGCGGGCCCACCTGGACGGCGCGGTCGGCGGCGAGGCGGTAACGAGGATACTCTCGTCCTTTTCGGAGCGCTTCCCCGCGAAGTCGGTATACGCCGGAAAGGAAACGGCGCAGGAGTGGCTCGCCGGAACGGAGGCGGACGGAACGTCGCGCGAGTTCGTCGCCCTCGAGGAGCTGATGACAGTCGAGCTCGCCAACCAGAACCCCGCGTTCGAGCCCTTTCTCCCGATGTTCGACGACGCCGTCCTCCGGGAAGATCCCGCGTGGGCCGGTTTTTGGGACGCCTTCCGCGCGTGGTCGTCGGTCAATCCGCCGTTCGGCCCGGAAGGCCGCGACCTCGTCTCCATGCTGAGGGCTCCCGTCGAGTATTCGCCCTACGACCTGAAGGGTCAGCTCGAGTACATACGCACGAGATGGGGCTCGTTTCTCGGCGACTGGCTCGCGCGCCTGCTCGGCAGCCTCGACCTCATCGCCGAAGAGGAGAAACCGGGATGGGGAGGGCTCGGTCCCGGCGGACCCGAGATGGACGCCTACGAATTCGGCGACATCAACGCCGAATACGAACGCTTCAGCCCGGACAAGGACTGGATGCCGAACGTCGTGCTCATGGCGAAAAGCGTGCTCGTCTGGCTGCATCAGCTGAGCGTCGCGTACGGGCGCGAGATATCCCGCCTCGACCAGATTCCCGACGAAGAGCTCGACCGCTTGCGCGACGCGGGTTTCACCGGGTTATGGCTCATCGGACTGTGGGACAGGTCGCGCGCGAGCGCGCGCATCAAGCAGATATGCGGCAACCCCGAGGCCGCCGCGAGCGCCTACAGCCTCAACGACTACGAGATAGCGCCCGAGCTCGGCGGATGGGACGCGCTCGAAAACCTCCGCTCGCGCGCGTGGAGACGCGGCATCCGCATGGCGAGCGACATGGTCCCGAACCATACGGGGATGGACTCCTCGTGGGTCGTCGAAAAGCCCCACCTCTTCGTGCAAACGACCGAGAGCCCGTTCCCGGGATACGACTTCTCGGGCGAGAATCTCTCGCACGACGGGCGGGTCGGCGTCTACCTCGAGAACCACTACTACTCCAAGACCGACTGCGCGGTCGTGTTCAAGCGCGTGGACAACTCCACCGGCGACACGCGGTACATCTACCACGGCAACGACGGAACGGGAATGCCCTGGAACGATACGGCGCAGATCGACTTTCTCAACCCGGAGGCCCGGGAGGAAGTGATACGGAAGATACTGCACGTCGCGAAGAACTTCCCCATCATACGTTTCGACGCGGCGATGGTGCTGGCGAAAAAACATATCCAGCGGCTTTGGTATCCCGAGCCCGGCAAGGGCGGGGACATCGCGAGCCGCTCCCGCTTCGCGATATCCCGCGCGGAGTTCGAACGGCGCATTCCGGAGGAATTCTGGCGGGAAGTCGTGGACCGCTGCGCGAGGGAAATCCCCGACACGCTCCTCCTCGCCGAGGCCTTCTGGATGATGGAAGGATACTTCGTCCGCACGCTCGGGATGCACCGGGTGTACAACTCGGCGTTCATGAACATGCTCAAGCGCGAGGACAACGAGAAGTACCGGACGACGATCAAGAACACGATAGAGTTCGACCCGGAGATACTCAAGCGCTACGTGAACTTCATGAACAACCCCGACGAGGACACGGCGATCGCCCAGTTCGGATCGGGAGACAAGTACTTCGGCGTGTGCACGATGATGGTGGCCATGCCGGGCTTGCCGATGTTCGGGCACGGCCAAATCGAGGGATTCCAGGAGAAGTACGGCATGGAATACCGCCGGGCGTACCGCGACGAGGTCCCCGACGCGGGTCTCGTGGAACGGCATCGCCGCGAGATTTTCCCCCTGATGAAAAAACGCTGGGTTTTCGCCGGCGTCGAGAACTTCTTCCTGTTCGACTTCTGGGAAGGATCTTCAGTCAACGAGAACGTCTTCGCCTGGTCGAACCGCGCGGGAACCGATAGGGCTCTAATCCTGTACAACAACGCCTACTCGCGCGCGACCGGGTGGATCAAGACGGCGGCCGCGCGGGCGGAAAAGGACGAAGACGGCGAGAGGAGGCTCGTTCAGCGCACGCTCGCCCACGCTCTCGCGCTCACGCCGCGCGACGGGCGTTTTTGCGTCCTCCGCGATCAGCGCACCGGCCTTTCCTTCCTGCGCACGACGGGAGAGCTCGCCGACAAGGGACTGTTCGCCACGCTCGACGGATTCCAGACGCAGGCGTTCGCCGATATCTACGAAGTGGACGACGGACCCGAGGGCCTCTACCGGATACTGTACGAGCGACTGGCCGGGGCCGGCATTCGCGACGTGCGGATGGGAATCCAGAACATCGTTCACGCGGACCTCTACGACGCCCTCTCCGCCCTCGTGACGGGCGAGTATGTCGCGAAAGTACGCGACATGCTCGGCGCGGCTCCCGGAAAGGCGCGGTCGCTCGCGCGCGCGCTTTCGGGCGAAACCAAGGAACGCGCGCGCGCGTTCTACGGAGCGTGCGTCTCGATGCTGCTTTCGGATCGCGACGCCTCGAACCTCGCCGTCGACTACTCGCGCTTCAATCCCGCGCGCGCCGCCCGCGCCTTCGCGTCCCGTCTCGCGCGCGTACCGACGTCGGGGGCATTCGGGGGCTTCGCCCGCCGTCTCGCGCGCGAGGTTCCGGCCTTCGCCGAGGCCGCGGCCTTCGCCCTCGTCTTCGACGCGATCCGCGACATACCGTCGAGCCCGTTCGACTCCGCGACGCACCTCGCTCTTATACGCCTCTGGACGCTCGACCTCAAGGCGATCGACATGTCGATCGACTACGGCATCAACGACCGGGACGTCTCGGCTCGGCTGTCCGAATTCCGCGCGCTTCTCCCGCTTCGCGGCGCGCGAATCCGCTCGGGCCTCAGGGGCGCCGCGGTCGCCATCCGCCGTCTCGCCGAGATTCACGAGATCCGCCGGGCGTGCGGCGTGCACGCGTGGGACGGGACGACCTGGTTCAACAAGGAAGGCGCCGAGTCGACCGCGGAGTTCGCGGCCTGGGCGGCGATGGCGTTCTCGCGCTCCGTCCGATTCGCCGGCATCCCTCCGTTCGGGGCCGTCGCCCGGGCCGTCAGGCGCGCGCGCGCGGCGTCGGCACTCGGGGCGGCGCGCCGCCGGTTCTCGTCGTCGTCGTATCGCCTCGAAGACCTTCTGGCCTCCCTGCCCGAGGAATAAGGCCGCGAAGCGTCCGGCGGACAAAAAAAACGCGGGTCCCGAAAGGGACCCGCGCGTCGAACGCAACGATGCGTTTCGTTTCAACTTTTTTGGGCGTTTTCCTCGACATATTTTTTGAATTCTTCGACAGACATCTTGTCCGAGTACAGGGGATAGAGAGCCTCAACCAGCTCATCGACAGTCTCGAACTTCGCTCCGTCTAGTTTGTACGCCATATGGCCCCCCTACGCTAACAAATTCAGTATACCCGTTTTCGTTCCGTGGCGCAACGTTTCGCCCTTCCCATCCGGGCGAAAAAAGGCGTCACAGGGCCGCGGCCCGTTCGAGGACCGCCTCGAGCGCCGCCCGTTCCGCGCTGATTCGCATGGCCCCGGGAACCGCTTCCCTGGCGCGCAGGAGCGAGTCGGGAATTTCGGGCGCCACGCCGCATGCCATCCGTATCTTGTCGGACTCGAAGGCCGGATGATCCTTGGACACGAGTATCGCGGTTCCGTCGTCGGCGTTGACGCGCTCCGACGCGGCGTAAATTGCCGCGTACGCGGAGGCGGCCGCGGAGTCAACCATCTTCCCGTACTTCCTGTAGAAGGAAAACATGTGCCCCGGCACGTCGGCGGCGGGAATTTCAGCCGGGAACACGAGACCGCGGAGGATCATCGGATTGACGGCGAACACCTGCTCGAGCCTCTCCAGGTTCGACGGGCTCGCGGGGTCGGCGGGCCCCCGCTTGCCGAGCGGCACGACGGAATCCATGCAAAGGCACCTGCCGGAGGCGTCGCAGGAGAGGGCCGGTGTCGCGTCGGTGATGAATCCGTTTACCGGGAGGGAGAACTTCCACGCGTAGAGACCCGCCACGAGATTTCCGAAATTGCCCGAGGGAACGGCGTAGAAGATGTCGCCCCTCACCTGCTTGCGTATTCGGGTAAAGGCGTACATGTAGAAAAAAACCTGCGGAAGGAGTCGACCGATATTCATCGTATTCGCGAGCGTCAGGCCGTACCGACTGACGAGCTCGGGGTCGGAATACATGAACCGAACGAGGTTCTGCGTCGTAGCGAGATCGCCGTCGATCTCGACGGGCCAGATATTGCCCCCGTTCCAGGCGAGGCAGTCCGGATCGAGCCCGGCAAGAGTGCCGCGCGCGTACGCGAGCACGAGCTTAAGCCGTTTTTTCCCGGCGAAGGCGGCCTGGAGACTCCTGCCGGTTGTTCCTCCGGTAGCGGCGAGCACGATAGCCTCGCGATCGTCCATGATAAGAAGGTGCTCGAGGGCGGAGGCGAACCAGGAAAAACCGAAATCCTTGTGGCAGCCGGTCGGCCCGTGATAAAGCTCGAGGGAAAACAGCCGGTCGTCGAGCTGATTGAGAACGGGGTTCATGCCCGAAAACGCCGTGGCCGCGATGCGTTCGCACACCACGGGGCTCAATTCCTCGCGCAAGAGCGCCGATGTCAGGGTTCCGGCGATCGACGCGAACGAGGTGGTCTCGTCCATGTACATGACCCAGGGCCTGAGATCCTCCTCGCGCGCGGGTACGTAGAGCCCCCCGTCGGGCGGGATGCAGTCGAGAACCGCGCTGCGGAAACTGACTATTCGGCTCGTATCTCGCGTGCTGACCAATTCCATGAAACCCTCCGATTCCGCCTCAGAGTATACTATAAACCCATGAAGAGTGGAACGAGAAACGGCACCGCGAGACTCAGGAGACAACCGTGCGCCAGGCACAGGGGAACCACGGAAGGGCCCCAGGATTCCTCGAGCAACGGCAGCGTCACGTCCATGCTCGTCGCGCCTCCGACGCCGATTCCCGCTTCCGGCCTGCCGGTATTCGCGAGCAACGGTATCAGAAAGAACGCGAAAAGCTCCCTCAGAAGGTTCGCAAGGAAGGCCGCGGCGCCGAGAGCGGGATTTCCCAGGTCGGCGATGAGGATGCCGGAGAGGCTGTACCACCCGAAACCCGACCCGAGCGCGAGGGCCGTTCCGGGCGTCACGTCCTCGAAAAACACGAGGGTAAGCGAGCCCAAAAGCGTGCCGAGGACGGTGACGAGGGGCACAAGCGCAGTGACGGGACTCGCGAGGGAACGGAACACGCGGACGCCGAGCGGTTCCATCTGGATACCGATGATGAAAAGAAGGGCGTAGAGAATCCAGCCGGAAAGGGTTCCGTCCGAAACGACCGCGAAGCCGGGAAGGACAAACCCCGCCGCGGCACCGGCCAGCACGAGTGCGAGCAGGAACAGGGGATGCCGTATCCGCTCGATAATCCCGGGCCGTTCCGCGCGTCCCGCGCGACGAGCGAGCGACGCCCCGCTCAGGGCCCGATAGACCGGAGCGAGCAAAAGATGCGCGCCCACGGTACCCGCCACCGTAACGACGGCTACCGCAAGCGAAAGAAGTCCGATCGATCCCAACGAAGAGAACAGCCCGCGGTCCTGCCCCATGCGAAGGCCCATGGAAAAGAGGAGCGCCCACAGGATCGCGTCGAAGACCTTCGCGAGCGGACGGAAGGCGCCGACCGGCGTCAGGCGCGCGGCGAAGAATCCCGCCGCCAAAAAGGCCAACAGCAATACGAGCGAAAAAACCGAATTCACAGACGGTCCACCCGGTATTTTTCGACGAAGCCGACGGGACGATAGGTCATCTTCGCCTGACGCATTCCCTCGTCGCCCAGGTCCTGTTCCCGGTTCACGTATTCGACCGTCTCGGGGAGGGACTGCGCGAAAGCGTAATTCACGTACTGATAGGCCCCGCGAAACTCCACGCGCGCCTTTTCGAAGTGGACGGCGGAGATACGCCCGTCCGCGACGGTTTCGGCGAGCGTCCAGGCGACGGGAGTTCCGGCCGAGTAGAGAACGAGTCCCGACATCGCGAACGACTCCATGAGCTCGAGCGCCTCGCGCGCGGCCGCGTAATCGGTGTTTTCGGGAGCCTCCTCGTGCGACGCCCACGATTCGAGGATCACCATCGCGTCGCCCCGCGTCGAAACGTCGAGGGGTCGCACGGATATCCCCGGATTGTCGCGCTCGAAGGCGTTGATGTGGTTTTTTTTCTTGTGAAACCTCTTGCCGGACAGGGTCGCGAGATCCGAGCGAAGGTAGAGATAGTCGAAATTGTCGCGATCGGAAACGGGCGCGTAGCCCGCCTCCTCCATCCACGGCCGGTTTTGCTCGACGAACGCCGGGGAGATGAGCTTCCAGTAATCGTGATCGGCGAAGAGTTCCTCGATCGTATCCCGTCCGGTAAAGCAACACGGCGTTATGAAAAACCGTTTCCCGTCACGCTCTCCCGAGATGACCAAAAGGTCGTTTCGTACCGAGGCGCGATACGCGTACCGATCGCGAAAAAGGAAAAGCCCCGCGAAGCTGAACTCGGAAACCCCGTCCGGCAACCGAACGAGATGAGGCGAAATCTCCCGGGCCATTTCGAGGGACAGGGGGGCGAATTCGGGGTAAGCCGGTATTGAGGTCATTCAGTAAAGGTAGCGTTTTGTCGGGGAAACGGCAAGTTTGGGACGGGAGTGAAAGATTGACTGGCGCAATCAAATATCGTACTCTGCAGGACATGATCGACTCCAGCGTGCGGAACGAACTCCTTGACCGGTTTATCCGGTACGCCTCCATCGGCACGCAAAGCGACCCCGACCGCGCGGGCGCTGGAACGATGCCCTCGACCGAATCCCAACGCGCGTTCGCCGAGTCGCTCGCCGGAGAACTTCGCGCGCTCGGGGCCGAGGCATCAGTCGACGGGAACGGGTACGTCCTCGCGCGCGTCGCTCCGTCCGCGGGACTCGAGTCCGTGCCGCCGTTCGGCCTTTCGGCCCACCTCGACACATCCTCCGAGGCCCCCGGCGACGGCGTCCGCCCGGTCGTTCACGAGCGCTGGAACGGCGAGACCATCCGTCTCGCGGACGGACTCATGCTCGATCCGGCCAAAGACGCCGAACTCGCCTCCTGCGTCGGGCATACCATAATCACATCGGACGGCACGACGCTGCTCGGCGCGGACGACAAGGCAGGGCTCGCCGCCATCATGACCCTCGTGTCGGTACTGTCCCGGGACACGTCCGTCCGCCACGGAGAAATCGAAATACTTTTCAGTCCCGACGAGGAAACCGGACACGGCATGGACAAGGTGCCGCTTGACCGCGTCAAGTCGAAATTCTTTTATACCGTCGACGGCGGCCACGCGGGAGAAATTGAGGCGGAATGCTTCAACGCGTGGAGATGCGACGTGACCTTCACCGGGGTTTCCGCGCATCTGGGTACCGCGAAGGGAAAGATGGTCAACGCCGTGACGATGGCCTCGTCCTTCGTCACGGAGCTCCCGGCCGACGAGGCCCCGGAAACCACCGAAGGCCGCGAGGGCTACTTCTGCCCGCTCGAGATCACGGGCGGCGTGGAAACGGCCTCCGTCACGGTGTTTCTCCGCGACTTCGAGCTCGCCGCCATCGAAAAGAAAATCGCGCGGGTCGGGGAGATCGCAGAAGGGATTCGCGCGCGCTTTCCGCGAGGGTCCGTCGACGTTCGCGTCTCGCGGCAGTACCTCAACATGCGCGATCGCCTCCGCGAGTCCCCTGAAATCGTCGAACGGCTCGAGAAGGCCGTGCGCGCCGCCGGGATCGAGCCGGTTCTCAAGCCGATACGCGGCGGAACCGACGGCTCGCGCCTCACCGAAATGGGAATACCGACTCCGAACGTCTTTACGGGCGGACACAACTATCATTCACGGACCGAATGGGCCTCGCTTGACCAGATGGAATCGACCGTCAGGACGCTCGTGGAACTCGCAAGGGTCCGGGGGGAATAACGATGTACGAATATCGCATTGAGGGCGGGATTCCCGTCAAGGGAACCGTCAGGGCGAGCGGAAACAAGAACGCCGCGCTCCCCTGCGTGGCGGCCGCGCTTCTTACCGACGAGACGGTCATTCTCAGGAACCTTCCGGAGATCGAGGACGTTCAGGTCATGCTCGACATCTTCGCCGCGCTCGGGGGAACGGTGGAACGTCTCGGACCCAACGACGTTTCGCTCCGCGCGGCGGACATCGCGAGGACCGACATACCGATCGAGCTTTCGCGCAAGATACGGGCGTCCATACTCTTCGCGGGTCCCCTGGTGGCGCGCGCGGGCCGGGCGGTTCTCCCGCCCCCCGGCGGCGACGTCATCGGCAGAAGGCGGCTCGACACGCACTTTCTCGCGCTCACGGAGCTGGGCGCGCGCGTCGAGGCCGACGGCCAGTTCGTCTTCACGGCGAACAAGCTGAAGGGTCAGGACATCTTCCTCGACGAGACCTCCGTCACCGCGACGGAGAACGCCGTCATGGCCGCCGTACTCGCCGAGGGACAGACGATCATAACGAACGCCGCGAGCGAACCGCACGTGCAGGACCTCTGCCGCATGCTCAACGACATGGGCGCGGGAATTTCGGGAATCGGGTCGAACATACTGAATATAGAAGGAAAGAAAAGCCTCCACGGCGCGGAATACCGCATAGGCCCCGACTACATGGAGATAGGCTCGTTCATCGGGCTCGCGGCCGTCACCCACGGAAGCGTCACGATCACCGGCGTCGAGCCGCGCGACCTTCGTCCCGTCCGCCTCGCGTTCGGAAAGCTCGGCATACGCTGGGACATCGAGGGATCCGCTCTCACCGTGCCCACGCAGCAGGCGCTGCAGGTCAACTGCGACCTCGGAGGGATGATTCCCAAGATCGACGACGCCCCCTGGCCGGGATTCCCGCCCGACCTCACGAGCATCATGACCGTCGTCGCGACGCAGGTCGAGGGCACCGTACTCGTGCACGAAAAGATGTTCGAGTCGCGCATGTTCTTCGTCGACAAGCTCATCGGCATGGGCGCCCGGATCACCCTCTGCGACCCGCACCGCGCGGTCGTCTCGGGACCGAGCGTCCTTCACGGCTCGGAGCTCGTGTCGCCCGACGTGCGCGCCGGAATGGCGATGGTCATCGCGGCCCTCTGCGCGCGCGGCGAGAGCGTGATCCGCAACGTGTACCAGATCGAACGTGGATACGAAAACCTGACGGCGCGGCTCCAGTCGCTCGGCGCGCGGATCGAACGCGTTTCCAGCTGTTAGGATTCGGGCGACGAGGCCCCCGTTCCGGCTTTCGGGCGGGCGGCTTCGGTCCGACCACGGCGATCAGACCTAGTCGGACCGCTGCGAGAAAAAATAGACCGACGATGCCGCGAAGGAAAATCCGAGGCAAACGAGCATGAGGGCCATGGCCCGATCGGGCATGGCCGCGACGAAGGCGACGATCACGAGACCGGACAGGAACCTCACGACGCCGATCGCGACGAGCGAGAAAACCGGAAAAAGCGGCAGGGCGAGCGCCCACCAGGCCTTGAAAAGGACGCCCTTCCCGAGGCGATATTTCCAACCGGCCACCAACGCGAGAATCGAGACGATCAGCATGAGAAACGGATCGGCGAGCCGCGCGAGCGCCTCCCTCAGATAGGTTTCGCGTTCGAAGCCGTATTTGCCGGCCCGGTCCGCGAACACGAAAAGATCGGCGAGGATCATCGACGAGGAACCGCGATTGGCCGAAACGATCAGGTTGAAATCGCGATACGGCATGTCGAGCAGAAGGACGCTCGTGTCACGTTCGGGCGCGCTGCCCTCCAGAACCGCGGGCGCGACGCGTACGCCGGAGCGGTTCCTGTCCACGGAGCGAAGCAGCACTTGCGGCCGGGGATCGACTCCGTCGGGGGCGAAGGCGAACATCTTGGCGTTCGGTACCCGCATGCGGTATTGCAGGCGGTTGGCGCGGTCGAACCGCGCGAGCTCCAGGTCGCGGAGGTACGCGACGTCGGTTCCGGACGATCGCGTATACGTCACCCCCCGGACGAACACCGCGTCGGTTCCCCCGTCGGGACGGCGAAGCAAGAAGAAAAGATCGCGCGAGGACTCGAATAGCCTGAGGGTCTCTGTCTCGTCCATGAAGAAAAAGGACTCGAGCACGCCGCGGCGGGCGACCTCGAGGAAGCGGGCGATGTCCGGATCGCGTTTCCCGTCGTCCTTCGACTCGTCCTCGGAGTTCAAACCGAGAAACACGTAATAGGCGGTCAGGTAGTCGCCCGACTGTATTGCCAGGTATCCCTTTTGCTTGACGTCGAAAAGCCGCGCGTCGCCCCGCGCGCGAAGCGAGTCCGATCCCTCGGTAATCCGGTTCCACGCGTTCGAGGCCATTCTCTGCGCGGCTTCGCGATTCGGGTCGCCCGGTTTCGCCAAACGCGCGGCGAGCGTCGCGTAGTAGTGCGCGTTGTAAAAATCGAGGGCCTTTTCGGCCGCTACGGACCGGTTCATCGCCTCGACCACGGTCAACCCCGACGGGCTTCCCGCGACGAGGGGATCGATTTCGGCCGGCGGCGGCACGGAAGCCGACGCGTCCGCGCGGTCGGCCAGGCGCAGCTTGCATTCCTCTGATATCGTCAGGGCCTCGGGACTGTCCTTCCATATCTCCAGGGCCAATCCGGCGCGGAAGGCCGCTTCCCCCGGGTCTCCCCTCACGAGGGCCAGTCTCGAAACCGTCAGGTAGTCGCGATAGTCCTCGGAACGCGTTATCGCCGCCTCGCGTCGGGCGGCCATGACCGGCGACACCCCTTCGGCCATGAGCACGAACGCGCCCAAGGCGATCAGGGTGATCCCGAAGGCTTCCTTGATCCAGTCAAGGAGGCTTTGCGACCAGCGGTCGACGCTCTCGTCGACGCGCGCGCCGAACGACAGCGCGTAGCCGACCAGGATGCCGCTGATTTGGAGGGCGGGCATATACGAGGAAAAAAGGATGACCGCGGAGCGGATCTTGTACGACAAAACGAACGGCGGGATGAGCGAGGAGACATCGGTTCGGGCGAAGGCGTAGGCGAAACACGCGGCGAGGCCGAGAAAATAGTGAACCATCAAGGACGGAACGACCCGCCTACGCCCGCTCATAAAAATCCTCCACGGAGGTGCCGGCCACACGTCTCTTGATCGCCACTACGAGCGCGATACAAAGCCCGGGGGCGATTATCGCGCCGTAGAGCGCCGCCGAGAGCAGGTCGTCCCGAAGCATCGCGGGGATACGGGGACGAACGAGACCGAAAGCGAAGCCTCCGGGCGCGACGTGGGAATACAACGAGATAAGCGCCGCAAAACCCGTCAGCAGGAACACGATGTTGAGCAACCGCCAGCCGGAGGCGAAACACAGGAGCCACAAGGCGAACACGGCGGCGAAAAACGGGACGGACCCGACGAGCCATGCCGCGAAACCCGAGTTCATGGCGGCGCGAAAGCCGTTCATCACCGAGCGAACGGAGGCGCCAAAGGCGACGAGGGGACGCGGCGGCGTGAACCAGCGCTCGACCAGCGGGTCGAGGCCGCCGGCGCGGGCGACGATCACGCGGTCGCCGAGGCGGACGCTGCCGTCTTCCCGGGAATAGTCGGCCCGCGGAACGACCGCCAGCGACTCGAACGGCGTGCCCTCGCCGCCCGGGACGAGGATAACCGGACCGACACTCGTCCCGTCGCCCCGCGCGTCGAGCCAAACGGCCTTCGCGCCGGTCGTGTCCGGTCGAATGAGCCCCGGAGAAAAGGCGCGTTCGCGCGCGGGGGCCAGGAGGGGCGGCCGGTCGAGACTCAGGCCCCGCTCCCGCGTCAGCTTGTTCACGAGCGGGATCAATACGACGACCGAAAAAAACACGAGAAGGATCACGAGCAAGAGGGAGAGTATCCGTACGGAAGGATGGCGCATGAGAAACACGAACACGCCGAGAAGGGACACCATGACGACAAACGGCAGATAATAGACCGCCCGCCAGGCAAAGGCGGAGAAAAAGGCCGTGTAGCCTCCGCTTACGAGAGCGGTAAAGTCGGGATACGAGGCGAGCGACGTAAAAAACGGGATTCCGCATCCCCAGAGGATGAGATTGAGGATAAACACGTAGGGCACCATTAAGGTGTTTTTCATTTAAACCAGAGTACCATGGGCTATTCTCGATATCAAGAACTTTTCTATACTGTGCATAGAATTCCCGGCTGAGTAAACAAGTTTTCCACAGGTTTTCCAGCCTTTTTTTCTGCAGTATTCTGCATTTCGTTATCCAATAAGAAATTCAACCAGAAAGATACTCGGTGTATACTTTATAACACTATATCTATTTCTTTATAATATAAAGACATACGCGATACGCTTAGAGTCGGGAGTGATGAGTTTCCGATAACTCTATCCTTTGTCGGGAATTTCGTTCCGCGCGCGCCGTTATGGCCGTAAGTTATCCACAGTTTATACACATTATGATGAAAAAAAAGCCGAACCCATGGGTTCGGCCATTTCATTTCACTTTTCGCTCGCTCACGATACGTTACCCGAGGAATACCTGACCGTTATTGTCGATGGCAAGGATCGTCTTGCATTCCGAACAGCGAAACCGGCCGGCCTTCGTCGCCTTGAGTTTCTTGGAACAAATGGGGCAGGAAAAAATCTTCGGAAAGACCTCGGATTTCACCTCAACGCCGCTTGATTTGAAGAAGTCGATCGAATCGGCGAGGGAATCCTTGATATTGAAGAACTGCGAGAATCCGAGTAACTGGAATACCTCATAGACTTTGGGTTGAATCTCGAGCAACACGACGTCTCCACCCTTCGGCTTGACGGTCTTGAGAAAGGCGGTAAACGACCCGATACCGGTCGACGAGACGTAATTGAGGGCGCCGCAATTAAAAATAAGGCGCGTAAATCCGGCTTCTACGATTTTCGACACGCGTTTTTGGAAAAAACTGGAGTTATACGTGTCTATATACCCGTTCAGGAACAAAAGGATGCAACCTTCGATGTCATCAATTTTTTCCAGGCGGATTTTTAAACTATCGTCTTTTTCCTCGTCAAATCCCGGAATTATGCTGTTATTGTTCATATAGCTCCTACCGCCTAGAGTATCGGCCTTTTCTCCAATATTTTTACTATAAACACAATAAAATACTTTGTCAAATGAACTGTGGAGTCCATCCCTTATCGAGAGGCAGAATTACCCCGTTAATAACAGGATTGTTTAAGATTGCGAGGGCAACCTCGGCCACGTCACCGGGTTTCATCGGCACGCCGTCGGGGTTCCGCGCGGCGATATCGGCCAGACACGCGTCGTCCGCGTACTCCGTGGCGACAAAGCCGGGACACAGGGCGTTACAGGCAATCCCGGCTCCGGCATGCGCGCCCGCGACTGACTTTACGAGCGCGGAAATCCCCGTTTTCGCCGCGCCGTACGCCGCGTTCGTCCGAAAACCGCGGATCGACTCCGTCCTCGTGCCGCCGAAAAGGAGTATCCGTCCCCATCCGTTCCGGAGCATCCCGGGCAGTGCCGCCGAAACGAGCGCGCCGGGCAAGGCGAGATTCGCGTATACGACCGCCTCCCACTCCTCGGGGGTCGTTTGCTCGACCGGCTTTTGCAAGAACGGTCCCCAGGCGACGCATAGTATATCCGCCCCTTCCGCCAGCCCGCAGAGCGTGGCCAGGTTATCGCGCTTGTCAAGGGAACACTCGACGAGCGTGGCTCCCGGCACGGGATGCCGGCCCGCGACCGTGACCCTGGCTCCCTCCCCGACGAGAAGCCGGGAAACCGCCCCGCCGATGCCGCCGGTCCCGCCGACCACGAACGCCTTTTTGCCGCGAATTGCCGAGTTCATGGGGGCATACTACCCCGGGTCACCTTGACAGAACAAGCGGCAATCCGGAGAATCGCCCTGTGTTGCACATACCCTGCGCCGTCATCCTGTGTAGACCCGAAGAAAGCCGCAACGTCGGTTCCTGTTGCAGGGCGATGCTGAACATGGGACTGGACGACCTCCGAATCGTGGGCCGCAGGGAAGACCTCGACGAAACCCAGGTCAGGATTCTGGCGGTTCACGCGGGACGCGTATGGGAGACGGCGCGGTTTTTCGAGCCGACCGCGGCGGGGCTTCGCGAGGCGATCGCCGATTGCACGCTCGCGGCGGGAACCACGAGACGTCTCGGACAAAAAAGGAAATCCTGGGGGATGACGCCGGCGCAGTTCTCCGCGCTCGCGAAGGGACACGGAAAGGGCATCGTCGGCGTCGTGTTCGGCAACGAGCGCACCGGCCTCACCGACGAGGAGCTCGACTGCTGCTCGCTCGCGGTCAACATACCGACGGGGAAGGAATTCCCCTCGCTTAACCTTTCGCACGCGGTTCAGCTGATGGCCTACGAGCTGTTCAAGGCCTTCGACGAAAGAAAGCGCGGATACGAACCCGTAAGCCTCGAGCGGCTCGAAAAGCTGGCGGAATCCCTGTCGGAGGATATCGCGCGCGTCGGGCTCTACAAGCGAACGGGCGCCGGCGAGAACGAACGCTTCCTGCGGGAGATACTTTCGCGAGCCGCGCTCTCCGAAGGCGAGGCCGCGAGGCTCGAGCGGCTGTTCCACCGCATCGCCCACGTCAAAACAGGATCTCCCCGGGATAAATGACGTCGCCCCGGGCGGCGTTCGCGGCCCGCGCGAGACAACTCCTCAGCTCCCTCACGTTTCCCTCCCACGGGTTCCCGCGGAGCTTCTCGATCGACGCGCGCGACAGCCGCTTGCGGTACCGCACGAGATGCTCGACGGCCAGAAGCTCTATATCCTCGACGCGCTCGCGAAGCGGCGGCACCTCGACGCGCAGGACGTTTATCCGGTAGAAGAGGTCGCTCCTGAACTGTCCCGATCGCGTCATGTACGGAAGGTCCTGGTTCGTGGCGCACACGAGCCGGAAGGAGACGGTCCGTGCCGACCGCGCGCCGACGCGACGCACCCGCCCGTCCTCGAGAACGCGAAGGAGCTTCGGTTGGACGGAGGGCGCGAGCGAGCCGATTTCGTCGAGGAACACCGTGCCTCCGTCCGCCGACTCGAATATGCCGGGCATGTCGACAGCGCCGGTGAAGCCCCCGCGCGCGCTCCCGAAAAGCTGGCTCTCCGCGAGCGACTCGGGAACGCAGCTGACGTTAAGCGCCTCGTAGCGTCCGCCCGAGACGGGGGAGTTGTCGTGAATCATCCTGGCGACGAGATCCTTGCCCGTCCCGGTGTCGCCCAGGATGAGAACCGGGTCGCGTGAACGCGCGACGCGGTAAACGCTTTCGAGGAGACGGCGGGCGGCGGGTCCGGAACCGATAAAGCCCGAGGCCGCGTCGCCGACGAGAGGCGGGCGGATCCAGTCGCGGGACGCGGGACGTCGCGAGGCGACGGCGCGCGCGACGACCTCCCTGAGCCTTTCGAACTCGCACGGCAGAAGGACGTACTCGCGCACGCCGAAGCGCTCCGCCATCCTCGCGAAGGCGACGGATGATTCCCTCGTCACGACCACGACGGGCGGGGCGTCCGGCCCGTCAGCGAGCGCGGAAAGGAGACGCGAGGCGTTGAGCCCGGGCGTCGCCGGGTCGATCAGGATGACGTCGTACCCTTCCGAAACCGCCGCGTCGGGAAGCGAGCCGATGCCGCGAAGGCCGCTCTCCGGGGGGACCGTCGCGACAGACCAAAGGCCGCGGCTCATCGAGGAAACGTAACGGGCGTCTTCGGGCAACGAAGCGAGAAAAAGGACGTTCAGCACGGTACTTCCTTTCCGGATCGAGGGAACGGACGCGCGCGGAAGCAGGGGTTATCCCCGGAATAACCGGTAATGGATCAGGATGACGTTATACCACAAGTATTGGAATATCCGGAAAATTCTTAAGGGATTTCTCAGCACGAGAGGCAGATACTCATGGCCCCGCTCGAAGGTCTTTTCCGAAACCCGGCGCTTTCGTTCCGAGAAGATGTCGATAACGTCGGGATTCCAGATAACGAGGCCCGATCCGATACGCGAACGGTTCCGATGTATCCACTTTTGCCCGCCGGGGATGCCGTTTCCCACGATCACGAGCGAGGGATTCGCCTTCGCGATGGCGGTCAGGATGTTCCTCTCCATGCTCCGGTGGTAATGCCCGGCGAACCTGCCGACTATCCCGAGCTTGGGGAAGGTACTGCGAACGTTGCGCTCGGCTTGCAACAGGCTCCGGTGGTGCGAACCGAGAAGATACACCGACTTGAAATAGCGCTCGAGGACGCCGAGTACGGAGATTATGAAGGAGAACGGCTGGTACCGCGCGGGTACGCGCTTGTTCAGGAACCGCGCGCCTCTGATGAGGCTCTTCGAGGTGGGGATCACGAGGGCGGCCTGCGTGACCATCGAGCGGAACTCGCCGCGACGGCGCGCGCGAAGCACGTCCCAGAGGGACACGAGCATGATATGCTTCGTCTCGCCCGAGGCGAGCAGGTCGAGGACGGCGGACTCGAGGTCCTCCTCCGACACGATGTCCAGCGGAACCCTGAGAAACTCTATTCTTTCGATCGCCACGATTCAATCTCCATCAACGCGTTCTGGACCGCCGCGATGGCGTAGAGCGCGCAGGTTTCCGCCCTGAGGACGTTGGTCGCGAAATGGACGCATTCGAACCCGGCCGCGACGAGGCCGTCGATCTCCCCGTCCGTCATGCCGCCCTCGGGACCGACGGCGAGCGCGACCGAACGGGCGCCCGATTCAAGATAGCGATGGAGGGTTTTTCGCGCAAGGGGGGCCTCGGTAAAAACGAGGGCGCGGTCGGCCGCCGGCCGGTCGGAGCGCGAACCGGTAACGTCGTCGGCTTGCGCGAATGAACCGGCGCGCGCGCGGAGCTCGGACCAGACGGCGCCGACCCCGGACGAGGGAACCGTGTCCAGCAACTCCGTAGCGACCGGCGAGCCGCTTTGCTGGCGCGCTTCGCGCACGATACGTTCCAACCGGCCGCCTCGCGCGTCTCCGGCCGAGAGCGCGACGCAACGTTCGCCGGACACCGGCACGATCGCAGCGACGCCGGCCTCGGTCGCCTGACGGATCACGAGGTCCATCTTGGGGCCCTTGAGCCGCCACTGAAACAGCACCATGAAGGGAAACCCCGGAGGAACGGCGACGAGCGGGGCGACGCCGCCCGTCCCGGCGCGCTCGTCGGCGGGACGCAACGTGATGGTCCTTGCGCGGCGGTCGAGGGAAGCCACGCGAAACGACCGCAGGCTTCCGTCGGGAAGCCTGCCTTCGACGGGATCGTCGGGGGAAAGTCGGAGTACGCCGGAAAGATACCGGTAATCGCCCCCGCACAGCACGACGGTGCCGTCGGGCGCGGGGTCTTTCGGCAGTATGAATTGCCTCATGTGCCCGAGGCGGCCGGTTCGGGCGAGCCCGTTTCCTGCAGCTCGATGACCGTCTTCGTGGACTCTATGAGCGAAGGGACGTTTTCCTTCAGGAGGATATCGACCGCGCCGCGCAGCTGCACGTCGTACTCGAGGTCGTAGAGCGGGCCGACGTGCGTGCGGTAGTATTCCTGGACGACGAGGCGTTTCAGGATGCGCAGGTCGACCTTGTAGTCCTTCTGCAGGGTTCGCGCGAAGGCCTCGGCCTCGTTCCCGGCGAGCGAGGACTTGCCGGCGACGAAATCGGCGAGCTTGGTCGTCTGGAAGAGTTCCCCAAGGGCCTTTTCCTCTTCCTCGGTCAGCTCGGGAACCTTGATCTCGCGGTCGGGCGGGATGCCGGTCTTGTCGATGTTCGCGCCGCTCGGGGTATAGTACCGCGCCATCGTGATCTTCATCGCGTCCTTGTTCAGCAGGTCCATCACCTGCTGAACGGAACCCTTGCCGTACGTGGTCTCGCCGACGAGATACGCGAGGCGATAATCCTTGAGCGCCCCGGCGAGGATCTCGGACGCGCTCGCCGAACCCTTGTTGATGAGCACGACGATCGGGATGCCCTTGTCGCGGAAGGTCGTCCGCGAGGGATTCGCCTTGAACTCGCGGTTCTCGTAGGAGATGCGCGAGCGCGTGGAGACGATGACGCCCGAGTCGACGAACTTGTCGGCCACGTCGACGACGCTCGTGATCAGTCCGCCCGGGTTGTTGCGGAGATCGATGACGAGCCCCGTGTAACCGGCCTTCTCGAAGGCGTCCAGAGCGTCCTGGACGCGGCCGGGCGTTACCGGGGTGAACTCGATGATTCTCAGATAGCCGATGCCGTCGCTCATCATCTCGAACTTGACTGTCGGCACCTCGATGAGGGCGCGCGTAAGCGTGACCGGGAATTCCATGAGCTTGCCGCGCTTTATTTGCACGTTCACCTTGGTGCCGACGGGCCCGCGAAGGCGCGAAAGGACGTCCTCCATGGTGATGTCCGCGGTCCCCGTCCCGTCAATCGAGATTATGAAGTCGCCCGGCTGGATGCCGGCCTTCCACCCGGGGGTATCCTCTATCGGCGAGGCTACCTCGACGTAGGCGGGCTTGTCCGGCGCGGACACGAGGGGCTTCGTGATCGAAAGACCCACGCCGCCGAAGGTTCCGGTCGTCGTATCCTTCAGGTTGAGTCCCATGATGCTTTCCGTGTCGATGTACGTCGTATACGGATCGCCCAGGGCGTCGAGCATTCCCTTCATCGCGCCCTCGTAGAGGACGCGCGGGTCAACCTCGTCGACGTAGTTTTCCTGAATGAACTCGAACACGTACTGGAAAATCTGAAGGAAGCGGTCTTTCGGTACGTCCCCGGAGGCGGTGTCGCGCGCGAAGAGGGCCGGCGACGAAAGGGTGAAGGCGAGGAGGGCCCCGGAGAATACGAGCGCGCCCAGCCAGAGTTTCCTGGAATTCATGATTTCATTGTCAGGCCAAGCGATACCCTTTGTCAAGTTGCGGAAAACCACCCCTTGACCGGGGACGGCTTGTTGCGTAGACTTCTTTATTAATGCGACTCCGACCCGGCGTATATCACGCGTGTATCCTGTATGAGCTCGTCAGGCTGTTCCTCCTTTTAAGGGCGGGAGCGGGCGCCGAGCTGTTGCCGATCAGTTGGTACGCGGCGATCCCCCTGCTCTGCCTCGCCCCGGCGCTCCTGTTCATGCTGTCGGGCAACGAGTCCGGATTCCGCCATTTATTGCCCGTCGTAAGCCTCGTCAAGGCGCTCGGCCTCCCCGCGCTCGTGGTCTATATCGTCAAAACCGCGCGACCGGCGATCGAGTTCGCCTCGATGCGGGACCTTTCGCTCGCGCTCTCGATCGCCCTCGCCCTGCTCGTTCTCGCGGGCGACTCGGCGGTGGGGCTGTACTGCCTTAACCGGGGACGCAAGACATGCGAATAATCCCGGTCGCGAGCGGAAAGGGCGGCGTCGGCAAAAGCCTTCTATCGGCCAACCTCGCGATAGCCCTCGGCGAGGCGGGAAAGTCCGTCCTGCTCGCCGACCTCGACCTCGGCGCGTCGAACCTGCACCTCGTCCTGGGCGTTCCCTCGCCGAAGGCCGGCATCGGCACCTTCCTGACCGGCTCGACCACCTTCGAGGACTGCGTGATGGAGACCTCGTGGAAAGGGGTTTCGTTCGTCGCGGGCGACTCGGAGATACCCGGGCTCACCGCGCTTCGCGCCCCGCAGAAATCCTCGCTGACCAAGAATATCCTCAAGTCCGACTTCGACTTCGTCATCCTCGATCTCGGGGCGGGAACCCATACGGGCATTCTCGATTTCTTCATGATGTCGCATCGGGGTATCGTCGTCACGGCGCCTACCGTGACCGCGACGCTCAACGCGTATCTCTTCCTGAAGAACGCGGTATTCCGCCTCATGTTCACGACCTTCAAGAAGGGAAGCCCCGCGCGCGACTGGCTCGACGGGCTCAAGGGCGACAGCTCCGCCCTCCGCCGCATGTACATCCCGAAGATAATCGAGGAGATCGCGAAAATCGACCCCGAGAACGCGCGGGCCTTCCGCGAGAGAAGCGACGCGTTCCGTCCCCGTCTCGTGATGAACATGATCGACGACCCCAAGGACGCGGACAAGGCGCTCAAGATAAGGCGTTCCTGCCGCGAATACCTCAATATCGACCTCGAGCATCTCGGGGTCATCTACCGCGACGCGGCCCAGGACATCGCGCTCGCTTCCCGGCTTCCGGTCATCGTGTACAAACCGCAGTCCGTGCTCTCGCAGGCCGTTTACCGCATAGCCGACAAGATCCTGCAGGACGAGGGCCAATGGGACGACGCGGAAAGCGCGGACGAGATCGCCACCCTTTCCGAGGAAAGCTTCCAGACCGCCGAGATGGAGGCCGCCGTCGATTTCGACGCGCGCATGAACTACGTGGAGGAACTCGTCGGATCGGGGACGCTTTCCATGGGAGACCTCGCGGAGACGATCAAGTCGCAGCAATACGAGCTGTCCGCGCTGAAAAAGGAAAACGCCTTGCTCAAGAGCAAGATCGCCCAGGCCCTCATGCAGGGATTCAAGCTCTAGGGGTCGGGCGCGATGGCGAAGAAGGCGTGGGACATCGAGGAAAACCAGAAGAACCGCCGCTGGTACCTCAGGATCGAGGCGGGGCTGGCCGCGGGCGACTATCCCGACGTCGCGGCGATCAAGGCCCGCGCGTCGGAACTTTCCGTCAACCCCTACGAACTCGTCTCCGACGCGAGCCTTGAGAAGGGATTGTCCAAGGCGGTCGCCCTCGCGGGCGAAGAGTTCTCGTTTCCGGTCGGAATAGAGCCGACGTTCGACGTGCGCCTTTCTGTGACCCCGGACAAGACCCTCGCTACCCTCTACGTCAGAAAATCGTCCGACAGGAAAAACCCGCTGGACATGAAGCTCATCTCCTCGGCCATAAACGCGAGCAGGCTCCGGGGTATCGACGTCGAGGCCGTCAAGGCCGCGATATCCGCGTTCCGCGATTCCCCCGCGATGGAACTTCCCGCCCTCGAGCTCGCGAGGGGAACGCCGCCCGCGCGAGGCCCCGACCGCGAGCTCAAGGCCTTCGTCGACTGGCTCGAGGCCCCCGAGGCCGGGAAGACGCGCAAACGTCTCGCCGAATGGGCGGGCTCCGCTCCCGCCTCGAGCGCGGAAAAATCGTTTCCCTGCGCGAGCGCCGAACGTCTCGCGCTCGTCGACGCGGGCTTCCTCCTGTACGAGATATCCCCCGCGGAACGCGGCGCTCCTGGGAAGGACGTGTTCGGAAACGAGATACCCGGGCTTCCCGGCAACGACCCCTTCGTCCAAACGATAGAGGGCGTCAGTCTCGGGCCGCTCGGCTTCAAGGCGGACTGCGCGGGCGTCCTCATCGCCGCGGGAGAGGGCAACGCCTTGCGCCTGCGGGTCGTTCCGTACCGCGACGCGAAGGCGACGGTCGCCGTGACGAGCGACAACATGACCGCCTCGCTCATCCTCGAGAAGGAAGAGGGGGCGGGGACTCCGCTTACGCGGGAACTCGTCGCGAAGGCGATCGGGGATAGCGGGATAGCGGGAAACGTCGACGAGACACTCGTCGAGCGCACGATACGCGAGGTCCGATCGACGGGTAAAAACGCCGAGATAGTCATCCTCCGCGGGGAATCTCCGGTCTTGCCGGGAACGTCGCGGATCACGCGCCTCCTGGACGTCGACGCCTCTTCCGGCCCGACATGCGTCCTCGCGGGGGCGCGGATACTGAAGATCAGGAAGCTCAAGGACGGAGCCGACGGCACGGACGTGTTCGGCAGGAAAATACCCTCGTCGCAGGCGCGACCGGAAAGCGAGCCCGAGCACGACGACACGATCGCGGAGGAAGAGGCCGACGGGGAAACGACGTTCGTCTCGCTCGCATCGGGAGATCTCACGTTCTCCGGCAACAGGTACCGGGTCTCCAGAACTCGCGAGGTCGTCGCGGACGTGACGGACGAAACCGGGGACGTTATCTTCCCGGGAGACCTCGCGCTTACCGGCTCGATCGGAAACGGCCGCGCGGTCAAGGCGAACGGCTCGCTGACGGTGACGGGGACGGCGGGCGCCTCGCTCGTGTACGGGGAAGAATCGGTCGTCATGAACGGCGGCATCAAGGGCGCCGGCCGGGGAACCGTGTGGGCCAAGAACGACATATCCCTCACCTTCGCGGAAAACGCCAAGCTGCTCGCCGGCGGGGATATAGAGGTCGACAATTACTGCTTTCAGTGCACGGTCAAGACGAACGGCAAGCTTGTCATGCGCGGAAACCCGGCGGTCCTTCTCGGCGGAACCGTGCGCGCGTCGCGCGGCATCGAGGTGTTCGAGCTCGGGTCGGAGAAGACGATCCGCACGAGCGTATCCTTCGGGCAGAACTACCTCGTCAGCGACCAGATCGAGGTGAGCGAACGCGAGGTGCTCAGGATCAAGGAGGCCGTCGCGAGGCTCGACGCGGAAATGCAGAAGACCTCGAGCACGAACCCGCGCATCCACGAGCTTCGCAGGAAGAAGCTCGACCTCCTGAAGCGGAACGACAAGCTTACCGTGCGCATATTCACGCTCAAGGAACAGTACGAGACTCACGTCATCTCGCGCGTACGCGTCGAGAATACCGTATACCCCGGGGTAATCCTCGAAAGCCACGGAAGGTATTACGAGGTTCGCGAACGCCGCAACCATGTGACGTTCTTCTTCGACCAGAAAACCGGCCAGATCGTGTGCGCGCCCATCGAAGAGGCCGACGGGGACGGAGCCGGACAGGACCGCGCGCCGGACGGCGAACCGGCCGCCCATCCCGCCATCGACAAACAGGAGTAATCATGCCGTTCAGCCTTACCTACCCTTCGTGGATCAAGCCCGAGATCATACCGGGACTGCCGTTTCTCCGCTGGTACGGACTCATGTACCTGTTCGCCTTCGCCACGGCCTATTACCTGTTTCTCAGGCAGACGCGCGCGGGCGAGCTTTCGCTCGCGCAGGGGGGAGGAGAGGTCACCGACGACGACGTCCTGAGCTTCTTTACCTGGGGCATCTTCGGCCTGCTCGCCGGCGCGCGCGTCTTCGCGACGCTCGTCTACGACACCTCGGGCGTCTACCTCGCGAAACCCTGGCTCATCTTCTGGCCCTTTTCGGAAGGCGGCGCGTGGACGGGACTGCAGGGGATGTCCTACCACGGCGGGTTCGTCGGGGGATTCCTCGGGATGCTCGCGTGGACGGCGAAACGCAAAAAACCCTTCCTCGCCTGGTGCGACACGATGGCGGCCTCGGTCCCCCTCGGGTATACCTTCGGGCGGCTCGGCAACTTTCTCAACGGCGAGCTCTTCGGCAGGGTCACCGAAAGCCCGATCGGCATGGTCTTTCCCCACGCCGCCCGCTTTCCCCTGAGCGAACCCTGGGTGAGCGAAATGGCGACGCGCCTAGGGATGGCCATACCCGGCGGGGCTTCGCTCGTCAACCTCCCGCGCCACCCGAGCCAACTCTACGAGGCGCTCTTCGAGGGCCTCGTCCTGTGGGCGGTAATCTGGTTCGTCTTCAAACGGCGGCGTCCCTTCAACGGTTTCATCTCCGCCGTCTACACGATCGGCTACGGCCTCGCGCGCTTCGTGATCGAATACTTCCGCGAGCCCGACGCCGACATCGGCTACCGATTCTCGGCGACGGGCGCCGACGCGCCGACGTACCTCTTCGAGTCCCTCTGGAACATTTCGACCGGACAGGTACTCTGCCTCGGGATGATCGCCGCGGGGCTCGCCTTCATAGCGGCGGGAATGGCCCTGAAAAAACGGGGCGAACGGGGAACGCGGGCGGTGACAGATGGCGAATGACCGAACCCACCTCATGGGGGATTTCAACGACCGGCTCGACGAGATCCGCTCCGGCCTGTACCGCCTGCTCGAGTTCGCCGAGGACGACTGGTCCGAAAAAAAGGACCTCGCGAAACGCGAGGTCCTGTACGCCGTAAACGAGCTTCGAATCGGCGTCGACAACCTGTGACGCCGAGCCCCCGATAAGGATTACCCTTCTATAACCCGAGCGAGCGCGGCGGCCGTAAAGCCGAGGTGCTCCGCCACCTTGCCCGCGGGTCCCGACTCGCCGAAGCGGTTGATCGAGAAGTTGTCCTTGCCGCACGAGGTCCATCGTTCCCAACCGGCGGCGACGCCGGCCTCGCAGGACACGA